>NZ_JBIVNO010000015.1:88232-200793 GCF_044753645.1 Streptomyces sp. NPDC093261
ACGGTGAGGCCGTGGGCGGACTGGAAGGAGCGCACCGCGCTGTCGGTGGCGGGACCGAAGTTGCCGTCCACGGTGAGCGAAGCGCCGTGCGCGTCGAGCTGGCTCTGCACGGCCTTGACCGCAGGCCCGGCGGAGCCCTGCTGCACGGTGGTGATCAGTGCCTGCCAGGTGTCGGATCCGACGATGCCGTCCACGGTGAGGCCGTGGGCGGACTGGAAGGAGCGCACCGCGCTGTCGGTGGCGGGACCGAAGTTGCCGTCCACGGTGAGCGAAGCGCCGTGCGCGTCGAGCAGGTACTGCACGGTCTTGACGCGTTCGCCGGTCGAGCCCTGCCGCACGGTGGGCCAGCCGGTGGCCGGCGGCGGCGTGTAACCGCTGCCCTTGGCGAAGGCCTGCAGGTCGGTGGAGGTGCCGTTGAAGGTGTCCTGGTCACCGGGGAGGACACCGGAGTCGGCGTACTGCCAGATGGTCTGGCTGGACCAGCCGGCGGGCAGCACGCCCGGGCTGCTGGAGTAGCGGGCGATCCACAGCGGATCTGTGACGCCGAAGCTGCTGTTGTTGCCGGTGCAGGTGGTCCACCAGTCGGTGGTGGTGTAGATCGTCGGATAGCGCCCGGTCCTGGCGTGGACCTCGTTGCTGAAGTCGCGGATCCAGGAGACCATCGCGCTCTGGCTCAGCCCGTAGCAGGTGGACCCGTAGGGGTTGTATTCGATGTCCAGTGCCGGTGGCAGGGTCTTGCCGTCGGCGGACCAGCTGCCGCCGTGGCTGGTGAACCAGTCGGCCTGCGCCACCCCGCCGGAGTTGTTGGGCAGCGCGAAGTGGTAGGCGCCGCGGAGGAGCCCGGCGTTGTACGAGCCGCTGTACTGCTGGGAGAAATCGGGGTTGGTGTACGTGGTCCCCTCGGTGGCCTTGACGTAGGCGAACGTACCCCCGTCGCGCCTGACGGCCGCCCAGTCCACCGTTCCCTGGTAGGAGCTGACGTCGAGACCGGCGGGTCCGGTGCTCACGGAGGCGGCGAGCGCGGTGGAGTGCGGGACACGCCGGCCGAGCCGCTGTAGCCCCGATCCGGCGTAGTCGTCCTCCGGGTGTGTCACGGGCGTCGGGGTTGGGCCCGGGGCGGTCTTCGCTGAGGCGACGCCTGGCAGGGAGAACAGCAGGCACAGGGAGGCGGCAAGCGGTCCCGCCACCGTGGCGAGTGTGCGACGCAGACGCAAACCTGCACCGGGTCTGCGCCCGGGCGTGATAGCTGCGGCCATGTGTCCTTCCTCGGTTCTGGTCTGACGATGGGTACAACGGGTGCCGTGACGCGCACTGCGAGGAGTCGGCGGTCTCGGCCGCCTGGGTGCGACTGCACCCTTCGCGGGCAAGTGATCAGAGCCAGTGGTTGATTGCGTTCATGACAGCGCATGGTGGGGCTACACGGGTGGAGTTCGACGGTGAACTCGTCGTTGAGGACCCGCCCTTGGTCAACGGGCCATGGAGCTGGGAGGTCTTCTCGTGCTCCAGGGCACGCTTACGGGTCTGACAGAGCCGAGTCGGGGCCGGTGCCGGCGAGTTGGGGCAGAGCCCTTGACGCCGGAGGCGACGGACAAGGGCCCTGCCAGGCGCCGGTTCGGTCGCGGGAGGGATCAGCTGTTCGCGTTGAGGACGGGGTAGTAGCCGCTCGCGTGGCCGGTGGCGGTGGGGTGGTACGACTCCCAGCTCGGCGAGTACACCAGGGAGTGCAGCCAGCCGTCGCCGGAGCACAGTTCATGGCCGTTGAAGGTGGTGCGCACATCACCGAAGACGAAGCCGTGGGCGGCGGCCCGGTTGGCGATGACGTTGTCGAGGACGTCCGCGGCCTCGTCGATCTTGCGGTGCTTGGTGTCGCTGAGGCCGACGCAGTAGACGTTGAGGGTGTACATGCGCGGGTAACCAAGCACGACCACCTTGGCGTTGGGCGCCTTGGCGCGGATCGCGTCGTAGGTGGCGTCCAGGCGGGCGGGAAGCGTGTTCTGGGCGTAGCTCTCGGCCTGGTTGACCCGGTTGACGCAGTCGGAGTCCGAGCCGGTCACGCAGGTGGTCATGACGTCGGAGAAGCCCGCGTCATTGCCGCCGATGGTGAGGGAGACCAGCCCGGTGGCGGAGTTCAGCGGCCCGAGCTGGGAGTTCGTGACGTCCGTGGTGAGGGCGCCCGAGCAGGAGGTGTCGGCGAACGAGGACGGGGCGTGGGCGTTCTTCCAGAGGTAGGGGTAGGCGCTGAAGCTGCGGTGGCAGTCGCCGCTCGAACTGTCGTAGTTCCCTGCGCCGTTGCCGGCTGAGTACGAGTCTCCCAACGCGGCATACGAGGGTCCGGCAGCCTGTGCCGGACCGGTCAGTACCAGGCTGAACATGATCGCGACGCTCAGCGTGGCAAGGGCTGATAGCGACTTGATGCGTCTCACGGAACCTCCCTGAGCGGGAAAGCTGGCTCTCATTTGGTACAGCCCACAACCACTTAGGGGAAGTGTCCATGTCAAAGATTCCTCTCGCGTGGACTCCCTGTTCACGCCAGGAGGGCGCGGGATTCGGCCGGCGGAGCGTCGGGCGGTGAACCGAGGAGAGCCTCCGGGCGGGACGAAGCCTGTGGGGCTCGGAAAGTCATCGCGGCAGCTCAAGCGGCGCATCTGTACTCGTTGACGACTCCGCCGAGGACGCGGGTGCGTAGGAGCCTTCGCGGACCCGCGGCGCCTGCGGCGCGTGGGTGGGCGGTGACCCCGGTGAGGTGGAGTCTGCGGGTGCCGTGCTCGAGGAATACCAGTGCGTACAGGCGCCCGCGGTATCGGCGACGAGAGCGCGGCCGGCCGGAACCGGTCCGCGGGCTCGTCACGTGGAGCTGCCGATCGCCTGCGTGGAGGAGGAAGCGCGTCGGCGTACTGGAGGAGTGTGCGGGTCGGCTGCGGTCGTCGTCCAAGGCCGGTACGCGTTCCGCCGCCGAGTCTCGCACCGGCGTTCGGCCGTCGGCGGGAGTGCTGGCGGACGTCAGCGATCCATAGGCGTACTAGATCCCTTTTATCGTCTTTGTCCACGTAGGGTGAGTGGGGTGATCGAGACATCCTGCTCTTCACCCGCTCCTGTGGATGTGGTGCTGCCCTGCCTCGACGAAGCGGAGGCCCTGCCGTGGGTGCTGGACCGCGTCCCGTCGGGCTGGCGCGCAATCGTCGTCGACAACGACTCCACCGACCGCTCGGCGGACATCGCCCGTGCCCTCGGGGCGCATGTGGTCCACGAGCCGCGCCGTGGCTTCGGCGCCGCCTGCCACGCGGGCCTGACGGCCGCCACGGCCGACGTCGTCTGCTTCTGCGACTGCGACGCCTCCCTCGACCCGGCGCTGCTGCCCGCCGTCACCGGGCCCGTCTTCGACGGCACCGCAGACCTCGTAGTGGGCCGCCGTAGGCCCGTCACACGCCGTGCCTGGCCCCTGCATGCGCGGCTGGCCAACCTGGAGCTGGCCCGCCTGATCCGCCGACGCACCGGACTGCGGCTGCACGATCTGGGCCCGATGCGCGCCGCCCGCCGCGAATCCCTGCTCGCCCTGGCCCTGACCGATCGGCGCTCCGGCTATCCACTGCAGATGGTGATCCGTGCCGCCGACGCCGGCTGGCGGGTGGTGGAGAGGGATGTGCCGTACCGGCCGCGCACGGGCCGTTCGAAGGTCACCGGCACCTGGCGCGGCACCTGGCAAGCGGTACGGGACATGCGCGCCGTCCTCGCCGAACGTCCCGCCGCCGACCCGGTGTCCGCGGCAACCGCCCGGGGAAGCGGACGGTGAGCGCCCGGCACCGGTCCTCGGACCCGCCCACGCTGCTGGTCATCGCCAAGGAACCCGTCCCGGGGCGGGTCAAGACACGGCTCACCCCGCCCTACACGCCCCGGCAGGCGGCCGCTCTGGCCGGGGCCGCCCTCGCCGACACCCTGCACACGGTGCTCAAGGCCCCCGCCCGGCGCCGTGTCCTCGTACTCGACGGTGCCGCCGGTCCCTGGCTGCCACCCGGCATCGACATCGTGCCTCAGGAGGCCGGTGGTCTGGACGAGCGGATCGCGGCCGCCTTCGCCCACTGCGACCGCGGGCCGGCCCTCCTGATCGGCATGGACACCCCCCAACTGACCGCGGAACTTATCGCGGGCGCCGCAGGCGACGGCCCCGACGCCTGGTTCGGGCCGGCCGCGGACGGCGGTTTCTGGGCGCTGGGCTTCGCCGATCCGGCGCGCGCCGGCGCCCTCGTACGGGGCGTGCCGATGTCCACCGACCGCACCGGAGCGATGCAGCGGCGCCGACTGGTGGAGGCGGGGCTGAGCGTGATCGACCTGCCGGTGCTGCGCGATGTGGACACCGCCGCCGACGCCGCTGCGGTCGCCGCGTGCTGCCTGCCCGGCTCACGCTTCGCCGCAACGCTGAACTCGCTCGCGGCGGCTGGGTGGTGATGGGCCCGGCAAGCGGTAAGGACCCTGACTCCACCGAGTGGACGACGCGCACTGCGGTCCGACGGCATCCGCAGACCCGCGACCCACGGCCTGCCAGGACCCTCGCGCACACCCATGCCGCCGATCTGCTCGGTTCAGCCGAACCGGGCGAGCCGTGGACGGATGACCCCTACGCCGATGCCGTGCGCACCGGCCGCGGGCCGCTCTTCTTGCGCCGCCTGGCGCCTGCGGCCCATTCGGACCCCGCCGGAGGGGAAGAAGAACTGCTGCCGCTGGAAGTCGAGCGCTGGTGCGCTGCCCCCGACGCCGCCGACGCCGGCGTCCTGCATCGTTGCGCCGGCCCCGTTCTCGACGTCGGCTGCGGGCCGGGACGTCTGGTGGCGGCGCTGGCTGCCGAGGGCGTACGGGCGCTCGGCGTGGACGTCAGCCCGTCCGCGGTAGCCCGGACCCGCCAGCGCGGGGGTGCGGCCGTGCGCCGGTCCGTCTTCGACCGGCTGCCGAAAGAGGGCCGCTGGGGCACTGCCTTGTTGATGGACGGCAACGTCGGCATCGGTGGCGATCCGGTCGCACTCCTTGCCCGTCTGCGAGCCGTGGTCGCGCCCGGCGGGCGCCTGCTCGCGGAGGCTGCTCCGCACGACGTGGACGAGCGCCTCACCGTCCGGGTCGAGGACGACCACGGCCGGCACGGCCGCCCCTTCCCCTGGGCCCGCCTCGGCACCAACGCCCTGCTCAATGCCGCCGACGTGGCGGGCTGGATCCTCACCGGCCGGTGGACGGCCGACGGCCGCCCGTTCGTGGAACTGCGGCGCCCGCAGCCCGGTCATCGCGACGGGCACCCCACGGTCACCGGAAGGCCCGAACACCCATGAGCGACACCGCCGCCCCGCACCACCATTCGCCCCGGCCGCTGCCCAGTCAGCCTGCCGCACCCATGAGCCGCGCAACGGCCCGTATCCGCACCATCGGCACCGCGGTCCTCCTCACTGCCCTCACCGCCGTCGTCTTCGACACCGTCCGCGCAGGCGACAACCAGAGCCGCCCCGGCCGCCTGCTGGCCGGGTACGCCGTCGCCTGGACGCTGTTCGCCGCCTCGGTGTGGGCCGTACGCAGGGCCCCGGCGCGCGCCGCGACCGGACTGGTCCTGGCCGGGGCGGCCGCCGTGGCGGTGGCCGCGCTCGCGGCGCCGCCCCGCACCAGCGACGACATGTACCGCTACGCCTGGGACGGCCGCGTCCAGGCCGACGGGATCTCCCCGTATGCCCATCCGCCCGCCGCATCCGCACTCGCCAAGCTGCGCGACGACTGGCTCTTCCCCACCCAAGGTTCCTGCCAGGGCTGGGGACTGACGCGCACGAACAGCGGTTTGTGTGTCCGCATCAATCGCCCCACCGTCCCCACCCTCTACCCGCCCGTCGCCGAGGGCTGGTTCTTCACCGTCCACGCCCTCTCACCGCCCGACAGCCGCCACAAGCCGCTCCAGGCCGGCGGCGCCATCCTGGCCTTCGGCACCACCGTGGCCCTGCTCACGGTGCTGCGCCGACGCGGCGACCCGCATGGAGCCGCTGCCCGGACCGCCCTGTGGGGCTGGTGTCCGGCCGTCCCCTTCGAAGCGGTCAACAACGCTCACGTCGACACCCTCGGTGTTCTGCTCACCGTGCTCGCCCTCGGCACCGCCACGGCGGGGGCTCGCCGTGGCGCGCTCCTCGGCGCGGCGATCGCCGTGAAACTGCTGCCCGTTCTGGCGCTGCCGGGCGCCCTGTCCGGACAGCGCAGTCCCGCACGGGTGGCACGCCTGCTCTCGACGGCGCTCGGTGTGGCCACGCTCGTGTATCTGCCCTACGTCGTCGCCTCCGGCGCGGGCGTCCTGGGCTACCTGCCGGGCTATCTCCAGGAGGAGGGCTACGAGCCCGGTGACGTGCACCGCTTCGCCCTGCTGCGACTGCTGCTGCCGGACACCGCCGCAGGAGTGACGGTCATCGTGCTGCTCACGCTGACGGCCCTGTACGTGTGGTGGCGCGGCGACCCGGCCCGCCCCTGGCGCGGCGCCCTGTCGCTGACCGGCGCCGCTCTGCTGCTGATCTCGCCCAACTACCCCTGGTACTCGCTGCTCGTCGTCGGCCTCGTCGCGCTCGACGGCCGCTGGGAGTGGCTGAGCGTCACCGTCGCCGGCACCGCTCTCTACCTCGGTGGCCCGACGCTGCCCGGCTTCCCCCTCCAGGAGTGGGCGTATGGCACGGCCGTCGTGTGCGTCGCGCTCGGGGCCTGTCTGCGCGCCGCCCCGGCACGGGACCTTCTGGAGCCACGCCGCGGCCGGGGCCTGCCGCCCACCTGACACCCGTCGCGGAAGCCGGCCGGGTGCCCGGCGTCGTCCGCCGCCGCGAGCCGTGGCGCTGAACGTCCGGCCACAAGGCGCCGGGTCGGCGTCGACGGTCCGTTTCAGGGACCGGCCGGCGGCGCGGCAAGGACCGTCGATCCAGGCCGCCGATCATGTCCGCAACCACGACGTCAGCGGCGGCGCCGGAACACGACCAGGGGTAACACCGTGAAGCGAAGACCGGTGATCAGGGCGAACTCGGGAACCAGCACCAAGGCCTCCGCCGCCGACGCGCACGAGGAAACCAGCCGAGCTCCCCGGACGGCCCGCTGCGGCCGGACAGGGCGGCCGCGTGGTGCCCTGCGCCGAGGAGCCGCCCCTGGCCGTCATGAGGCCACCTGCCGGGGACCGGTCGACCCGTGCCGAGCGACGGCTCCGCCGTTTGGCTGGCGGCAGACACTCCCATACCCGCCGGACTCGGCCTGGCGCCGGGACCTGTGTCAGTTTGGAGACCTGCGCCAGGTCGTACGTGCCTGCCGCGTCGGACACTGATCGCGCCCGGTCGTCGGCCCCCTGAGACGCCCGGAGACGGAGGAGACGGCCGATGGACGATGGCGGACGACCGCCGCCGCCGAAGGGGTCCGGCGTGCCCCGGCCCGCGACGGACGAAGGGCACGCGCGGGAGCGCTTCAGACGGGCACGCGTCGCCGCGGCGGCTCTCACCGACCGGGCTGCCACCCGCCTGCGAGCCGTCGGGCGACGGGTCGGGCAGGCTCCACCGCCACCGGGGCCATTCCGCCCCGAGTTCTGGCGCAGCCCGATCCGAGGTCCCTGGCTGACGTCCGTATTCGGCCTGGTCCTGCTGGCCGGCATCCCGCTGATCTTCATCACCGGCATGCTCTCCTATGCCGCGTACAACCCCGATCTGGGCCCGCTCAACGACCAGACTCCGGACAAAGGCGTTCTGGGCTTCTATCTCTTCGACTGGCCCACGCACCCGTACTGGCTGTACCGGCTGACCCAGGGCGTGCACGTCACGCTCGGCGTGACGCTGGTGCCGGTGCTGCTGGGCAAGCTGTGGTCCGTCATCCCCAGGCTGTTCGAGTGGCCGCCGGTGCGGACCGTCGCGCACGGTCTGGAACGGCTGTCCCTGCTGATGCTGGTGGGCGGGGTCATCTTCGAGTTCGTGACCGGCATCTTCAACATCCAGCTCTTCTACGTCTTCCCAGGCTCCTTCTACACTCTGCACTTCTACGGGGCCTGGGTGTTCATCGCCGCCTTCGTCGTCCACGTCAGCATCAGACTCGGCCGGATGACGCGCGCCCTGCGCTCCCGCGGCCTGGCCGCCGAACTGCGCACCGACCTCGCCCATACCCGGCCCGAGCCTCCCGACCCCGACGGCCTGGTCGCCATCGCTCCTCAGGCACCGACCATGACGCGTCGCGGCGCCGTGGGAATGGTGGGGGCCGGATCGCTGCTCCTGCTCGTGGTCACCGCCGGCCAGAGCATCGGCGGGCGACTGCGGGAGAGCGCCCTGCTCGCGCCGCACAACCGCGATCCGGGACGCGGACCGAACGGTTTTCAGATCAACAAGACAGCCGCCGCCGTCGGCGTCACCCGCGCGCGTGTGGGCCCGGACTGGCGGCTGGAGATCAGCGGTCATGGGCCATCCCTGGTGTTCACCCGAGGACAGCTCCTGGCGATGCGTCAGCATGCCGCCGCGCTGCCGATCGCGTGTGTGGAGGGGTGGTCCACCCCCGATCAGCACTGGAGCGGCCTACGGCTGACGGATCTGGCCGCCATGGCCGGGCTGCCCCGTGCCTCACGCGTACTGGTGGAGTCCGTCCAGCCGCCGGGCCCCTACAGCTCGGTCGTACTGCGGGGCAATCAGATCCACGACCCCCGAGCGCTGCTCGCCCTGCGCGTCAACGGCGCGGACCTCTCGATCGATCACGGCTACCCGGCGCGTGTCATCGTCCCGGCCAACCCCGGGGTGAACAACACCAAGTGGGTGCACCGGCTCACCTTCAGGGCGTGATCATGGCACGCTTCGTCCGCTGGTACGGATCCAACCCCCTGCACCTGCTCGTCCTGATCTGTTCGTTCGCCCTCACCGCCTACGCCATGGTGCGTCTGTTCGCCCTCCGGCCGCTCGCGGTGGCGGTCTGGTTCGTCGGCGCTGCGGTCGTCCACGACCTGATCCTGCTCCCGCTCTACTCGCTCGCCGACCTGACGGCCCCCGCCGTGCTGCGACACCGCACCATCCGCGTACCGCAGCTGCCGTGGATCAACTACCTGCGCGTCCCCTCCTTCCTCTCCGGCGTGCTCCTGCTCGTCTGGTTCCCTCTCATCTTCGCTCTGTCCGTGCCCTACCCCGGCGCCACCCGGCTGTCCGAAAGTGTCTACCTCGGCCGATGGCTGATCATCACAGGTGTGCTGTTCGGCGCCTCCGCAGTGGCCTTCGCCGTCAAACTGCGCAGGATCCACCGAGCCGCCCGCACCGACGAGGAGCGGCGCGGCCCGGGCCCGGACTCAGCGCCGTGATGCACATGCTGTGAGGTCACGTGCGGGACCCCGGCCGGTGAGCGGACGCGGGTCCGGATCCGGAAGACACGTGTCACCTCGGCGGTGACCGGTTTCACCCGGCGCCCCTCGGGGTCTTGCTCCTGGTGAGCGGGGTGAGTGGAGGCGTGGCAGGAAACGTCAACAACCTGTCCTTGCGGACGGCTCGCCGCTGGGAACAGTCTGTGATCGTGAAGGAACGACGTGTTGTCATCGCGGTCTACCCCGGTGCCCAGACACTGGACGTCAGCGGACCGCTCGAAGTCTTCGACAGCGTGAACCGGTTGTCATCCGGAGACAGTGCCTACCGCTTGCAGTGTGTCTCCCCTGACGCGCCCTCAGTGCCCACCTCCACGGGCCTGGTCGTCCAGGCGGAGCCGCTGGAGGCGGCGGAGGGGACGATCGACACGCTGCTCGTTCCCGGCGGGCCGGGCCTGAAGCAGGCCTTGCGCGACTGCTCCTTCATCGCGTGGATCAGGTCCGCCGCCGAGCGGTCCCGCCGCGTGGCGTCCGTGTGCGGAGGGGCGTTCCTGCTGGCCGAGGCCGGTCTTCTGGACGGACGGCGGGCCACCACGCACTGGGCGTTCTGGGAGCAGATGGCCCGTCGCTATCCCAAGGTGACCGTGGATCCCGAGCCGATCTTCATCCGGGACGGGCCTTATGTCACCTCCGCGGGCGTGTCCACCGGCATCGACATGGCCTTGGCTCTGGTGGAGGGCGATCACGGTCCGGGCTGTGCCCTGGAGATCGCCAGATTCCTGGTGCTGTACTTCAAGAGGCCCGGCGGCCAGGCACAGTACAGCATGGTCCTGAACGCACAACTGTCCGATCAGGAGCCGATCCGGGTCGTGCAGGACTGGATTCAGGAGAACCTCCACCGCGTGCTGCCGGTATCCGAACTCGCCGAACGGGCGAACCTGAGCCCGCGTCACTTCGCCCGGGTGTTCCGTCGCGTGGTGGGGATGACGCCCGGCCAGTACGTCCGGCGGTTGCGTGTCGCCCGGGCCCGTCAGCTTCTGGAGGCCACGGAGCTGTCGGTGGGGCAGATCGCGAGTCGATGCGGGTTCACCAACGTCGAAACGTTCCTGCGCGCATTCGATGCCTTTCTCGGCATCACCCCCGCCCAGTACCGGCAGCACTTCCAGCTCCACAGCCCCTCCGGCCTGGTCGTCGAGCCGGGCTGGACGGAACGGAGGTCGGCATGACGGACCGGATGCGCCTGGCCGACTACGTGGCCGCCGAGCTGGACCGAATCGGTGTGCGCCACGTGTTCGGGGTCGGCGGCGCCGACATCGAGGACCTGTACGACGCGGTGCACCGCGCCCTGGGCCGGCCAGTTGTTCACCCAGTCCCAGGTCCGCGGTCTGTCCCAGGCCGCCATTCCGGACGACGGTTGCGGAGTCGCCTACTTGACGGCCTCCATCCACGCGCCCCTGTCCACCGGACTCCCCGGCGGCTTGGGCGCGCGAACCCCTGCCCCCGGGCGCACGATGAAGGCAGGGGCGCCCGGCACCGTGGGCCGGACACGGCCGCGGTCGGCATCTGGAGGTCGGTCATGGCCAGCATCGGATCCCTTGCGTCGTCCCGCACTCCCGACACGCTCAAGCCCGGCGGGATCGAATCGGAGAGCCACCCTTGGAAGATACGGCTGGTCGAGCACCCCAAACGCTTTGAGTCGTCGTTCTTCCGCGCCGCGAAGAAGACGGCGCGGAAGATCCTCGACGAGATGAGCGATGAGGAACTGCCGTACGGGACCCGTCCCGCCGGCTCCGAGCGCTGGGAGATGCACCACGGAGGCAGCCTCTGGGTCAGGGGAAAGCACGCCTGGCGGATGTACCGCGCCCGGGTGGGCATCGAGTGGAGCATGCAGTTCTGCGCCGAGCCTGCGAAGGTCGACCGGCTCAGGCGGGAGGCGGCCGAACTCGTCGACGCCTTCCCTCTGACCCTGCCGGCCCTCGCCGAGCTGGGATACGAGGAGGCCGAGGACCTGCTGCACACCCCGATCGAGAACGCGGACGGGGTGGAGGCGTGGACCGATTCCCTGTTCAACGCATGCGTGCCCATGAGCCACGGCAACCACCAGGGACTCCTTCCCAAGGTGCCCGGCGAGCACCACTACCCCTGGCCTGTCAAGGGCGCGGACTTCGTCCGGTACGACGACTTCCAACTGTGGGTGACTCTGCCCGATGGCACCCACGGTGCCGTCGCCCCGGTGGACCGGCGGGGTTCCGGGGACGGGCATGTCCGCCTGGTGCACGTCCCCGAGGGCAGCGAAGCGGCGGACACGCTGGCCGAGGCGCAGGACCAGGGGCTGATGGCGGTCCTGCCGCCGAACAGTTCGGCCGCGCTCCAGGCATTCGCCGACCAGATCGACCGCGGGCGACGCACGGCGGCTGGTCCCCCGGCCACGGGCCGGACGCGCCGGAACGGCCGGGGCTCCCGCTAGGCCGGCCGGACTCAGCGGCGCGGATGCCGTCACGGCAGATGCCGCAGGGAAGACGGTGCGTGGCGCCGGTCGAGCATGACGTGCGCCGCGGGGGCGGGCCGTATCTGGTACGACGTGCTCACCAGTGGCGCACTCGCCCGCGACGCCGATTTCGCGTCCTTCGCCCGGCTGACGGCGGACGCCGCCGGCGCCTACGGGCCGCAGGAGCGTGCGGCGGTACTTAAGGCGTGGGACGAGGTCGGCGTATCCGCTGATGGAGTCGACCAGGAACCCATTCGGTAGGCGGCACGGAGGCATCCGGATGGTGATCCGGGGGATCACCGCCGACGATGGTGCTCGAGCCCTCGGCATGTGCCGGGTCTCCTGCAGCCGCTGCGGGGATCGGATGATCCGCGACGCCACCGCGAGACACGTGCCGCAGGCAGCCGGCAGGGGCTCGTCAGACGGCGCTTCACCCGTGCGGCGCCCCGGCGACGGTCGAAGGAGACACCCTGTGGGTCAGGTCCTCTTGGGGCGAATCGCGTACGGTGCGCGGCGTCAGGAGATGAGCAGATGAAGCCTCCGCCCCGGTCCGGCGTCGGCTCGCACCCGCGGGTGCGACGGGTACCGACGACGAGAACCAGACGGTCACCGGTGGCCGTGGTGGTGATCCTGCCGGTCTTCCTGCTGACGACGCTGGGGCTGGGCTGGATCGGCATCGAGGATCTCAGCGGGGCCCTGACCTTCCCGGGCCGCATCACCGGTGCCGTCCTCATCGTGGTCTCGCTCACCACGTTGCTGGGTGCTGCCGCGGTCGTGGACCACTGGTTCTGGAACACCTTCGCCTACTCCGGTCTGGTCGCTCTGATCGGCGCGAGCGCCGCATTCCTGACCAACGCCATGCTCCTCGTCGAGACATGCAAGAGCGGGGAGTCCCCCTTCTACCAGGCGCTGTTGGGCATGCTCACGGCGGGTGCCGCATGGGCTGTCTTCGTGGTGTGGCGGACAACCGTCGTGATCCCCGCCCCGAAGCGGGTGGCCGCGGCGATGATCGTCTCCTTGGTCATCGCGGCAGCCAATTTCGGTTACCAGAGTCTTTTTCAGCCCTTCCAGCACGGGTCCAAGCCTCTTATCAAGCTGACCATGGGGACGCCTGTGCTGAGCCAGGACCGTAAGGCGTTCGCCGTGCCGGTCGACATCAGTCTCGAGAACCACAGCGATGTGGGTTTCTATGTGCTCGGCACCGAAATCCACGCCATGGGGGAGCGGGTGTCGTTGAGCGCCAGGGACCGGCTCCGCCAGCAGTGGCGGGCCGATGCCGAGCAGTGGAAGTATTTCCAGGAGAAGAACCCGCTCTCCCGCAGGGAGATCCACCAGCCCGGCGAGTTGGTGGCCGCGCAGCCCTTTATGCCCCCCGGGGCGTGGATCGACGCAAACGACGCCTTCGCCACCCGAACGGTGGTGCAACTGCCGATCGACACGCCGTACGACCGGGTGGCGTTCTATGCCAAGGGTAGCTTCGCGCGCAAGGACCGGCTCGGCCTGGTGCCGCCGCTTCAATTCGAAGGGTACTCCTGGAACGGTGGGCATGTGCCCCGGTGGATGAAGAGCCCGGACCTCGACGCCGTCGTCTATCGCGGCAGGGTGCACGAGAACAATGCGATCGACGAGCACACGAGGGAGGCGCGCTACGTAACCGTCTATTGGGATTTCGGCGCACATGGCGCAAGCGTTGATGCAGTCATCGCGCGAAAAGGCGAGGAGCGATCCCCGTCGGATTCGGGCAGCCGCTACGGCCTTGTCGACGTCGAGACGGGCCCGATCGAACGGACGCTGTGGGACATCAAGACCCAGCGATGACCGTCATGGCCGTATCGAGCGCGGGAGACCGCCCGTCCAGTCGCTCCAGCCATGCCACGAGGGCGAGCGAGCCGTTCAGGCGATCCCATGAGTAGGGGTCCCCCATTCCGAGCTGTGCCTCCCTCACTGCCCGGCACAGCGTGTCGACGTCGAACATCTCCGCGATCAGCGGATGTCTCGCGGAGCGGCAGAGGTCGATGAGCTCGTCGCCGTGTGTCCGCAGACCGCGGGCGTAGAGCTCGTTGAAGGGGATCTTGGCCTTCCTGCCGCGGACCCGGGGCGGGAGCAGATCCGCCATGGCCTCCCGCAGAACGGCCTTCGGCCGGCCCGGGAGGAACGTGGCTTCGGCGGGAAGGCGGCGCATCGTGGCGACGACCTCCGGGTCGAGGAAGGGATGCGAGAGGAAGAATCCGTCCCGCCCCGCGTGACGCCAGGACAGCGGGTCGGGAGCGGCCAGGTAGTTGGCCGCGTCGTAGAAGGAGTGTTCCGGCCTGCGCCCGAACATGAAGCGGCTCTCCGCAATGCTGGCCTCCCGATAGCCGTGAGCCCGGGCGAATGCGGATCGCAGCCATCGCGGACGGGTGAGGTTGCCGAGGCCGCCGAGCACCGTTCCGCGGCGGCGGACGAACGCTGCGATCCGCTCGCTTGCCAGCGGAAGAGCCGGCCGCACCACATGGGCGGAGACGACGTCCCACACGCCTTGCTCGCTGCCCGCGGCCCAGGCACGTGCCTGCTTCGCCATCTGCCGGAGCTGTCCCGTGCGGGCCAGCCTGTGCAGGTGAAACGGGTTGGCGTCCACGATCGGGTCCGCCCCGCAGCCGGTCAGGAGAGTGTCACAGCCCAGTTCCGCCGCGGCGGCATGAAGCCTGCGCCAGAACGGGGCGCGGAAGGCGTGCGCATGAGGCTCGTCCGCGTCTGCCGCGTGGTCCTGGAAGTCGTCGAAGTCGGCCACGTCCTCGGCGTCGACGATCACCGGGTGGGCCGCGGCCGCGTGACGGCGGATCTCCTTCATCGCCTCGTCGAGGTAGGGCTGCTCTCCAGCCAGCTCCCCCCTGCCGAAGCGCCCGGCGATCAGGACAAGGTCCCCGGAGGGGCCCCGCCCCGCGGCCCGTAGATGCGCCGCGAGCAAGGCGATGCTGGTGGAGTCGGTGCCGCCGGAGACGTGACATGCCGTCACCCTGCCCATACGGCGTTCGACGGCGTTCTCGAGCGCGAGGCGCAGGTCCTTGGCGGCGCCGCCAAGGCGTGGGCCCTGTGCTGCCGGCATCGACGGGTCGTGGGCCTGAGGGACGCGGAGCCGTACCCGACGGAGCATCTGCCCGGCCATCGAAAGCTCCACCACCTCGCCGCCGAGAACCCGGTGCACCCCGGCGAAAGGGGTGAGCTCCGTGTGCTGTTGAGCCATGTTCCCGGTCAGATACCGGCAGACGTAGCGACGTTCCGGCTCTGCTCCGACGCCCAGGCGGCGCGCCGAGGTACTCGCCGCGCTCACGCGGCCACCGGACTCCCTGAAGAACAGAGGAATGCGCGCTTGCTGGTCCCGCATCAGCAGGATGCGGTCGCGGCACAGCAGGACGGCCGCATAATCACCGGTCGGCAGGCACGGTACGGCTCCCGGTCGGCCGAAAGCGTCGAGGAGACCGCGCGCGCCCGCGACACGGCCCTGGACGGAGCCGACCCACCCGACGACCGCCGCGGTGCCGGCCCCTGAGGAGACCGTCGTCACGAGCCCCTGTCGCACCATGGGCCCCGCCGCCGAGAGCTTCGGTGAGCCACCGGCCCACTCGAGGCGCAGTGCCTCCACGTCACTGTCCTCCCCCGTTGATCGAGAGAACAGGCGCGAAGGCGTGCCCGCGCGGATCGGCGTCGGGGATGCACAGGTCCGCCGAAGAGGTCCAGGCGTGCAGGGCGAACGGATGCTCGCGCACACCGACGTGAAGCACGGCCTTCAGGCCGCGCCGCCGCAGCAGGACGAAGGCCGTCACGGCCTCGGCCTTGCAGTCGTCGTTGACGAACCAGCTTCTGCGGCCGTGTGACTGGACTGCTCGCTTGAGCCACGCGACGTCCCGCTCGGAAGGAATGTCCGCACGCACGTAATCCGGGGCTGCCACGGACAGGAGCCGCAGGACCCGTCCGAATCCCATGGTCCGGATCAGCAGGTGCACTGCGCGCAGCCAGAGTCCGACCTCGACGTCCGAATGCTCCTTTCGGACGGCCGTCGCGCATCCGGCCCGGATGAGCCCGGTGACGAGGTCGGCGCGCTCCACGGAGCTTCCGTCAGAGAGTTTCCGGATGTCCGCCGTCGCCATTCCGAGAAACCGCGTCCGCTTCCAGTCCGCGATCAGCGCCCCGTTGGACATCCTGGTGACACGGCAGTGTGGGGACAGGATCCGCGTGATGGCCCCCAGCGCATCGACGTCCTCCGCCACCGCACGCCCTCCAAGGTCGGCCCGCCACAGCGACTCTGAGGCGGGCCCGGTCCGACTTGTGGACGGTGTCAGGACATGTATCCGTGACCGTCGTAGTGGCCACCGCTGAAGCCCCGGATCAGACGGCTGTTGCCGAGAAGGACAAGCCCGCGCGGCATACGACGTCGCAGCAGTCGGAGAAACATCGCATACCTCCAAGACTCAGGCGGAACCGGTCGTTTCTCAGGCTACCTTTCCCCGTCCACCCCGCAACCGGACTGCTGCCGGCGTCGCGAAACACCAGCGGTTCGCCTGACCGCAGCGGCCTGGGCGTATGCCCGGTGCGCATCAGGCTGATCCGCGAGCCGGCGGGCTCGGCGGACTGGACGCACCGCCCCGGCCGCACGCTGGAGTCCTGGCTGCCTGCCGCGATCCGCCGTACGACTGCTTCCGGGACTCCACCACCAGCCTGCCCACGACCAGCGCTCTCCCTCGCCCTGCGCGCCGTACGCCGGACGCCGCAGCCCCGGACCTCGGAGCCGACCGGCGCGACGCGGATCACGACGACATCGGACAGCCGGGCCGACCGGCACGACGCGGATCACGGCGGCATCGGGCAGCCGGGCCCACCGGCGACGCCACGGCCGAGTCGAACTGCTCGGCCGTCGGCGCCGGCAAGGGCCGCCGACGGCCAGTCGTGGACCTACCCAAGCTCCGGGATGACCTCCGAGGCCAGCCGTTCGGCGTGCTCGGCCGATGCGAACAGCGGCGTGAACAGGATGAGTTCGGCCCCGGCGGCGACGACCTCACGCAACTGCCGAACACAGTCCATGGGCGTTCCCGCGATCGCGGCGGCTTCGATCTCGGGTGACTTCACCGTGTAGAGCGCGGCCCTCCGGCGAATTCTGGCAGTTGTCCGATGCCGCCATGGAACCGAAACCGTTCCAGAAGCCCCATCCTCCCTTGTGGTTCGGCGGGAGCGGGCGCACCGCGTTGCGACGCGCCGTGATGAATCCCGACCTCTTCGGTGCGGGGCAGGTACCGACCCGGAAGCTCGCCGAGCAGGCCCGGATCGTGCGGCAGGCACTGGCCGAGTGCGGCAGGCCGGCACCGGACACGAGGAATCACCCGGCCGGCGGAACCGGCGGTCGGCCGGGCCGTCACCCGTGTGGCGGGGGAGGGCGCGCCGGACCGGGAGACGGTCGTGCCCCCGCGGCTCGTCATCCGCGGGGACGACGGCGGCGCCCCACGGGGACCGATAGGGCGGCGCCGTCAGAAGCGCTCTTAGCTCAACGTCTCGTTTTTCCGGTGATCGACACGCGGGTCCCTCGGCAAAGGATTAGCGTGGGACGCGGACGGGCCGGTCAGGGTCCTCGCGGACGCGCCGGTCACGGTCCTCACAGACCGGAACCCCGGCCCGATTCCGGCGGGCCGGGGTTCTCGTTGTGTGGGCAACACGAGTGCCCCTGTCAGTCGTCGTAGCCCTTGTGGCGGTGCACGATCCGGATGCTGCCCACCACACCGTGCCTGACCTTCACGCCGCCGCGGACGCGGCGGGGGAAGAGGCCGTTGCTGGAGCTGTGAGGACCGACAGTGGCGATGGGAGCGCCGTTGTCGCAGGTCGCACCATTGAAGACCTCGACGGTCTTCTTGCTGTCGTTGCGGACGTTGAGGCTGTTCGCCCCGAGGCCGCTGACAATCGTGATGCAGCTGCTCTCGTGGGGGGAGTACTCCCGCTCGTTGACGAAGATACGACCCTCGCCCTTGTGGTGGCCCTCCTCCTCGTTCTCCTCCTCCTCGCCACCCTCGTGGCCCTTGGAGTTGTCGTTGTTGTTGCCGTAGCTGTTGTTGTTGTTGCCGTTGTTGTTGCCGTTGCCGTTGCTGCCGTCGGAGTAGGCCGGAGCGCCCGCCGCCGGAGCAGCGGCGGGAGCGGGGGCCGCGACCGCGGCCGCCTGAGCCGGCTCCGAGGCGGCGTTGGCGTAGGTGATGCCGGTGGCCACCAGGGCCGCGCCGGCCGCCAGCGCGGCGGTCACCACAGTGGAACGCGTTGCCATGTTGCTTCTCCTGTCTGAGAGACGTCGGCTGTGAGCCGATGCGAGATTGAACGTACAGATCATCTTCTTGTGTGTCATATCAGACATGCTGAAAATATTACGAAGGATCCTTTTGGAGTAATGGCGGCACTGACGCCTCGTCAATCAGACCCAGGCGGCCTTCTTGGCCGGGGCGCGGTTCGGCGCGGCCCGACAGCCGACCCGGGGTCAGAAGCCCGGGGCCGTATCGGCGAGGCCGTCCCACCCGGGGGAGGCCGGGTGTCGGGTGGCGCCGCCTTTGCCCCTCATGTCCCGTTAACTCTGCGTCTGCGGGCGGTAGTTGATGCTGAGGCGAGGCAGGGCGGTCGGCCGGCCCCGCGCCGGTCGACCGGGGGTCGTTCTCCCGGCGGCCGGCGGATGGTTCGAACCGGATGGCCGGCCGGCCTGAGCGGCGGGCGGACCGGTCGGCGGGCGTGGCGGGAAGGTGGTCCGGTCGCGGTCCCGGACGCGGGGTCGGCGAACGGGTGAATCGGTCGCGGCGTCGGCGTGTCGTGGCTCCGGGGGACCGGCGGTCCGGGCCGTCCGGGCGGTCCGGGGGTGCGGGTGGTCCGGGCGGTCCGGGGGATCCGGGGGATCCGGGCGGTCCGGGCGGTCCGGGGGTGCGGGTGGTCCGGGCGGTCCGGGGGATCCGGGGGATCCGGGCGGTCCGGGGGTGCGGGTGGTCCGGGCGGTCCGGGGGATCCGGGTGGTCCGGGCGGTCCGGGGGTGCGGGTGACACGCCGACAGGCGGGGTCGCGCGGGCGCTCATAGTCTGGCGTCGGGACCCGTGGCCTGCGTCCCAGGTGTGAGCGCGGGTCTGTTCACAGTGGGAGTCGGCTCATGGCGCGTGTGTGCGGACGGTTGCGTAAAGGTGCGGCGATCGTCGCCGCCGTGGGGGCGCTCGGACTGCCGATCGCTGCCGGAGCCGTGTGGGGAGCCGTGCGGGGGGCGGAGGAAGGGGAACCCGTCACCGTCGCCGTACCCCATATGCCCTCTTCCACATGGCCGTCGGTCGGTGAGACGCCGGTCCTCGGGCCCGATGTGCAACGGCAGCTCGACGCGGCCGTTCAGGGGATCATGAGGGAGGTGCACGTCCCCGGTGTCACCGTGGGGCTGTGGACGCCCGGCAAGGGCAGCTACGTACGCTCGTTCGGAGTCGCCGACAAGGACAACGGCCGCCCGATGGCGCCGGACCTGCGCATGCGGATCGGCAGTGAGACCAAGACGTTCACCGTGACGGCGCTGCTCCAGTTGGCCGACCGGGGCCGGGTGGGCCTGGACGACCCGATCGGAAAGTACGTCGACGGTGTGCCGGGCGGGAACAGGATCACCCTGCGTCAGCTGGCCGGAATGCGCAGCGGTCTGTTCGACTACGCCGACGACGAGGCGTTCTTCCGGGCGCTGACGTCCGATCCTCGGCGGTCCCTCACCCCGCGGGAGGTGCTCGACCACTCCTTCAAGCATCCCGTGCTGTTCCCGCCCGGACGGCGGTTCGACTACAGCAACACCAATCTCGTGCTGCTCGGCCTGGTCGTGGAGAAGGTAGGCGGACTGCCGCTCGGGGAGTTCATCCAGAGGAACATCCTCCACCCTGCCGGCCTGGACCATACGGGCTTCCCCGTCGACGCCTCCTTCCCGGACCCGCATGCCCGGGGATACACGGACCAGACCGCGGGCGGGAAGGTCGAGGACGCGACCGACTGGAACCCCTCCTGGGCCTGGGCGGCCGGCGCGATGATCTCCGATCTGCGGGATCTGCGGGTGTGGGCGCGCACGGTGGCCACCGGCACCCTGCCCGACGGAACCGTCCTGATCCGCCCGGCCCTGCAACGGCAGCGGCTCATCGCGTCCCCGACGTCCGCCCCCGGCGTCGGATACGGGCTCGGCATCTTCGATGTGCAGGGCTGGATCGGGCACAACGGCTCGCTGCCGGGCTACGAGTGCTTGACCGTCTATCTGCCGCCGGCGCGGACGACCCTCGTGGTGCTGTTGAACACCGACATCCGCCACGACGGGCAGCAGCCCAGCGCCATTTTCGGCGAAGCCATCACGAAGATCGCCACGCCGGGGCATGTCCTCAGCCTGCCCGCGCGGCCGTCGGCCGGGTGAGAAGCGCTGTCGTTCGTCTTTTCTTCCGTCTCTCGCTCGTCGCTGTTCGCTGTGCCTCCGCGGACAGCGGGCTCGTCGGTCCAGGAGGGGTGGGGCGGTTGGGGAGTGGCGCGGTAGGGGAGTGACGCGGTAGGAATCGGCGTGCCTGCCGCTCCTACGCCGGCGGGACGCGTGCCGCGTAGGTGCGACCGCTGCCGTGCTCGCCTCAACTCCCGCTGACTGCAAGCCCTTTCGGAGGTGCGCCGCGTCCGGTCGGCGCTCGGCGCGTGGTTCACATCACAGGTGTCCGGGGCTGGAATGTGGAGCGAGGCTTCACATCTTCATGGCATGCTCACGCCTTGTTACCCGTCGGTATGATCGGACCGCCGGGCTCCTTCTGGTAACCCCCCACCACCACAGGACAGATCTTGCGTATCCGCAAGGGGCACCTGCGTGCCCTCATGCCCGCACTCACCGCATCCGTGCTGCTGCTCGCCTCAGGCTGCGCGTCGGGGTCCGGTTCTTCCTCCGCCTCCGGCGCGGCGCCCGCCGGGCAGCCCGATGCATCCGCCGCCGCGGCCAAGGGCGCCGACAGCGCGCTCGCGGTCAAGGCGGCGCCCGCCGCCATGTCCACCGCACTCGCCCGGCCGGACACGACCGGCGCACGGGCCCACCGCAGCACCCTCAAGGTGAGTTCGTACGACCGTCACACCCGACGGGCCGTCATCTCACAGGCGGTCAGGACAACGGCCAGCCCGTCGGAATCACCCACGGCATCGGGCTCGTCCACGGCATCCGGCCCGTCCACGGCGCCCGGATCGCCTACGGCGACCCCGTCCGCAACCCCGAGCCGGCCCGCCGAGCCGGGGCGGATCGCCGTCGGCGACGTCATCGCCAGCGCGCCCGCGCCCGGCGCCCCTGACGGCCTCCTCGCCAAGGTCACCCGGGTGATCGGGGAGACCGGCGCCGGCACCGAGGTGCAGACCGCGCCGACCACCCTCGACACCCTGCTGGGCGGCGACAAGGCCAAGGGCACCGTCCCCGTCGACCCCTCGTCCTTCGCTGTCGAGCGACTGCTGCCCGATGTGAAGGTCTCCTGGGCCAGGAGGGGGGACATCCACGTGGGACCCGAGGGTGCGAAGCTCCCGCTGGGCAGCCTGCGCCTCGACCTCCGCGCCGATGTGCCCACCCCCGCGGGGACCCCGGTGTCGGCGGACGCCAGCGTGGCCGGATATGTGCAGGTCGCGCCCGAGGTCGACTTCTCCTACGGCGGAGGCGGCACCGGTGACGCGTCCGCCGAGGCCGGGCAGGCCGGGCCCGCCTCGGCGTACCTCGGCGTGTCGGGCGACTGGACCTCGCAGTGGTCACTGAAGGGGCGCGTCGGAGTCACCGCCAAGCCGGTGCGGGTGCCCTTCGCCAAGCTCCACGCCGACCCCGTCCTCCAGGTCGGCTCGATCCCCGTCGTCGTCAACCTCGATCTGACCTGCTACTTCGAGGTCAGCGGCGACGGCAGTGTGACCGTCGCGGTGGAACAGGATCTCAAGGGTGACTTCAAGGCCGGCGGCACCTACGGTCCGGGCAAGGGCTGGACGCCGGTGAACGAGTCCACGATGACGAGCACGCCGGTGCGCACCTCCCTGACGGCCGCAGGGAACGTCAAGGGTGCGCTGGGCGCGCAGGCCGCCGTCGGTCTCTACGGCGCGGTGGGCGTCGCCGCCGACCTGGCACCGTATCTGCGCGGCGAGGTGTCGGCAGCGGCGAGCGCGGCCGCGAGCCCCGGCGCACGGACGGCGGCCGGCGCGACCGGGGCGTGGGCGCTGTACGGCGGTGTCGATCTGAGTGGCGCGCTGCAACTGCAACTGTCCATCTTCGGCACGCCCGTCCTCCAGCGCACGATCCCCCTGGGCGCGTTCCATCGGGAGTGGAAGCTCGCCTCGGGCGCCGTCTAGGGCGACCCACCGGCAACCTGCCTGGTGGTGAGCGGCGCGCACGGCGCTCGCCACCAGCGCGAGCCGGCTCCCTCCGTCCCAGGGGACGTTCCGCCCATCCCCGGAACAGGGAAACGGAATTCCCGCCCCCCGGCACGGAAACGCTGGGCGATGTGAGATCACGCCTCGTGATCGGCAACGTCAGCACGGAGGTTTCCATGATTCGTCGGACACTGCAGGGGGGCCTGCTCGCCGCGGTCGCGATGCTCGCGCTCGCGCCCACGGCCGCGGTCGCCGTGGAGGGCGACCGGGCCGCCCCGGCGCCGGCCGTCGCGACGGTCCCGTACCGCCCGCACACGCTCCCCGCCCCCGCCCGGCATGTGCCGGTGCGGCACCGCGCCCACCGCTCCGCACTCTGCCAGCGCTACGTCCGCCACATCCGTCACGTCCGTCGGGTCGGCTACGCCTGCCACCTCCGCCACATCCCGCGCACAACGCGCCACCACAACGCCGGCTACGGTGCCGGCACGGCGTATCGCCACCACAACGCCTACGGCACGCGCACGGCGTGCCGCCACCGCCTCGGTTACGTGACGGGCACGGCGTATCGCCACCACACGTATCGCGTCGTCGGACGCGTCGCCACGCGCTACGTGCCGCTGAACGTCCGCTCCGGTCCCGGCACCGGCTACCGCGTGGTGGGACACCGCCAGGTCCACGGCCGGCTGCTGCTCGTCTGCGAGAAGCACGGCTCCTACGTCCACGGGAACCGGCGGTGGTACCGGCTCGCGGGCGGCAGGGGCTATGTCTCCGCGCACTACGTCCGCACCCGGAGCGCCGTGCCCTGGTGCTGACGCTCCCATTCCCTCCCCCTGAAGGGACGGCCTGCCCGGTCACCTGTGGGTGCCGGGCAGGTCTTCGGTGTGCCCCGCCTCCGGCAACTCACCTTGTTCATACTGGTTTCCATGTGTGGCGGCACCACAGTCCCGGGAACACATCCCGACAACCAAGGGCGAACCGCCCGAAGTGGAATCGGCGTTGAGGGACAGGTCATGCGACAGCCCCAAGGATCCAGACCGTGAAGGTCGGCGCAGCACGGACGGCGGCGCCCTGGCGGACGGCGGCGGCCCCGCCGGCCGAGCCGGACGGACCGTTCGTGACGGAGCTGCGCGGCCTGAAAGAGCGCACCGGTCTCAGCCTCGCGGCCCTGGCCGCGCGGACCCCGTACAGCAAATCCGCCTGGCACCGCTATCTCAACGGCGCCCAGCGGCCGCCCCGTTCGGCCGTGGAGGCGCTCGCCGGCCTTGCCGGCGTCGACCCGGCTCCCGTGCTGGCTCTGTGGGAGGCGGCCGACCGCGCCCCGGGTCCGGACGGGCCGTCGGACGCCGTCCCCCCGGCGCGATCCGTCCGGCGCCGGCGGCTGCCGCGGCCGGCCCTCGCCCTGGCCGTCGCGGCGGCCGCCGTGGCCCTGACCGTCGTCGCGGCACACCGCTCGGGCGCGCCCTCCGGCCGTCCCCCCGCGCCCTCGCCCCGCTGCCGGGGCGCGTCCTGTCAGGGGCAGTTGCCGGACGTCTCCGCCTGCGACCGGGACGCGCAGACCAAGAGTGCCGTCCGTGACGCCTCCTACGGGGTGCGGCTTCAGTACTCGCCGTCGTGCGGCGCCGCCTGGGCCGAGGTCCAGGTGCGGCCCACGCAGGCCCGCGTCATCTCCGTCCGGTCGGGCCGGGACGTGCTCTCGGCGTCGTACCCGGGAGACGGGACCGGAGGCTCGAGCAGCCCCATGCTCGCCGTGACCTCACCCGAAGGGGTGGAGGCGTGTGCCGAGGTGGACGGCAAGGTGGCGTGCACAGGCCTCGATGCCGAACCCACGGGCGGGCGCTGAGCGGATGATCGGTCCGGGGGTGGGCATGTGGGGTCTGCCACGCCGGTGCTCTGCTCCTGACGGAGGTCCTACATGTTGTAGGGTTTGGCTCGTCCGCCCGGCCGGTCGGTATCGGCCGGCCCGTTGTCGCCGATCGGGGGATCCGCGTGCAGGAGTCCGACGAGCCGTCACCAGTGGCAGGCCAGACCTTCGAGGGGATGGTCGACCGGGCGCTGGACTCCCCGGAGGTCGCGGCCGCGCTCGGCGCCGCCGGCGTGGGCATGTCCCGGGAGGAGTTGCGCGCGGTGGCCCTGGAGGAGCGCACCCGCCTCGTCGGTGTCGCCGCCGCCGAATACAGCCGCTATCTCGCGCTGAGGGCTGCCGCCGTCGACCGCTACGGGGCCTCTGGTGACGGTGATCACGGGTCGGGCGGTTCCGTGGGGGACGACGATCGGGTGGCGGTCGGTCTCGCAGGGAACGGCGATCATGCGTCGGGCGGTTTCGTGGGTGACGATGATCACGCGTCGGGCGGTCCCGTGGATGTCGGCGATCACGCATCGGGCGGTCCCGTGGATGTCGGCGATCACGCATCGGGCGGTCCAGTGGATGTCGGCGATCGCATGGTGGGCGGCCCCACCGGTGACGACGACGGTGTGTCGGATGCTCTCGCGGGCGAGGTTGACCATGGGCTCAGCAGTCCTACGGCCTCGGGCGACCGTGCGTCGGACGGTCTTACGGCGGAGGGCGACCGTGCGTCGGACGGTCCTGCGGTAGTGGGCGACTGTGAGCCGGGCGATGCCATCGGCGACGACGCCGCCACGCAGAGTGAGGCTTCGAGTGACGGCGACCGCACCCACGGCGACGTCCCGGACGATGACGCCCGCACGCCGCGTGATGCCGCGGTCGGCGATGCCCGTACGGCTGGTGCCGTCCTGGTCGGCGATGCCCGTACGGCTGATCGTGCCCCGGTCGGCAACGGCCGCGCGCAGGACGATGCCCCGGTCGGCGAAGCCCGTACGCAGGATGATGCTCCCGCCTCCGACGTCCGGACGAAAAGGGTGATCCTGCCCGTCCTCGCGGTCCTCGTGCCGAGCCTCGGGGCCGTGGCCACCGGTGTGTTCCTGCTGTGCGGATTCGGGCTGCGGGCCTTCGCCGTCCGTCCGCACATCGACGACGGGCTCGTGATGGCCGGGGTCATCGCCGCCGCCGTGACGGCGGGAGCGGCCCTTGGGGACCTCGCCTGGATCCTGGTGATGGGCGCACGGAGCCGCTCCGGGCGCCGCCGGGACCATCCCGCCGACCGTGATCCCGAAGTGTGCCGGGCCCGGGAGACCTGGGAGAACGCCGTGCTGGAACGGGGACTCGTGCCGTTCCTCCGTCAGCGCGCGGAGTCGGCGCACACCGACCGGGCGTATGTGCCCGAGGGGCGCGCCGTCGGCGCGGAGGAGCGGGTTCGGTAGTCGCTCCGCGTCCCGGTCCGCCGGGTGAGTCGCTCGTCTCCCGTACCCGGCCCGTACCCGCCGCCCTCTCAACCCCCGATCGGGGATGAACCGCCGATCGGGGGGTGGCCACGACCCTTGCCGGACGCCTACCCTCGACGGGGCGCCCCGGGTGCCCTACAGAACGTAGGGTCGATGGGAGTGCCCGGGAGAGCCAAGGGCTGACTGTCCCGCCCCCAGTGTCCGCTTCCGTCCACGCCGGTCGCTCCGGCCTCTTGTTTCAAGGTGAGTCATCGCGGTGCCCGCACAGCAACAAGCAGTGATCCCCCAGCAGCGCGCCCGGCATCCGCAGGGCGCGCCGGAGGGGCGACCGCCGCTCCTCGCACGCCTGCGCCCCGGAGCGGCCGCCGCCACCGTCTGGTACCTGCGGCTCCAGGCCCTGCTGAACATCGTGGCCGTCCTCTCGCTGCCCTTCCGCGAAGAGGTCAAGGAGCACAACGCCGGTGAGTTCTTCACCCCCTACCTGGCCACCGCCGGTCTGGTCTCGGCGGCCCTCGCCCTGTTCCTCGCGGTGGTGATGCGGCGGCGCAAGCGGGCCGCATGGATCTTCAACATGCTGCTGGCCGGCCCGCTCTTCGCGCTCTACGTGCTCGCCCTCACTCAGGACGACTACCGCCGCCACGTCTTCAACTGGATCTCCGTCCTGCTCACCGGGCTGTTCGTGGCCGCTCTGCTGATCGGCCGCAGGGAGTTCCAGGCCGTGGGCGACCGCTCCAACCCCCGGCTCGCCCTGGTCGTGGGCGCCTGCGGCATCCTGGTCAGCGGCGGCATCGGCACCCTGCTGGTGGACGCCACCAACAAGCTGGCCGGGGCCACCCTGACGGACAAGATCGCGTACACGCTGCTGCGCGGCGTCAGCGTGGGCCCGCTCGCCGACCGCGTCGACGCCGTGCACGCCCCGCGCTGGGTGGACATCACCATCAACGGCCTGATCGCGGCCACCTTCCTGCTCGTTCTGTACGCCTGCTTCCGCGCACCCCGCGGCCGGGAACTCCTCGGCGATGCGGACGAACAGCGCCTGCGCGCCCTGCTCGCCAAGCACGGTGACCGCGACTCCCTCGGCTACTTCGCGCTGCGCCGCGACAAGGCCGTGATCTGGTCCCCGAGCGGCAAGGCGGCCATCACCTACCGGGTGGTCAGCGGCGTCACCCTGGCCTCCGGCGACCCGATCGGCGACCCCGAGGCATGGCCCGGTGCCATCGACGCATGGCTGGAGGAGGGACGTCGGCACGCCTGGACGCCCGCCGTCATGGGTGCGAGCGAGGAAGCCGGAACGATCTACGCCCGGCATGGCCTCGATGCCCTCGAACTGGGCGACGAGGCGATCGTGGAGGTCGCCGACTTCAGCCTCGAAGGGCGCGCGATGCGCGTCGTGCGGCAGGCCCACAACCGTGTCCGCCGGGCCGGCTACACCGTGCAGATCCGCCGCCACGGCGACATCCCCGAGTCCGACATGGCCAGCCTGATCGAGAAGGCCGACCGATGGCGGGACGGCGGCTGCGAGCGCGGCTTCTCCATGGCCCTGGGCCGCCTCGGCGACCCGGCCGACGTGAACTGCGTGATGCTGGAGTGCCGCGACGAGCTGGGCGAGCCCCGGGCCCTGCTCAGCTTTGTGCCCTGGGGCGAGCACGGGCTGTCCCTGGACCTGATGCGGCGCGATCGCGGCTGTGAGAACGGCCTGATGGAGTTCATGGTGATCGAGCTGCTGCTGCGCGCGTCCGATCTCGGCATCAAGCGGGTGTCGCTGAACTTCGCGATGTTCCGCTCCGTCTTCGAACGCGGCTCACGCCTCGGCGCCGGACCCGTGCTGCGGCTGTGGCGCTCCGTGCTGACCTTCTTCTCCCGCTGGTGGCAGATCGAGTCCCTCTACCGCGCCAACGCCAAGTACCGGCCCGTGTGGGAGCCGCGCTTCCTGCTGTTCGAGAAGAGCAGCGACATCCCGCGCATCGGTATCGCCAGCGCCCGGGCCGAGGGATTCCTGGCCGCGCCGAGCCTGCCGTCCCTCTTCGGCCGGCGGCACGCCCCGGCCGGCGGGGCAGGGCCAGCCCCCGCTCGCGTACGAAAAGGGTCATGACAAGGGTCATTGAGCGGCAAAGTTCCGGACCCCGGATGAGACGGGGCGCGCCGGCGGACGTACAGCAGTAGAGGGGCCGAGCCCCTCCCGCGCCGCCCGCTCCTCCCGGAGGTACCCCGCCCGTGACGATCGTCAAAGCACCCCCGGCCCCGGTCGACCGGCGCCATGACGAGGAGCCTTCACAGGGCTGGCAGTTCACCTCCTCCCACGGTCTGGTCCTCCTGCTGCTCCTGCTGGTCGTCGGGCAGGGCCCCATCCGGCGGGTGCTGGGCGCTCCCGTGATGCAGAGCTGGATGACCGTGTTCCTCGCGGTGGTTGTCCAGGCCCTGCCCTTCCTCGTTCTCGGGGTGCTGCTGTCCGCGGCCCTCGCGGTCTTCGTCCCGCCGTCGTTCTTCGCCCGCGCCCTGCCGAAGCGGCCGGCCCTCGCGGTGCCGGTCGCCGGCGTGGCCGGGGCCGTTCTGCCCGGCTGCGAATGCGCCTCGGTGCCGGTCGCGGGTGCGCTGGTCCGCCGGGGTGTCACACCCGCGGCGGCGCTGGCCTTTCTGCTCTCGGCTCCCGCGATCAACCCGATCGTGCTGACCGCCACGGCCGTCGCGTTCCCGCGCAACCCCGAGATGGTCCTCGCCCGGTTCGCGGCGAGCCTGCTGGTGGCGTGCGCGATGGGGTGGCTGTGGCAGCGGCTGGGCCGCACCGACTGGCTGAAGCCGCCGGCCCGAGCGTCCTACGAGGGGCAGGGCAAGGGGGCCGCGTTCTGGGGGTCCGTACGGCATGACGTGATGCACGCCGGCGGGTTCCTGGTCGTCGGCGCGATGGCCGCGGCCACCCTCAAGGCCGTGGCCCCGGCGAGCTGGCTGCGTACGGCGGCGGGCAACCCGGTGGTGGCGATCCTCGCGCTCTCGGTCCTCGCGGTACTGCTGTCGATCTGTTCCGAGGCGGACGCGTTCGTGGCGGCGTCGCTCTCGCAGTTCTCGCTCACCGCCCGGCTGGCGTTCCTCGTGGTGGGGCCGATGATCGATCTGAAGCTGTTCGCGATGCAGGCGGGCACGTTCGGGCGTTCCTTCGCCCTGCGGTTCGCGCCCGCCACGTTCCTGCTGGCAATCCTGGTGTCGGTCGTGGCCGGGGCGGTGCTGCTGTGAACCGTCAGGCGCAAGCGGCCGTGCTGTTCCTGGTCGGTGGGGCGATGCTGCACGCCGGCACGACCTCTTTGTATCTGCGCTACGTCAAGGCCGGGCTCCAGCCGCTGCTGCTCGCCTCCGGGGCCGTGCTGATCGTGGCCGCGCTCGCGACCGTCTGGTACGAACTGCGACGGCTCCGGGCTGCCCGGCAGCACCAGGTCGGAGAAGAGCCGCACGGTCACGACCATGAGCACGACGACGGCCACGGCCACGGCCACCGCGAGCCGCGGATCTCCTGGCTGCTCGTGCTGCCGCTGTTCGCGCTGATCCTGGTCGCGCCGCCCGCGCTCGGCTCGTACAGCGCCCTGCGCGCCGGTACGGCCCTCCAGCCGCCGCTGGCCTACCCGGCCCTGCCGTCGGGCGACCCTGTCCCGCTCAGCCTGGTGGACTACGCGGGCCGTGCGGCCTACGGCGACGGACACTCCCTCGGCAACCGCGAGGTGGAGATCACCGGGTTCGTCGCGCTCGACCACGGGGGCACCCCGTATCTCGTCCGCATGGCCCTCAACTGCTGTGCCGCCGACGCCCAGCCGGTCAAGGTCGGGCTGACCGGCAAGCTGCCGCCCGTTCTCCAGCCCGACTCCTGGCTCCAGGTCACCGGCACCTACACCGACCGGCGGACCAAGGACCCCGTCAACGGCGGCCGCATCCCGTTCCTCGAGGTCAGGGAGGCCAAGCCGGTCCCCACGCCGAAGGATCCCTACGACGAGAGCTGGAACCAGTGACGTGACCGGCGACGGCGCGCCCGGGGGATGACCGGGGCGCGCCGATCCCCGGCGAGGAGGCCCGAGGAGCCGGACGAGGCCGACCGGTTCAGACGGCGGAGGCCCTCACCCCGTCCAGGGCCACTGTCAGGACCCGGTCCCGCTGGGCGTCGTCGAGGAAGTTCGTCGCGGTGATCCCGGCGACCATACGGAGCAGGTCGTCGAAGCCGATGTCCGTCCGGGCCTCGCCTGCCTTCTGGGCCCGCTCGAACAGGGGTCCGCCCGCCTGGTACATGGACTCCCGGCAGGCGAGGAAGATGTCCGACTCGTCATCCATCGCCTCGCGGATGGCCCGCTTGGTCACCGTGTAGTCCACGAACCGGCGCAGCCACGAGGTGAGCGCCTCCCACGGCTCGCGGTCCGCCACCTCCCCGGCCACCCGGCACAGGTCGTTCACCTCGCCGGCGTACACGCTCTCGAAGAGGTGACGACGGGTCGGGAAGTTGCGGTAGAGCGTGCCGATCCCGACGCCGGCGCGGCGGGCGATGTCCTCCAGGGACGCCTCCGCGCCGTTCTCCGCGAATGCCTCGCGTGCGGCGGCGATCAGGGCGTCGTAGTTGCGGGCGGCGTCCTTCCGGTGCGGCCGCTGGGCCGCCACGATCTCGCTGACGGGGAACGGCTGAGCCGTCACTGCTGCCTCCCTGGACGGAACCGAGTTGAAGCGGAGGGTTACCTCCGTTACAGTGGAGGCGTACCTCCACTTTAGCAGTCGGAGTGCGTTCGGCCTGGACACGTGCGGCCACACGGGTCGCCGACGCACCCCCAGCCCTTGCTACCTCCTCGTATCCGCTTGATCCGATGCCGAGCCCGCGCAGACCGCGCCGCCCGGCCCCATCCGCTCGCGACCGCCCCCGCCGCCGTCGGCGTGCTCCACTCCGCCCGCGGCGCGACCGAGCCCCTACGGCCCGGGCGACCGAGCCCGTACGACCCCTGCCCGACGACCTGGGCCAGACCTTGTCCGGAGAGGCTTTTTCGATGCCACGGAAGTCCACGCGCCTTACCTTCGCCGTCCTGGCGACCGGTGCGGGCGTGTTCTCCATGCTGCAGTCCCTGATCGCGCCGGCCCTGCCGACCGTTCAGCACGCGCTGCACACCTCGCAGTCCACCGCCACCTGGGTGATGACGGCGTATCTGCTGTCCGCCTCGGTGTTCACCCCCATCCTCGGCCGGGTCGGCGACCTCGTCGGCAGGAAGCGCACGCTCGTCGCCGTACTGGTGGCCGTGCTGGCCGGATGTCTGCTCGCCGCGCTCGCGCCGGGCATCGGCACGCTGATCGTCGCCCGGGTGATCCAGGGCGCCGGCGGCGCCCTCTTCCCGCTGTCCTTCGGCATCATCCGCGACGAGTTCGCCCCGTCCGAGGTCAGCGGAAGCATCAGCAACCTGTCCGCCGTGATCGCCGCCGGCGGTGGCGTCGGCATGGTGGCGGCGGGCCCCATTGTGTCCGCGCTCGACTACCGCTGGCTCTTCTGGATCCCGGTCGCCGTCGTCACCGCCACCACCCTGATCGCCCTGCGCTACGTCCCCGAGTCGCCGCGCCGGGCCGAGGGCCGCGTCAACTGGGCCGGCGCCGTCCTGCTGTCGGCATGGCTGGTGTCCCTGTTGCTGCCGCTCAGTCAGGCGGGCCGGTGGGGCTGGGGATCGGCCCGGGTGATCGGCCTGTTCGTCGCCGCGGTGGTGCTCTTCGCGCTGTGGCTGACCTCAGAGGCGCGCTCCCGCAGCCCGCTGATCGACCTGCACGTCATGCGGCTGCCCGCCGTGTGGACCACCAACACCGCCGCACTGCTGTTCGGGGCGGGCATGTACTCCATCTGGTCCTTCCTGCCGGGCTTCGTGCAGACACCCGCCATCGCCGGTTACGGTTTCGGCGCGTCCGTCACCGCGTCCGGACTGCTCATGCTGCCGATGCTGGTCGCCATGTTCCTCTCGGGCGTGCTGAGCGGTCGGCTGGAGCCGGTGGTCGGAGCCAAGGCACTGCTCACGGCCGGTGCCGCGCTGGGTGCGGTCGCCTGTGGCTTCCTGGCTCTGTGGCACGACCAGCAGTGGCAGGTGGCCTTCGTGGCGGGCGTGTTCGGATTCGGCATCGGACTGGCCTTCTCCTCGATGGCCAACCTGATCGTCGGCAGTGTGCCGGTCGAGCAGACGGGGGCCGCGACCGGCATGAACGCCAACATCAGGACGATCGGTGGCTCCATAGGCGCCGCCGTCACCAGCGTCCTGGTGACCGGTCACCTCCAGCCCTCGGGTCTGCCCTACGCCTCCGGCTACACCCACGGCTTCGGCCTGCTGGCCCTGCTCTGCCTCGCCGCCACCCTGGCCGCGCTGCTCGTCCCGGTCCGGCGCGCCGCCCGTGTCACCGGTGTGCCGCGCGCGTCCGACCAGCCGGTCCCCACCGAGGCGGAGGCCGCCGTACCGAGTGCGCGCGGCTGACCTCTGCGACGAATGACCGCCCCGACCGCCGCCGGCCCTGTGGCGCCGCGGTGGTCGGGGTTCAGCGGTGCTGCCACAGGGCCGACGGGCGTCCCGCGCGCAGTGCCCGTCGCTGTGACCGGGGGGGAGCACCGGAAGCGGCCCCCCGGAACGTCGAGTTGTCGCTCCTCGGGGAACGGTGCCACCCGTTGGCCAGGACCCGGCCGACCGACACCCGGCGCAGGAACCGGCGCCGCGTCTGGGGGAGTTGCACCGGGTCGATCAGGACTGAACACATCGGAACCGATCTCGACGATGCTGTCGTCGAGCATGGATCGCCGGATTTCTTCAGGACGCTCCAGGACGGCAGAGTGGCGAAAACGGAGCGCCGCCGCGCGGATCAGGCGTCGGGTGTCCCTAGGATGAGCCCATGACATCCGGCCCGCGCACCCGCCTCGTGGCGCGTCGTGCCCGCTGGAGGCTGCTGGTTCTGGCGGTGGTGGCCGGGGTGCTGGCCATGCACGCGCTGTCGCCCTCGGGGACTCCGTCGGCGGGCGAGCACGTCATGGTGACCGGGCCGGCCGGCGCGGGTCACCATGCCGAGACCGCCGGCGCGCAGGGCGGCGTAGGCCGGCATCTGTCCGACGCGGGGCAGGACATGGTGTCGGACGCGGGGCGGGGCCGAGTGGTGTCCGAGGCGGGGCAGGACCGAATGGTGTCCGACGCGGGGCGGGACCGAATGGTGTCCGACGCGGGGCAGGGGCGGAGGGCGTTCCGCCCCGGACAGAGCCGGATGGCGTCCGGTGCGGGATCGTGCGGGATGGTCTCGGGTGCCGGACAGGGCGGGATGGTCATGGACCACGCCGGCGGAACCTGCGCGGCCGCGGGAACGGCCGCTTCCTATGTGCCCCCCGCACTGCCGCCCGCGCCCACGGCCCCCACCGACCCGGCCTCCGTAGCCCAAGGCGCTCATCTCGCACGGGCGGTCGGCGGCCGGGCTCCGCCCGACCTGTCCCAGCTACAGCTTCTGCGGATCTAGAGGCACCCGCACGACACCCCCTGCGCCGGGTGGCGTGTTCCGGTCCGTCTCGTGATCCGTATCTTCCCGCGCCTGCGCGCGGGCGCTTGAAGGAGCTGTACTTCCCATGGCATCTCGCCGTTTCCTCGTCCGCCGGACCCACCCCGTCCGCCGGACCCACCTCGTCCGCCGGACCGCCGCGCTGGCCGCGGCCGTCACAGCCGCGGCCGTGCTCGCCGGCTGCGGCGGCACCGATGACTCCGCCTCGTCCTCCTCCTCCGGTTCCTCCGGCCCGTCCGCCTCTACTTCCGCGGCACAGGGCGGCCACAACGCGCAGGACATGACGTTCGCGCAGGAGATGATCCCGCACCACCGGCAGGCCGTGGCCATGGCCGGCCTGGCTTCCTCGCGGGCGAAGTCACAGCAGGTGAAGGACCTGGCCGCGAAGATCGAGAAGGCGCAGGACCCGGAGATCGCGACCATGTCGGGCTGGCTGAGGGCCTGGGGTGAGAAGGTCCCGTCCGGCGCCCCGTCCGCCGGGGGCGGCATGGCGGGGATGGAGCACTCCGGCTCGTCGATGCCCGGCATGATGTCGGACGACGACATGGACAAGCTCGCGAAGCTGTCCGGTGACGTCTTCGACAGGGCGTTTCTGAAGATGATGATCGGTCACCACCAAGGCGCCCTCGTGATGGCCAAGGCCGAGCAGGCCAAGGGCGCCTACGGTCCGGCGAAGGCGATGGCGACGTCGATCGTCACCTCGCAGTCGGCCGACATCACCGAGATGATCCAGATGCTCAGCCGGCGATAGGCCGGCCGCTCGTCGCCGTTCACCTGCCGCGGCCTCCCGCGGCGACCTGGGCGAGCGTACGACCGCTGCACACCGAGCGGGCACGGCGGGGATCCGGCGTGCCGTGCCCGCCGGGCCCGGCGTGACCCGTCCGCACCAGCAGCCAGGCCTCGTCCTTGTCGTTGCCCTTGCCACCGCGGAAGCGGGTGAGGGCATACTCGCCGTGGAGCTTCGCGCCGTTCAGCCGGAACGTGGCGTGCCCGCGATCGAGGGCCTCGGCGAAGGGAACGGGCCGCCCGCGGCGGTCGTGGCTCGTCGGCCGGTAGGTGCCACGGTCCCAGACGATGACGGCACCGCCGCCGTACTCGCCCGGCGGGATGACGCCCTCGAAGTCCTCGTACTCAAGGGGATGGTCCTCGGTGGGTACGGCGAGCCGCCTGTCGACGGGATCGGTGGAGGGGCCCTTGGGGACGGACCAGGACCGCAGTACGTCGCCGACCTGGAGCCGGAAGTCGAAGTGCAGGGTGCTCGCGTCATGGATCTGCACCACGAAACGCGGCTCCGCACCGGAGGAGGCGCCACTGCCACGGGGCTCACCGGTCCGCTCGAAGTCCCGTTTGCCGCGGTATTCCCGCAGCCGATCGCTGCCACCCACGTCCGGCTCCTCTCCGCCGCCCGGCCGGGTCGGGCTGTGCCGTCTTCGGTCCCGAGTACCCCACCTGCCGCCCAGAGCACGTAGGAGGAAGACGACCTGAGCGGCGCCTCACCTCCTGGTCGGAGCCAGCCCCGGCGAGCCGCGAGGAGGCCGGCCTGGAAGCGGGTGGGGGCGTCCACTGGGCCATCGGACGCTGAATGCGCCGTTGCGTGGTGTGCTCGCTCCAGCCCTGAACCCGGGCGATGGCAGCGTCCGGGCGCCCGGTGGCGGGCAGGCCAGGCGCCGCACGCCGCCACCACGGAGGAACCTGCGGCCGACGGACCCGACGTGGAGACCCGCCATCTGCTCACGCGTCGCTCTTCGAGGCGGTGGGAGCGAGCCGTTCCGGTGCACGCGACGGCCCGCCGGAGCGCCGGGCCGTCGCCGCGTGAGCGGGGTAGTCTCCGGAGTATGCGGATCTCCGTTTCCTCGGACATGGACGAACCCGTGGCCCGCATCCTGGTCGGGGAGTTGCGCGGTCGCGGCCACGAGGTGCTGGTCCACGGTGCCCTGTGCCCCGGTGACGACGCCCAGTGGGCGGCGTGCTCGGAGGAGGCGGCCCGTGAGGTCGCCGAGGGGGCGGCGGACCAGGCCGTCGTGTGCTGCTGGACCGGCACCGGGGCGTCGATCGCCGCGAACAAGGTGCCGGGCGTACGGGCGGCGCTGTGTACGGACGCGTACACGGCCGACGGCGCCCGCCGCTGGAACGACGCCAATGTGCTGGCGCTCAGTCTGCGGCTGACGTCCGAGCCGCTGCTCAAGGAGATCCTCGACGCCTGGTTCGCGGCCGAGGCGAGCGGGGACGCGGACGACCGGGAGAACGTGGCCCGGATCGGACGGCTCGACCTCGGCAGGCCGACGCCGTAGCGGAACGATGCCGGGACGGCGGTGGCGGGGCGACGCGGGTCGGCTCCCACCACCGCCCCGGTCAGCGGTCGCCGTTGAAGTAGGTCACGTCCCAGTGCGAGCCCTCACGGGCGTAGACGTTCCCCGCGGGCGACTTGTACTGCCTCGCTCGGTCGCCGGGCCGCGGGCCGACGTAGCGGAACTTGGTGGTGACGTAGGCGTCCACGCACGAGGTCACCTTGATGTCGACCTTGTAGCCGTTCCAGTGGCTGTAGGTGCCGGAGGCGTGCCCCCGTTCCGTCCCGCCGGTGATGGTCACCGCGCAGCGGCTCGCCCGCTTGAAGGCGGTCACGCCGGAGACGGTGGTCCTGTTGATCTGCTCGAAGGAGGTGCACCGGGAGTTGTTCCGGTCGCCGCATCCGCCCGACGAGGTCCAGCCGATGCCCGCCTGCCGTAACTGCTGAGCGGCGGCCGCATGGGTGTATTTCGCGGGCGAGGCGGTGACGGAGGGTGCGGTGGCCGCAAGCAGTCCGCCGGTCAGCAGGATGGCGGAGGCGGCGAGTCCGGCAGGACGGGTGAGGCGTCGGTTCATGGCGGTCGTTCCTCTCGTGAACGGCTCGGTGACTACCTCCGCATCACTGCCCACACGCGTACTTCGGGCGAACTCCCGCAACGGGGGCGCGAGGTGGCATCCGGCGCATTCCACATCCCCTCACGCGCGGCCGGGCGCACCGCCACACCAGGCGCCGGTCCCGCGTCGGCCGACCCAATCGGCCCCCGTCGACCTTGCGCCGGCTCAGCCGCCCGCCACCAGCTCCGGCACCGGCTGGTGCAGCACGGTGTCGGCCGCCGCCCCCGCCAGGTCCTGGCCCCGGTCCCGTACGCTCCACAGCCACAGCACATCCCGCCCGAACGACCACACCAGGGACGCCAGCGCGCAGGCGACGATCCCCGCCGTCGCGGCATACGGCAGGTATCCGGACCCGGCCACCAGCAGGGCGACACCCTGGAGGGCCGCCACCGTCTTGCGCGCCATGCTCGGCGGCAGCTCGCCGTTCAGCCACGGCAGCACCCGGGCCGTCGCCACGAACACGTATCGCATCCCGCCGATCAGCAGCACCCAGGGGCCCAGCGACATCGACACATAGACGCTCAGCACCAGGATGAGGAACGCGTCGACCTCCATGTCGAAGCGCGCGCCCAGCGCGGTCGAGGTGCCCGTGTGGCGGGCCACCTTGCCGTCCACCCCGTCGAGGATCAGCGCCACCGCGGTCAGCGCCACGAGCACCGTCACCGGCGGCGAGCTCTCGAACGAGTCCGCCACCAGCGCCGTGACGCCGCCCACCAGGGTGGCCCGGCCCAGCGTGACCCGGTTGGCGGGACCGAAGGAGCGCAGCCGGGAGCGGAGTACGGCACGGGTGAGCACGGCCCAGGTGGCAAGCGCGAACGCGAGACCCGTCAGCCAGCCGGCCGGGCCCATCCCGATCGCCGTGCCCAGCAAGGTCAGCAGCAGCACCTGCACGCCCGCCCCCACGGTCGTCTCCTGCTGCAACAGCCTCGCCTCGTACATGTGGTTCAGGGCCACCGCTCACCCTCCGGCCAAGTGACAGATTCGATCTCCGCCGCGTACCTTGTGCGCGGCTTCTCGTAGGTGCGGTACGTGAAGAGTCGGCCGATCGTTCAGGAGGACGCACATGGACCTCACAGCTCGGGCCTTCTGGCTGCGCTCACCGGGGCACGGGGAGGTGCGCGACGTCGAGCTTCCGGAGCCCGGTGACGGAGATGTGCTCGTGCGCGCGCTGTACTCGGGTGTCAGCCGCGGCACCGAGACCCTCGTCTTCCGTGGCGGCGTGCCGGAGAGCCAGCGTGCCGCCATGCGTGCCCCGTTCCAGGAGGGCGACTTCCCGGCCCCCGTGAAGTACGGCTATCTGAGCGTGGGACAGGTGGAGCACGGGCCCGCGGACCTGGCCGGACGCACCGTCTTCTGCCTGTATCCGCACCAGAGCCGCTATGTGGTCCCGGCGTCGGCCGTCACCGTCGTGCCGGACGCCGTGCCCGCCCACCGCGCCGTGCTCGCCGGCACCGTGGAGACCGCCGTCAACGCGGTCTGGGACGCCGGCCCCCTCGTCGGGGACCGGATCGCCGTGGTCGGCGGTGGCATGGTCGGCTGCTCCGTCGCCGCCCTCCTCGCGCGCCATCCCGGGGTCCGCGTCCAGCTCGTGGACGCCGACCCCGCACGCGCCGAGACCGCCCGCGCGCTCGGCGTGGAGTTCGCGCGGCCCGAGGACGCGCTCGGTGAGTGCGATCTCGTCGTCCACGCCAGCGCGACCGAACCGGGCCTCGTCCGCTCCCTGGAACTGCTCGCCCCGGAGGGCACCGTCGTCGAACTCAGCTGGTACGGCGACGGGCGGGTCACCCTGCCGCTCGGCGAGGCCTTCCACTCGCGCCGTCTGACCCTGCGCAGCAGCCAGGTCGGCACCGTCTCTCCGCGCGCCCGCTCCGGACGCACCTACGCGGACCGGATGGCCCTCGCACTCACCCTGCTTGCCGACCCCGCCTTCGACGCGCTCATCACCGGCGAGTCCGCCTTCGACGACCTGCCCGAGGCGCTGGCGCGTCTCGCGAGCGGCGAGCTCAAGGGGCTGTGCCACCGCGTCCGGTACGCCGCGGGCTGAGTCCCGGTCCCGGCCTCGCCGCCGAGTCCCGGCCCCGCCGCCCGAGTTGTCCGGACTCCTGGGAAACCCTCGGGGAATTCGCAGACAACCTCGAAACAAGGAGAACGGGCAGCTGAACAACGCGCCGGAGCCGGCCGTACTACACGACATGCCCCGGCAGGGGGCCCGACGTACCGCACCTGGAGGGTCGTCCGTTGTTCAGCATCACCGTCCGTGATCACCTGATGATCGCCCACAGCTTCCGCGGCGAGGTCTTCGGACCCGCGCAACGCCTGCACGGGGCGACGTTCCTCGTGGACGCCACCTTCCGCCGCGCCGAGCTGGACGACGACAACATCGTCGTAGACATCGGACTGGCCACGCAGGAGCTGGGGGCCGTGGTGAGCGAGCTCAACTACCGCAACCTCGACAACGAGCCCGACTTCGCGAACACCAACACCTCGACGGAGTTCCTGGCCAAGGTGATCGCCGACCGCCTCGCCGAGCGGATCCACAAGGGAGCGCTGGGCGAGAGCGCCCGGGGCATCGAAGGCCTCACCGTCACACTGCACGAGTCGCACATCGCCTGGGCGAGTTACGAGCGTGCCCTGTGACGGACACCACCATCGACCAGGCGTCCCCGGACTCCCGCGGCCGGACGCCCCAGACCCGGCTGAACTATGTGCCGGTGCAGAACACGGCCCTGAAGAACGCCGACATTGTTCCCATGTCCCTGCGCACCGTGCACTTCGTCATGCCGGGCGGTGTCGACGACCCGGCCACCCCCAGCGGCGGCAACGCCTACGACCGCCGCATCTGCCTCGACCTGCCCGGTTTCGGCTGGCAGGTCCAGCGGCACACCGTCGACGGCTCCTGGCCCCGGCCCGGGGCGGCCGCCCGTGCGGAACTCGCCCGTACGCTGCGGGAACTGCCCGACGGCTCGGTCGTCCTCCTGGACGGCCTGGTCGCCTGCGGCGTCCCCGAGATCGTCGTCCCCGAGGTCGAACGCCTGTGCCTCGCCGTCCTCGTGCATCTGCCGCTCGGGGACGAGACGGGCCTCGCCCCGGCGACCGCGGCCGAACTCGACGCCAAGGAGCGCACCACCCTGCGGGCCGTGCCCGCCGTCGTCGCCACCAGCGACTGGGCCGTGCGCCGGCTCGTCTCGCACCACGGGCTCGCCCCCGACCGCGTCCACGCCGCCGCGCCCGGAGCCGACATCGCGCCCCTGGCCCCCGGCACCGACGGTGTCTCACGGCTGCTGTGCGTTGCGGCGGTCACCCCGCGCAAGGGCCAGCACCGGCTGATCGAGGCCCTCGCCACGGTCAAGGACCTGCCGTGGAACTGCCACTGCGTCGGCGGGCTCGGCCATGACCCCGAGTACGTCGCCCGGCTGCGCGCCCTCATCGACGCCCACGGCCTCGGCGACCGGCTGCATCTCGTCGGACCGCGCTCCGGCGCCGCGCTCGACGCCAGTTACGCCGCCGCCGACCTCATGGTCCTGACCTCGTACGCGGAAACATACGGCATGGCGGTCACCGAGGCACTCGCCCGCGGGATCCCGGTGCTCGCCACCGACGTCGGCGGGCTGCCGGAGGCGGTCGGGCGCGCGCCCGACGGCGGGGTGCCCGGCATCCTCGTCCCGCCGGAGGACCCCAGCGCGCTGGCCTCTGAGCTGCGTGGCTGGTTCGGCGAGGCGGACGTACGGCGCCGGCTGAAGGCCGCCGCGCGCGGCCGCCGCGCCGCACTGGACGGATGGGCGACCACGGCCCGCAGCCTGGCGGGCGTCCTGGCCAAGCTACGCCACGAACCCCGGAGGACGGCATGAACACGAGTACGACTCCTCCCGGGCCCCAGGCGCACACGGAGCCCGCGGCCCTCTCCGCGATACCGTCGCCCGGCGGCGCGGAGCCCGACGTCCCCCGGTACGCCCCGCAGTGGCTCCAGTTGCGAGAGCCCGCGGACGCGGCGGCCCGCGCGCACGAACTGCTCGACCCGCTGCGGACCTGGCTCGCCAACCGCTCGGGGCGCGCCACCGACCTGGTGGTGCACGACCTGGGCTGCGGCACCGGTTCGATGGGCCGCTGGCTCGCACCGCTCCTCGACGGACCCCAGCACTGGATCCTGCACGACCGGGACCCATATCTGCTGCACTTCGCCACGGTGGGCGCCCCCAAGGCGGCCGCCGACGGCAGCGGGGTCACCGTCACCACCCAGCGCGGCGACATCGGCCGGCTCACCCAGGACGCCCTGGCGGGAGCCTCGCTGGTGACCGCCTCCGCGCTGCTCGACGTCCTCACCGCCGACGAGATGGAGACGCTCGCGGCGGCCTGCGTCGGCGCCGGCTGCCCGGCGCTGCTCACCCTGTCCGTCGTCGGACGCGTGGAACTCACGCCCCCGCACCCCATGGACCAGGAGATCGCCGAGGCCTTCAACGCCCACCAGCGCCGCGGTGACCTCCTCGGCCCGGACGCGGTCCGTGCGGCCTGCGAGGTCTTCGAGCGGCTGGGCGCGAGCGTACGAGTCCGGCCGAGCCCCTGGCGGCTCGGCCCCGAGCAGGCGGGACTGACCGCGGAATGGCTGCGCGGCTGGGTCGGCGCGACCGTGGAGCAGCGGCCGGACCTGGCGGACCGTGCGGAGACGTATCTCCAGGAGCGTCTGGCCGACTGTGCGGCGGGCCGGCTGGGTGTCGTGGTGCACCACAGCGACGTCCTGGTGCTGCCGCGACCGACGGGAGAGGCGGGATGACGGCGCGGATGCTCGCCTCGGAGCAGGCGGGGGAGGGGATCCAGGAGGCGCCGGCCACCGCGGTCCTGCCCGCGAACACCGCGTCCGCCGGTCCGGGTGACGGCCCGGCGGGCACGGGCGAGGCGCCGCCGGCCCGTCGCCGCTCCGTGCCACGCGCCCTGCGCACGCATCTCGGCACGGTCGCCGGAGCCGCCATTCTCGGGGTGCTCCTGTGGCGGCTCGGCACCGGCGTGTTCCTCGACGGACTGCGGCGGATCGACGGCCCGACCCTGCTCGTGGGGCTCGGGATCGGCGTGCTGACCACCGTGTTCAGCGCCTGGCGCTGGTGCCGTGTCGCCCACGCCCTGGACATCCGGCTGCCGCTCGGCGCCGCCGTCGCCGACTACTACCGCGCCCTGTTCCTCAACGCGGCGCTGCCCGGCGGTGTGCTCGGCGATGTGCACCGCGCGGTACGGCACGGGCAGAGCGCCGGCGACGTCGGACGCGGTGTGCGCGCCGTGGTCCTGGAACGCACCGCGGGGCAGGTGGCCCTCGTGGCGGTCGGTGTGCCGGTTCTGCTCACGTTTCCCTCGCCGGTGCTCGCGCAGGCCCGCCATCTTGTCGCGCTGTCGGCGTTCGCCGCGCTCGGTGTGCTCGCCGTCGTGGCGGCGCTGCGGATGGGCCGGCCGTCCCGGCCCTCGCGCCGCTCCCACGCGCTCAGGGCCACGCTCGCCGAGGCCCGGACCGCCCTGTTCGCCCGGGGCAGTTGGCCCTCGGTCCTGCTCTCGTCCGTCGTCGTGCTCGCCGGGCATCTGCTGATGTTCCTGGTGGCCGCGCGGGCCGCCGGGTCGCACGCCTCCCCGGCCACGCTGCTTCCCCTGGCCCTGTTGGCCCTCATCGCGATGGGGCTGCCGCTGAACGTCGGCGGCTGGGGCCCCCGCGAGGGCGTCACCGCCTGGGCGTTCGGCGCGGCTGGCCTCGGCGCGGACACGGGGCTGACCGTCGCCGTGGTGTACGGCGTCCTGAGCTTCGTCGCGAGCCTGCCCGGGATCGTCGTACTCCTCGCCCGGTGGTACGCGGGACTGCGGAGCCCGCGCCCGACGACGCACGCGGAATCCGCCGGGGCGAGGGACGCGGAGCCCGCCGGGGCAACGGACACGGACCCTGCCGGGGGAGGCGAGCGGGTCCACACCGCGGGCGAGGGGACGGTGCCCGCCGAGGAGGCCGCATCGTCCGCGCCCGCCCAGAGGGCCGAACCGGCCGAGCCCGCCGACGTGTCAGGCTCCTCCGAGGCGTCGCAGGAGCCCCCCGAGGCGTCGCAGGAGCCCCCCGAGGCGTCGGAAGGGCCCTTCGCGCAGGGCCCGGAGCGTTCCCCCCACGCGCTCCGGGCCCCCGTGCCGTACGCTCCCTATCCGCGCTCGCCCCCCGGGCCGCGGCGTTCGCTGCTGACGCGGCGTCACAGTCGCTGTGTCCCCTCGGGAGCCGTGGCTCCGGTTCGGCCGTCGGCGGCGGGCTCCTCCGAGGCGACCAGGGAGAAGTACGACGCGAAGGAGTCGGCGAGCGTCGCGAGCAGTCGCTTCCCCTTCTCCGCGGAAGCCAGCGAGGGACGCCCGATGACTCCGGACTCCGTATAGGCCGACATACCGAGGGTGAGGAGATGCCTGCGGTCGTCGGCGATGAAATCCGTGGTCTCGTAACCAGGCCTGACCAATTCGGGATGGCAGTGCAGAAGAATGGAGGTCTCGATTTCCCCGGCATGCATGTCGCTGAGCAACGAGGTGCGCACACCGGCCCGTTCGCGGGCCGTCTCCCAGTCCTCCGGGGCCGGGAAAAGCGCCATCCGGACGCCGCTGCCCGCGGATTCCTGGACGACATTGCCGAGGACGTAATTCCCGCCGTGGCCGTTGACCAGTACCAGGGCCTCGACGCCCGAGCGGCGCAGCGACGCGGCGATGTCCCGTACCACCGCGTGGAGAGTGACCGAGGAAATGCTCACGGTTCCCGGCCAGTCCGCGTGCTCGTGCGAGCAGGAGATCGTCACCGGAGGAAGGAGGTGCACCGGGTACGCGGCGGCGACCTCGCGGGCGATCGCGCAGGCGACCAGCGTGTCGGTCGCCAGCGGCAGGTAGGGACCGTGCTGTTCGAAGCTGCCCACGGGAAGCACGGCGACCTGGCGGCGCAGACCCTCCGCCCGGGCCCGTACGTCCTGCGAGGTGTCCGACGGCAGCACCTGCGCGCCGTGCCCCGGCGCCTGTCCCGAAGCAACCGTGTCATCCGCCGGCCGCGTCCCAGAAGTATCCGCAATTCCCGAACCGCTCATGGTTCCACGGCCTTTCGTCTCGTACCGCCTGCGCTTACAGATAGGAATAGATCATGACAGACATCGACGGGGTGCTCGGCGGCAATGCCCACCTCTCGGGAGTTCCCCGAGTGGTGGATGGTCCCTCCTCCGGGGTCACCCGGGTCGTGAATGCCCCTTTGCCCACCAAGTACGGTGATTTCCAGGCCGTCGGCTACCTCGACCACGACCGCGGCGACGAACAAGTCGCCCTGGTGTACGGCGACATCGAGGAGGAGGGCATGCTCGTCCGCCTCCATTCCGAGTGCCTGACGGGGGACGCCTTCGGGTCCACGCACTGCGAGTGCGGGCCCCAACTCTCCACGGCGCTGCGGGAGATCGTGGCCGAGGGACGCGGCATCCTCGTCTATCTGCGCGGTCACGAGGGTCGCGGTATCGGCTTGCTCGGAAAGCTGCGCGCGATGAAGCTCCAGGCGGAGGGCCTGGACACGGTGGAGGCGAACCTCGCCCTCGGTCTGCCGGTGGACGCGCGTGACTACCGGGTCGCGGCGGAGATCCTGCACGACCTCGGTGTCCGCTCCGTGCGGCTGCTCTCCAACAACCCGCGCAAGCGGGAGGCGCTCCTCAGGCACGGCATCAAGATCGACGAGCAGGTGTCGCTGCTGATACCGCCGTGCGAGAACAACATCACATATCTGCGCACCAAGCGGGAGCGGCTCGACCACTACCTGCCGCACCTCGACGCGGTGGTGCAGTCCTCGTGAGCGGGAGCGCGGCGGCCGCCCGGCGCCGGCCGCCGCGCCCGCACGCAGGTCGGCACCGTCCGGCACCCTGGTGTGACACCGCCCCGGACGCCCTGGTGACGCCGGCGCGGATCCCGGAAACAATCAAGGAATGACCGACGACGTCTTACACCTGAGCGGCGAGCGGATCCTGGCACTACTGGACCCCGACCGGGCGATCCGCTCCCAGCGCGCGGCCTTCACCGCGCTAGGGGAGGGAACCGCCGAACTCCCCGGCAAGATCATGCACCCCAGCCGCCATGACGACAGCGTCGTCTTCTCCCACGTCGCCCGCCTGTCCGCGGACACCGGGCCCGTCGCCAAGTTCGGCAGCGTCAACCCGGGTAACGCGGCCGCCGGGCTGCCGACGGTCCACGCGGTGATCAACGCCCTCGACCCGGTGACGGGACGGTTGGCCGCCGTTTTGGACGGTACCGCGGTGACCACCCTGCGCACCGCCGCGGCCAGCGCCCTGGCCTTCGATGTCCTCGCCACCGCCGACAGCGGGGAACTCGGTCTGCTCGGCGCCGGCACCCAGGCGCTCGCGCACGCGCGGGCCGTCGCCCGGGTACGGCCCCTGCGCTCCGTGCGCATCTGGAGCCCCACGCCGGACCGGCGCGCCAGGGCCGCCCGCGTCCTCGCCGCCGAACTCGGCCTCCCGGTCAAGGCGGTCGACACGGCGCACGAGGCCGTGACCGGGCTGCCGATGGTCGCCGTGTGCACTCTCAGCCGCACTCCCGTCCTGCACGGCGCCTGGCTCACCCCCGGCTGCACGGTCGTCAGCGTCGGATCCTTCGAGCCCACGCGCAGCGAGGTCGACGCCGAGACGGTACGGCGGGCCGCGGCCGTGGTCGTGGACGACCCGGATACGGCCCGGGACCAGGCGGGGCCTGTCGTCACCGCGCTGCGCGACCGGATGCTCGCCACGGAGGACCTGATTCCCCTGGGTGGTGTGGTCACCGGCCGCCGGGAGGCGAGGAGGAGCACCGACGACATCGTGCTCCACCTCAGCGTCGGGGTCGGCGTCCAGGACGCGGCGGCGGCCTGGGCCGTGATCGACGCCGCCCGCGGAAGGGAGCCCCGCCGATGACCCCGCGTGCGAGCGCCGTCGTCATCGGCGGCGGGGTGATGGGCACCAGCATCGCCTACCACCTGGCCCGCGCCGGTGTCACCGACGTCGTCCTGGTCGAGCGCGGCGAACTCGCCGCCGGCTCCACCTCACGAGCCGCCGGCGGCGTACGGGCGCAGTTCTCCGACGACCTCAACATCCGGCTCGGGGCACGCAGCCTGGAGGCGTTCGGGCGGTTCGCCGGAGAGCCGGGGCAGGACATCGGGCTGCACCGGGTCGGCTATCTGTTCCTGCTCTCCACCCCCGAGGAGGTCGCCTCCTTCGAGGCCGGGGTGCGGCTGCAGAACTCCCTCGGCGTGCCGAGCCGCATGGTCGACCCGGCCGAGGCGCGGCGGCTGTCGCCGCTCATCACCACGGACGGGCTGCTGGCCGCCGCGTACTCACCCGACGACGGTCACTGCACCCCAGAGGCCGTGGTACACGGCTATGCGGCGGGGGCCCGCCGGCACGGCGCGAGAATCCTGCGGCACTGCGCGGCCACCGGCATCGAACTGCACGGCGACACCATCACCGCCGTCCTCACCGAGCGGGGCCGTATCGAGACCGACACCGTGATCTGCGCGGCCGGCGCGTGGTCACGGGCCATCGGTGCCATGGTGGGAGTGGACCTGCCGGTGGAGCCGCTGCGCCGCCAGATCGCCGTCACCGAGGCCGTACCCGACCTGCCGCCCGGACTGCCCATGACCATCGACTTCACGACCAGCTTCTACTTCCACACCGAGGGCCCGGGACTCCTCGTCGGCATGTCCGACCCCGACGAGCGGCCCGGCTTCGCCACCGGCACCCACGACCGCTGGATCCCCCGGCTGTGCGCGGCGATGGAGCACCGGGCGCCCGCGCTGCTCGACCTGCGCCGCACCGGCGGCTGGGCGGGCCTCTACGAGATCACGCCCGACCACAACGCGCTGATCGGCGAGGCGAGTTCACCCTCCCGCTTTCTGTACGCCACCGGCTTCTCCGGTCATGGCTTCCTCCAGGGGCCGGCCGTCGGCGAGGTCCTGAGGGATCTCTATTTGGGACGCGTACCCTTCGTCGACGTCAGCCCCCTGAGCGTCGAACGCTTCGCCGCCGACGCCCCGCGCCCGGAGGTCAACCGCGTATGACCGCACTCCATCTGTGGCTCCGCCACGAGACCCGTAGCACCGAACGCCGCACGCCCCTCGTACCGTCCGACGCCCGACGGCTCGTCGAGGGCGGAGTGACCGTCACGGTCGAGGACTCCCCGCAGCGGATCTTCCCCGCCGGGGAGTACGAGGCGGTGGGCTGCCGCCTCGCCGAGCCCGGCTCCTGGGTGACGGCACCGCGGGACGCCGTCATCCTCGGCCTCAAGGAACTCCCGGACCAGCCATCCTCCCTGATCCATCGTCATATCTTCTTCGGGCACGCCTACAAGGGCCAGCCCGGCGCCGCGGACCTGCTGCGCCGCTTCCGCGCGGGCGGCGGAACACTGCTCGACCTGGAGTACCTGGTGGACGACACCGGGCGCCGCCTCGTCGCGTTCGGCTACTGGGCCGGCTACGTGGGCGCCGCCCTCGCCCTGCTCCACCACCGCGACCGGCTGACCGCCCCGCTGCGGCCCACCTCGAAGGAGGAGCTGGACGAGCGGCTGCGCGCGGTCGCGGGCGCGGCGCGGGCCCTGGTGATCGGTGCGCTGGGGCGCAGCGGGCGCGGTGCGCGGGCCGCGCTCGACGTGGCCGGGGTCGACCCCACGTGCTGGGACCTGGCCGAGACCCGCGATCTGGACCGTCCGGCCCTGCTGAACCACGAGCTGATGGTCAACACCGTGCTCACCACGAGCCCGGTGCCGCCGTTCCTCACGGACAAGGACCTCGACGAACCCGGCCGACGGCTGCGCACCGTGTGCGATGTGACGGCCGACGTGGGCTCGCCGCTGAACCTCCTGCCCGTCTACGACACCCCGACCGACTGGGACCACCCGGTCCGCAGGCTGCGTGAGGAGCCCGCCCTCGACCTCATCGCGATCGACAACCTGCCGTCCCTGCTGCCGCTGGAGGCCGGCACGGACTTCTCGGCGGCGCTGACACCGCTGTTGCTCGACTTCGAGGTGGGCGGCGCCTGGGGACGCTGCCGGGAACGTTTCGATGCGGCGGTCCGGGAACTCCGGGCCGAGGAAGGGGAGTCGAGCGATGTCTGAGCCCACGAAGGCACCGGTCCCGGCCGGCGGCACGGTGCACTGGATCGGCGCGGGACTGTCCACGGGCAGCGGGCTCGCGGCGGTCTGCGACACGGCCGCCCGGGTCCGGCTCTGGCACCGGACCGAGGAGCGCGCCGCGCAGGCCCTGACCGGGCTGGGCCTGGCCGGGCGCGCCGAGCCACGCGCGTTCACCCTGCCCGCGCTGGCGGCGGAGCTGGCGCCGGGGGACGTGGTCGTCTCCATGCTCCCGGCACCCGAACACGCGCCCCTGCTCGGCGTCTGCCTCGAGCGGCGGGCCCACTTCGCCTGCTCCAGCTATGTCTCCGACGCGGTCCTCGACCTGGTGCCCGAGGCCGCCGAGGCCGGGCTCGTGGTGCTGACCGAGGCGGGCCTGGACCCGGGCATCGACCACCTCTTCGCCCACAGCCTGATCGCCCGCGCCCAGGAGGAGATCGGCGCCCGCGCTCCGGCGGAGGTGAGCCTCACCTCCTACTGCGGCGGCATCCCGGCGGTCCCGAACGACTTCCGTTACCGCTTCAGCTGGGCCCCCCTCGGCGTCCTCAACGCGCTGCGCTCACCGGCGCGCTACATCGAGGACGGCGCCGAGACCACGGCGGCCCGGCCCTGGGAGGCGACCCGCCCCCATGTCATCGACGGCGAGACCTTCGAGGCCTACCCGAACCGCGACAGCGTGCCCTTCGTCGCCCAGTACGGCCTGCCGCCCGCCTGGAAGCCGGTGACCTTCGTCCGCGGCACCCTGCGGCTCGACGGCTGGCTGCGCGCCTGGGACCGGGTGTTCGAGCAGCTGAAGGCGGGCGACGACGCAACGATCGCGGCCCTGGCCACCGAACTCGCGGCGGCGTACCCCACGACGGACGAGGACCGCGACCGGGTGGTCCTCGCCGTGTCCCTCGAGGTACGGGCGGGGTCGGGCGAGGTGTGGTCGGGCCGCTACCTGCTGGACCTGAAGGGCACGAAGGAGGAGAGCGCGATGGCCCGCTGTGTCTCCCGCCCGCTGGCCCTGGGCGTGCGGCGGATCCTGGCCGACGCCCTGCCGCCGGGGCTCAACCGGGCGGCCGAGACGGCCCGGCGGTCCGAGGAGTGGCTCGCGGAACTGGCCGGAGAGGGGCTGGAGTTCAGCTTGATCACCGGGACTTGAGCGCCGGGGTTCGCGCGCCGGGTCTGACCGCCGGGGTTCGCGCGCCGGGTCTGACCACCGGGGTTCGCGCGCCGGGTCTGACCACCGGGGTTCGCGCGCCGGCTCTGACCACCGGGTTCGAGTGTCGGGGTTCGAGCGCCTGGCCTGACCGGCGGGGCTGGAGCGCCGGGAGAGGGGCGGCCGGATCGCCGCCCCTCCCCGGATCGCCGCCCCGACCGGCTGGACGCCGGGAGGGGTTCAGCCCGTCAACGCCTCGTGCACCAGGCGCTTCAACTCCGGGTAGACCGTGTGCGAGCCCGTCGGGCGGAGCTGGGTCAGGAACTGGACCGTCAGGTCGTGCTCCGGGTCGACCCAGAAGGTCGTGGTGGCCACCCCGCTCCAGCCGAACGCGCCCCTGACCGTGGGCGACCGGGTGATCGCGGGATCGGTGACGACGGAGACTCCGAGCCCGAACCCGAGGCCCGCCTTGCCGGGTTCGCGATGCACCGGACTGCCATAGGAGTGCATGTCGGCGTTACCCGGGAGGTGGTTGGAGGTCATCGCGGCGACCGTGGCGGCGCTCAGCAGACGGATGCCGTCCAGTTCGCCGCGGCGGCGGAGGAACTCCATGAAGCGGTGGTAGTCGTGCGCCGACGCGACCATGCCCCCGCTGCCGGAGAGCAGCCGCGGCCGGCCGCGCACGGGCAGGCCCGGCACCGGGGTGATCCCGCCGTCCTCCGTCTCGCCGTACAGCTCCGCGAGCCGTGGCGCCTGCTCCTCGGTGACCCACAGGCCCGCGTCCCTCATGCCCAGCGGGGCGAAGACGCGCTCGGCGAGGAAGGCGGCCAGGTCCTGGCCCGACACCACCTCCACGAGCCGGCCGAGCACATTCGTGGCCACCGAGTAGTTCCACCGGGTGCCCGGCTCGAACTGCAGGGGCAGCCGGGCGTAGGCCTCACAGGTCTCGGCGAGGTCCGTGCCGGGCACCACGGAGGACTCGATGCCCGCCTCCCGGTACAGGGCGTCGACCGGATGCGTGTGGTAGAAGCCGAACGTCAGTCCCGCCGTGTGGGTGAGCAGATGGCGGACCAGGATCGGCCGCTCGGCCGGGCGGGTCCTCAGGCCCGGACCGGAGCCGTCGACGTAGACCCGCGGCTCGGCGAAGGCCGGCAGGAAGTCCGCGACGGGGGTGTCGAGCCCGAAGCGGCCCTCCTCCATCAGGATGAGTGCGGCGACCGAGGTGACCGGCTTGGTCATCGAGTACATCCGCCACAGCGTGTCGGTCTCGACCGGGAGCCGTTCCTGCACATGGCGGTGTCCGTACAGGGTGAGGTGCGCCGTGCGGCCGTGGCGGGAGACGGCCACCAGGTAGCCGGGCAGCCGCCCGTCGTCGACCTGGTGCGTGAAGTGCCGGTCGAGGCGGGCCAGCGCCTGCGGGTCGAGACCGACCTCTTCCGGCTCCACCTCTTGACGCAGCTGTCCCATCGTTCTCCTCCGGTCCGTCCCGGTGCCTTCCCGGGTTTCCGGCTCCAACATGTCACGGTGCACAGCGTTCCGGGCCGATCGCAGAGCCGCTGCGATCCGGATCACTTCACCGGGGAATGCGCTGCTCGGTCGGGGGAGTTGACCCGGGTATGACTCAGGACGCCACGCAGAACGCGCTGCTCGCACTGCTCTCCGAGGGCCACGGCGGGGTGCTGGTCACCCTCAAGCGCGACGGCCGGCCCCAGCTGTCGAACGTCAGCCACGCCTACGACCCCGAGGAGCGCGTCATCCGGGTCTCGCTCACGGACGACCGCGCCAAGACCCGCAATCTGCGCCGGGACCCCCGGGCCTCGTACCACGTGACCAGTCCCGACCGGTGGGCGTACACGGTGGCCGAGGGCGCCGCCGAGCTGTCGCCGGTCGCGCAGGACCCGTACGACCGGACGGTCGAGGAGCTGGTGCGGCTCTACCGCGACATCTCCGGCGAGCACCCCGACTGGGACGACTATCGCGCCGCCATGGTCCGCGACCGCCGGCTGGTCCTGCGCCTGCGCGTCGAGCGGGCCTACGGAATCGCCCGGAGCTAGGGCCCCGGCAGGCGACGTCTGCCCGTCGAGGAGCGGCGTCATGGGGGTCCCTGGTCCCCCCTGCCCGAGCGAAGCCGAGAGCTTGGGGCAGCGTGCTCTCGGCGTGCCGGCCGGACGCCCTCCTACTCGGACGTACCTGGGCTTTCGGCTGGTGCGGCGAGAGCGCGTGCCGGGCGTCGTGACGGGCCGAAGGTGGCCTGTCGGGCCACTAGATCCCCGGCCGGTCCAGGACGTCCAGGGGCCGGGACGCGGCGGGACCGTTCGCGGTGCGGGCCTCGATCGCCCGCAGGACGGCCACCATGTCCTCGGACCCGTACCCCAGCGTCACGGTCTCGTCGAAGAGGGTGTGGCAGACGTCGAGGAGCGGTGAGGCGACTCCCGCCTCACGGGCGGCCTCGGCGACCAGCCGGTTGTTCTTCAGGACGTCGTGGGCCGCCGCCTGCACGGCGAAGTCGCGGGCGAGCAGCTTGGGCGCCTTCATGCGGGAGACCGCGCTGGCCATGGGCCCCGCGTCCAGGACGTCCAGGAAGAGCCTGTGGTCCAGGCCGTGCCGGTCGGCGAAGTGGTAGGCCTCCGACAGGCCGGTCACCAGGGTGATCAGGAACAGATTGACCGACAGCTTCATGACCAGGGCGTTCGGCGCCGCGCCGCAGACGAACGTCTCGCGGCACAGGGGCGCGAGCAGCGGCCGTACGACCTCCACGGCCGCCGCGTCCCCGGCCAGCATCGCCACGAGCTGCCCGTTCTCCGCCGGGACCCGGGATCCGGAGACGGGGGCCTCCACATAGCGCCCGCCCGCGGCCCGTACGTCGGCCTCCAGGGCCCGTGAGTATCCGGGCGAGGTCGTGCCCATGTGCACGACGACGTGTCCGGCGACGCGCGCGGTGAAGTCCGGGGTGCCACGGCCCAGGGTGGCGTCGATCGCGAGGTCGTCGGCGAGCATGAGGATCACCACCTCCGCTCGCGCGAACACCTCGGCGGGGTCGGCCGCCACCTCGGCGCCCGCCGCGCGCAGTGGTTCGGCGCGCGCGGGAGTGCGGTTCCAGACCACGAGGGGAGTGCCGGACCGGGCGAGGCGCAGCGCCATGGGCTGCCCCATGACCCCGAGTCCGATGAAGCCGATGTGCACGATGGACCGCCTTCCGCTCCGGACCCCCTTATGACACCGGTCATAGTAGCCAGCTTTATGACACCGGTCATAGAGTGGGCGGCAAACGAGGTGTCCAGCCGGGAGGTCGGCGATGGCGGCGTCCGAGCGCGGGCCGCGGGAGCGGATGGTCTTCAGCGCGGCCCAGTTGATCCGGCGCGACGGTGTCACGGCGACCGGCATGCGCGACGTCGCCGCCCACGCGCGGGCTCCGCGCGGTTCCCTCCAGCACTACTTTCCCGGCGGCAAGGAGCAGCTCGTCAACGAGGCCGTGGCCTGGGCCGGCCGGTACGCGGCCGGGCGCGTCGCGCGCTTCCTCGCCCAGTTGCCCGAGCCGACGCCGAGCGGGCTGTTCGCCGCGATGGTGCGGCAGTGGACGGATGAGTACGAGACGGCCGGGTTCGCGGGGGGCTGCCCGGTCGCCGCGGCGACCGTGGACTGCGCGGAGTCCGCCGACTCCACACGGACGGCGGCCGCGGCGGCGTTCGCGCGCTGGATCCGCCCGGTCGCCGACGCCCTGACGGCCATGGGCGTCCCGGCGGACCGGTCCGAGTCGCTCGCCACGCTCATGATCAGCACACTGGAGGGTGCCCTTCTGATCGCCCGGACCGAACGGGACGTACGGGCCCTGACGACCGTGGTACGGGAACTGGGGCCCCTGCTCGACGCGAGCGTCACACGCCCGGCACCGGACGGCTGACATGGTCCTACGCCCTACGACGCAGGACGCACGGCCGATGGTCTCGCGATCACCGCGCTCCTAGGCTGCCGAAGGGACCCGCTCGCGGTCGCGCCCCGACCCGCCCGTTCGCATCTCCGTGAGGAGCACCGTCATGCCCTTCGACGCCCGCAGTCACGTCCGGATCGCCCGTCCCTCCCGGGACCTGGCCGCGGCCGAGCGGTTCTGGGCCGGAGGGCTCGGGATGTCGGTGGTGTGCCGGATCGAGGCGGGCCCGCAGCAGGGTGAGCACGACCTGCTCATGCTCGGCCTGCCCGAGGCCGGATGGCACCTGGAACTCGTCCACGAGGCCGGCCGCCCGGTCCGACCCCGTCCCACCGAGGAGGACCTCCTCGTCCTGTACCTCGACGAGCCGGTCCCCGACGAACTGGTCACCCGGCTGGAGCGGCACGGCGGCAGGCGGGTGCCCTCGCCCAACCCGTACTGGAACGAGTGGGGCGTCACGATCGAGGACCTCGACGGCTACCGGCTGGTGCTCTGCCGACGCGGCTGGTCCAACGCATAGGCCCGGTGTGCCGCGCCGGGGGGACCCGCTCTGCCGTGGGCCTCCGGCCGTGATCGATGGGACGCACCTCGTGATGTACTCCCGCGGCACCGAGGCGGACCGCGGCTTCCCCCGGGACGTCAGCCCGGACGGCAAGGCCCGGGCCACACCGTGTGCGCACGCGGCGAGTGACGTGACACCGTGCGGTCCGGGCCCAAGTGGTGGCCTAGAGGTCGAACTCGTGCGGCGGCAGGTCGAGCGCGAAGCACGCCTCCCGGACCACCGCCTGCTCGTCCTTGTCGAAGTTCCCGTCGGCGCCCCCGATGACGATGCCGATCTGGATCACGGCGCGCGCCTCGGCGGGCTTCTTCTTCGCCTTGCCGATCTCCTGGAGAACGCTGACCTTGCCGAAGTCGAAGTCGGCGGTCAGCTTGTTCAGATTGTCCTCGAAGCGGCGGCGCAGGTCGTCGGCCGGGAAGTTCTGGAGCACCTCGTTCGTGGCGATGAGCTGGGCGACACGCTGGCGCTCCGAGGGGTCCACGGTGCCGTCCGCCGCGGCCACGAGCGCGCACATGGCCATGCTCGCGTCGCGGAACGCGCCGCTCTTCAGATCGTTCTTCTTCGCCACGAGCTGGGTCTGCATCGTCGAGGCGGATTCCTTGATGCGGTCCCACAGGGCCATGGAGAACTCCCTACGTCGTCGAAGCCGGCCCGTCCCGGCGGACGGGCCGTGACCTCGCCTTTCTACAGCAACGTAGAAGGAAACTGACGGGAAGCCGCAGAAGTTCCGCTCGCGTTCCATTCCGCGATCACGGGCCAGCCATGCTCGGTGGAGAGCCGGCTGACCGTCCCCGTCTCCAGCCGCAGCAGCCGCCCCTGGGCGGCCGTCAGACCCAGACGCCGGGCGGCCAGGACACGCAGGAAGTGACCGTGGGCCACAAGGATCACATCGCCCTGGGCCAGGGCGGGCTCGATACGGGCCAGTACGCGGTCGGCGCGCGCCGCCACCTCGTCGGGCGACTCACCCGGATGGCCGTCCGGTCCGGCCGGCACCCCGTCGGTCCACAGGCACCACTCGGGCCGGGTGCGGTGGATCTCGGCCGTGGTGATGCCCTCGTAGCCGCCGTAGTCCCACTCGTGCAGGCCGGCGTCGGGTTCGGCGCCGAACAGCCCGGCGAGTTCGGCCGTGCGTACCGCCCGGCCGAGCGGGCTGGTGAGGGTGAGAGCGAAGGTGCGTCCGGCGAGCAACGGGGCGAGGGACTTGGCCTGTTCCTCGCCCCGCCGGGTGAGCGGGAGGTCGGTCCAGCTGGTGTGCTGTCCCGATATGCTCCACTCGGTTTCGCCGTGGCGGACCAGCAGGAGGTCGCCCACGGCCGGCTACTCCTTCGCCGACTCGACCGCGTGGCCGCCGAACTGGTTGCGCAGCGCCGCGACCATCTTCATCTGCGGGGAGTCGTCCTGCCGGGAGCTGAAGCGCGCGAACAGCGACGCGGTGATGGCAGGCAGCGGCACCGCGTTGTCGATGGCGGCCTCCACGGTCCAGCGGCCCTCGCCGGAGTCCTCGGCGTAGCCGCGCAGCTTGTCCAGGTGCTCGTCCTCGTCGAGAGCGTTGACCGCGAGGTCCAGCAGCCAGGAGCGGATGACCGTGCCCTCCTGCCAGGAGCGGAAGACCTCACGGACGTTCTCCACCGACTTGACCTTCTCCAGCAGCTCCCAGCCCTCGGCGTAGGCCTGCATCATCGCGTACTCGATGCCGTTGTGGACCATCTTCGAGAAGTGTCCCGCGCCGACCCGGCCGGCGTGGACGTACCCGTAGGGGCCCTCGGGCTTGAGCGCGTCGAAGATCGGCTGGAGGCGGTCGACGTACTCCTTGTCGCCGCCGACCATCAGCGCGTAGCCGTTCTCCAGACCCCAGACACCGCCGGAGACGCCCGCGTCGACGAAGCCGATGCCCTTGATGCCCAGCTCGGTGGCGTGCTTCTCGTCGTCGGTCCAGCGGGAGTTGCCGCCGTCGACCACGATGTCACCGGGCGACAGCAGATCCCTGAGCTCGTCGATGACGGACTGGGTGGGCCCGCCGGCCGGGACCATCACCCAGACCACGCGCGGCGCCTCGAGCTTCTCGACCAGTTCGTCAAGGGTCTTGACGTCGGAGATCTCCGGGTTGCGGTCGTAGCCGACGACGGTGTGGCCCGCGCGGCGGATCCGCTCGCGCATGTTGCCGCCCATCTTGCCGAGGCCGATGAGGCCCAACTGCATCTGCGTCATTTTCAGTCTCACTTCTTCCTGAGCGTGCGGTAGGCGGCCACGAGGGCGGCGGTGGAGGGGTCGAGGCCGGGCACCTCGGCGCCCTCGGTCAGGGCCGGTTCGACCCGCTTGGCGAGGACCTTGCCCAGCTCGACACCCCACTGGTCGAAGGAGTCGATGTTCCAGACCGCGCCCTGGACGAACACCTTGTGCTCGTAGAGGGCGATGAGCTGGCCGAGGACCGAGGGGGTCAGCTCGGTGGCGAGGATCGTGGTGGTGGGGCGATTGCCCTTGAAGGTGCGATGCGGCACCTGCTCCTCCGGCACTCCCTCCGCCCGTACCCCCTGGCTGGTCTTGCCGAAGGCGAGCGCCTGGGTCTGGGCGAAGAAGTTGGCCATCAACAGGTCGTGCTGGGCCTTGAGTTCCTCGCTCAGCTCCTCGATCGGCCGGGCGAAACCGATGAAGTCCGCCGGGATGAGCTTGGTGCCCTGGTGGATGAGCTGGTAGTAGGCGTGCTGGCCGTTGGTGCCGGGGGTGCCCCACACCACCGGCCCGGTCTGCCACTCCACCGGATGCCCTTCGCGGTCCACGGACTTGCCGTTGGACTCCATGTCGAGCTGCTGGAGATAGGCGGTGAACTTGGACAGATAGTGGCTGTACGGCAGGACCGCATGGGTCTGGGCGTCGAAGAAGTCGTCGTACCAGATGCCCAGCAGGCCCAGCAGCAGCGGCGCGTTGGCCTCGGCGGGAGCGTTCCGGAAGTGCTCGTCGACGAGGCGGAAGCCCGCCAGCATCTCCCGGAACCGCTCCGGGCCGATGGCGATCATCAGGGACAGGCCGACCGCCGAGTCGAAGGAGTAGCGGCCGCCGACCCAGTCCCAGAACTCGAACATGTTCTCGGGGTCGATACCGAACTCGGCGACCTTCCCGGCGTTCGTCGACAGCGCGACGAAGTGCCGGGCGACCGCCTTGTCCCCCCCCACCCCCGCCTTCGCCCGAGCGGGAGGTGCCGCCCTCCTCGAACGCCGCGAGCAGCCAGGACCTGGCCGAGGTCGCGTTCGTGATCGTCTCGATGGTGGTGAACGTCTTGGACGCGACGATGAACAGCGTCTCCGCCGGGTCGAGGTCCCGCAGCGCCTCGTGCAGATCGGCGCCGTCGACATTGGAGACGAACCGGAACGTCAACTCACGTGAGGTGTACGGGCGCAGCGCCTCGTAGGCCATCGCCGGGCCCAGGTCCGAGCCGCCGATGCCGATGTTGACGATGTTCCTGATGCGCTTGCCGGTGTGCCCCGTCCACTCGCCCGAGCGGACCCGGTCCGCGAATCCGGCCATCTTGTCGAGGACCGCATGGACCTTGGGCACCACGTTCTCGCCGTCGACCTCGATCACCGCGTCCCGCGGGGCGCGCAGCGCGGTGTGCAGCACGGCCCGGCCCTCGGTGACGTTGATCCTCTCGCCGCGGAACATGGCGTCCCTGAGGCCGAACACGCCGGTGGCGGTGGCCAGTTCCTGGAGCAGGGCGAGCGTCTCGTCGTTGATCAGGTGCTTCGAGTAGTCGATGAGCAGATCGCCGACGCGCACGGTGTAGCGCTCGGCCCGTCCGGGGTCCTGCTCGAAGAACCCGCGCAGGTCCGGGTGGAGCAGCGGGCCCGCGCGGTGGTCCTCCAGGGCCGTCCACTCGGGGCGTCGGGTGAGCCGGGGGCTGTCAGACATGGCTGGCGTTCTCCTTGGCGCCCTCGCCGCGCAGGGCGATGGCGTACATCTCGTCCGCGTCGAGCCGGCGCAGTTCCTCGGCGATCAGTTCGGAGGTGGGGCGCACCTTCAGCGCGAGGGTGCGCGGGGGCTGGCCCGGCAGGGTCAGCGTGGCCAGCGGGCCCTCGGGGCGGTCGATGACGATCTCGCCCTTCTCGGTGCCCAGCCGCACGGCCGTGATGACCGGTCCCGCGGTGACGATCCGCTCCACCGGCACCCTGAGCCGGGCGCCCAGCCAGCGGGCCAGCAACTCGGCGCTCGGGTTCTCGGCCTCGCTCTCGATCGCCGCGTAGGTCACCTTCGTACGCGCCTGGTCCAGCGCCGCGGCCAGCATCGACCGCCAGGGCGTGAGCCGGGTCCAGGCCAGGTCGGTGTCACCGGGCGCGTAGGAGGCGACCCGGATCTCCAGGGCTTCGAGCGGGTGCTCGACGGCGTACATGTCGGTGATCCGGCGCTGCGCGAGGGCGCCCAGGGGGTCCTGGGCGGGGTTGTCCGGCGCGTCCACCGGCCACCACACGACGACCGGCGCGTCCGGCAGGAGCAGGGGCAGGACCACGGAGTCGGCATGGTCGGACACCTCGCCGTACAGCCGCAGCACGACGGTCTCGCCGGTGCCCGCGTCCGCGCCCACCCGTACCTCGGCGTCCAGTCGCGAGGCGGTGCGATCCCGGGAGGTGCGGGCATGCCGCTTGATGACCACCAGGGTGCGCGAGGGGTGCTCACGGGAGGCGTCCTCGGCCGCCTTGACCGAGTCGTAGGCGTTCTCCTCGTCGGTCACGATGACCATGGTCAGGACCATGCCCACGGCGGGAGTGCCGATGGCGCGGCGGCCCTGCACCAGCGCCTTGTTGATCTTGCTTGCCGTGGTGTCGGTCAGGTCGATCTTCATGGCCTGCGCCAGCTCCGTCCGTCTCGTGCGAGCATCTCGTCGGCTTCCTTCGGGCCCCAGGTGCCCGAGGGGTACTGTGCGGGCTTGCCGTGCTTGTCCCAGTACTCCTCGATCGGGTCGAGGATCTTCCAGGACTCCTCCACCTCCTCGGTGCGGGGGAACAGGTTGGCGTCGCCGAGCAGTACGTCCAGGATCAGCCGTTCGTACGCCTCCGGGCTGGACTCGGTGAACGACTCGCCGTAGGCGAAGTCCATCGTGACGTCCCGGATCTCCATCGAGGTACCCGGCACCTTCGAACCGAAGCGCACGGTCATGCCCTCGTCCGGTTGCACCCGGATGACGATCGCGTTCTGCCCGAGCTCCTCCGTCGCGGTGGCGTCGAAGGGGGAGTGCGGGGCGCGCTGGAAGACGACCGCGATCTCGGTGACCCGGCGGCCGAGCCGCTTGCCGGTGCGCAGGTAGAAGGGGACGCCCGCCCAGCGGCGGTTGTCGATCTCCAGCTTGATCGCCGCGTAGGTGTCGGTCTTCGACCGGGGGTCGATGCCCTCCTCACGGAGGTACCCGACGACCTTCTCGCCGCCCTGCCAGCCGTCCGCGTACTGCCCGCGCACGGTGTGCAGGCCGAGATCCTCCGGCAACCGCACCGACTTCAGCACCTTCAGCTTCTCGGTGACCAGCGCCTCGGCGTCGAAGGCGATGGGCTCCTCCATGGCCGTCAGCGCCATCAGCTGGAGCAGGTGGTTCTGGATGACGTCACGGGCGGCGCCGATGCCGTCGTAGTAGCCGGCCCGGCCGCCGATGCCGATGTCCTCCGCCATCGTGATCTGGACGTGGTCGACGTAGGACCGGTTCCAGATCGGCTCGTACATCTGGTTGGCGAAGCGCAGCGCCAGGATGTTCTGGACCGTTTCCTTGCCCAGGTAGTGGTCGATGCGGAAGACCTGGTCCGAGTCGAACACGTCGTGCACGATCGCGTTCAGCTCGCGGGCGCTCTCCAGGTCGTGGCCGAACGGCTTCTCGATGACCGCGCGCCGCCAGGAGCCCGTCGGCGCGTCCGCAAGGCCGTGCTTCTTGAGCTGCTGGACGACCTTCGGGAAGAATTTCGGCGGCACGGAGAGATAGAACGCGTAGTTGCCGCTGGTGCCCCGGGAGGCGTCCAGCTCGTCGACGGCGGCACGCAGCTGCTTGAACGCGGTGTCGTCGTCGAAGTCGCCCGGGATGAACCGCATCCCCTCGGCGAGCTGCTGCCACACCTCCTCGCGGAACTCCGTACGGGCGTGCTCGCGCACGGCGTCGTGCACCACCTGGGCGAAGTCCTGGTCGGCCCAGTCGCGACGGGCGAACCCGACGAGCGAGAAGCCCGGCGGCAGCAGACCACGGTTGGCGAGGTCGTAGACGGCCGGCATCAGCTTCTTGCGGGACAGGTCACCGGTGACACCGAAGATGACCAGACCGGAGGGACCGGCGATGCGGGGGAGCCGGCGGTCGCGAGGGTCGCGCAGCGGGTTGGTCCACTCGGAGACCGGGACCGGCCCGCCGGCCTTCTCGGCCGCGGCGTCGGCCTTCTTGGCCACGGCACGGGTCTTCGCGGTCGCGGCGCCGGTCTTACCCGCCGCGGCGCCGGTCTTCGAGGCCGCCTCTGCCGCCTCGGAGGTTGCCGCCCCGGAGGAGGCCTTGGTCTCCTCGGGCGCCGTCACCGCGGCCCCCTCGGCCTTCTTCCCGGCCGAGGACGTCTTCTTCTCGGGGCGCTCCTTGCTCATGCTGCGTCAACCCCCTTGCTGTTCAGCGATGTCGTGACGGCGTCCAGCAGGTCCTGCCAGGCCACCTCGAACTTGGCGACGCCCTCGTCCTCGAGCTGCTTGACGACCTCGTCGTACGAGATTCCGAGCCGCTCCACGGCCGCGAGGTCCGCGCGGGCCTGCGCGTAGCCGCCGGTCACCGTGTCGCCCTGGATGTCGCCGTGGTCGGCGGTGGCGTCGAGGGTCGCCTCCGGCATGGTGTTCACCGTGCCCGGCGCGACCAGTTCATCGACGTACAGCGTGTCCTTGTACGCCGGGTCCTTCACTCCGGTGGAGGCCCACAGCGGGCGCTGCTTGGCGGCCCCGGCCTCGGCGAGGGCGAGCCAGCGCTCACCGGCGAAGACCTCCTCGTACGCCTCGTAGGCGAGCCGTGCGTTGGCGAGCGCCGCCCGGCCCCTGAGCGCGAGCGCCTCGTCCGTGCCCAGCTTCGTCAGGCGATTGTCGATCTCGCTGTCGACGCGGGAGACGAAGAAGGAGGCCACGGAATGGATGGCGGACAGGTCGAGCCCGGCGGCCCTGGCCTTCTCCAGACCGGCCAGATAGGCGTCCATGACCTGACGGTAGCGCTCCAGCGAGAAGATCAGCGTGACGTTGACGCTGATGCCCTGTCCGACGACCTCGGTGATGGCGGGCAGGCCGGCCTCGGTCGCCGGGATCTTGATCATCACGTTGGGGCGGTCGACGAGCCAGGCGAGCTGCCTGGCCTCCGCGACGGTGGCCCGGGTGCGGTGGGCGAGCCGCGGGTCGACCTCGATGGAGACCCGGCCGTCACGGCCGTCCGTCGCGTCGTACACGGGCCGCAGTATGTCGGCGGCGGCGCGGACGTCGGCGGTGGTCATCATGCGGACGGCCTCCTCGACCGTCACGCCGCGCTCCGCGAGGTCGGCGAGCTGCTCCTCGTAGCCCTCCCCGGAGCCGATGGCGGCCTGGAAGATGGACGGGTTGGTGGTGACGCCCACCACGTGCCTGGTTGCGAGGAGTTCGGCGAGACTGCCGGAGGCGATCCGCTTGCGGGACAGGTCGTCCAGCCAGATCGACACGCCCGCGTCGGACAGGCGCTTCAGGGGCTCCGCGGCTGCGGTTGCTTCGGTCACTGTGATCATCTTCTTTCGTGCGATCGGATCAACCGCGGACGGCGGCGAGGGATTCCCGCGCGGCGGCGGCCACGTTCTCGGCCGTGAAGCCGAATGCGGCGAACAGGGTCTTGGCGTCGGCGGAGGCACCGAAGTGCTCCAGGGAGACGATGCGTCCACGCTCACCGACGTAGCGGTACCAGGTCAGGGCGATGCCCGCTTCGACCGCCACGCGCGCCTTCACGGACGGCGGAAGGACGTGCTCGCGGTACTCGGCGGACTGCTCCTCGAACCACTCCACGGACGGCATCGACACCACCCGGGTGCCCACGCCCTCGGCCTCGAGCTGTTCGCGCGCGGCGACGGCGAGCTGCACCTCGGAACCGGTGGCGATGAGGATCACGTCGGGGGTGCCGGTGGAGGACTCCCGCAGGATGTAACCGCCCTTGGCCGCATCGGGGTTGGGGGCGTATGTCGGCACCCCCTGCCGGGTGAGCGCGAGTCCGTGCGGGGCCGGGTCGGTGGAGTGCCGCCGGAGGATCTCGGCCCAGGCGATGGCGGTCTCGTTGGCGTCGGCCGGGCGGACGAGGTTCAGGCCCGGGATGGCGCGCAGGCTGGCCAGATGCTCGACCGGCTGGTGGGTCGGGCCGTCCTCGCCCAGGCCGATGGAGTCATGGGTCCACACATAGGTGACGGGGAGCTGCATCAGCGCCGACAGCCGCACCGCGTTGCGCATGTAGTCGGAGAAGACGAGGAAAGTGCCGCCGTAGACACGCGTGTTGCCGTGCAGGGCGATGCCGTTCATCTCCGCGGCCATGGAGTGCTCGCGGATGCCGAAGTGGATGGTGCGCCCGTACGGGTTCGCCTCCGGCAGCGGGTTGCCCCTGGGCAGGAACGAGCTGTTCTTGTCGATGGTGGTGTTGTTGGAGCCCGCCAGGTCCGCCGAGCCGCCCCACAGCTCGGGGATGACCGCGCCGAGCGACTGGAGCGCCTTGCCGGAGGCGGCGCGGGTGGCCACCGCCTTGCCCTCCTCGAACACCGGCAGCGCGTCCTCCCAGCCCTTGGGAAGCTGACCCGCCAGGATGCGGTCGAGCAGCTGTGCGCGCTCCGGCTGGGCCTCGCGCCACTCGGCGATCCGCTTGTCCCAGGCGGCGTGCGCCTCGGCACCGCGGTCGAGGGCCCGGCGGGTGTGGTCGAGCACCTCGTCGGACACCTCGAAGGTCTTCTCGGGGTCGAAGCCGAGGACGCGCTTGGTGGCCGCGACCTCGTCGTCGCCCAGCGCCGAGCCGTGCGCCGCCTCGGTGTTCTGCGCGGTCGGGGCGGGCCAGGCGATGATCGTGCGCATCGCGATGATCGAGGGGCGCTCGGTCTCGGCCTGCGCCGCCTTCAGCGCCGCGTACAGCGCGTGGACGTCGATGTCGCCGCTCTCCGCGGGCTCGATGCGCTGTACGTGCCAGCCGTAGGCCTCGTACCGCTTGAGCACGTCCTCGGAGAAGGCCGTCGCGGTGTCGCCCTCGATGGAGATGTGGTTGTCGTCGTAGACGAAGACCAGGTTGCCGAGCCTTTGGTGGCCGGCGAGCGAGGACGCCTCGGCGGAGATGCCCTCCTCCAGGTCGCCGTCGGAGACGATCGCCCAGATCGTGTGGTCGAAGGGGGAGGTGCCCTCGGGGGCGTCGGGGTCGAACAGTCCGCGCTCGTAGCGGGCGGCCATCGCCATGCCCACCGCGTTGGCCACGCCTTGGCCGAGGGGGCCCGTGGTGGTCTCGACACCGGCCGTGTGTCCGTACTCGGGGTGACCGGGCGTCTTGGAACCGTGCGTGCGGAACGCCTTCAGGTCGTCCAGTTCCAGCTCGTAGCCGGCGAGGAAGAGCTGGGTGTAGAGGGTCAGCGAGGTGTGACCGGGGGAGAGGACGAAGCGGTCACGGCCGGTCCACTCGGGGTCCGCGGGGTCGTGCCTCATCACCTTTTGAAAGATCGTGTACGCGGCGGGCGCCAGGCTCATCGCGGTGCCCGGGTGGCCGTTGCCGACCTTCTGTACGGCGTCAGCGGCGAGAACACGGGCCGTGTCGACGGCTCGCCGGTCGAGGTCGGTCCATTCGAATGCGTCTGCGCTCTGCGCACTCATCTTCAAGAAGTCCTCACTGGATGCATGATCTCTGGCGGAACATCGTCAAACCTAAAAGTCTGACTTTTGCGGGGGAAGGTGTGCCTGTGTCAGCCTTCGGTGAAAGTGGGACATCGACGCGGGACCGAGGCGGCACGAAACGAATATGGCGGACACAAGTACGCAAGACGGTGACGGGATCAGGACGTACCCGTTTCCGGTCGACCTCAGCGTCTGCGGCGTCGGCATCCAGGTGGGCCCGATGGAGCCCGGCCGCGTCTGGCACGAGGACGCACCACTGCACCGCGTCCACCGCATCGACTTCCATGTGGTGATGTTCTTCAACGGCGGCCCCGTATCGCACATGGTGGACTTCGCCGAGTACCGGGCGAACGCCGGTGACGTTCTGTGGATACGCCCCGGCCAGATCCACCGCTTCTCCCGGACGAGCGAGTACCGCGGCACCGTGCTGACCATGCAGCCCGGTTTTCTGCCGCGCGCCACCGTGGAGGCCACGGGCCTGTACCGCTACGATCTGCCGCCGCTGCTGCACCCCGGCCCCGCGGAGCTGGCCGGGCTGCGCGCGTCCCTGGAGCAGTTGCAACGCGAGTACGAGGACACCGCCACCCTGCCGCTGAGTCTGCACACGGCGGTGCTGCGGCACTCCCTGACCGCGTTCCTGCTCCGCCTCGGGCACCTCGCGGCCGGCTCCGCCGAGGCGGCGCGCGATCAGGCCGACACCACCTTCACCCGGTTCCGGGACGCCGTCGAGCGGGGCTTCGCCACGAACCACAGCGTCAGCGCCTACGCCGACGCCCTCGGCTGCTCCCGCCGCACTCTGGTACGCGCAGTCCGCGCCGCCACCGGCCAGACGCCCAAGGCCTTCATCGACAAGCGGGTGGTCCTGGAGGCCAAGCGCCTGCTCGCGCACACGGATCTGCCGATCGGCCGCGTGGGCGCCGCCGTCGGCTTCCCCGACCCGGCGAACTTCTCCAAGTTCTTCCACCAGCGCACGGACACGACACCGGCGGCGTTCCGGGCGGAGTTGAGATGACACGGGGCGGGCCGATTGGGCCCGCCCCCGCCGGTGGCCGACGTTCTCAGTGGCCGAAGTCGAACCAGTTCACGTTCACGAAGTCGCTCGGCTGGCCGCTGGTGAAGGTGAGATAGACGTCATGCGTGCCGGTGACCGACCCGATGTTCGCCGGTACGGTCCGCCAGCTCTGCCAGCCGCCCGTGCCGGCCACCGCGAAGCTGCCGATCGGTGCGTTCGTACGGCTGTCGAGGCGCACTTCGACCAGCCCGCTCACTCCGCCCGCCGCGCCGCTCGCGACCCGCCCGTAGAACTGCGTGGCCGCCGTGGAGCCGAAGTTCACGCCCTTGTAGAGGGCCCAGTCGCCGTTCGCCAGATAGCCTATGTCCTGGCCGCCGCCGGTGTCCGTGGTGGTCTCGGGGATCACTCCGGACTGGCTGTCGTACGACTCGGCCTGGATGGCCCCGTAGGCGTCCCGGTTTCCGGACGGCGGCGGTGTGGTACCGCTCCCACCGCCCGAGGACTGCAGCACCTGCACATAGTCGACCACCATCGGGTGGCCTGGCTCGGTGCCGCCGTCCGGGCCGCCGCCGAACGCGGCCGGGAAGCCGCCGCCCATCGCCACGTTCAGGATGATGAAGAAGCCGTGGCTGGTGGCGTTGGCCCAGGTCGCCGCGTCGACCTGGTTCGCCCGCACGGTGTGGAAGTTGACGCCGTCGAGGTAGAAGCGGATCTCCTCGGGGCTGGTCGAACGGTCCCACTCCATGGCGTAGGTGTGGAAGCCGGCCTGACATGTCGTGCCGCCGCAGGAGGTGGAGTTGCCGATGCCGGACGTCTCGTTGCACGGGCCGCCCGGGTTGGTGCCGCAGTGCATCGTCGCCCAGTCGGTGTTGAGCCCCTGGACGTTCTCCATGACGTCCAGCTCGCCGACGCCCGGCCAGTTCTGGTAGTTCCCCCGGTACGGCGCGCCCAGCATCCAGAAGGCGGGCCAGTAGCCCTTGGCGGCGGCGCCGGTCGCATTGGGCATCTGGATCCGGGCCTGGACCCGCAGCTTGCCGCCGGCCGGGGGCTGGAAGTCGGTGCGGTTGGTCTCGATCCGGCCCGAGGTCCAGTTGCCCGCGGCGTCGCGACGCGGGGTGATGAGCAGATTGCCGTTGCCGTCGAGCGAGACGTTGCTGGTGGCGGAGGTCATGGTCTCGACCTCGCCGGTGCCCCAGTTCGCGGCGCCGCCCGGGTACGAGGTCCCGGTGTCGTACTGCCAGTCGGCCGTGTTCACGCCGGAGCCGGCCGCGCCGTTGAAGTCGTCGAGGAAGACCTGGGTCCAGCCGGACGGGGGAGTGGGGGCGGAGGCGTTCGCGGGCAGGGTGGCGGCCGTGGCGGCGGCCACGGCCAGCCCCATCGTGCCGAGCACGGCGACGAGGGCGCGGCGCAGGGGCCGGCGTCTCGCGGGTATGCCGGAAGTGTCCTTCATGGGCTGCCTCATTCGTACGGAGTGGGGGTGTGCGGGGGCGCGTGAGAGCCGGGGGCGAGGTGCGGAGTGGTTTTGAGAGCGCTCTCACGCGCCGCGCCGCCAATGTGCTCTCGGTCACTTCGGCCGTCAAGAGGTAAAGCCGAGAAAGTCTCCGCGCGGTACGGGAGTTCAGGCGCCGAAGCGAGGCCGCGCCGTCCGCCGCTGCGGCGCGCTCCCTGTCGTCCCGCCCGGGATGCCGCCCGTGTCCGGCTCATCCCGCGGCCGTCGCGTGCATTGACCCCTTGAATCCAAGGGGCGTTGCGGGAGATTCCTGCGAACACGGTTCGGGAGTCGGCCTGAAACCACGGTTGCTCAGGGGCGGTTGGAGGGGGAGAGAGTAGGAACGGACAAAGGGAACGGACACCCGCCGGGCGGCCCCGGACCCGACCATCGCCGGAGGTACACGTGATCCCAGCCGGTGCGCGGCACACCGTGGCCATCGTCGGAGCGGGTGCGGCCGGTGCGCTGACCGCCCTCCAGGTCTGTGAGACGGCGACGCGCCGCCGTACGCCCCTCGACCTGGTGCTCATCGATCCGGCGCCGGAGGCCGGGCGGGGTGTCGCCTACGCCACCGCAGACCCCCGGCACCGGCTCAATGTGCCTGCGGGCGGCATGAGTTGCTACCCGGACGACCCCGGCCACCTCACCCGCTGGCTGTGCCGCCATGGCGAACCGGCCGTCAACGACGCCGACTTCGTCACCCGGTACCGCTACGGCGCCTACCTCGCCGACACCCTCGGCCAGGCCGTCGTCCGCGCCCATGGGGTGGTACGGGTGCGGCGGGTGCGGTCGCGTGCGGAGGGCTGCGCGGACACCGCCGGCGGGCGGCTGGAGCTCCGGCTCGCGGACGGTGGGTGCCTGACGGCCGACAGCGCGGTGCTCGCCACCGGGCCCGCCGCCGGGAACGGCGCCTGGGCCCCGCCCGGGCTGCGGACGTCACCGCGCTTCGTCGCCGAGCCCTGGGCGCCGGGTGCGCTCGTGGGGCCGCTCTCCGACACCGCCGACGTGCTGCTGGTCGGCACCGGGCTCACCGCCGTCGACCTGGCCCTGACCCTGGACCGCCCGGGCCGGGTGCTCCACGCCGTCTCCCGCAACGGGCTGCTGCCGCAGCCGCACGCCCTGAGCCCGCAACCGTCCATTCCCCCGCCCCAGGGGCTGGCCGGGGCGCCCTTGGACCGGCTGCGGCGGGCGGTGTTCCGGCACATCGGCCGGGCGGTCCGGCACCACGGCGACTGGCGCCCCGCGCTCGACGGCCTGCGCGTGTGCACGGCGGAGTTGTGGCGGAGCCTGACCCCCGGCGAACGGGCCGAGTTCCTCCGGCGGGACGGAGCGCTGTGGAACACCCACCGGCACCGCATGGCGCCCGCCACGGCGGAGGCGCTGGACCGGATGCGGGCCGCGCGGCGGCTGAGCGTGCGCGCCGGCCGGATCGCCGCCGCCCGTACCGGACCGGACGGCACGGTGAGCGTTGACCTCGCCGACGGCCGTTCGCTCCGGGTGGGTTGGGTCATCGACTGCACGGGCCCCGGCCACCACCTCGACGACCCCCTGTGGCGTTCGCTCGTCGACGCCGGCGCCGCCGTGCCCGGGCCTCTCGGCATGGGTGTCGCCACCCGGGAGGGCCGGCTCCTCGACGCCGCCGGCCGGGCGGACCGCGCGCTGTTCACGCTCGGTGCCCCGCGCCGCGGCGAACTGTGGGAGACCACCGCCGTCCCCGAGATCCGGGAGCAGGCGGCGGCGCTGGCGCGGGAGCTGCTGGCCCCGCTCGCCCCGCCGGTGCGCGGGAGCCGGCGGCGCCCCGTCGACGCCCTGGGACTCGCCCTGTCCACGCACTCCGAGGCGGCCGCCGCCCACCGCGCCGGGCTCGACCGGGTGCTCAAGGTCAGATCCGGTGCCGAGCAGGCGTTCCGGCGGGCCGTCGCCCTCGATCCCGGGTTCGCCCTCGGACATGCCGCGCTCGCGTTGCTCGGCCATGAGAGCGGCGCGCGCGTCGATGTGCCCCGGGAACTCGCGGAGGCGCAGCGGTGCGCGCGGGAGCGGGCCGATGAGCGGGAGCGCTCGTTCGTGGAGGTCGTCACCCGCCGCGTCCACGGCACCGACCCGGACGGTGCCGCGCTGCTCGGCCACCTCGACGCCCACCCGGGCGACGCGCTCGCGCTGGCCACCGCGGTACCCACCATCGCCTTCTCCGGGGTCCGCGATCTCGATGACACCTATGCGCTGCGGCTGGTGGAGCGCACCTCACCCGCCTACGACGGCCACTGGTTCCACACCTCCCTCCTGGCCTTTCTGCGCCAGGGGCAGGGCCGCTTCCACGAGGCGGGCGAACTCGCCCACCGGGCCCTGGCCGCCGAGCCCGCCTCCGGGCACGCCGTACACGCGCTCGCCCATGTCCACTACGAGTGCGGCGCCCATGAGGCGGGCCGTGACTGGCTCGACGGATGGGTGTCGGGGCGTGGGCGCGGCGCGGTGCACCGCGCGCACTTCTCCTGGCACATCGCGCTGCACGAACTGGCGCTGGACGACCCGGCCGCCGTCCGCAGGCGCTGGCTGGCGCAGCTCGCGCCGGGGCGGGTGTCCGGGGTGCGGGCGCTCGTCGACTCGGGATCGCTGCTGTGGCGGGCGCGGCTCAGCGACAGCTGGCCGGGCGAGGTGCCCGCCGCCGAGGTGCTCGACTCGGTCGCCCGGGACATCGTGGAGCGGCCCGCGACCGCGTTCACCGCCCTGCACGCGGCCGTCGCCCTCGCCGCCGCGGGCGATGTGGCGGCCCTTCGCCGGTTGCGCGACCACGCGGCGGGCGCCGACGCGGTGCAGCGGGAGGTCGTCGTCCCGCTGTGCGAGGCGCTGGCCGCGCTCGTCGAGGAACGCTTCCACGAGGCGGCCCGCGGCCTCGCCGCTCTGCTGCCGGCGGTGCGCAGGGTCGGTGGCAGCGCGGCCCAGCGCGAGGTCGTCGAGGAGACGCTGCTGTACGCGCTGGTGTCGGCGGGCCGCTGCGAGGCCGCCCGCCGCCTGCTGGACGAGCGCCTCGACCGGAAACCGGCGCCCCGGGACCGCCGCCTGCTGGCCGCGTTGCCGGGGTGACCGGACGCACGCCGTCGCGCGCGGTGTCCGCGGCGCCGGCGGCCGGGTCGGCCCAGCCGGGCAGTTGCTGCTCCGTCATGGGCCCTCCTGCTCAGTGGTTCATGAAGGAGGTGACGGGCAGCGCGCGGGCGACGATCCGGACATCGCCGAGCCGGCCGTGCAGGATCTGGTCGATCTTTCCCGCGTACTCGTAGCCGCCCAGGAGCCAGGGCAGTCCCACCGTGCTCAGGCCTATGGCGGCGGCCTTCGGGTTGCGGGCCACCGGGCAGCCCTCGACATACAGCGTGGTCTGCCGGCCGTCGTTGACCGCAGCCACGTGCCACCACTTCTCCCGTGCCGTCTCGTCGCCCCAGGGCGTGCCCCGTATGCGCGGCGGATCAGCGGTTTGGTCTGTTCCCCGGACGGGGCGTGCGCGACAGCGGGGTCAGCGGCACTTCCGGCCGGTCGTCGTCCACCCGCACGTCCTCTCGTCAGAGCGGTCCCTCGTCAGGACTGTTCACATTCGGTGCACGGAATCGTGCGCTGCTCTTCGAGAGTGGTCAACAGTCGTGCAGAACTGCGCATAGGAGTGATCGAAGGTGACGAGTAATGTTCATGGCGTGCTGGCGGAACGACGACATCACCTCATCCCGCGAGCCCTGCGCTCCGGTGGCCCCGCGGCCGTGACCCATCTTTCCGGGCCACTGGGAGTGAGCCCCGCCACGATCCGACGCGACCTGGCCAAACTGGAGGAGGACGGCCTGCTCACGCGGGTGCGTGGCGGTGCCGTCGCCGACGAGGGCGACCAGCCCTCCGCCGAGGTCGCCGAGTTGCGCGTGCCCGAGAAGGACGCCATAGCGGCGCGGGCGGCCGCGATGATCGCGGACGGCCGGTCGGTGCTGCTGGACGTCGGCACCACCGCCTACCGGCCGGCCCGGCGGCTGCACGGACGCCGGCTCACCGTGATCACCGGCAACCTGGTCGTGTACGAGGAACTGGCCGACGACGAAGGCATCGAACTGGTGCTGCTCCGCGGCATGGTGCGCCGTGAGCACCGTTTCCTGGTCGGCTTCCTCACCGAGGACCACCTGCGCCGGCTCCACGCCGACTGGCTCTTCCTCGGCACCAGCGGAGTGCGGCCGGGCGGGCAGGTGATGGACACGACGGTCGTCGAGGTGCCGGTCAAGCGGGCCATGATCAAGGCCGCCGACAAGGTCGTCCTGCTCGCCGACTCGGCGAAGTTCCCGGGGACGGGCATGGCGAAGGTCTGCGGGCCCGGGGACCTGGACGTGGTGGTGACGAACGCGCCGGTCGACCCGGCGACCCGGTCCTCCCTCGAGGAGGCGGGCGTCGAGGTGGTCGTGGCAGGGAGGGCGGAGACGTGAGGCTGACGATTCTGGGCGGCGGCGGATTCCGGGTGCCGCTGGTGTACGGGGCGCTCCTTGGGGACCGCGCCGAGGGCCGGGTCACCCGTGTGGTGCTGCACGACCTCGACCCCGGCCGGCTGTCCGCCGTGGCCCGGGTGCTGGCCGAACAGGCCGCGGACGCCCCGGACGCGCCCGAGGTGACGGCCACGACCGACCTCGACGAGGCGCTGCGCGGCGCCGACTTCGTCTTCTCCGCGATCCGCGTCGGCGGCCTGGAGGGACGTGCGAACGACGAGCGGGTGGCGCTCGCGGAGGGCGTCCTCGGCCAGGAGACGGTCGGCGCGGGCGGCATCGCCTACGGTCTGCGGACCGTGCCCGTCGCCGTCGACATCGCGCGCCGGGTGGCCCGCCTCGCCCCCGACGCCTGGGTCGTCAACTTCACCAACCCGGCGGGACTGGTCACCGAGGCCATGTCCCACCACCTCGGCGACCGCGTCATCGGGATCTGTGACTCGCCGGTCGGGCTCGGCCGCCGTATCGCCCGTGTGCTCGGCGTCCCGAACCCCCACGAGGCCTTTGTCGATTACGTAGGCCTCAACCATCTCGGCTGGGTGCGCGGCCTGCGCGTCGCGGGCCGCGACGAACTGCCGCGGCTGCTCGCCGACCCCGGACTGCTCGGCTCGTTCGAGGAGGGCAAGCTGTTCGGCGCCGACTGGCTGCGGTCCCTGGGCGCGATCCCGAACGAGTATCTGCACTACTACTACTTCAACCGCGAGGCCGTCCGCGCGTACCGCGAGGCCGAGAAGACCCGCGGCGCCTTCCTGCGCGACCAGCAGGCCCGCTTCTACGAGGAGATGAGGCGCCCGGACGCCGCGGCCCTTTCGACCTGGGACCGCACCCGGGCCGAGCGCGAGGCGACCTACATGGCCGAGAACCGGGAGACGGCGGGCGCGGGTGAACGCGACGCGGACGACCTCTCCGGCGGCTACGAGAAGGTGGCCCTCGCCCTGATGCGGGGCATCGCCCGCGACGAGCGCACCACCCTGATCCTCAATGTGCGCAACCAGGGCACGCTGTCCGTGCTGGACTCCGAGGCGGTCGTCGAGGTCCCCTGCCTGGTGGACGCCAACGGCGCACACCCCCTGACGGCCGACCCGCTGCCGGGGCACGCCACCGGCTTGGTCTGTTCGGTCAAGGCGGTCGAGCGCGAGGTGCTGTCCGCGGCCGAGTCCGGCTCCCGCGCGACGGCGGTGAAGGCGTTCGCACTGCACCCGCTCGTCGACTCCGTCAATGTCGCCCGGCGGCTCGTCGACGGCTACACCGCCGTCCACCCCGGCCTCGGATACCTCAGGTAATCCCGTCAGAAGACCCGCCGGCCTCCCACCCGGGCACCCTCGCCGACGACTTCGCGGGCCCGGCCGCGCGCGGCGATGTGCTCACGACGGGCGACCAGCCGCTCTCCACCCTCCGGCGCGCCGACATCGCCGTCCTGGACGAGGAGGTGCGGCACCTCGGCCTCGGCCGGACGGCGAACCGGAGCTGTATGGGGGCTCGGGCCGCTTCCGGGAAAGGGTGGGGGTGCCCGGCTCTCCGGTCACCCCCCACCCCGTGTGCTCAGCCGGTGAACCCGGCGGTGATGGAGGTGAACTGCCAGTTGTTCTGGCTGATCCCGGAGCAGTTGCTCACCACGCCGCCGCCCGCGCACGGCCGGTCCCGGTTGACCGCCCAGAAGGCGAGCCGGGCGATGTGGTGGGAGTTCGCCCAGTCGCGGATCTGGGTCCAGATGGCCGGGGTGGTGTTCTCCTGCTGGTCGGACAGGCCGTTCATGCCGGAGATGCCGATGTGCGCGTAGGCCGTCGCGTCGTCCCAGCCGAAGGTCGACTTCAGCTTGGCCTTCAGGCCCTCGGCCGCGTTCACCGTGTTGCCGTACATGTCCGAGCCGCCGCCGAAGTCGAACGGCATGATGGTGAAGACGTCGATGTTCGCGCCGAGCGACTGGGCCTGCTCGATCAGCCGGTTGCCGTAGTAGGTCGGGCCGGTCGTCGAGGTGCCGAAGGTGACGATGGTCTTCAGGCCGGGGTTGTTGGCCTTGACCGTCTTCAGGGCGGTCAGGATCCTCGCCTGCACGGCCTCGTTCTCGAACTCGTCCGAGTTCTCGATGTCCATGTCGATCGCCTTCAGGGAGTAGGCGTCGATCACCTTCTGCAGGGCTCCGGCGAGCGCGCTCGCGGAGGAGCAGTTGGCGCCGAGCTTGCTGCCCTGCCAGCCACCGAAGGACGGGACGATGTCACCGCCCGCGGAGCGGATCTGGTTGATGGCGCTCTGGTCGGCGCCGCCGGTCAGCGGGCGGCTGCCGTCCCAGGCGGGGGTGCAGCCGCCCGAGTCGAGCACGAACGCCATCGTGAACCACTTGATGCCGGTCGCGCTCATCACCGTGCTCGGGTTCGGCGGGTCGCCCCAGCCCTCGTAGAGATACGGCGCCGCCTGCTTGAAGCCGGTGCCGCCGCCGCTGCCCGTGTCGGTGGTGACCGTCACGGAGTTGGAGGCCCCGGAGGTGTTCCCGGCCGCGTCCCGCGCCTTCACGGTGAAGGTGTAGCCCGTGCTGGGCGACAGCCCGCCGACCGTCGCGGACGTGCCGGAGACGCTCAGCACCTGGCTGGAGCCGCGGTAGATGTCGTACGCGGTCACACCGACGTTGTCCGTCGAGGCGTTCCACTGCAGCGACACGCTGGAGGAGGTCTTCCCGGTGGAGGTCAGGCCGGTGGGGGCGGTCGGTGCCTGGGTGTCGGAGCCGCCACCGCCGCCACCGGGTCCGTCCAGACTGATGTCGTCGGCGTAGTACGTGCCCTGGGCGTACCAGCCGTGCACATAGATGGTGGCGCTGGTCTGCGAGGCGCCGGTGGTGAAGGAGACGGACAGCTGACTGTACGCCGACGGGGACGTGGTCCAGGTCGAGGCGCCGCCGTTCACTCCGAGGTACACATAGCTGCCGCGGACCCAGCCGCTGAGGGTGTACGTCGTGTTCGGCTGGACCGAGACGGTCTGGCTGCACTGCGCGTTGTCGCTCGAACTCACCGCGCCCGCCAGGGCCTTGGAGCCGCCGTGGACGGGGCTGGAGACGACCGAGCCGAGATTGCCGGTGCAGGACCAGGGCGAGAGGCCCGACTCGAAGCCGGGGTCGGACAGGATGTTGGCCGCCTGGGCGGTCCCGGGGAGGGCGACCGCCCCGCCCAGCGCCAGGGCGGCGGAACCGATGAGAGCGAAGACGGCACGTCTGGAACGTCTGAGGAGTGTGCGCACGCGATCTCCCTGAAGACGATGGGGGTTCGGGAGGGCAGGGAAGTGCAGAAGGGTGCGCCCACCAAGTTGGTATGGACCAATCCCGCTGTCAAGGGCTCGGGAGAGGATTGGTCCAGACCGGTGGGGTGGCGGTCGGAACGGCTACAGGGGCAGGGCCTGTGCCCTGCCGACCTCGACCGGGCCGACCGGCACGGCGGGCAGCACGGGTGGCTGCTCCGCCTCGTCCATCCGCTGCTGCGGCAGCGAGGCCGAGCGGACCGGCCGGGGTCCCGACACCACCGTGTAGTCCGTGCCCAGGAACGGCGGCACCACCTGCCCCGGATCCTCCCCGAGCGCCAACTGCACGGCCGCCCAGGGGGCGTTGACCCCGCACAGCGACAGCTGGTGCAGTCCGCCCGCCGGACGTGTGTTGACGTCCAGGAGCACCGGCTCCTCGCCGTACATCCGGAACTGGATGTTGGACAGGTAGTGCAGTCCGAAACCCTCCGCCAGCCGCCTGGCCGGCTCCAGCCACCGCTCGTGCAGCGAGAAGCCCCGGCGGCGCCCGTTCTTGGTGCGGGCCACCGCCATGCGGACCAGGTTGTCGGAACCGGTCAGACAGTCGACCGACACCTCCGGCTGCTCCAGTCGCGGCATCACCAGCCAGTCGACGGGCTCCTCGGCCTCGCGCACCGCCCGGACGACCAGGTCCAGCGGCACATACGGACCCGGGAAACCGCTCAGGTGGGTCATGGAGAACGGGGCCCGCGTGATGATCCGGAAGCCCACCCCGCCCGCGCCCGCCGCCGGCTTGAAGCAAGCCTTGTGGCCACCCGCCTCCAACTCCGCCACCGCGGCGAGGAGTTCGTCCCCGGTCGTCACCCGCCACCACGGCGGCACCGGAATCCCGATCGACTGCACGGCCTGGTACGCCGTCGCCTTGTCCCGGAAGACCGCGACCGCCTCGGCGGGCGGCGCCAGCAGCGCCGTACCGGCCGCTTTGAACTCGGCGCGGTGCGCGACGATCGCCTCCTGGTGCAGCCGCGGCACGAACACGTCGATGCCGCGGCGCACGCACTGGTCGAGGGCGTACTCCACATACGCGGCCGGGGACAGGCCCTCCGGCTCCAGATCGGCGGTGTCCGCAGCGGCCAGGACGGGGGAGTCGGGATCGCCGTGCGTGGCATGGATCTCGACGGCCCGGGCGCTGGGATTTCTCCGCAGCTGATCCATGAAGAACACGTTCTCCGCGTACGTGCGGTTGAGCCAGACGCGTACGCGAGAGACCATGCAGGCCGCCTTTCACGGTGCGCGGGCAGGGCGGAGCAGGCCGTGCCCGGCCAAGGGGGAGGGAGGTACACCGAACCGCCGTACGCGTGAAGGCGTCCGTGGCGGAGGTGTTGGGGCGATCATAGGGCCTCCCGGACCCTCCCGGTGCTACGCGTGGGTTACGGATTCCCCCCCGTCTCCCGGCTCGACGGCAGGGGTGATTTCCGGGCTCCCCGGGCGGGGGTGACGACGGCTTGCCGGGCTGTGGGTAGAGGGAATCCGGCCGTTTCCGGCCGTTTCCCGGGAGGCATCGGCCCCCTGCGCGGGTCGCCCTTGTCCCTCGGCGGCCCGATGTGGTCTTGTGTTCCCATTCGGTTCTCGAAAGGGGCGAGGGTGGAGTCGACGGACGGCCGTGGACAGCTGCTCGCCATCAGCGATCTGCACATCGGCTATCCGGAGAACCGTGCCCTCGTCGAGCACATGCGGCCCGCGTCGGACGAGGACTGGCTGCTCGTCGCGGGTGACGTGGCCGAGACCGTCGCCGACATCCGCTGGGCCCTGGAACTGCTGGCCGGCCGCTTCCGGAAGGTGATCTGGGCGCCGGGCAACCACGAGCTGTGGACCCACCAGAGGGACACCGTCACCCTGCGCGGCGTCGAGCGCTACGAACACCTGGTCGCCCTGTGCCGGGAGCTGGGCGTGACCACACCCGAGGACCCCTACCCGGTCTGGGAGGGGCCGGGCGGTCCGGTGGCCGTGGCGCCGCTCTTCCTGCTCTACGACTACTCGTTCCTGCCGCAGGGCTGCACGACCAAGGAGCAGGGGCTCGAGTACGCCCACGGCACCGGGATCGTGTGCACCGACGAGTATCTGCTGCTCCCCGATCCCTACCCGAGCCGCGAGGCGTGGTGCCGGGCCAGGGTGGCCGAGACCGAGCGCAGGCTCGAGAAGATCCCCGACGATCTTCCCACCGTGCTGATGAACCACTACCCCCTGGACCGGCATCCCACGGAGGTCCTGCGCCACCCCGAGTTCGCCATGTGGTGCGGCACCCGGCTGACCGCCGACTGGCACCGCCGTTTCCGGGTCGCCTGCATGGTCTACGGTCATCTGCACATTCCGCGCACCACCCACCACGACGGCGTTCGCTTCGAAGAGGTGTCGGTGGGCTATCCCCGGGAATGGCGTCCGCGCGCGACACCCCCCGGACGGCTGCGCCGTATTCTGCCGATGGAGGTCCCAGCAGGTGATCGAGGAGCTGCTCCCGGGTTCGGTCGCGGTCGTGGAGGCACGCGGACGTGACGCGCTCGGCGACGGCGTCCTCCTCTACCCGGAGGAAGAGGCCGTCGTGGTGCGGGCCGTCGAGAAGCGGCGGCGTGAGTTCCGGGCCGCGCGGGGCTGTGCGCGGCAGGCCATGGAGAAGCTCGGTGTGCCGCCGGGGCCCATCGTGCCCGGTGAGCGTGGCGCACCCCGCTGGCCGGACGGCCTGATCGGCAGCATGACCCACTGCGAGGACTACTGCGCCGCCGCGCTGGTGCACGTCGGCGAGCTGGTCTCGGTCGGCATCGACGCGGAACCTCACGACCGGCTGCCGGAAGGGGTCCTGGAGGCGGTCGCGCTGCCCGCCGAGCAGACACGGCTGGAGGCCCTCGCCCACAGCCACCCGTCCATCCACTGGGACCGGCTGCTGTTCAGCGCCAAGGAGTCGGTCTACAAGGCGTGGTTCCCCCTGACCGGGGAGTGGCTGGACTTCCTGGAGGCCGACATAGAGATCGACCCGGGCGCCGTGCCCGGCGCCCCCGGCCGCTTCCGGGCGCGTCTGCTGGTCCCGGGGCCGGTGGTCGACGGCCACCGCATCGAGATCTTCGACGGCCGGTGGACGACGGAGCGGGGGCTGGCCGCGACGGCCATCGCCGTACCCCGCCCCCAGGGCGGGGAGCGCTGCTGAGGGACCGGGGCGCGGGCCAGGCACGGGGCGCTTCCAAGCACCGGGGCAGGGGGCGCTTCCGAAGGACCAGGGCGTGGGGCGCTTCCCAAGGACCGGGAGGGGCGCTTCCCGAGGACCGCGAGTGGGGCGCGTGAGCTAGGGCGCGACCGCTGCGTCGACGATCATGCGGATGACGGCGTCCAGGCCCCCTTCGGCCAGCGTCCTGCGCTGGAGCTCCGCGCCCGTGCCCCGCTCCAGCAGCCGGTGGACCAACGCGGTCACCTCCCGGGTGTCCCCGTAGGCCTCCAGCGCGGGGCCGACGTACTCCAGCAGCCCGTACACCACCTCGTCGGCAGGACGGCGCCGGCCGCCGAGGTCGACCAGCTCCCCGCTCAGCCCGTGGCGGGCGGCCTGCCACATCGTCGCGCGTACGAACTCGGGCTCGCCCTCGGGTGCCGTGCGGCCTGCCGCGGCCTCGCGCATGGCGGTGTCGGCGAGGGCGCGTATCAGGCCCGCGAACATGACGGCGTCGTCCGCGCGGAGCTGGACGTCCAGGCAGCGGACCTCCACCGTGGGGTAGTTGTCGGACAGCCGGGCCTGCCAGTACAGCTGACCGGTGTCGCTGATCACGCCCGCCGACAGCAGTCGTTCCACACGCCGGTCGTAGTCCGCCTCGTCGGCGAAGTACGGCGGCACACCGCTGACCGGCCAGCGGTCGAAGACGATGGTGCGCCAGCTGGCGAACCCGGTGTCGTGCCCCTCCCACAGCGGGGAGTTCGCGGACATCGCCGTCAGCGTCGGCAGCCACGGACGGATGCGGTTGAGTACCTCGACGCCCATATGGCGGTCGGGCACGGCGACATGCACATGCATGCCGTTGACCATCTGCTCGGCCACCAGCTGAGGGGCCTGCCGCTGCATCTCCCGGTAGCGGGCCTTGTCGGTGACGGGCACAGGCAGCCCCTCCGCCGGCGGCGGCGTCCCTCCGGCGATGATCCTGCAACCACAGGCCTGCGCCGCCTGCGCCACGGCGTGCCGCAGACGCAGCAGATGCCCGCCGACCTCCTCCAGCGTGGCGCACACCGGCGTGGCCACCTCGACCTGCGCCTGCAACAGCTCCGCCTGGATCTCGTTGTCGGCGACGAAGGGCGCCAGCCCGGCGGCGGCCCGCACCTTCGCTCCCCGTGCCGCCAGACGACCCGTGACCGGGTCGATCAGCAGGTACTCCTCTTCCACGCCGACCGTCGTCATCGCCGACCCTTCCCTCCCCCGCGCCCGGTTACCAGCCCCGCGGGGGACGGGCCCGCCAGGCTCCGGGCGCGCGATACGCCCGTCACCGGCCCGTCTGCCCGAGGGGGCGCAGAACAAGTTCCGCGAGCGAGCCGGATCAAACCGGGCCGCGCGGCGGCTGCGGCCCGTGGTCTGCCCACGCGGCGTCCTCCGCCGGCGATCTTCGCGGCGGGGAGAAGCGCGCCGTGCGCGGCATCGCCGCGCGGACCGCCGTGGCGGCGGCCTGTGTGATCCGGGCACGGGAGCGGTGGCTTCTCGCCGGGAGGAGGTCACGGACCCGGGAATCGGCCCCGTGGTCTCCTCGACGGCCCGCACGCCCCCGTGGTGGACGGGTCCCGCGCGACCCCGCTCACGGACACCACTGCCCGCACAGGTGGAAGAACTCCTCCTCGGTGCCCGTGAGCCCCGCCTCCGCCAGGGCCCGGTCCGCCTCGGCCAGGGCGGCGGTCGGGACCACTGGTGGTCGGCGTGGATCCGGCGGCCCGTCGAACGCCGCTCGTACGGTGTGGAGGAGGCGCAGATAGGCCTGCACGGCGGCGCGTTGGCGGTCGGTCAGTACGGCGGTCGGCATCGGTCGGCTCTCCCCGGTTCGGCCACGCGGCCCGGCAGGGGGCGTGGCGGTACATGCACGGTGCACGCCCCCCCGTACGCGGCCGGGCGCCGCGCGCAGCGGTGGCGCACCCCCAGCTTGCCGCCCGCCACTGACAATCCCGTGGCCGATGGCACGGGTTCGCCCGCTCAGCGGAGCCGAAACCGCGCCCTCCACCTGCGGGCGGGTGCCCGTAAGTGGGCCGGTCCGCCTGCCCGGTGCGGCCGCCGGACACCGATCCCGGCCCGGACGCGCGGAGTTGCCGCCCTCGCGCGTTGCGCCGGACACGATGTCCGTCAAGCGTCCGCCGACGCGAACACGCGAACTCCTCCGCGTGGGCCGCGGGAGGCGCACGAGGCAGGCCGACCCGGCAGGCTGACGGGGGGACAGAAAGGGGTTTGTCCGGCATGAACGGCCTTGTCCCTGTGCCTCTGTGCCAGAGGTCGGGTGAGGACCACGGAGAAGTGGCTACTGTGGCGACCTGGATGTTCCACGGACCGTGCGGACCGGTCACCGTCCTGTCGCGGGCGACCGCCGGGCGGCTTCGGAGACCGACGTCGAAGAACGGGGAGTGACGACGTGAAGACCAGGCGCGAGAAGAGAATGAAAGAACTCAGCGCCGAACTGCTCACCTGCCTCGCCCAGGCCGCGCCGGGTGACGACGACGAGATATTCGCGGCGCTCGGCGGCATCCTCACCGGCCGGCGCGGCCGCCCGGTGGTGCTGAAGCGGACCACCTTTCCGCCCGGCACGGCGAGCGGACTCTGGCTCGACCTCGAGGACATGGACATCGTCGCCGTCCGGGACGACACGACCAACAGCGAGCACGAGCACGTCATTTTGGGTCATGAGATCTGGCACATGTTCGAGGGACACTGCGGAGCCCACATCCCCGCGGGCCGGGCCGCCGCGCGGGCGCACAGCTTCGAGGCCGGCGCCGTCGACGACGTCGTCCGCCGGCTCCTCGCCTCCCGGGACGCACGACTCGGCGGGCTCGGCGCGCCCCAGCTCGGCATCGCCGCCCGCACCCGCTTCGACGACCGGCACGAGGCGGAGGCCGAGATGTTCGGTCTGCGGCTGGGCACCGATCTGCGCACCTTCCGCAGGACTCATTGGCGCGCCGACCTGGGCCAGGTGGCCGGGCGCATCGAGGACTCGCTGGGCAGAGGTCTCTGGGTCTGAAGTCGTGGACGGTCGGATCTACTACCTGACGGCCCTGCTCCTGTGGAGCGGCCTCGCCATCAGGATTCCGAGGCTGCTGCAGAGCCGGCGCGACCCCGCGCTGGTGTCGCTGTGCGCCGTCGTGCTCGCCGCCGGGGTCTCCTTCACCCTGTCCGCTCCCGCCAGCGTCGCCGCCGTCAACCACCTGACGGGGATCCCGAACATCGCCGCACCGCTGGTCTACACCGTGGTGACCGCCTTCAGCGCCGCCTGCCTCGTCGTGATCGTCCACTGGCGCGGCGGCGAGCCGGGGCACGTACGCCGGGTGGCCCGCAGGTGGATGACCGCCTACGCCCTCGTCATCGTCGCCCTGTGGGTGCTGTTCGCGGTGGGCAACGCACCCGTGGAGCGCCGGACCGACCTGGACACCTACTACGCCACCACCCCCGGCCTCGCCGAGATGATCACTCTGTATCTGGTGGCTCATCTGATCGCGGCGTTCACCACGACGACGCTGTGCTGGCGCTGGTCCCGGAAGGTGACCGGCTGGACCCGCTGGGGGCTCAGCGTCCTCGTGCTGGGCTGGCTGCTCAACGGAGCCTTCGGGGTGGTCAAACTGGCCGCCGTGGCGGGCCGTTGGACGGGACGGCACTGGGACAGCCTGAGCACCGATCTCGCCCCCGGGGTCGCCGCCGTCGCGGCCGCCCTGGTCACCGTCGGCTACGCCCTGCCGCTGGTCGCCCCGCGCATCGAGAGCGTCACCGCGTACGCGCGGCTCCGGCCGCTGTTCGAACTCCTGGTCGACCCCGCCGACAAGCGGTACTGGGTGCCGCTGTCCTGGCGTTCGCTGGGCGACATCGACCTCAGACTCACCCAGCGGGAGACCGGGATCCGCGACGGCATCACCCGCCTGGAACCCCGTTTCGACACCCGTGTCCGCGAACGCGCCTACCGCAGGGCGATCTCGGCCGGGGCGAGCGCCCCGGAGGCCGAGGCCATCGCCGCCGCCGCAATGGTGGTCGCCGCCTCTCAGCCAGGCACACCGGACGATCCCCCGCCCGGCGGGCACGTTCCCACCGCGCTCGACGGCACACCGGACGATCCCTCGCCCGGCGGATACGTTCCCACCGCGCTCGACGGCACCCTGGGCGACCTCGTCCGGGTCTCCCAGGCCGTCCACACCCTCATCGCCACCGACACGCCGCGGGACGGCGGCAGGCCGGAGAGCCGACGGACATGACCTCTCGCACCCAGGCGGCGCCCCGCCCCACCACGTTCCCCGGGGTCGCCACACCATGAAGGCCAGCCTCGGCTTCTACGTCGCCGGCGGGCTGCTGCTCCTGGCCTGCCTGCTCAAGTTACCCGCCCTGATCCGCGCCCGTGGCCGGGACTGGCTGCTGTCCTCGATCTGCGCCCTGCTCCTGGTCGGATCCGGGGTCCTGTTCACCTCCGCGCCCCGGACGATCATCCTGGTCAACCGGACCACCGGGGTGTCCAACTTCTCCGCCCCGCTGGTCTACTGCGCGCTCACGGGTTTCTCCGCGGCCTCGGTCGTGCTCGTCCTGAGCTGGCGCGGCGGCTCCGACAAGGGCCACACCCGGCGCCTGTCCCAGTGGATCATCGCGCTGTATCTGCTCGTCTGGGTACTGATCATCACCCTGTACGCACTGGGCGACGCCCCCGTGGAACGACGCACCGACTTCGATGTGTACTACTCCGGCACGCCCTACATCCGCGAGATGATCCTGCTGTACCTCCTCGCCCACGGACTGGCGTCCTATATCTGCAGCCGTCTGTGCTGGCGCTGGTCGCGCGATGTGCACGGCACCATGCGAATCGGCCTGCGCGCCCTCGCCCTGGGCTATCTGATGCACTACGTCGGCTACGACGGGGCCAAACTCGTGGCGATCGGCGCCCGCTGGACGGGGCACGACTGGGACGTCCTGGCGACCGGTGTCGCGCCCAGCATGGGCCAGCCCAGCGCCCTCCTCGTCGCCGTCGGCTTCATCCTCCCGCTCGTCGGACGCCGCAGCGAGGACGCCGTCCGCTACTGGCAGCTCGGCCCGCTCGCCCGGACCCTGAGCGAGGTCCCCGGCGCCCCCGGCCTCACCCTGCTGCCCCTGCCCTGGTGGACACTCGAGTTCCGATTACGGCTGACGCAGCGTCAGACCTATATCTCCGACCGCATCGTGGCGTGCCGGGGCTACTTCGACCACCGGATATGGAACGAGGCGCACGCCGCCGCCCGCGCACGGGGCTCGGGCGCGCAGACCGCCGACATCATCGCGGAGGCGGCGATGATCGCCGCCGCCGTCGACACGTACAGCGCCGTCGGCGACGAACCCCCGGCCGGCCAGGAGCCCACCGGCGCGCCCGGCCCGCCGCCCACGACGGGTGACCTGGCCCGGCTCTCCCGCGCCCTGCGGACCCGCGTCGTCAAGGACATCCGCAGGCGCCACAGGGTCCACCGCCGACAGGCCGCGACCTGAACCGTCGGTATACCGCGGGGCCATCGGCGTGGCCGTACCCGCGCGGGCCGGACGTCCGCCGGGCCGGCATCCGCCCGGTCAAGGGCGCAGTCGGGACGTCTGGTCCACGAGCCCGCGCAGGACGGACACATGGGCCTCGTCGCCGCCCAGTTCGTCCAGGAGGCGGTACGCCGTGTCGCGGAACTCCCCGAGGTCCTTCTCGCAGTAGGCCAGGACCGACGGGCCGAGAAGGAGACCGGCGAGATCCGACCGGGCCCCGGCGGACGTACGGGCGCCGGCGTGCAGGTCCAGGATCCGCCGCCGCTCGCCGGGAGACGCCTCCTCCAGGGCGCAGGCCAGGGCGTAGGTCACCGTGCCGTTCCGCAGGTCCTCGTGGCGGCCCGAGGCGAGGTCCTCGTAGTCGTTGAAGATCTGCCACAGAATGCCGAAGACATCCCCGAACTCCCGCCAGCGGGCCGTGCGTTCGTCCTTCGCCCCGGACAGGATCGAGGCCATCGCCGTGATCATGGAGAAGGGTGCGCCGGACTTGCCGCGGTAGGCCGCGAGGACCGTGCTCCGGCTCGCCTCGCCGGTGTTCTTGCGGATGTCCTCCATCTGTCCTTCGGCGGCCGTGGTCCCGCACGCCACCAGTTCGGCCGTCAACGCGGGCCGGGCGGCGGCCGGGACCCCGGGCGACTCCAGGACCTCAAGCGGGAGCAGGTGCCCGGCGACGATGGCCGCCAGCAGCGCCTCGTGCAGGCCGAGGCCGGCGGGAAGGGTGGCGCCCTGTCCGTCGGCCAGGTCGTCGAGGTAGCAGGCGGACGTCCACCACAGGATGTGCACGGCGGACAGCGGCAGGGCCGGTGCGGGGGCACCGGTCTCCGCTCCGTGCACCAGCAGCGGCAGCACGGCCAGCGGGTATTTCATCGGCTGGTGCCGCAGCAGCCGGCCGACGGCGTCGCGGACGGCGGGCGCGGAACCGCCCGTCCGGGCGAGAGCGGCCTCGAGCTCCGCCTCGATACCGGCGGAGAACTCGCGGTGCAGATCCAGATACGTCTTCACGTGGCACCCCCATGCGCCTGCGGTCGGCGTGATGCGCGCTCTCCGCGGAGAGCGGGCCCGGTCAGGATCCGGGCACGGCTGATGCGTTCTCGGCCCGTCGGCGGGCCGGTCATGAAAGCCGCATTCCGGCCGTGCCCCGGACGGCCGCGACGACGGGCGAGCTGCGCAGCGCCAGGGACATGCGCACCAGATCACGCGGGGCGTCGTGGGGCCCGGTGGTGGCCTCCGCCGCGCTGATGACCCGTCCCTCCGGGTCTCCCGCCCTGGCCCGTACCGCCGCCGTGACCATCGCCGCGTCGGCCTCCGCCCGGGCCTGGGCCGGGTCGGAACCCGCCGCGACGGCAGCGTCGTAGGCGTGTGCGCGGAGGTCCGGGTCGAAGTACGGGAACAGGTTCAGCATGCCGTCATGGATGTCGGACTCCCGCTGGGTGACCTGGAGTTCCGCAGCCGACCACCAGGAGATACGCCCTTCGCGGCCGGTATGGGCGCACACCGGCCTCAGCTCGCGCCACAGCGGTCCCAGCCGGCGGTAGGTCGACCAGGTGCTCCACTGGTCCCCGACGCGCCGGCAGGCGAGCGGCAGACAGAAGCCCACGGCGCTGATCTGGCCGCCGACGGAGGCGAGCGCGGGCGCGGCATAGGTGCTCAGGTCGTCGAGGTTCCCGCCGCTCCAGCGGGCGATCACGGCCGTGAACTTGGCCGCCAGATAGGCCATGTCGAACATGTAGCCGGTCACGATGATCAGCAGCCCGCCCCGGAGCCAGCCGTGGACCTGGAGAGCCCACCGCCAGCACAGCACGGTCATCGCGAGGCCCGCCACGGTCATCGCCACCAGATAGAGCACGATCATCTCGCGGATGAACGGGGTGCGGGCGTAGTAGGTGTCGAAGTCCCGAAGCCGCTCCACCGGCGCGTCGCCCAGGGCGAACAGCGCGACCAGGGCGACGATCACCACGCCGTATCCCGCGGTGATCCGCCGGGTCAGGACGCGGGTGACGGCGGGCGGCCCGCCCCGCCAGTTGACGACGAGCACCAGGCAGGCCGCGCTGAACGCGCTCAGCAGGGCGTACACCAGCGGGGCGGAGACATTGGTGATGCCGGCGAGGCCGTTGACCTTCACGATGGTCGGCGGCGCGGCGAAGAAGAACACCGCCCCCGCCAGCGCGAGCAGCGCGCACACGGACCGCAGCAGCGGGTCGCGCCAGGAGCGCACCAGGGCGGGTGCCTTGAAGGCGAAGGCGACCGCCAGCGCGGTGGCGGGTATGTAGTAGCTCGAACCGTCCATCGTGTCGGTGTCCCGGGCCGCTCAGCGGACCCGTGGTCCGCCGTAGCCGAGCGACGCCTCGATCCGGCCCGCCAGATCGTCCCGCTGGACGGGCCCGCGCAGCGACGAGCCCGCCAGCCACGTACGGCACTTGCTGGCCAGCAGCAGACCGAAGCTCTCGGCCTCCTGCTCGTCGGAGAGGTCGAAGTGCGTACGGGCGGCGACCTTGCGGACGGTGGCCTGGAGATCGGTGGTGTCGCTCAGCAGGCGCGCCGCGACCGTGGCTCCCTCCACGGGGTGGCCCTGGTGACCGGCGTTCATGTGCCACAGTTCATGGCCGAGGATCACCAACCGGTGGTCCGGTGCGGTGCGTTCCTCGACGACCACGAGGTCCTGGTCGGCCATGTCCAGCCAGAGGCCGCTCGCGGTACCGGGCGGGAAGGGGGCCATACGGAACCGGACGGGACGGCCCCGGCGTCTGCTCATGCCCGCGCACAGCGCGGTGTAGAGGTCGGCGGGTGCCGCCGGTGCGGGGAGCGAGAGCTCCGCTGTCAACTCGCCGCACAGGCGGCGCATTTCCCTTCCGATGCCCACGGTTCTCCCTGGATCAGGACTCCGGCCGCTTGACGCTCTCCAGGAGCATGTCCAGCCACTCGGCGACCTTGTCGCGGTGCTGGTCGGTGGGCAGCTGGGCCGCCCGCCAGGCGATGCCGCGGACACCGTGGTCCTGCAACAGCCGCTCCAGCGGGTCGTCGGCGGTGTCGGCCGCCGCGCGCTCGCGGTCGGCGAGCTGCTGGAGGAGTTCCTGCTCCGAGCGCTGGAGGGCGTTCGCGAGTGCCTCGGGGTCCTCGGCCGTGAGGAACCCGGCATGCACCCTGAAGAAGCGCTGAATGGCGTCACAGTGCTCCATGGTGGGGCGCCGGTCGCCGTTGATGAGGGCACCCGCCTGCTGGCGCGACATGCCCGCGCCGTCGGCGATCTCCTGCTGGGTGTACCTGCGGCCGTTGGGCTTGAGCCGGGTGCGGCGCAGCAGGTCTAGCCGCTGCAGAAAGCGCGCCTGAAGATCCGGCTCCCCGGCGGGGACCCCGCTCAGCAGGGCCTTCACCACCGGCTCCGGGACGCCGGAGGCGACCGACAGGCGCGCCACGGAAAAGATCTCCTCGTGCGGAACCCCCATCCGGTCGGCGAGGGCGGTGACACGGGCCACGACGGCCGGCAGCAGACCCGTCGCCGTGGCGCCCGGAACCTCGAAGCCATCCGTCACCGACAGATCTCCTACGTCTCTTCTCACATCGTTCTCATGGTCGTCCGGAACCACCCGGAGATTAGCCGTTGTTTCGAACTCGCATCCAGGTCTCGCCACAACTGTGGCGAGATTCGGCCGTCAACCGACGCCAAATGCCACGATAGTTGACACAGCTCGATCCGGGGCAGCAGGATCAGGGCGCCGCGTGCAGGCCGCAAGGGCAAGAGGGGTGACCTCCCGATGGCGTTTCAGGCAGGAGGGCAGCGGTCGCAGCCGCGGCCCGTCCCCGAGAGTCCGGAAGCAAGGGCGTACCTGCAGGACTACGCCATGCTCCTGGAGGCCGTCCCCTTTCCGTCCGTCGTCTTCGACCACCGCTGGGACGTCGTCCTCGCCAACACCGCGTTCGAGGCCCTCTTCCGCGGGGTGGGACCGCACCCGACGGCCATGCCCGGCGACAACTTCCTGCGGTTCGTGCTGTTCCACCCGGACGCGGGCACGATCCTCGGCGAGCACGAGTCGAGTTGGTGCCTGCCGATGCTGGCGCACTTCGCGGCGGCGCTGGAGCGCCACGGCCACGACCATGGACTCCAGGCGATCCGCCGGGACATCGCCCAGGACCCGATCATGGACGCCGCCTACCGGCAGGGCCTGCCGCACTGGATTCGCGTGGCCGGCCCGGGCGCCGTGGAGCACGACGGGGCGGTGCGCCCGCTGCTGCACCCCGACCCGCGCTGGGGCCGCGACTGCCGGGTGGTGGGGGAGACGCCCCGGACCCTTCAGACCATGGGCTACTCGAAGCTGACGCTGGTGCTGCGCGAGGCGCGCCGCCCGGCGCCCCCCGGACGGGGCCCGCGCCGCATCCGCCGCACCACGGGCCACCTCAGCGTGGTGCCGGCACAGCCGGACTGAGACCCTCCTCAGCGCCCCGGCTCCGTCGGTGTTCAGGTCACCGACGGCGCCGGGGCCCGCGGCGCCCGCCCGGCTCAGCGGCCCACGACGAGTACGAGCGGAATCCCGCCGCACGGCACGAGCCGCAGCCCCGCCCAGACACCCGGCCGGGCCCCCTCCAGGACCGAGGCGAAGTCGGGCCCCTTGGTGAGCGATCCGGCCAGATGCGCAGGGTCGGCCGAGGCCGTCACACGGCCCCGGGCGTTGACCAGATGGGCGGGCCCTGGCAGGGCGCGCAGCAGGGGCAGCACCGCCGCCTCGAAGTGCCGCAGATAGACGTCGGCCGCGGCCACCCCCGCGAAGCGCCCCGCCAGGTGCACGGGGGCCGACAGGGTGAGGCTGTACTCGTCGGAGCAGAGGTAGTCCACATAGGGTCCGGCCACTGCCCGGCGCCCGGTGTCACGGGGCAGCGCGAACCAGTCCCAGTGGGTGTAGTCGGAATACGCCGAGTGCGCCGGATCCAGGTCGGGCAGCAGGGGCCGTACGTCACCGCTCGCGCCGGTCTGCCACCACTCCAGCCATGCCGGTACGTCGCTCAGCAGACCGGGGGCCGCCACGAACCCGACCCCGGACACCAACTCCTGCCGGAGCAGCCGGGCATGGAGCCCCGGGCGCAGCGCGGCCAGGTCCGCGGTCGCGGGCCTGAGGCCCCGGCCGGCCACCCGTGCCAGCAGCGCCGTCGTGTCGGCGCGGGTCTCCGCGACGGCGTCGAACACCGCCTCCAGAGCGGACCGCACCCGGATCGTCACCTCCACTTCGGGCGGGGCGACCAGACCGGGGCTCGTGCTCATCGGCGCCCTCCCGCGCACACGACCGGATCCCGGCGCGTCCTCAGAGGCCGAGGCGCAGCGCGATGAGCCGTGCCGTCGATTCCCGGACGCACCGCTCGGCCAGCTCCCCGGCCGAATCGTGCGCCCCATCCTGCACCGCCGAGATCACAGCGCGGTGACGGTCCGCCACCTCTTCGCGATAGGCGTCGTCTCCGAGGACCAGGCACAGCAGCGCCCCGACCTCCGTCTGGAGCGCGACCTGCTCCCGGGTGAGCCGGGCGGACTGGGCCGCCGCCGCCAGCTCCACATGGAACCGGCCGTAGACCCGGCTGCGCGCCGCCGCGTCGTCGGCCGCCGCGAACTCCTCCAGGGTGCGCCGCAGCGGCTGGAGGTCGTCCGGCCCGGTGCGCTGGGCGGCGAGGCGGGCGGCGGCGCCGGAGACGGCCGCCCAGTGGTCGCCGAGGTCGCGCAGCTCCTCCGTGCTCCAGCCGGCCAGCCGCAGCTTGATCCGCTCCTCGGCCGGGTCCGCCGGCAACGAGACGAAGCTGCCGCCGCCGCGTCCCCGCCGGGTGGTGACCAGACCCTGCTGCCGCAGCGCCATGAGGGCCTCCCGCAGGGTCACGGTGGACACCCCGAGCCGTCCCGCCAGCTCGCTCTCGCCGGGCAGCTGCTCCCCGTCGGCGAGCAGCCCCAGTTCGATGGCGTCGCCGAGGCGGCGGACGACCGTCTCCACGCGCGCGCGGGTGTCCACCGGAGAGAAGACGGCTCTCCGGGCCCCGCCGCCCCAGTTGTGCTTCACGGCCACCACCTTGTGCGTTGACTCAACCTTTACCTTAAGGGGGTCTTGAGCTTTGAACTATAAGTTCATATCTTTTCGATCCAGAGTAAGAACGGAAGAGTGCACCAGAAAGGTTCCCGTCCATGGAGGGAAGCGCGATCCGGCTGCGGGGGCTGCGCAAGCAGTTCGGTGACACGGCCGCGGTGGCCGGGGTCGACCTCGAGATAGCCGACGGTGAGTTCTTCTCGATGCTCGGCCCGTCCGGCTCCGGCAAGACCACCGTCCTGCGCATGATCGCGGGCTTCGAGAGCCCCACCTCCGGCGCCATCGAACTGGCGGGCCAGGACGTCACCGGGCTCGCGCCCTTCGAGCGGGACGTGCACACGGTCTTCCAGGACTACGCGCTCTTCCCGCACATGACCGTGGAGCAGAACGTCGCCTACGGCCTCAAGGTCCGCAAGGTGCCCAAGGGCGAGCGGCTCGCCCGGGCCCGGGAGGCGCTCGCCGGCGTACGCCTGGAAGCCTTCGGCAAGCGGCGGCCCGGACAGCTCTCCGGCGGCCAGCGGCAGCGGGTCGCCCTCGCCCGCGCTCTCGTCGGCCGCCCCCGTCTGCTGCTCCTCGACGAGCCGCTCGGCGCCCTCGACCTCAAGCTGCGCGAGCAGATGCAGGTCGAACTCAAGGCGCTCCAGCGCGAGGTCGGGATCACCTTCGTGTTCGTCACCCACGACCAGGAGGAGGCCCTGACGATGAGCGACCGCATCGCCGTCTTCAACCAGGGCCGCATCGAGCAGGTCGGCACCCCCGCCGAGATCTACGAGCGTCCCGCCACCGCGTTCGTCGCCTCCTTCGTCGGCATCTCGAACCTGCTCGAGGGCGCGGCGGCCGAGCGGGTCGTCGGCACCGCGGGCACCTACAGCATCAGGCCCGAGAAGATCCGGGTCCTGAAGGAGTCCGCCGAGGCGGACGAGCCGGAGCACTCCACCGCCACCGGCACCGTCGCCGAGGTGGTCTACCTGGGAGACGCCACCCGCTTCCTCGTCGACCTCGACGCGGGCGGCCGCCTCACCGCGCTCCAGCAGAACCTGGAGACCTCCTCCGACGACGTCGCCGCCTACCGCGGCACCCGGGTGCGCCTCCAGTGGCACCGTCGCCACGCCGTCCGGGTCCCCGACTCCCGCTGACCCCCCCCGCACCAGCCCCCACCGTCACGTATGGAGAACGACGTGCGTCTCACCATCGGTACCCTCAAGGCCGCCGCCGCTGCCGCGGTGCTGCTCGCGGCCACCGCCTGCGGCTCGTCCGGCTCGGGCGGCTCCTCCTCGTCCACCGGCCTCAACCCGCCGGATCTGAAGGCGCAGTCGAAGCTGGGCAAGTCCGAGGGGCAGGTCAACCTCGTCGCCTGGGCCGGCTATGTCGAGGACGGCTCCAACGACCCCAAGGTGAACTGGGTCGGCGACTTCGAGAAGCAGACGGGCTGTCAGGTTCACTCCAAGGTCGCGGCCAGCTCCGACGAGATGGTCAAGCTGATGAAGACCGGCGAGTACGACGCGGTCTCCGCCTCCGGCGACGCCTCCCTGCGCCTGATCGCCTCCGGGGACGCGGCACCCGTCAACACCGACCTCGTGCCCAACTACAAGGATGTCTTCGGCGATCTGAAGCTCCAGGCGTGGAACTCCGTCAAGGGCAAGGCCTACGGCATCCCGCACGGCCGCGGTGCCAACCTGCTGATGTACAACACGGACAAGGTCAAGCCGGCGCCGACTTCCTGGTCCGCCGTCTTCGACGACGCGTCCAAGTACAAGGGCCACGTGACCGCGTACGACTCCCCGATCTACATCGCCGACGCCGCGCTCTACCTGAAGGCCACCAAGCCGGAACTGGGGATCAAGGACCCGTACGCGCTCGATCAGAAGCAGTTCGACGCGGCCGTCGACCTGCTGAAGAAGCAGAACGCGAACGTGGGCGAGTACTGGGGCGACTACCTCAAGGAGGTGTCCGCCTTCAAGAGCGGTGACTCCGTGGTGGGCACCACCTGGCAGGTCATCGCCAGCCTCGCACAGGGCGAGGGCGCCAAGGTCAAGGCCTTCGTGCCCAAGGAGGGTTCGACCGGCTGGTCCGACACCTGGATGCTGTACTCCAAGGCCAAGCACCCCAACTGCGCCTACCAGTGGATGAACTGGATCATCTCCCCGAAGGTCAACGCCCAGGTCGCCGAGTACTTCGGCGAGGCCCCGTCCAACGCCAAGGCGTGCGAGGAGACCAGCGACAAGAGCTTCTGCGCCACCTACCACGCGGCCGACACGCCCTACTGGAAGAACATCGCCTTCTGGAACACGCCCATCGAGCAGTGCCTTGATGGCCGTACGGACGTCAAGTGCGTGCCGTACGCCAAGTGGGTCCAGGCCTGGACCGAGATCAAGGGCTGAGGACACGACCATGACCGCCACCGTGCCGGCCGCCGGACGGACCCCCGTCCGGCGGCTCGCCGGGCTGCTGCACCGCCGCCCGCGGCTGCGGCTGTCCCTGCTGCTGACCGCGCCCCTGCTCTGGCTGGCCGTGCTCTATCTCGGCTCGCTCGGCGTGCTGTTCGTCTCCGCCTTCTGGACGACGAACTCCTTCACCTCCGAGGTGGTGAAGGTCTGGTCCACGGACAACTTCCAGGCGCTGCTGACCACGCCCGTCTTCCGCCAGGTCATCCTGCGCAGCATCGGCGTGGCCCTCGCGGTCACCGTCCTGTGCGCGCTGATCGCCTTCCCCCTGGCCTTCTACACCGCTCGCGTCGCCCGGCCCCGGTACCGCCCGCTGCTGGTGGTCGCGATCCTCACCCCGCTGTGGGCGAGCTACCTGGTCAAGGTGTACGCGTGGCGGCTGATCCTGTCCCAGGGCGGGCTCGCCGACTGGATGCTGCGGCCGTTCGGGCTGAGCGGACCCGGGTTCGGCCTCCCGGCGGCCGTCATCACGCTGACCTATCTCTGGCTGCCGTACATGATCCTGCCGATCCACACGGCGTTCGCACAGCTGCCCACGGGCCTGGTGGACGCCTCGGCCGACCTGGGAGCGCACCCCGGCCGCACCTTCCGCTCGGTCGTGCTGCCGATGGTGCTCCCGTCCGTGGCCGCCGGCTCGGTCTTCACCTTCTCGCTCAGCCTCGGCGACTACATCACCGTGCAGATCGTCGGCGGCAAGACCCAGTTGATCGGCAACCTCGTCTACTCCAACATCGAGCTCAACCTGCCCATGGCGGCCGCCCTGGGCACGGTTCCGGTGCTGGTCATCGTGCTGTACCTGCTGGCGATGCGCCGCACGGGCGCCCTCAGCAGCCTCTAGAACTCCGCAGCCTCCCGCAGGGGTACCCCGTCATGCAACTGTCCCGCTCCGCCCGTATCGCGCTGCGCATCGCCGCCGGCCTCGGCTTCGCGGTGATCTACGTCCCGCTCGCCCTCGTCCTGGTCAACTCCTTCAACCCGGACCGCAGCGCGAGCTGGCCGCCGCCCGGATGGACCGCCCGCTGGTGGTCGGTGGCCTGGGAGAACGCGGGGGCCCGCAGCGCGCTGTGGGTCTCGGTCAAGGCGGGTCTGGGCGCCACGGCGATCGCGCTCGTGCTGGGCACGCTGATCGCGTTCGCGGTGGCCCGGCACCGCTTCTTCGGCCGCGATGCCGTCTCCTTCGTGGTCGTGCTGCCGATCGCGCTGCCCGGCATCGTCACCGGGATCGCGCTCAACTCGGCGTTCGGCACGGTCCTGGAACCGCTCGGGGTCGGGCTCGGACTGTTCACCGTCATCGTCGGCCACGCCACCTTCTGCGTCGTCGTGGTCTTCAACAACGTCGTCGCGCGACTGCGCCGCACCTCCGGCTCCTACGAGGAGGCGGCGATGGACCTGGGTGCCGACACCTTCCGCGCCTTCCTCGACGTCACGTTCCCGCTGGTGCGCTCGGCGCTGTTCGCGGGCGCACTGCTCGCCTTCGCGCTCTCCTTCGACGAGATCGTGGTCACGACGTTCACGGCCGGCCCCGGCATCGAGACCCTGCCGATCTGGATCTTCGACAACATGACCCGTCCTCAGCAGGCACCGGTCGTGAACGTCGTGGCGGCGGTGCTCGTCGTGCTGTCGGTGGTCCCGATCTACGTCGCCCAGCGGCTCTCGGCGGACACCGCGACGGAGAGCCGGATCTGACGGAGGGCGGCCCCGGGAACGGGAGACGCTCCGGACAGCCGCTTCCGGCGGGCGACCACCGCTGGCGCAAGCGGTTTGCATTGCTTGCGCTATTCTTGCGGCCATGACGCGACGACTTGCTGAAGTGGCGAAAAAGGTCGGGGTCAGCGAGGCCACGGTCAGCCGGGTGCTCAACGGCAAGCCCGGGGTCTCGGAAGCCACCCGGCAGGCGGTGCTCTCCGCGCTCGACGTCCTCGGCTACGAGCGGCCCACCCAGCTGCGCGGCGAGCGGGCGCGGCTCGTCGGCCTGGTTCTGCCGGAGTTGCAGAACCCCATCTTCCCCGCCTTCGCCGAGGTGATCGGCGGCGCGCTCGCCCAGCTCGGACTGACCCCGGTGCTGTGCACCCAGACCAAGGGCGGGGTCTCCGAGGCCGACTATGTGGCGCTTCTGCTGCAACAGCAGGTCTCCGGGGTGGTCTTCGCCGGCGGGCTGTACGCGCAGGCCGACGCCCCGCACGACCACTACCGGCTGCTCGCGGACCGGAACATCCCGGTGGTCCTGGTCAACGCGGCCATACAGCATCTCGGTTTCCCGGGCGTCTCCTGCGACGACGCCGTGGCCGTCGAGCAGGCCTGGCGCCACCTCGCCTCGCTGGGGCACGAGCGGATCGGCCTGGTGCTCGGTCCGGGCGACCATGTGCCGTCCGCCCGCAAGCTGGCGGCGGCGCGGGCGATCGCCGGGGAGCTGCCGGACGAGTTCGTCGCCCGGGCCATGTTCTCGATCGAGGGCGGCCACGCGGCGGCCGCCAGGCTTATCGACCGGGGGGTCACCGGGTTCATCTGCGCCAGCGATCCACTGGCCCTGGGCGTCGTACGGGCCGCCCGCCGCAAGGGACTCGAGGTGCCCTCCCAGGTCTCCGTCGTGGGCTATGACGACTCCGCGCTGATGAACTGCACGGAACCGCCGCTCACCACCGTCCGCCAGCCCATCGAGTCGATGGGGAGGGCCGTCGTCGAGCTCCTCGGCGCCCAGATCGGCGGGAGGTCCGTACCGGCCGACGAACTGCTCTTCGAGCCGGAGCTGGTGGTGCGCGGGTCGACGGCGCAAGCGCCTCGTGTCTGAGATCCACTCTACTGTCGAATAATTACAGATTCTGCGCGACATCTTGCGAAGGGATGTCGGCGGTGCTTGAGTGTGCGGCGCCCACCGCTCCTGCCCAGAGGGGTCCACCGATGAGAAGCACCCGGTTCCGCCGTACCTTCGCCGCGATCGGCGTCTGCTCCCTCGCCCTCACCGCCGCCGCGTGCGGATCGAACGACGACGCGGCGAGCGGCAAGACGCGCATCACGGTCAACTGCGAGCCGCCCCGGAGCGCCAAGGTCGACCGCCGGTTCTTCGAGGAGGACATCGCCTCCTTCGAGAGGCAGCACTCGGACATCGACGTCGTCGCCCATGACGCGTTCCCCTGCGAGGACCCCAAGACCTTCGACGCCAAGCTCGCCGGCGGCCAGATGGAGGACGTGTTCTACACGTACTTCACCGACGTCAAGCATGTCGTCGACACCGGCCAGGCGGCCGATCTCACCCTGTACGTCAAGGAGTTGAAGAGCTACGGCACCCTTCAGCAGCAGCTGCGCGACATCTACACCGTCGACGGCAGGATCTACGGCATCCCGCGCACCGGCTACTCGATGGGCCTGATCTACAACAGGAAGCTCTTCCGGCAGGCCGGCCTCGACCCCGACCGGCCGCCCACGACCTGGGACGAAGTGCGCGCCGACGCCAAGAAGATCGCCGCGCTCGGCGACGGGACCGTGGGCTACGCCGACTACAGCGCCCAGAACCAGGGCGGCTGGCACTTCACGGCCGAGCTGTACTCCCAGGGCGGAGAGGTCGTCGACGCCGACGGCAAGAAGGCCACCGTCGACACCCCCGAAGGGCACGCCGTGCTGCAGAACCTGCACGACATGCGCTGGATCGACAACTCGATGGGCAGCAAGCAGCTCCTCGTCATCAACGACGTCCAGCAGATGATGGGCTCCGGAAAGCTCGGCATGTACCTCGCCGCCCCCGACAACATCCCGATCCTCGTGAAGGAGAAGGGCGGCAACTACGACGACCTCGCCATCGCCCCCATGCCCGGCGGCAAGGGCACGCTCATCGGCGGCGACGGCTATATGTTCAACAAGAAGGACACCCCGGCGCAGATCCGCGCGGGCCTGAAGTGGCTCGACCACATGTTCCTCACCCCGGGCAGGGGCTTCCTCGGCGACTACGCCCGCGCCAAGAAGAACAACGCCCCCGTCGGCCTGCCGGAGCCCCGGCTGTTCACCGGCGCCGCCGACGCCCAGGACCAGCAGGCGAAGAAGGCCAACGCCAATGTGCCCGTGGCGAACTACCAGTCCTTCCTCGACGGCAACCACACCCTCCAGATGAAGATCGAGCCGCCGAACGCCCAGCAGATCTACTCCGTCCTCGACGGCACCGTCTCCGCCGTGCTGACGAAGAAGGACGCCGACATCGACCAGCTCCTGAAGGACGCCGGCGGAAAGATCGACACCATCCTGGCCCGGAGCTGACCCCGATGACGCGGACCGCCGCACGGCGGCCCGTCGAGACGGTCGCCGTCCACCCGCCGCAGGCGCCGCCCCCGATGGGGGGCCGGAGGCGGCGCCGCCTCGCCGACCAGGCACGCGCCTACGGCTTCCTGCTCGGCGGCCTCGTCTGCTTCGCGCTGTTCTCCTGGTACCCCGCGATCCGCGCGGTCGTGATCGCCTTCCAGAAGTACACGCCCGGCTCCCCGCCCGCGTGGGTCGGCACCGCCAACTTCACCCGGGTGCTGCACGACCCGGAGTTCGGGGCCGCCTGGCGCAACACGCTCACCTTCACCCTGCTCGCCCTGCTGATCGGCTTCGCGATCCCCTTCGTGCTGGCGCTCGTCCTCAACGAACTGCGCCACGCCCGGGCCTTCTTCCGGGTCGTGGTCTATCTGCCGGTGATGATCCCGCCGGTGGTCAGTGCCCTGCTGTGGAAGTGGTTCTACGACCCCGGGGCCGGCCTCGCCAACGAGACGCTGCGCTTTCTGCACCTGCCCACCTCCAACTGGACCAACGGCGCCGACACCGCCCTGGTGTCCCTGGTGCTCGTGGCCACCTGGGCCAACATGGGCGGCACCGTGCTGATCTATCTGGCCGCGCTCGCGTCCATCCCCGGGGAGCTGTACGAGGCCGCCGAACTGGACGGCGCGAACCTCCTCCAGCGCGTGCGCCACGTGACGATCCCGCAGACCAGGTTCGTCATCCTGATGCTGATGCTTCTTCAGATCATCGCGACCATGCAGGTCTTCACGGAGCCCTTCGTGATCACCGGCGGCGGACCGGAGAACGCCACGGTCACCGTCCTGTACCTCATCTACAAGTACGCCTTCCTCTACAACGACTTCGGCGGCGCGTGCGCGCTGAGCGTCATGCTGCTCGTGCTGCTCGGCGTCTTCTCCGCCGGTTGTCTCCGGCTCACCCGCTCCGGGGAGGAGGCCGTATGAGCACCCGGACCCTGATCTCGCCGGCCACGCTCGCCCGGCCCCGCGGCAAAGCCCTCTACTGGACCGTGTTCACCGGTGTCGTCGTGCTCTTCGCGCTCGCCTTCCTCTTCCCGGTCTACTGGATGGTGACCGGGGCGATGAAGTCACCGGACGAGATCGCTCGGACCCCGCCGACACTGATCCCGAAGCACTGGCACGTCAGCGGTTACACGGACGCCTGGGACCTGATGCAGCTGCCGCAGCACCTGTGGAACACGGTGGTGCAGGCGGCCGGCGCGTGGGCGTTCCAGCTGGTGTTCTGCACGGCCGCCGCCTACGCCCTGTCCAAGCTGAAACCCGCCTTCGGCAAGGTGATCCTCGGCGGCATCCTCGCCACCCTGATGGTCCCGGCCCAGGCGCTGGTCGTACCCAAGTACCTGACCGTCGCCGACCTGCCGCTCATCCACACCAGTCTGCTCAACGACCCCCTCGGCATCTGGCTGCCGGCCGTCGCCAACGCCTTCAACCTGTATCTGCTCAAGCGGTTCTTCGACCAGCTGCCGCGCGACGTCCTGGAGGCCGCCGAGATCGACGGCGCGGGCAGACTGCGCATCCTGTGGTCGGTCGTCCTGCCCATGTCCCGGCCGGTGCTCGGCGTGGTGTCGATCTTCGCGCTGGTCGCGGTGTGGCAGGACTTCCTGTGGCCGCTGATGGTCTTCTCCGACACCGACGAACAGCCGATCAGTGTGGCCCTGGTCCAGCTCTCGCAGAACATCCAGCTCACCGTGCTCATCGCCGCGATGGTGATCGCCGGCATCCCGATGGTCGCGCTGTTCCTCGTCTTCCAGCGGCACATCATCGCCGGGATCAGCGCGGGCAGCACCAAGGGCTGAACCGGCCCCTGGACCCCCCGACACAGAAAGGCCCGCCCCGTGGGACAGCCCACCCCTGCCCGCACCGTCCGGACCGACCGTGACTGGTGGCGTTCGGCCGTCATCTACCAGGTGTACGTCCGCAGCTTCGCGGACGGCGACGGCGACGGCACCGGGGACCTCGCGGGCGTCCGCGCGAGACTGCCGTATCTCGCCGAACTCGGCGTGGACGCCCTCTGGTTCAACCCCTGGTACCTGTCACCGATGAAGGACGGCGGCTACGACGTCGCGGACTACCGCACCATCGACCCGGCCTTCGGCACCCTCGCGGAGGCCGAGAAGCTGATCGCCGAGGCACAGGAGCTGGGCATCCGCACGATCGTCGACATCGTGCCTAACCATGTGTCCGACCAGCACCCCTGGTTCCGCGCGGCCCTCGCCGGGGGCCCCGAGCGGGAGCTGTTCCACGTCCGGCCGGGCCGCGGCGCGCTCGGCGAGCTTCCGCCCAACGACTGGACCTCCCAGTTCGGCGGTCCCGCCTGGACCCGGCTGCCCGACGGCGACTGGTATCTCCATCTCTTCGCGCCCGAGCAGCCCGACCTCAACTGGGCCCACTCCGCCGTCCGTCAGGAGCACGAGGACATCCTGCGCTTCTGGCTCGAGCGGGGCGTGGCGGGCGTCCGCATCGACTCGGCCGCCCTGCTGGTCAAGGATCCCGCTCTGCCCGACTTCGTCGAGGGCCGCGATCCGCACCCGTATGTCGACCGGGACGAACTCCACGACGTCTACCGCTCCTGGCGCAGGGTGGCCGACGAGTACGGCGGTGTGTTCGTGGGCGAGGTGTGGCTCCCCGACACCGAGCGCTTCGCCCGCTATCTGCGCCCCGACGAGCTGCACACCGCGTTCAACTTCTCCTTTCTCTCCTGCCCCTGGGACGCGCGACGGCTGCGACAGTCGATCGACGACACACTGGCCGAGCACGCCCCCGTGGGCGCCCCGGCCACCTGGGTGCTGTGCAACCACGACGTGACCCGCACGGTCACCCGCTACGGCCGCGAGGACAGCGGTTTCGACTTCGCCGCCAAGGCCTTCGGCACCCCCAGCGACCTGGCCCTCGGCACCCGGCGCGCCCGCGCGGCCGCCCTGCTGTCGCTGGCCCTGCCGGGCGCGGTCTATGTCTACCAGGGCGAGGAACTCGGCCTGCCCGAGGCCGATGTCCCCCTCGACCGCATCCAGGACCCGATGTACTTCCGCTCCGGCGGCACCGACCCGGGCCGTGACGGCTGCCGGGTGCCGCTGCCGTGGACGGCCGGCGCACCCCACGCGGGATTCGGCGGCGAGCCCTGGTTGCCGCAGCCCGCGTACTGGCCGGCGTACGCGGCGGACCTCCAGGCGGCCGACCCCGGCTCGATGCTCAGCCTCTACCGTGCGGCGATCCGGATCCGCCCGGTCTTCGGCGACGGCCCGCTGACCTGGCTGCCTGCCCCCGAGGGCGTCCTCGCCTTCACCCGCGCCGAGGGCGTGCTCTGCGTGGTGAACCTCGCCGCCGCCCCCGCCGAACTGCCCGCCGGCTCCCGGCCCCTGCTGGCCAGCGGCCCCCTGGATGAACAGGGCCGCCTTCCCCAGGACACGGCGGTCTGGCTGCGCGCCTGACCGCCGTCCCGCACCGCGCTGTCCCACCACCCCCACCATGAAGGGATCGGCACATGCACGGGACCACCCACACGGTCAGACCTGTCAGGCGCATACCGGTGATCGCGGCGGCCGTCGCCCTCGCCGCCGGCATGCTCGTCAGCCTCGGCGCGCCCGCCGCCCACGCGGCCGCGGGCGCCACCCTGCCCTTCACCTCGGTCGAGGCCGAGTCCGCCATCACCACCGGAACGAGGATCGGCCCCGACTACACCCAGGGCACCCTGGCCTCCGAGGCCTCCGGCCGCCAAGCCGTCCGGCTCACCTCCGGACAGCGCGTCGAGTTCACCGTGCCCCGGGCCGCCAACGCCGTGAACCTCGCCTACAGCGTGCCGGACGGCCAGTCCGGCACGCTCAACGTGTATGTCAACGGGACCAGGCTGGCGAAGACCCTGGCCGTCACCTCCAAGTACTCCTACATCGACACGGGTTGGATCCCCGGCGCCAGGACCCACCACTTCTTCGACGACGCCCGCCTGCTGCTGGGCCAGAACGTCCAGCCGGGCGACAGGGTCGCCTTCGAGTCGACCGGCACCCAGGTCACCGTCGACGTCGCCGACTTCGAGCAGGTCGCCGGCGCCGCGACCCAGCCCGCCGGGTCGGTCTCCGTCACCTCCAAGGGCGCCGACCCCAGCGGCCAGGGCGACTCCACCCAGGCCTTCCGCGACGCCATCGCCGCGGCCCAGGGGGGAGTGGTCTGGATCCCGCCGGGTGACTACCGGCTGACGTCCTCGCTGAGCGGGGTGCAGAACGTGACCCTCCAGGGCGCCGGCAGCTGGTACTCCGTGGTGCACACCTCCCGCTTCATCGACCAGTCCGGCTCCTTGGGCAACGTCCACATCAAGGACTTCGCCGTCCTCGGCGAGGTCACCGAGCGGGTGGACTCCAGCCCCGACAACTTCGTCAACGGCTCGCTGGGCCCGAACTCCTCCGTCTCCGGGATGTGGATCCAGCATCTGAAGGTCGGCCTGTGGCTGACCGGCAACAACGACAACCTGGTCGTCGAGAACAACCGCATCCTCGACACCACCGCCGACGGACTCAACCTCAACGGCACCGCCAGGGGCGTGCGGGTCCGCGACAACTTCCTGCGCAACCAGGGCGACGACGCGCTCGCCATGTGGTCGCTGTACTCGCCGGACACGAACAGCAGCTTCGAGAACAACACCATCTCGCAGCCCAACCTCGCCAACGGCATCGCGATCTACGGCGGCACGGACCTCGCCGTGCGGAACAACCTGATCTCCGACACCAACGCCCTGGGCAGTGGTATCGCGATCTCCAACCAGAAGTTCCTGGACCCGTTCTTCCCGCTGGCCGGCACCATCACCGTCGACGGCAACACCCTCGTGCGCACGGGCGCGATGAACCCCAACTGGAACCACCCGATGGGCGCGCTGCGCGTCGACTCCTACGACAGCGCGATCAACGCCACCGTGAACATCACCAACACCACGATCAGCGACAGCCCCTACAGCGCCTTCGAGTTCGTCTCCGGCGGCGGGCAGGGCTACCCGGTCGGAAACGTCACGGTGGACGGTGCCACGGTGCGCAACACCGGCACCGTCGTCGTACAGGCCGAGGCCCAGGGCGCCGCCACCTTCCGTAACGTCACCGCCGCAGGGGTGGGCTCGGCGGGCGTCTACAACTGCCCCTACCCGGCGAACTCCGGTGCCTTCGCGCTCACCGACGGCGGCGGCAACTCCGGCTGGAACAGCACCTGGTCGGACTGCTCGACCTGGCCGCAGCCGGGCCAGGGCAACCCGTCCCCGGACCCAGGCCGCAACCTCGCCAAGGGCCGCCCGGCCACCGCGAGCGGCTCCCAGGACATCTACACTCCGGGCAAGGCGGTCGACGGGGACGCGAGCAGCTACTGGGAGTCGACCAACAACGCCTTCCCGCAGTCCTTCACCGTCGACCTCGGATCGTCGCAGCCGGTGCGCCGGCTGGTGCTGAGACTGCCGCCGCTCACGGTCTGGCAGGCACGCACCCAGACCCTGTCCGTACTCGGCAGCACCGACGGATCCGGGTACACGACCGTGCTCGGTTCCGCGGGCTACCGCTTCGACCCGGCGACCGGCAACACGGTGACCGTCACCCTGCCCGGCGGCACGAACCTGCGTTATCTGCGGCTGAACGTGACTGCCAACACCGGCTGGCCGGCCGCCCAGTTCAGCGAGGTGGAGGCGTACCTGTCGTGACCCCGCGAGGAGCAGTGAGGCCCTGAGGAGCGGTTCGGCCGTCCGTCTCGCCTCGGGCGGGGCGGGCGGCCGGCGCACCCCGCTCCGGGCCGGCCCGCGCCATTCGAGGTACCCGGTGCCGTGGCGTCGGCGGGCTTGGCGGGATCTCGGGGAGGCCTCGGCCCCGGCGCATCTGCCGTACCGGCGCCTTTCACATGGGCGCCATCGCACCCTTTCCTGACGTTTGGTGTCCCTGGAACACTCGCTTCGCGCAGGTCCTCTCATCACCGGGCGTCCCATGCCCGCTCAGGACAAGGGGTCACTCCGTCATGCCTCAAGTGAATCGGCGCCGCTTCCTCCAGCTGGCGGGCGGCACCGCCGCGTTCAGCGCGCTCTCGAGCAGCATCGAGCGTGCCGCGGCCCTCCCCGCGCACCACCGCTCCGGCACCATCGAGGACGTCGAGCACATCGTCGTCCTCATGCAAGAGAACCGTTCCTTCGACCACTACTTCGGCACGCTCAGAGGCGTCCGGGGCTTCGGCGACCCGCGCCCGGTCACCCTCCAGAACGGCAAGTCGGTCTGGCACCAGTCGGACGGCACCAAGGACATCCTGCCGTTCCACCCCGACGCCGACGACCTGGGCCTCGCGTTCATCCAGGATCTTCCGCACGGCTGGAACGACGGGCACGCAGCCTTCAACGGCGGCAGGTACGACAAGTGGGTGCCCGCCAAGTCCGCCACCACGATGGCGTATCTGACCCGCGAGGACATCCCCTTCCACTACGCGCTTGCCGACAGCTTCACCATCTGCGACGCGTACCACTGCTCGTTCATCGGCTCCACCGACCCGAACCGCTACTACATGTGGACGGGCTACACCGGCAACGACGGCAAGGGCGGCGGCCCGGTCCTCGGCAACGACGAGGCCGGCTACAACTGGACGACCTACCCCGAGCGCCTGGAGCCCGCCGGTGTCTCCTGGAGGATCTACCAGGACATCGGTGACGGCCTCGACGCCAAGGGCTCGTGGGGCTGGATCCCGGACGCCTACCGCGGCAACTACGGCGACAACTCGCTGCTCTACTTCAAGCAGTACCAGAACGCGGCGCCCGGCGACCCGCTCTACGACAAGGCCCGCACCGGCACCGACGCCCGCACGGGCGAGGGCTTTTTCGACCGGCTCAAGGCCGATGTGAAGTCCGGCAAACTCCCGCAGGTCTCCTGGATCGTCGCCCCCGAGGCGTTCACCGAGCACCCCAACTGGCCCGCCAACTACGGTGCCTGGTACGTCTCCCAGGTGCTCGACGCGCTCACCTCCGACCCGAAGGTGTGGGCGAAGACGGCCCTGTTCATCACGTACGACGAGAACGACGGCTTCTTCGACCACCTGATCCCGCCCTTCCCGCCGGCCTCCGCCGCACAGGGCAAGTCCACGGTCGACGCGGGCCCCGACCTCTTCAAGGGCGACGCCGGCCACCCGGCCGGTCCCTACGGACTCGGGCAGCGCGTGCCGATGCTGGTCGTCTCTCCCTGGAGCAAGGGCGGATACGTCTGCTCTGAGACGCTCGACCACACCTCGATCATCCGGTTCATCGAGCGGCGCTTCGGCGTCCACGAGCCGAACATCTCGCCCTGGCGCCGCGCGGTGTGCGGCGACCTGACCTCTGCGTTCGACTTCTCCCGCCAGGACACCAAGCCGGTGTCCCTGCCGGCCACGGACGGCTACCAGCCGCCGGACCACAACCGGCACCCCGACTATGTGCCGACCCCACCCGCGAACCCCGTCCTGCCCCGGCAGGAGCGCGGCTCGCGCCCCACCCGTCCGCTCATGTACGCGCCCGTCGTGGACGGTTCCGCGGACACGGCGGCCGGGACGTTCACGCTGGCCTTCGCCTCCGGCGCGCGGGCCGGCGCCGCCTTCCTCGTCACGTCCGGCAACCGCACCGACGGCCCCTGGACCTACACCACCGAGGCCGGCAAGACCGTCTCGGACACCTGGAACTCGGCCTACTCGGGCGGCTCCTACGACCTGACCGTGCACGGCCCGAACGGCTTCCTGCGCGTCTTCCGGGGGCCGAACAAGGCGGCCGGCGCCGAGGTCACCGCACGGCACACCGGCGAGGACGTCGAGCTGACCTTCACCAACAAGGGCTCGGGCACGGTGCGGCTCAAGGTCGTCTGCGCGTACGGCGGCCATGCGCAGGCCGTCTCGGTCCGCGCCGGTGCCACCCTGCGGCGCACTTTCGCCCTCGGAGCGAGCAAGCGCTGGTACGACCTCACTGTGACGTCCGAGGCCGACCCCGCCTTCCTGCGCCGCTTCGCCGGACACGTCGAGAACGGGCGGCCGGGCGTGAGCGACCCGGCGATCGTCACGGGGTGAAGCGGTGAACCGCTGACCCGGTGAACCGCCGACCTGGTGAAGCGGTGACCGTGCACCGCTGACTCGCTGACTCGCTGACTCGGTGACTCGGTGACTCGGTGACCCGGGACCGCCGCGCGAGCCTCGGCGGCGGTCCCGGGGGCAGCGGCGGTGGCGTGTGACGGGGACGGCGGGGTGTGCCCCGTAGCCGGAGGCCAGGCCGGACTCCGCCGGGCTGGACACCGAGCTCAAGCAGGACTACCGGGGATGGAGCCGAGCTGAGCCCACGGCCACCGGGGAACCGAGCCGTTGCCCCGGGGGCGCCGGCGCACTCAACCCCGGACAGGACAACGGCGGAGGCCGGCACGTACGCCTGCGTGCCGGCCTCCACCCGTTTCACAGCGCGGTGAGGTGCCCCGGTGACGGGGGCGCCGGCTGCGGGGGCAGCAACGGCGGCTCATGAGGCACCGGCTCGGGCTCCAGCCCGAGCACCGCGGCCAGGGGGTGGTCGGCGTCCGCCCCGGGCACCGCCCCTTCGGCGCCCCGGCCGGGCAACGACGGGTCGGCATCCGCCGCCGGGGCCGGGGCCGACCGCGACAGCGCCACCACGCCCCAGGACGCCAGAGCCGTGCCCACCGCCGTGAGCAGCAGTCCCGTCGCGCCGCCCTGGAGGTGCTCGCCCAGGAAGGAGAGGCCGATCACCGCGGCGGCGACCGGATTGACGAGGGTCACCACCGCGAGCGGGGCGCCGAGGCCGTCCCGGTAGGCCGTCTGGGACAACAGCAGACCACCCGTCGCGAACACCGCGACCAGCAGGGCCACCACGACCACCTGCACACTGAGCACCGACTGCGAGCGATCCGTCGCCGCCACCGTCACGGTCTGCGTCAGCGCCGAGGCGACACCCGACGCCACTCCGGAGGCGGTCGCGTGCCGCAGACCGGGACGGCCGCCCAGCGGCCCGGAGTGGGGGAGGGCCAGTGTGCCGATGAGGCCCGCGGTCGTTCCCGCCACGGCCAGTGCCTCCGGCAGGCTGAGCACATGGTCGGGCTCCGGTCCGGACGCCGTCACCAGCAGCGCGGCCAGACCGGCCAGGGTGAGAACGGTGCCCCGCCACTCCACCGCGCTGACCCGGCGTCCCGCCGCCCGCGCGCCGAGCGGCACCGCGGCGACCAGGGTGAGCGCGCCGAGGGGCTGGACCAGCGTCAGCGGGCCGAACTTGAGGGCGGCGACGTGCAGCAGGGCGGCGGAGGCGTTGAGGACGACCGCCCACCACCAGGCGCCGTGGGTGAACAGCCGCAGCGTGCCGGCGGCCGAGGACCGGGCGGCCAGTCGTTCCTGGGCCACGGCGGCGGCCGCGTAGGCGACAGCGGAGAAGAGGGACAGGACGACGGCGAGGAGCGGGGCGCTCATCGGCCCGCTCCCACCAGGCCGGGACCCTCGGCCGCCGAGGGCCCGGCGGCCGGCGCGTCGGGCAGGAGTTCGAGGGAGCACCGGGTGGCCGGCGTGCTCACCGAAGAGGCCGCGCGCTGAGCGGCCGGTGCGGGCCTCGGCGCGGGCACGGTGCGGGGTGCCGTGGGCGATCCGTCCGGCGCCGGCGACGGCGTGCGGACCACCGCCAGCGCGATTGCGAGCAGGGCGCTCGCCACGATCGCGTCGAGCCAGTAGTGGTTCGCCGTGCCGACGATCACGACCAGGGTCAGCAGCGGATGCAGCAGCCACAGCCGGCGCAGCCGCGACCGGGTGGCCACGATCAGGCCGATCGCGACCATCAGGGCCCAGCCGAAGTGCAGCGACGGCATGGCGGCGAACTGGTTCGCCATCGAGTCGGTCTCAGGGTGGGCTCCGTACACCGTGGGGCCGTAGACGTGTCCGGTGTCCACCAGGTGAGCCACGTCCAGCATGCGCGGCGGGGCGAGCGGAAACGTCAGGTGCAGCGCCAGCGCGGCGCCGGTGACCAGGGCGAGGACCCGCCGGGCCCACAGGTAGTGCCCGGGCCGCCGTAGGTACAGCCAGACCAGGAAGGCGGCGGTGGCCGTGAAGTGGACGGCCACGTAGTAGAGGTTCGCGGCGCGGACGAGGGTGTGGCCGTGCAGCAGTGCGGACTGCACGGCGCCCTCGCCCGGCAGACGCAGGGAGCGCTCCCAGCCCCATACGCGGTGCGCGTTGCGGTAGGCCTCGGCGGTGTGGCCGTTCGCCAGCTGTCGCCCGAGCTTGTAGACGAGGAAGAGCCCGCCTACCAGCAGGAGCTCACGAACGAGGGGCGGCCGGCGTATCGCGGCTGCCCCTTCGTTTTCAGGCTCGGTACGGGAATCCATCCCCCGGCCCCTTTGCTGATGGTCTTGCGTGAGGTGGTGCCTGGTGAGCCCAGGAAAGGATCCACGCGACAGTCGAGTGGGTCCTGTCCAAGGCTCATCGATACGCGAGTGTACCGATACGCTCGCGTACCGGTACACTCGCGTATCGATATACTGATGTGAAGCGGCCCACGGGCCGGGCGCACGACGGAGGAGGAGCCAGCCATGACGTCGCAGGCAGCGGACGCACCGGAGACGGTTGCCACCTCGCGCCGCTCCAAGATCACGCCTGAGCGCGAACAGGAGTTCTTCGACGCCGTGCTCGAGCAGATCCGTGAATGCGGATACGACTCGGTCACCATGGAGGGCATCGCCGCCAGCACCCGGTGCAGCAAGTCCACGCTGTACCGGCAGTGGAAGACCAAGCCCCAGTTCGTGGCCGCCGCCCTCAGGTCCAACCGCTGTGTGCGGATCGCGGGCGTCGACACCGGTTCCCTCGCCGGGGACCTGCGCGCCGCCGCGCGGGCCACGGCCGCGTGGTCCCGCCGTGACACCAAGCTGCTCCAGGCCCTCGGTCCCGCCGTCATGCAGGACCAGGAACTCGCCCAGGCGCTGCGCGAGGCGCTCGTCGAGCCCGAGATCAGGGCGCTTCAGAAAATCCTCCGGCGCGGTGTCGAGCGCGGCGAGGTGGCCGCCGACCACCCGGCCCTCGAGTACATCCCGGCCCAGCTGCTGGGTGTGCTCCGCGCCCGGCCGATGCTGGAGGGGCAGTACGCGGACGAGGAGTACCTCGCGCGCTTCGTCGAGGTGGCGGTGCTCCCGTTGCTGGGGCTGACCTAGAGACCGGGCCGCCGTCCGTGGGATGACCGGACGTCGGCCCTGATCGCGCCGCACCGTGGGGACGGGGGCGGCGCGCACCCGGCCGGGTGGGGTTCCTCTTGAGCGGAGGGGAGCCCCGCCCGGTCGCATCACGTCCGGCCGGGGTTCAGACGTTCTGTCCGTCGCCGCCGCCGGAGGCCGCCTTGATGCCCGCCGCGACCTGGTCGAGGACGGACGGCTTCGGCGCGTTCGAGCCGACGTCGATGCCGAAGCGGACGACGACGAGCTGTCCGGGCTCGGCGGGGGAGGGGAACACGAGTGACTCGACATAGCCGTCCGCGCCCTTGCCGGTGACCGCCTTCCAGCGGACCAGATAGCCCTTCTGTCCGGCCACCGTCACCGCCTTGGAGGCCAGCACCTGGTGCGAGGTGATGCCGCCGTAGCTCGCGCCGCCGTAGGACTCCTCGGCGTTCTTGGCGATGTCCTGCTTGGCCGCCGCCTCCGCCGTGGTGGCCGTCAGCCCCTGCGCCCGCGCCGACGCCGAGTACGCCCCGCCGCTGTTGCACGTCTTCGCGGTGTCGCCGGGGCACTTGTACTCGTCCTTGGACTGGATCGCCGCCCCGCCCTCGATGAGGTTGCCGCTCCAGCCGTCCGGTACGGGGATGCTGATGCCGTTGAACGGATCGGTGGCGTACCCGTCCTCGGTGCCCGGCTGTCCGGGCCGGCCGTCCGACCCCCCGGAGCCGCCCGACCCGCCCCGGCCGCCGAAGGGATCGTTCTGGCCCCCTTGGCCCCCCGGGCCCTCCGGACCGCCGAAGCCGCCCGGGCCCCCGAATCCCTGGGAACGCGCGGTGTTCCCGCCGCCCTTGTTCGCGGTGAGCGCGTAGACACCGCCGCCTATGCCCGCGAGCACGGCGACCGCCGCCGCGACGGCTATCCCGGTCCGCAGTCCGCGCCGCGCCGGGGCGGGCGGAACGGCCGGATACGGTGCGGCGGCGAACGGCCCGCCCGGATACGCGCCGACGCCCGGCGGCTGCGCCGGGGGACCCCATGCGCCGGCCCGGTCCGCGGGCCGGGTCCGGTCCGTCCACACCCTGCCGTCCCACCAGCGCTCGGTGGTGGGTCCGTCACTTGTCTGCCCCGGGTCGGGGTACCACCCGGGAGGAGTCACCTGCGTCATGGGACCACCGTAGGAGGCATGCGTGAAAGAGGGATGAGAGCCTCCCCGGTCCATCCCGCCCGCCCGTTCCCGCGGACCGCCGGCGGTCGCCAATGGGGCCGACTTTACGAGAAGTTGACCGATGAAACCTTTCCCCGGCTGGTCGGCGGCCTCTCGCGTCGCCCCAGGACAACGCAAGTCACCCATCACGGCAACAGGTGCCCCGACCCGCCTCCGCCGGAGCCCGGGGACGGCTAGGCTCGATGTCTGTACGTCGTTTGGGCGACCTGGGGAGGTACCGGGATGACGGAGGCACGGCCCGCAGCGGCCGCCTCGGCTTCCCTGTGGGAACGCGACGCGGAACTCGCCGTCGTCACCGAGGCGGTGGACGCCTTGCGCGACGGCACCTCGCCCTCCGCGTCGGGGAGCCTGCTGGTGATCGGCGGGGAGGCCGGCATCGGCAAGACCGCGCTGCTCTCCGAGACACGCCGCATCGCGGAGCGGCGCGGCTGCACGGTGTGGTCGACGCGCGGGGGCGAGACCGTCACATCCGTCCCCTTCAATGTCGTACGGCAACTGCTCCAGCCCGCGCTGCTCTCCCTGATGCCGGAGGAGGCGCGCGAGTACCTGGGCGACTGGTACGACGTCGCGGGCCCCGCTCTCGGCATAACGGAACCGGGCGAACGGCAGGCCGACCCGCAGGGTGTGTGCGACGGCCTGGTCGTCGCCGTCTCCCGGCTCGCCAAACGGGAGTGGCCGCTGGTCCTGCTCATCGACGACGCGCAGTGGGCCGACCAGGAGACCCTGCACTGGCTCGCCGCCTTCTGCGAGCGCCTCGACGAGCTGCGCGTCCTGGTCGTGGTCGCCCTGCGCACCGGCGAGGCCACCGGGGACACCGCGCGTTACCTCGACACGATCGCCGCGGCCGCCCGCCGGCCGGTCAGCACGCTGAGCGAACTCACCCCCGAGGCGACCGCCGGACTCACCCGCGCCACCCTCGGCGCGCACGCGGACGCCCCGTTCTGCCGCGAGGTGTGGGCCGTGACTGGCGGCAATCCCTACGAGACCGTCGAACTTCTCGCCAAGGTGCAGGACAGCCGGCTCGAACCGGTCGAGGCGTCGGCCGTCGAACTGCGCGCCCTGAACCGCTCGGCCCGTGGCAACGGCCTCGTCGCCCGCCTGGAGAGCCTCGGCATCGAAGCCACCCGGTTCGCCTGGGCCGCTGCCATCCTCGGCACCGGCATCACCGTGGACCTGGTGGCCCGGCTCGCCACCATGCGCCATGACGAGGCGGTGCGGTGCGCCGAACTCCTCGGCGCGGCCCGTATCCTGGCCGAGCCCGATCCGGCCGGCCGTCAGGCGGCCGACGGCGAGCTGGAGTTCGTCCACCCACTGATCGCCAGCGCCGTCTACCGCTCCATCCCCGACGGGCTGCGCACCGCGATGCACGGTATCGCCGCCCAGGTCGTCACCGACTCCGGACTCGGCGCCGCGGCCGCCTCCCGTCACCTCCTCGAGGTCCATCCGGACGACGACGAGGAACTCGTGGAGCAGATGCGCGAGGCGGCGCGCGAACACCTCGCCGTGGGTGCCCCGGAAGCGGCCCGCCGCTGTCTGGAGCGGGCCCTGCTGGAGCCGCCGCTGCCCGAGGTCCACCCCCATGTGCTCTACGAACTGGGCTGTGCCACCCTGCTGACCTCGCCCGCCACCACCATCGACTACCTCCAGGCGGCCCTCGCCATGCCCGGGCTGGAGGGTGATGTGCGCGTCGACGCGGTCTGCCGCCTCTCCCAGGCCCTGTTGCACAACGACCAGTTGGACGAGGCGGTCCGCACCGTCGACGCGGAGGCCGCCCGCCTGGAACCCGGGCCGTCCCGGATGCGTCTCCAGGCCGTGCACTACATGTGGGAGGGCATCCACGCGGCCGAGGAGGACTCCCCGGACCGCTCGCGGGAGCTGGCCGAACTCGCCCGCACCTGCACCGGGAAGGACAACTCCGAGCGGGCCCTGCTCATTCTGCGCGGCTTCGACGCGATGACCCACGGCGAGAACGCCGAGGAGGTCGTGGAGCTGTGCGACCGCGCCCTCGTCAACGGCCGCCTCGCCCCGGGACTCGGCTGGACCGACACCGAGTGGGGCATCGAGCTGATGCTGGGCAGCGCCTACGCCTACACCGACCGCCTCGACCGGGCGGAAAGCCTGTTCACGGAGGCCCTGCGCGCCTACGAGTCCGCCGGGTGGAGCGGTGGCCATCTCGCCCTGGCGCATGCCTACGTCGGACTGGCCCACCGCAGGCGGGGCCGGCTCGGAGAGGCGGAGACCTCCCTGCGTGAGTCCCTGCGCCTCGCGGAGCGCGTCGGCCGCGGACTGCCCCTGTACTGGTCGGCGACCTGCGGGCTCGTGGACACCCTGCTCGCCCGCGGGCATGTCCATGAGGCCTGGACGGTCTCCGAGCGGTATGGCTTCGCGCCGCCGTACCCCTCGACCATCGTGCTGCCCGACACCCGATGCGTCCGCGGCCGGCTGCTGCTCGCCGTCGGCCGGACCGAGGAGGGAGTGGGCGAACTGGAGGCCGCCGAGAAGGCGGCCGCCGGGCGCGGTCACAACACCGTGCTGGCTCCCTGGGCCGCCGACCTCGCCCGTGCGCTGGCCGCCGACGATCCGCGCCGTGCCGCCGAACTCGCCGTGACCGCCCGCCGGCAGGCCGAGCTGTCCGGCACGGACACCGCGATCGGCGAGGCACTGCGCGTGGCCGCCGCCCTGGAGACCGGGCAGCGCGCCGCTGCCCTGTACGCCCGTGCGGTGACCTATCTGGAGGCGTCACCCTGCGCCTACGAACACGCGCTGGCCCGCGTCGAGTACGGCGTGGCCACCCGGTCGGCGGCCGAGCTGAAGAGGGGGCTGACGCTGGCGCAGTCGTGCGGGGCGGACGGGCTGGCCGCCCAGGCACAGGAGGCGCTGGGCGGCCCGGGGCTCGCGTGACGCTCGGCCGCCGCACGTGCGGTTGACCCCCGGCCGACCCCGAGGCAAGGGGCGCCTGGGCCACCCCCCGGCGGGTTCCTCTTCCGCGGAGGGGCTGTCGGCGCCGCCCGCGCGCGTTGGTCCGTTCAGCGGACGGTGCGCACCGCCCATCGGATCACCGACCTAGACTGGCGGCCACGGCAGCCCCCGTATGCGCACCCGGCAAGGAAGGCGGCATCCCGTGGACCGGACCCTCGTCACTCCTTCCCCGCACACGGCCGCCGAGTGGTGGGTCACCGCCGACCAGGCGCGGCACGCGGCGCAGAGCGGACTGTCCGACGTTGCGACGGCGCCCGACCTGCTGCGTGCGCTCGCCGAACTCGACCGGGCCCGCAGGGACACGGTCGTCGCCGTCGGTGCCGCCGTGGAGGCGCTGATCGAAGGCGGTGTCGCCTGGGAGGCGATCGCGGCGGCGCTGGGACTCGGCTCGGCCGACGACGCCCGGGCGGCGCTCGCCCCTGCCCGCCGTGATGCCGCTACGGCGATCGAACGCCGGCTGGGCCGTCGGGCGTAGCGGGCTCCGAGGGCCGTGGTGGCTCGCCCGCCCCGGCTCACTCCTTCACGAGCATGACCCAGGCCTGCCCCTGCGCGAAGTTCACCGGTGTGCCGTCCGCCGTCGTGAACCGCGTACCGTCCGCCGCCGACGCCCGCCGCCACTGAGCGTCGAACACCCGTCCGTCGCGCAGCACCTGAGCCTTCCCGGAACCCACGGTCTCCGAGTACGGCGAGTTGTTGCCGAGGACGTCGTGGAGGCCGGATGTGCGCACCCGTACGTACTGCACCACCACCGTCGCCGGAGCCACGCGCGCCCCGTCCGCCGTCACCGTCGGCGTCCCGTCCATGGCCACCAGCCAGCGGTGCCGCTCGGCGGACCAGCTGAACGTGAAACTGGCGGACGGGAAGCGGACCGTGCGTGTGGTCTGCGGGGTGCCGCCCGTCGGCGCGGCGCCGAAGCGGAAGCCGGTGGTCAGCGCGGCGGCTCCGGGCGCGGACCTCATCAGCCTCTGTGGTCGTAGATAGAGGTTGTGCGGCGCGGCCTTCCCGACGTCACGGAAGTAGGCGTCGGAGTTCCTCTCCGGCGGTACCGCGGTCAGGGGCGCCTTGTCGATCAGGGGCAGGAGTTTGTGCTGCGCACCGGAGAAGGCGAGCGTCGGTCGGTGGAACTGGCGCAGCAGTTCCAGATCCGACTCGCGCGCACTGCGCACCGGGCCGACCGCCTTCGGCAGCTTCGTCGCGAATACCGCCATCAGCCGGCTGAGCCCACCCTCGACCTGCTCGGCATAGACGAGGTCCGCCTGATCCAGACCCGTCTGCGGTCGTGCCGCCGCCGCATTGTCGACCTTCACGGCGAGCACCGAGCCGGAGGACGAGGAGGGGGCGGAGGACCGGCCGCCGTCCTGCCCGTGGTCCGTGGGAGCACCGCCCGTGTCGCAGCCGGCCGCCAGGCCACCCATGATCGCGACGGTCAGCAGCGCCACCGTCGTCCTGCCGCGCCGTCTCCGCGCGGTCTGTCGCACGCCCATACAGAAGCGCATGCCCACACCGAACCCATAAGCACACGATCGGGCACCCATCCACACCCGTCAGGAGTCAGCCGGGAGTGCCGAGGATCTCCGCGAGGTCGTACCGCACCGGCTCCTCCAGCTGGGCGTAGGTGCAGCTCTCGGGGGTGCGGTCCGGGCGCCAGCGGCGGAAACGCGCGGTGTGCCGGAAGCGCACCCCGTTCTCCATATGGTCGTACGCCACCTCCGCCACCCGCTCGGGCCGCAGCGGCACCCAGGACAGGTCCTTCTTCCCCGACCAGCGGCTGGGCGCACCGGGCAACCGGGCCGTCTCGTGCGCCGCCTCCTGCGACCAGGCTGCCCATGGATGGCCCCCGACGTCGTCCATCCGCAGCGGTGCCAGCTCCTCCACGAGCTCCGCGCGCCGTTTCATGGAGAACGCGGCGGAGACCCCCACATGCTGGAGGGCGCCCCGATCGTCGTACAGCCCGAGGAGCAGGGAGCCCACGACCGGACCGGTCTTGTGGAAGCGGTAGCCCGCGACCACCACGTCCGCCGTGCGCTCGTGCTTGATCTTGTACATCGCGCGCTCGTCGGGACGGTAGGGCACGGACAGTGGCTTGGCGATCACCCCGTCCAGGCCCGCGCCCTCGTACTGCCGGAACCACTGCTCCGCCACCGCGCGGTCCGTCGTCGCGGGCGCGAGGTGCACCGGTGGCGTCACCGACGACAGCGCCTCCTCCAGCAGCAGGCGCCGGTCGCTCAGCGGGACGGTGAGCAGCGACCGGTCGTCCAGCGCCAGCAGGTCGAACGCCACGAACGAGGCCGGGGTGCGCTCCGCGAGGGTGCGCACCCGGGAGTCCGCCGGATGGATCCGCTCCGTCAGCGCGTCGAAGTCGAGGTGCCCCTCCCGGACGATCACGACCTCCCCGTCCAGCACGCAGCGCTCCGGCAACCGCTCCCGCAGTGCCTCCACCAACTCCGGGAAATATCTCGTCAGCGACTTTCCCGTACGGCTGCCCACCTCCAGCTCGGGGCCGTCGCGGAAGACGATCGCCCGGAACCCGTCCCACTTCGCCTCGTACTGCATGCCCGGCGGGATCTTCGCCACGGGCTTGGCGAGCATGGGCTTGACGGGCGGCATCACCGGCAGATCCATGGCTTTGACTCTAGGAGCGGATCCAGGCCCCCGCCTGTCGAGTACGCGCCCGTCAAGCCGGGCCGGGCGCGGCGTCCGCCATCCGCTCCGCAGGGCCGGAGCGCGGGCGATCGCCGCCGGTCCAGAGCTGACCGGAGCGCGGACGATCGCCGAGCGCCCATGGCTGACCGAAGCGCCGGCGATCACCGAGCGCCCATGGCTGACCGGAGCGCGGGCCACCGCCGAAGGCTTCAGGCCTCACCGGAGCGTGGGCCACCGCCGCCGGTCCAGGGCTGACCCGAGCCCGGGCGATCGCCGAGCGCCCATGGCTGACCGGAGCGCGGGCCACCGCCGAAGGCTTCAGGCCTCACCGGAGCGTGGGCCACCGCCGCCGGTCCAGGGCTGACCCGA
>NZ_JBIVNO010000015.1:200892-201254 GCF_044753645.1 Streptomyces sp. NPDC093261
AGCCCGGGCGATCGCCGAGCGCCCAGGCCCGACCGGAGCGTGGGCCACCGCCGCCCGTTCAGGGCTGACCGGAGTGGGGATGATCGCCACCCGCCGGCCGGAACGGGTCGGGGGACACGGGCGGGACGGCGGCCGTCGGCTTCCTTACCGCTTGTGGCCGTTGCCGTGGCCGTCGGGATGCAGGACGACCTTGGTCCAGCCCTCGTCACGGGCGTCGAAGTGCTCGTAGGCGGTGGGGGCCTCGTCCAGGCTGAGTTCGTGGGAGACCACGAAGCTCGGCTTCGCCTTCCCACCGGCGATCAGATCCCGCAGCGCCCGGTTGTACCTCTTCACCGGCGCCTGCCCCGTGCCCATGTGCTGGC
>NZ_JBIVNO010000016.1:0-192563 GCF_044753645.1 Streptomyces sp. NPDC093261
CCCATGCGGCCGCTCCACCGTCCCCTCCGACCGCGGAAAGAACTCGTACCACGACCCGAACAACGCCCGCTCCCGCTCCACCAGCAACGGCAACGGATCCGACGACGTCACCAACTCCCGCAACGGAAACCGCCCCAACACCTCATCCACCTCAGGGGTGAGGGCCGCCGCGAGCCGGGAGGCGGCCGGGCGGCCGGTGTCGCGCAGGGCGTCGGCCGCGGCGAGCAGCACCTCACCGGGGCCCTCGCGCTCGGGGACCCCGGCGGCCGCGCGCTCGTACAGCCGCGCGCCCTCCTCCAGGACCAGCTCGGTGTCGATCCCCGCGGGGATCTTGATCGTCGCGTGATGCCGCCAGGTGGTGACCGGATCGCTCCATCCCTCCACGGCGTAGGTCCAGTTGCCCTCCCTGGGCACGGAGACGGTGGCGCCCCAGCGGTCGGTGCCGGGGGCGAGTTCGCGCATCGGCCTCCGGGGACCGGGGCGGCCCTCCGGATCGGTGAGGACGACATGGGCGGCGACCGCGTCGTGGCCCTCACGGAAGACGGTGGCGGAGATCTCGAACTCCTCGCCCACCACCGCCTTGGCTGGGCGGCGGCCCTGGAGGACGAGGGGGCGTACCTCGAGGACGGGGATGCGTCCGATGGCGGGGCCCGGGCCAGGGGCCGGCCCCTGGCCCTCGGACGGTGTCCGGGGGGCGGGGGGACCGGCGTCGGAGGTCCCCAAGGGGGAGGCGCCGGTGCCCGGTGCCGTAGGTGTCGGCGAGTGGTGCGTCGGGGGCATGACCGCTCCTGTCCGCGTCAACGTGGGTGGCGGATGAGGGTGTCGGAAGGTGGCCGGCGGTTCTACCGGGGGAGCCTTCCCACCAAGTGTGGGTGGGCATTCCGGCACTTTGTTAACTACTCACGCGTATGTCTACCTTCAAGACCGGCCGCATCCGGACGAGGGAAGGGGACCGGCCCCGCCCGCGGGGGCGAGGCCGGTAACAGTACGGGTGCCCGGTGAACGGCAGTTCAAGGGCGGTCCACCCTGAGGAGTTTGCCGGGCGATGTGGAGCCGGCCGCGGTGAGTTCCACGGACGACGCGCGGCCGACGAGCGCCCGGCTCACCTCCGCCGGTCTCGCCCGGGGATGGCGGGCCATGTACAGCGCGGCCGCACCCGTGACATGCGGTGTCGCCATCGACGTACCGGAGAGGGTGGCATGGCCGGTGTCGCTCGCATTCGAGTCGGAGGTGATCCCCACGCCGGGGGCGAACAGGTCGACGGCCGGGCCCCAGTTGGAGAACGCCGCCCGGGAATCGGTCCGGTCGACGGCACCGACCGTCACGGCCTCGGCGACACGGGCGGGGGAGTACCGCGCGGCCGGGAGCCCGTCGTTGCCCGCCGCGACCACATAGGTGACCCCGGAGGCGATGGAGGCGCGCACCGCGGCGTCCAGCTCGGCATTGGCGCGGCCGCCCAGGCTGAGGTTCGCGACCGCGGGCTTCCTGGCGTGCCGGGTCACCCAGTCGATACCGGCGATGACCTGCGCGGTGGTGCCGGAGCCGTGGTCGTCCAGGACGCGCACCGCGACCACCTTCGCCCGCTTGGCGACCCCGTACGCGGTGCCCGCGAGGGTGCCGGCCACATGTGTGCCGTGCCCATTGCCGTCGGCGGCGGTCGCGTCGTTGTCGACGAAGTCCCAGCCGTAGCTCGCCCGGCCGCCGAAGTCCTTGTGCGAGATACGGATGCCGGTGTCGATGACGTACGCCGTCACGCCCGCTCCCTCGGGCCCCGGCGAGGAGTAGCTGCCATCCAGGGGGAGACGGGCCTGGTCGATGCGGTCCAGGCCCCAGGACGGCGGGTTCTTCCAGGTCGCGTCGAGGGAGACCCGGCTGTCCTGGACGACCGAGGCCACGCGGGAGTCCGCCGCGAGACGCCGGGCCTGCCGCGCGTCGGCCCGTACCGCGTACCCGTTGAGGGCCGTCCCGTAGATGTGGCCGATTCTCGCCCCGTATCTCTCGGCGATGCCTTCGCCGGCCGCCGACCCGGCTCCCGTTCCCGCCTTGAGCGTCACGATGTAGCTGCCGCGGACGGCGCCGGGAGCCCCGGCGCCGAGGATCGTTCCCTCCGGTGCGGCGTGCGCGGGCTCGGCGGTGGCCGAGAGCGCCACCACCGTGGCGACCGCGGCGAGGCACCCCGCCCAACGCGGACGCGTGGTTCTCTTCCGTGCCATGGTGTGCGTTCCCCTCCTCCACTCGGCGTACGGCGGCCACGGATCCTCCACGCCCCCGAACCGCCGCCGGCCGGTACGCCGGTGGGCAGCCTCTCGTGCGGTGTGAACCGCCACAAGGCCGCCTGGCGGGGCGGAATCGGCCATATCGGCCCCGCGCCCTCCGGGGCGAGATCCCGGCACGGGGCGCGTGCGAACCCGCGGTAAGCCGAACGCGCCATTGCCACGCGGCGTACCGTCGGGGGTGACACGCCGCGTACGCCCTTACGTGAAGGTGGAACTCGTGAAGGCCATCCGCAGGTTCACCGTACGTCCCGTCCTCCCCGAATCCCTTCACCCGCTCAGCGACCTCGCGCGCAATCTGCGCTGGTCCTGGCATTCCGAGACCCGCGACCTCTTCCAGTCCGTCGACCCCGAGCGCTGGGCCGTCTCGGGCGGCGACCCGGTGCGGCTGCTGGGGAGCGTGCCGCCCGCACGGCTGGCGGAGCTGGCCGAGGACCGCCGCTTCCTGCGCCGGCTCGCCGCGGCCGCGGGTGATCTGGCCGACTACATGAGCGGCGAGCGCTGGTACCAGGCGCACTCGTCCGAGTCCGATCTCCCCGCCGCCGTCGCCTACTTCTCCCCGGAGTTCGGCATCACCGCCGCGCTGCCGCAGTACTCCGGCGGCCTCGGCATCCTCGCCGGCGACCATCTGAAGGCGGCCAGCGACCTCGGGGTCCCGCTGATCGGGGTGGGCCTGCTCTACCGGCACGGCTACTTCCGGCAGACCCTCACACGGGACGGCTGGCAGCAGGAGCACTATCCGGTGCTCGATCCGAACGAACTGCCCCTGACACCCCTGCGCGAGCCGGACGGCACCCTCGCCCGGGTGTCCCTCGGCCTGCCCGGCGGCCGCCGGCTCCAGGCCCGTGTCTGGCTCGCCCAGGTGGGACGGGTGCCGCTGCTGATGCTCGACTCGGACGTGGAGGAGAACGACCTCGGCGAGCGGGGCGTCACCGACCGGCTCTACGGCGGCGGCAGCGAGCACCGGCTGCTCCAGGAGATGCTGCTGGGCATCGGCGGGGTGCGTGCGGTGCGGACGTACTGCCGGCTGACCGGACACCCCGAACCGGAGGTGTTCCACACCAACGAGGGCCACGCGGGCTTCCTCGGGCTGGAGCGGATCGCGGAACTGTGCGAGACCGGCCTGGACTTCGACGCGGCCCTGGAGGCGGTGCGGGCCGGCACGGTCTTCACCACCCACACCCCCGTCCCGGCCGGGATCGACCGCTTCGACCGGGAGCTGGTGGCCCGCCACTTCGGACCGGGCGCGGAGCTGGAGGGCATCGCGGTGGAGCGGATCCTCCAACTCGGCATGGAGACCTACCCGGGCGGCGAGCCCAACCTGTTCAACATGGCGGTGATGGGTCTCAGGCTCGGTCAGCGCGCCAACGGCGTCTCGCTGCTGCACGGCAACGTCAGCCGGGAGATGTTCTCCGGCCTGTGGCCGGGCTTCGACCCCGACGAGGTGCCGATCACATCCGTGACCAACGGGGTGCACGCGCCGACCTGGGTGGCACCGGAGGTGTTCCGGCTCGGGGCGCGGCAGATCGGCGCGGAGCGCACCGAGGACGCCATGACGGTCGGTGGGCGCGAGCGCTGGGACGGCATCGCGGAGATCCCGGCCCAGGAGATCTGGGAGCTGCGCCGGGTCCTGCGCGAACAGTTGGTGCTGGAGGTGCGCGAGCGGCTCTACGCGTCCTGGCGGCAGCGCGGTGCGGGAACGGCGGAGCTGGGCTGGATCGAGGGGGTGCTCGACCCCGATGTGCTGACGATCGGCTTCGCCCGGCGGGTGCCGTCGTACAAGCGCCTGACCCTGATGCTGCGCGACCGGGATCGCCTGATGGAGCTGCTGCTGCACCCGGAACGCCCCGTCCAGATCGTCGTGGCGGGCAAGGCGCACCCGGCGGACGACGGCGGGAAGCGGCTGATCCAGGAGCTCGTCCGGTTCGCGGACGACCCGCGGGTGCGTCACCGCATCGTCTTCCTCCCGGACTACGGCATGGCGATGGCGCAGAAGCTCTACCCCGGCTGCGATGTGTGGCTGAACAACCCACTGCGCCCGCTGGAGGCGTGCGGGACGAGCGGGATGAAGGCGGCGCTCAACGGCTGCCTCAACCTGTCGGTCATGGACGGCTGGTGGGACGAATGGTTCCAGCCGGACTTCGGCTGGGCGATCCCGACGGCGGACGGCGCCGCCATGGACGAGGACCGCCGCGACGAGCTGGAGGCGGCGGCGCTGTACGACCTGCTGGAGCGGCGGGTGACCCCGCGCTTCTACGAGCGGGGCCAGGGCGGTCTGCCCGACCGCTGGATCGAGATGGTCCGCCAGACCCTGATGAACCTGGGGCCCAAGGTGCTGGCCGGGCGGATGGTGCGCGAGTACGTGGAGCGGCTGTACACCCCGGCGGCCCACGCGCACCGGGCGATGACCCCCAACGCGGCGCGGCAGCTCGCGGGGTGGAAGGCGCGGGTGCGCGCGGCCTGGCCGGCCGTCACGGTCGACCATGTCGAGACGTCGGCCGCGACGGCGACGGCGGAGCTGGGCGCGACGCTCTCGCTGCGGGTCCGGGTCGGCCTCGGCGACCTGTCACCCGATGACGTGGAGGTCCAGGCGGTGTCGGGCCGGGTCGACGCGGACGACCGCATCGCGGACGCCTCGGCGACCGCCCTGAAACCGGCGGGTGGCCCGGACCTGGAGGGCCGCTGGCTCTACGAGGGCCCCCTGTCGCTGGACCGCACCGGCCCCTTCGGCTACACCGTACGCATCCTGCCCACCCACCCCCTTCTGGCCTCCGGCGCGGAACTGGGCCTGCTCACCGTGCCGTCGGAGGACCTGACGGAGGCGGCGGGGGTGCTGATGCGCTGACGACGGCGGCACGCACCGACGACGAACCGGCACACACCGACGACGGCGGCGGCCCGCTCCGGGTGGGAGCGGGCCGCCGTGTCCGAGGGACGGGTCAGGGGGTGCGTTCGCCGGTGCCGGCCGGGCTTGGAGCGGGTGCGGTTCAACGCTGCGGTGGCGCGGGCCGCCGGGGGCGGTGTCAGCCCTGCGGGATCTCCGCGCACAGCTTGCGCAGCACCGATCCGCACCGCCGGGCGTAGGCCTGCTGGAAGCCCCGGGCCGCCGGGCCGCCCGCCTTCGTGTACCACTTGGCCGGGCGGCTGAAGGCCGTGATCGTCAGCCAGACCGTGCCGTCGCCGGTGCGGTCCACGACGAAGGCCTCCTCGCCGCTCTCCGGATGACCCGGCAGCGTGCCGTAGGCCCAGCCCGCTCGGCGGTGCTCCTCGACCGCCCAGACCACCCGGCACGGGGCCTTGATCACTCCGGCCAGGGTGAGGGTGACGTCGACGCCTGGTGCCGCCCGGTCCGCGCCGGCCAGGACGCCGACGCCCATCGCCCGGTGCAGCTCCCAGGTGAGGAGGGCCTCGGAGGCTCGGCGGAACACCTCCTCGCCCTCGCCGATACGGGCGCGGACGTGCAGGGGGCGGAACCCCTCGGGGCAGTGGCCGTCGCGGGTCGCGCCGACATCCTCGTACGTGAAGGACATGGGCCCAGCGTAGGGCGGCCCCCGGCGTCGCCTTCCCGCCGGGGGCCGCTGTGTCGCTCTGCGCCTACTAGCCCACGTTGACCGCGGACCAGGCCGCCGCCACCGCCTTGTACTCCGTACTGCTCGAGCCGTAGAGGGCCGCCGCCGCCGAGAGGGTGCCGGTGCGGGCGGACTTGTAGGTGGTCGTCGACGTGAAGTACGTCGTCAGCGCCTTGTACCAGATCTGGAGCGCCTTGTCCCGGCCGATGCCGGTGACCGTGGAGCCGTTGTACGTCGGGGAGTTGTAGGTCACCCCGTTGATCGTCTTCGAACCGCTGCCCTCGGACAGCAGGTAGAAGAAGTGGTTCGCCACACCGGACGAGTAGTGCACGTCGAGGTTGCCGACGGACGAGGACCAGTAGTCGGCGGAGCCGCCGTCCTTGCTGGGCTTGTCCATGTAGCGCAGCGGCGTACCGTCGCCGTTGATGTTGATCTTCTCGCCGATGAGATAGTCACCGGGGTCGGAGGCGTTGTGGGCGTAGAACTCCACGCCGGTGCCCATGATGTCGCTGGTGGCCTCGTTCAGGCCGCCGGACTCACCGCTGTAGTCGAGGCCCGCGGTGTTGGCGGTGACGCCGTGGCTCATCTCGTGGCCGGCCACGTCCAGTGAGGTCAGCGGGTCGGCGTTGCCCGCGCCGTCGCCGTAGGTCATGCAGAAGCAGCTGTCGTCCCAGAACGCGTTGACATAGCCACTGCCGTAGTGGACGCGGGAGTAGGCGCCGACACCGTCGTTCTTTATGCCGCTGCGGCCGAAGGTGTTCTTGTAGAAGTCCCAGGTCTCCTGCGCGCCGTAGGCGGCGTCGGCGGCCGCGGTCTGGTCGGAGGAGGAGGTGGACGCGGTGCCGGTGCCGAAGACGTTGGTGGAGCCGGAGACCAGGGTGCCCTTGCCGGACGTCTTGCGGGCCAGGTTGTAGGTCTTGTGGCTGCCGCGCGTGGCGTCGGTCAGGTTGTACGTCGAGCCCGACTGGGTGGTGGTGAGGCTGACGGTGCCCGAGTACAGCGTCTTGCCGGTGCCGGTCGCGTTCTCGATGCCCTGGTACTCGAAGAGCTTCTTGCCGGTGGCGGCGTCGGTGATGACGTGGAGCTGGTTCGGGGTGCCGTCGTCCTGGAGGCCGCCGACGATCGTCTCGTAGGCGAGGACGGGCTTGCCGGAACCGGCCCAGATGACCTTGCGGGCACCGTCGGCGGTGGACTTGGCCGAGCCCAGCGCCTTCGCGGCGGTCACGGCCTGCTTCGCCGCCTTCGCCTCGGTGATCTGCGGCCTCAGGGAGGCCACCTTGATGGCCGCCTCGGTCGCCTTGGTGACGCCCTCGGTCGTGCCGGCCTTCGACGTGTGGACCACGAGGTCGCCGCCCAGGACCGGGAGGCCGGCGTAGGTGCGCTCGTAGCGCGTGTGCACCGTGCCGTCGACGTCTCTCACGACGTCCTTGACGACCAGGTTCTCCTTGGTGCCGAGGCCGATCTGCCGGGCCGTCTCGGCCACGTTCGCCTGCGCCTCCTTGACGAGGGAGGTGCGAGCCGCCGCGGACAGGGCGGTCGGGGCGGCGGCGAGAGGAGCCCTGCCGGTGGCGGCGGCCGGGGTCTGGGCCGAGGCGCCGGTGGTCAGACCGGTGGTGAGGAGCGCTCCGGCGGCGACGGTGGTCGCGATGGCCAGAGTGCTGCGCTTGTGACGCGTGTAGCGGGGAGTCACACAAGCTCCTTATGTGGGGGAGTCCGAACGGCGTGGGGTTGCCGGCCGGAACGGATGTGAAGTGGCTGTGCTCGTGCGGCGGGTGCTGGAAGGGTCGCATCAAGGACGCGTACATGTCAGGACCCTGAAGTGATGTTGGCCGGAAGTCGACTGACTGGTTAACGTTTCGGAAATGTGAACGGGCGCCGCCCCGGCTGTCGAACCTCCGGGACGGCGCCCTGCCTCGAGTGCCCTGGACCGCGGGTTACGGGAAGGTGATCTTCCAGCTGTTGATCGTTCCGACGTCCTGTGCCGCCTGGTCCTGGACCCTCAGCTTCCAGGTGCCGTTGGCGGTTTCCGACGAGGCGTTGACCGTGTAGGTGTCGGTCACGTTGTCCGCGGAGTCGGAGGAGCTGAAGTTCTTCAGCCGGTACGCGGTGCCCGACGGGCCGATCAGGTCGATCACCAGGTCACCCCGCCAGGTGTGGGTGATGTTCGGCGTCACCTGGAGGTTGCTCGGCGCGTTGCCGGTGCGGCCGCTCACGGTGATCGACGAGGTCACCGCCGGCCCGTTGTCCGGGATCGACACCGGGGTCGTGCTCTCGTACGACGTCCCGCCGCCGGAGCCGCCGCCGGAGCGGGAACCGACCGCGACCGCCGCCCACGCGTCCTGCACGGCCTTGTACTCGGCGCCCGTGGTGCCGTACAGCTCACCCGCCGCCGCGAGCGTGCCCGTGCGGGCCGACGCGTAGTTGGTGGTCGAGGTGAACTTCGTGGTGAGCGCCCGGTACCAGATCTGCAGCGCCTTGTCCCGGCCGATGCCGGTGACCGGGAGTCCGTCCGCCGTGGGCGAGTTGTAGCTGACGCCGTTGATGACCTTGGCGCCGCTGCCCTCGCTCAGCAGGTAGAAGAAGTGGTTCGCCGGGCCGGACGAGTAGTGCACGTCGAGGCCGCCGAGCCCCGAGTACCAACTGTCCTTGGACGCACCGTCCTTGCTGGGCTTGTCCATGTAGCGCAGCGGGGTGCCGTCGCCGTTGATGTTGATCTTCTCGCCGATGAGGTAGTCGCCCACGTCCGACGAGTTGTTGGCGTAGAACTCCACGCCGGTGCCGAAGATGTCGGAGGTGGCCTCGTTCAGGCCGCCGGACTCGCCGGAGTAGTTCAGGCCCGCGGTGTTGGCGGTGACGCCGTGGCTCATCTCGTGGCCGGCCACGTCCAGCGCGGTCAGCGGGTCGGCGTTGCCGGACCCGTCGCCGTACGTCATGCAGAAGCAGCTGTCGTCCCAGAACGCGTTCACATACGAGTTGCCGTAGTGCACGCGGGAGTACGCGGCCTTGCCGTCGTTCTTGATGCCGCTGCGGCCGAAGGTGTTCTTGTAGAAGTCCCAGGTCTCCTGCGCCCCGTAGTGGGCGTCCGCGCCCGCGGTCGCGGCGTTGGACGTGGTGCCGTTGCCCCAGGTGTCGTTCGACTGGGAGAACAGCGTGCCGGTGCCGGAGGAGCCGTGGTTGAGGTTGTACGTCTTGTGCCCGCCGCGCGCGCCGTCGTTGAGCGTGTACGTCGAGCCCGACTGCGTGGTGGTCAGCGTGACCTGGCCGCTGTACTGGGTGTTGCCGACACCGGTCTCGATGCCCTGGTACCGGAACAGCTCCTTGCCGGTGGCCGCGTCGGTGATGACGTGCAGCTGGTTCGGGGTGCCGTCGTCCTGGAACCCGCCGATCACCGTCTCGTACGCGAGGGTGGGCGTACCGCTCGCCGCCCAGATCACCTTGCGCGGGGCGCTGTCGGCGGCGGTCTTCTTCGAGCCCTCCGCGCGCGCGACGGACAGCGCCTGCTTCTCCGCCTTGGCGGCGGTCACGGCGGGCGTGAGCGAGGTGACCTCGATGGACGCCGAGGTGGCCTTGACGACCCGCAGGGTCTGCCCGGACCTGGCCGTGTCGACCACCAGGTCACCACCGAGCACCGGCAGGCCGGCGTAGGTGCGCTCGTAGCGGGTGTGCACCGTGCCGTCGGCGTCCTTGACGACGTCACGGACGACCAGCTTCTCCTGGGCGCCGAGGCCGATCGCCCGGGCGGTGTCCGCCTTGGCCCCGTCGGCGTCGCGCAGCAGTTCGGCGCGCTGCGAGGGGGACAGCTTCAGGGCCATGTGGGCGGGGTTGATCTTCCCCGTCCGGAGGCCGACCGGGACGGCGCTCGCGGCGCCCGACTCGACGGCTGCGGCCAGCAGGGCGGAGACGCCGACGAGGGCGACGGCCGCGGCGCGGTATGCGGGGGTGTGGGAGGTGCGTCTGCGAGAGGAATTGCTGCTCAACACTGACTCCTTCTGCGTGGCCGCGGGTCGCGCGGCCAGGGGAGACCGGACGGAGGGTCGCCCGTCCGGGCAGAACGGGGGCGTAACGCGGAACCAGGTGCATGAAGGTGACGGGCCACGGCACAGCGGGAGCAGTGGGGTTGCTGTGGGGTTGCTGTGAGGTGGCCGTGGGAAGCGTGGCAGAGGCGGCCGTGATTGTCAGGATCGCATCAAGAAGTTGGCTGGAAATGGTTCGTTGCCCGGATGGTCATGTTCGCTATACGAACTGTTCAGACACGTCCGGCGGGAGCGCGGCCCGGGGCGGGGCGGCAACATCCGGATCGGGGCAGCGGACCGGGCGTTTCAGGACAGCGCAAGGGCCCCGACGGCACAGCCGGCGGGGCCCTTGGAACGCAGGGACTAGAGGGTCATCTCGGCGATCTGCACCTGCTGGATCTGGCTGGTGCCCTCGATGATCTCCTGCACCTTGGCGTCCCGCAGATGCCGCTGCACCGGGAAGTCCGGCCCGATGCCGTTGGCGCCGTGCAGCTGCACGGCGTCGTTGGCGGCCGCGAAGCCGGTGCGGGAGGCGACGTACTTGGCGATCAGGGTCTGGCGGATCGCGTCCTTGTGGTTGCGGGCCCGCAGCACACCGGCCTGGCGGCACAGCAGCCGCGCCGCCTCGACCGAGGAGATCATGTCCGTGAGCATCCGGCGCACCAGCTGGTGGTCCCTGATCGGCACGCCGAACTGGGTGCGCTCACGGGTGTACTCCAGGCTCGCGGTGAGACACGCCTGGGCCAGGCCCACCGAGCCGTAGGCGGTGCTGTAGCGGCCGTAGTCCAGGGAGCCGGTGGCGAGCAGGTCGAAGGTGAGCCGTCCGTGGCTGATGAGGTTGGCCTCGGGCACGACACAGCCGTCGAAGCTCAGCTCCGCCAGTTCGGAGGCGCGCAGGCCGAGCAGGCCGGAGATCGGCTCGGTGCGGAAGCCGTCCGTGCCGCGCTCCACCACGAAGGCCGCAGGCTCGCCCTCCAGCCGGGCGAAGACCAGGAAGATTCCGGCACGCTGACCGAAACTCATCCACTTCTTACGGCCGTTGAGAACGAACCCCGCCCCGGTGCGCTCGGCGGTCATGGAGCCGCTGCGGGCGTCGCTGCCGGCCTCGGGCTCGGTCAGGGCGAAGGCGCCGACCGTCTCCCCGGTGCCGATGCGCGGCACCCAGCGGTCGGCCTGTTCCCTGGTGCCCCACTTCAGAATGGCGTGCGCCACCATGCCCTGCACGGCCACCAGGTTGCGGATGTTGCCGCAGCCGCGGCCGAGTTCCTCGCTGAGCAGGCCGTAGGTCTCCACGTCCATGCCGCTGCCGCCCGCCTCGGTCGGCAGCGTCGGCACGAGGAGGCGGGACTTGCCGAGGAGTTCGACGATGGAGTCGGACAGCCTCTGCTCCCGGTCCCAGCGGTCCGCCTCGGGTACGAGGTGGTCGTCGACGAAGGCCGCGAAGGACGCCCGGTCCTCCTGCTGCCGCGGTGTCAGTCCGTACAGCACCGTGTCCACCTCACATCTCCCGTGTGACCGCGTCGGGCCACCGTGCCGGATCGCTGCCGTGCTGGCTGAGGAACGCGTGGACCAGCCTCTCCAGGCCGAACCCCACGCATCCGCTGGCTATCGAGCCGCCGCCGGAGCCCGTGATGTCGAAACAGTCCCCGAAGAAGTTGCCGTGCAGGTTGAACGACCCCACGGCGATCGACCGGTCGGCGGAGACCGGCAGGAGCAGCTCGAACTTCAGCTCCATCATGCGCTGGGAGAGGATCTTGCCCGCCGTGTCGGCGTTGGTGAAGAAGTGGTCGCTCGCGACCTCGCACCGGCCGGCCAGGCCCAGCTCCTCCATCAGCGAGAACGCCTGCTGCATCACGGAGTTCCGGCAGGTTGCGGCGAACTCCTGGGAGCCCATGAAGACGATCTCCCGGATAGTGAAGTCCCACAGCCGCTCCAGGCTGGTGTGGTAGCGGGACTCGTACCGGAAAGCCTTGCCGCGCGCCGTGACGACCATGTCGTCCTCCAGCCGCCGCCCCTGGAACTGGTGGAAGCTGTGGTAGCACATCGTCGGCGGCAGACAGTAGTCGTGGTTGGAGCAGTGCGCGAACAGGTCGTCCGGCAGGCGCTGTTCGGCGGTGTAGCGCTCGACGAACGACTGGTAGACGTCCAGGTCGTTGTGGAGCCGGGTGACGAACATCGGGAACTGCGGGAACGAGCCGAAGTAGCCGAACCGGTCCAGCACGCTCGCCGGCAGCAGCGTCGGATACTGGTACTCGCGGGCGGACTTAAGGCTCAGTGCGATGGCCCGCAGCCGCTTGTCGAGGTAGGCGAAGAGGGAGATCAGCGGCTCGCCGAAGCCGACCTGGCCCTCCCCGGAGACCACCACGGTGCCCCGCTCCACCAGCTCCGGGAACGTGTCGGCGAAGGCGTCCCGGTGGACGGGGGACTCCCAGACGACCCGGGGCGCCAGCGGGCGCTGGGGCAGGATCTGCTCGGCCACCACGCGGTTCACCTTTGCCGCGACCTCGGCGGAATCCGCGCCTCCGGCAGAATGCAGCGTGAGTTCGACGCCGGTCACGGATCCCTCTTCGCGGGTCAGCTCGAATTCCGTGATCGAGCTGGACACGAAGAAGAGCCGCTTCATCAGCTCGGGGGCGAGGGATTCCGGAACCCCGGGTGAAAGGGGCACATGTACGGTAGGCATCGAAGGGCCCTTCCCGTTGTCGTCTCTTTCGGCCACCGATTTTCAGACGGTGGCCAGTTTTCGGGACACCAGCTCGTCGATCCGGCCGATCGTGCGGAAATTGTCGAACTGCAGATCCTCACCGGTGATGGAAACGCCGAACTCCTGCTCGACGAAAAGCACCAACTGCATCACGAACATCGATCGCACAAGGCCGCGCTCGAAGATGTCCTCGTCGTCGCCGACGCTCGACTCCGAGATGTTGTCGAGAATGAACTCGCGAATGGCTTCCCTGTTGCCGGCGCTGTCGGCCATGGTGCCCCGTCCTCCCGTTCAGCCGCGGTTCGCGGTCTGGTAGCTGAAGAATCCCTGTCCGCTCTTGCGGCCGTGCAGGCCGGCGTCCACCAGCCTGGTGAGCAGCGGGCAGGGGCGGTACTTGCTGTCCTTGAACTCGTCGTACAGCACCTCGATGGAGAGCAGCACGGTGTCGAGGCCGATCAGGTCGGCGGTCTCCAGCGGCCCCATCGTGTGGCCGAAACATTCCACGAACAGCCGGTCCGTGTCGGCGGCCGACGCGACGCCCTCGTGCACCAGGTAGGCGGCCTCGTTGACGGTCAGCATCATGACGCGGTTGGTCACGAACCCGGGGCTGTCGTTCACCACGATGCTCTTCTTGCCCAGGGAGGACAGGAAGTCGCGCGCGGTGTCGACCGTGGATGCGGAGGTGTGGAAGGCCTGGATCACCTCAACCGTAGGCTTCAGCGGCACCGGGTTCATGAAATGCATGCCGATCACGTTCTCGGGCCGGCCCGTCAGGCCGCCCAGCCGCGTGATGGAGATGGCCGAGGTGTTGACCGCGATGACGACGTCCGGGCGGCAGATCTTGCCGAGCCGCTCGTAAATCGGCTGCTTCACCGACCAGCGTTCCGTGGCGTTCTCGACGACCAGATCCGCCTCGGCCAGGTCCTCGATCTCCGTCGTGAAGACGGTCTGGTCGGCCAACTGCTCATAAGTGATCGCCGATTCGGGGTCCAGCATCGCGTACAGCCGCACGTCGTCCCGGAGTTGGGTGCGGGTGCGCTCCAGGACTTCATCGGTGCGGTCGACCAGGATCACCCGGTAGCCGGCCTGGCGGAGCGCGACGGTGACACCCCGCCCCATCACCCCGGCCCCGATCACACCGACGGTACGAACGTTCACCATCACTGTTCCCCTGTCTCCCCGCAGTGGAGTGTCGTCCTGGCGGCTCCGGTCGCGAGCTGCCGGTCGGGCAAGAAATCGGTGTTTAACAAATGGCGAATGAAGCGCTCCGCCGACTGCGCAACGGCGCTTCCCCCCCCCGGGCTATTTCGGCCAAGTATCACCGACCGGAGCAGGACGGTACCGACGCCGAACCGACAACACCAGTACCGCGCCGACCGCCGGGCAGCCTACCCGTTGAACAGCATGCCCCCAAGCGATCAACAGAACAAGATCCCGTGGAGGACGGTAACCCGTGGAGGGGCCGGTCATCCAGGCGGCACGACGAGGAAGCGCCAGTGGGGCGACTGTGGATCATTAGTTGGCGAAGGCCCTTGCGCAGAAGGCACCTTGGATGCCTAGTCTGGCGTCGACTCCGCTTCACACGGCACAGCCGTTCCTGTCCAAATCGTCCTGTGGCCCGAGCAATTGATACTGCCCGGCCGCCGGACTTCCATACCATTCGTCCAACAGCCTTTGATTGCTGATTGCACCGGGGGAGCCAGGCGATGAGCGACGCGCGCGACAGGCGGGGGCCGGGCACTGGGAAGCCGTCCAGTGCGTGGCTCGGAGCCATTGCCGCCATCCCCGACAGCACGGTGCACGAGCTGTTCGAGCGGGTGGTACGCGGCGAGCCGGCCGGTCCCGCGGGCGCCGGCGGCCCCGGTGGCGCCGAAGCCCTCGCGGTCGTCCACGGGGAACGGCGCACCACCTACGGCGAACTCGACGAGATGGCCGAACGCGTCGCCGCCGGGCTGCGCGACCTCGGGGCCGGCATCGGCGAACCCGTCGCCGTGTGCCTGGAACGCGGCCCCGGACTGTTCGCCGCGATGCTGGGCATCCTCAAGGCCGGCGCCGCCTACGTCCCCCTGGACGCCGCGGACCCGGACGAGCGCGTACGGGACATCGTGGATCAGGCGGGCATCCGCATCGCCGTCACCGACGGTTCCCGCACCTTCCCGGCGGACACGCTCCGCGTCCTGGTCCCGGACGAGCGGGGAGCCGCCGCCGGGGACGGCCCGCGACCGGACGGTGCCGGGAGGAACGCTGCCGGGCGGCGCGGCGGACCCGAGACGCCCGCCTACGTCATCTTCACCTCCGGGTCGACGGGACGCCCCAAGGGGGTCGCGATGACCCACCGCTCCCTGGTCAACATGCTGACCTGGCACGACCGCAGCCGCCCCGGCAGCTGCCGGTCGAGGACCGCGCAGGTGTGCGCGGTCAGCTTCGACTTCTCCTTCCACGAGATCTTCTCCACGCTCTGCTTCGGCGGCACGCTCGTCCTCGCCGACGAGGAGGTGCGCCGCAACTCCTACGCGCTGGCCGGCTTCCTCGCCGAGCAGCGCGTCGAACGGCTCTTCGCGCCGGTCACCGTGCTGACCCAGCTCGCCGAGGCCGCTCTGGACGCCCCCGCGCCCCCGGCGCTGCGCGAGGTGATCACCACCGGGGAGCGGTTGCGCGTCACCCCCGCGATCAGAGAGCTGTTCGGCCGCACCAAAGCCCTGCTGCACAACCACTACGGCGCGACGGAGTTCCAGGACGCCACGGCCTGCACTCTCACCGGCGACCCCGCCGCGTGGCCGTCGACGGCGCCCATCGGGCTGCCCCTCGACAACGTCCGGGTGTACGTCCTCGACGCCGAGCTGCGGCCCGTGCCCGACGGCACCGAGGGCGAACTGTGCGTCGCCGGCGCGGGCGTGGCGGCCGGCTACCTGGGACGGCCGGACCTGACGGCCGGGCGGTTCGTGGCCGACCCGTTCGGCGACGGCACGCTCTACCGCACCGGTGACCTCGCCCGCGCCCTGCCCGACGGCACCGTCGAACACCTCGGTCGCATGGACGACCAGGTCAAGATCCGGGGCATCCGCATCGAGCCCGGTGAGGTGGAGGCGGCCCTCGCCGCCCACCCCGACGTCGCCGAGGCCGTCGTCCTCGCCCATGACGTGCACGGCCACCGGCGGCTCGTCGCCCATCTGGTGCTGCGGCCCGGGGCGGCCCGCGACGGCGCGGCCCGCCGGCTGCGCGCCCACCTCGCGGACCGGCTGCCGGGACCCATGGTGCCCGACGCCTATGACGTGCTGGACGCGATGCCGCTGACCTCCAGCGGCAAGACGGACCGCCGCCGGCTCACCCCGCCCGCCGTGTTGGAGCGGCTCTCCGACACCACCCCGGTGCGGGCCGACACGGACACCGAACGCCTTGTGGCCGAGGTGTGGCAGGAGGTCCTCGGGCTGGACACCGTCGGCGTCCACGACACCTTCTTCGACATCGGCGGCACCTCGCTGCACCTGGTCACGGTCCAGCGCCGGCTGTCCGAACTGCTGGACCGGACGCTCCCGGTGGTCGATCTGTTCCGCCACCCCACCGTACGGGCGCTCGCCGCGTACCTCGACGACGCCACGGCCCCCACCACCGAGCGCCGACGCCCCCGTCGCGCGGCCGCGGACGCGGCCGACATCGCGATCATCGGCATGGCGGGCCGCTTCCCCGGCGCCGGGGACACGGAGACCTTCTGGGAGAACCTGCGCGACGGCATCGAGTCCGTCACCCGGTTCGGCGCGGACGAACTGGACCAGGGCGACCGGCGGCTGCTCGACCATCCCGACCATGTGCCGGCCGGCGCGGTGCTGCCGGACATCGACCTGTTCGACGCGGCGTTCTTCGACATCACAGCCAAGGACGCCGCCACCATCGACCCCCAGCAGCGCGTCTTCCTCGAGTGCGCGTGGGAGGCCTTCGAGAACGCCGGATACGCGCCGGGCGAGGAGCACGGGCCGGTCGGCGTGTTCGCCGGGTCCGGCATGAGCACGTATCTGGTGAACAACCTCGGCCCGCACTTCGGGTACCCGCACGGCGGCCCGTTCATCGAGGCCGACATGATCCAGTTCCAGCTGAAGCTCGGCAACGACCGCAACTACCTGCCCACCCGGGCCTCGTACAAGCTGGGCCTGCGCGGCCCGAGCGTGAATGTGCAGACCGCCTGCTCCACCTCCCTGGTCGCCGTGCACCTCGCCTGCCGCAGCCTCAGGTCCGGCGAGAGTGACATGGCGCTGGCCGGCGGCGTGTCGATCGTCGTACCGCAGAAGGGCGGCTACCTCCACGAGGAGGGCATGATCCGCTCGCGGGACGGGCACTGCCGGGCCTTCGACGCCCGGGCGGAGGGCACGCTCTTCGGCAACGGCTGCGGCCTCGTGGTCCTCAAGCGGCTCGATGACGCCCTCGCCGACGGCGACCGGATCGTCGCGGTCATCAAGGGCTCCGCGGTCAACAACGACGGCGCGGACAAGGTCGGTTTCACCGCGCCGAGCGTCGAGCGGCAGGCCGAGGTCGTCAAGGACGCCCTCGCCGACGCCCGCGTCGACTCCGCGACCGTCGGCTATGTCGAGGCGCACGGCACGGGCACCGCGATGGGCGACCCCATCGAGGTCGCCGCGCTGACCGAGGCGTTCCGGTCGAGCACCGAGCGGCCCACCGTCGCCGGTTCGTGTGCCATCGGATCGGTGAAGACCAACATCGGGCATCTGGACGAGGCGGCCGGCATCGCCGGGCTGATCAAGGCCGCACTCGCCCTGGAGCACCGCACCCTGCCACCCAGCCTGCACTTCACCGAACCCAACCCGCGCATCGACTTCGCGTCCGGACCCTTCCACGTCAACACGACCGCCACCGCCTGGCCGGAGGGGGAGACCCCGCGCCGGGCCGGTGTCAGCTCCTTCGGCATGGGCGGCACCAACTGCCATGTCGTGCTGGAGGAGGGCCCCGCGGCCGCGCCCGGCGCGCGGCCCGCGCCCGAGGCCCCGCAACTGCTCACCCTCAGCGCACGCACTCCCGAGGCGCTGCGGGAGCTGGCGGACCGCTACACACGGCACCTCAAGGAACGGCCCGGCCTCCCGCTCGCCGACGTGTGCTTCACCGCGGCGACCGGCCGCCGCTCGTTCGAGCACCGGCTCGCGGTCGTCGCCGCGACCGCCGAGGAGGCCGCCGACGCCCTGGGCGCCGAGGCCGGACCCGGCCGGGCGGCCGTCGCGCCCGGCGGCCGGACCGCGTTCGTGTTCAGCGGCCAGGGATCCCAGTACGCGGGCATGGGACGCGAGTTGTACGACACCCAGCCCGTCTTCCGCGCGGCCCTCGACCGCTGTGCCGGGCTGCTGGCCGGGCGGCTGCCCCGGCCGCTGCCTCAGGTGCTCTTCCCCGCCGAGGGCGAGGACTCTCCGGTCGACTCCACCGAGTACGCCCAACCCGCCCTCTTCGCCTTCGAGTTCGCCCTCGCGGAGCTGTGGGAGTCCTGGGGCGTACGGCCCGACGTCGTCATCGGCCACAGCCTGGGCGAGTATGTCGCGGCCTGCCGCGCCGGGGTGTTCTCCCTTCAGGACGCGCTGACCCTGGTCACCGAGCGCGGCCGGCTGATGGGCGCGCTGCCCGGCGGCGGCGGCATGGTGTCCGTGGCCGCGCCCGAGGACGAGGTGGACCGGCTCATCGCCCCCTACCGGGACACGGTCTCCATCGCGGCGGTCAACGGGGCCCGCTCCACCGTCGTGTCCGGGGACGGGCGCACCGTCGCGGACATCGTCGCCGCCCTGGACGAACGCGGCGTCCGCCACAGCGAACTGACGGTCTCCCACGCCTTCCACTCACCGCTGATGCGGCCCATGCTGGAGCGGTTCGCCGAGGTCGCCGCGTCCGTCCGGTACGCGCCGCCCCGCATCCCGGTCGTCTCCAACGTGACCGGCGAGCCGGCCGGCGAGGAACTGGCGCGCGCCGAGTACTGGGTGGAGCACATCATGCGGCCCGTGCGGTTCGCCGACGGCGCGGCGGCCATGGCGGCGTCCGGCGCCGACGTCTTCGTGGAGATCTCGCCCCGCCCCACGCTGCTGCCGTTCGTGAGCGAGCAGGTCGCCGACCGGTTCCCCGCCCTGCTGGTGCCGAGCCTGGGCCGGGGCGGCGAACAGCGCCGGCTCCTGGCGGCGGCCGGCGCCCTGTGGGAGGCCGGACGTCCCGTCGACCTGCGGCGGCTCTACGAACCCGGGCGGCACCGGCGCGTCGCCCTGCCCACCTACCCGTGGCAGCGGCGGCGGCACTGGATCGACGCCCCGGCCGGAGCCGTCTTTCCGCCCGCCGCGCGGGCCGAGGGCGCACCGCTGATCGGGCGGCGGCTGGACCTGGCCGACAGCGACGACATCCGCTTCGCGTCCGTGGTGGGCGTACGGGATCTGCGCTGGCTGGGGGGCCACCGGGTGTTCCAGACCGTGGTGATGCCCGGTGTCGCCTATCTGGCGACGGCGTTCGCGGCCGGACAGGAGGCCTTCGGCACCGAGGCCGTCGAGCTGCGGGACTTCTTCATCCACCGGGCCATGACCTTCCCCGACGAGCACGTCGACCGGGACATGCAGATCGTCCTGAAGCCGGAGGGCGGCCAGACCGGGGACGCGTACGCGCTGCGCATCCACTCCCGGCCCGCCGGGGCGGCCGGCACCGATCCATGGACCACCCATATCTCGGGACGGCTCACGCCGGGGCCCGCGCGGACGCAGACCGGCCCGGCCGAACCCCTGGCGGACCTCAGGGCCCGCTTCACCGCGGAGGTCCCGGTCGAGGAGATCTACCAGGGCGAGCGGGAACGCGAGATCGACCTCGGACCGCTGTTCTGGGCCACCGAGCACCTGTGGCGCGAGAACGCCGCCTGCCTTTCCCGGATCGCCCTGCCGAGCGAGCTGACCGACGAGGCGCCGCTGCACCGGATCCACCCGGTGCTGCTCGAAGCGTGCTTCCTGGCGCTGACGGTCACCTACCCGGAGAAATACGGGCGCCGCACCTATGTTCCGGTCGGCGTGGAGCGCATGCTGTTCCACGAGCGGGTGGGCACCTCGGCGTGGTGCCACGCCCGGCTGCGGCCCGCGGACAGCGACGACCCCGAGACCCTGCACGGCGACGTGGACCTGTACGACGACGAGGGCCGGGTCGTCCTCACCATGGAGGGCGTCCTGCTCAAGCGGGCCGAGCGGCAGGCCATGCTGGGCCGCCCCGGGGCCGCCTGGCGCGACTGGCTCTACCGGACCTCGTGGACACCGGAGCCGGCCGCCGCACCGGCACCCGGGGGCCGCGGCGGGCACTGGCTCGTCCTGTCGCAGGGGCCGCTCGCCCCGGCGCTGACCGAGGCGGCCCGGACCCACGCTGCCACGGTCCGCACCCTCGACCCCTCCGGCGCCACCGGCCCCGAGGACGTGGCGCGCCTGCTGGACCGTGCGCTCGGTGATCCGGACGGACGCTGCGACCTGGTCGTGGCCGCCTGGCCCGCCGAACAGCCCGGGACCGCCGCGGACGACGCCCCCGGGCCCGCGGCCCCCGTGGACGACGGCACCGGGCCCGCGGCCCCCGTCCACGCGGACGCGGCGCTCGGGCACGGCGTGCGGCTGCTGCACCTCGTCCAGGCCCTGGCCGGGCGGGGCGAGAGCACACCCCGGCTGTGCGTCGTGACCCGGGGCGCGCAGGCCGTGGCGGGCCACGAGGTGACCGACCCGGCCCAGGCGGCCCTGTGGGGCCTCGGCCGGGTGGTCGGGCTCGAGCAGAGCGATCTACGGCCGGTGCAGATCGACCTGGACCCGGCGCGGCCCCTCGTCGCGCAGGCCGCCGCGCTCGCCGCCGAACTGGCCCTGGCCGCCGGGGGATCGGACGAGGACCAGATCGGTCACCGCGACGGAATCCGGCATCTGGCCCGGCTCGCCCGGACGACCCTCGCGACCGCCGAGAGCCCGGCCGTCTCCCCGGACGCCACCTATCTGGTCACCGGCGGGCTCGGCGGCCTCGGCCTCGAGACCGCGCGGCTGCTGCACGAGCGGGGCGCGCGTCATCTGGTGCTGGCCGGGCGCGGCGCACCCGGTCCGGCCGCGAACGAGGCGATCGACGAGCTGCGGGCCGCGGGCACCCGCGTGGACACCGCCGCCGTCGACGTCGGTGACGAGGCCGCGCTGAGGGAGTGTCTGCGGCGGATCGCCGACGATCCCCAACTGCCCCCGCTGCGCGGGGTGCTGCACCTCGCGGGCGTCCTGGACGACGGAGTCCTCGGCGAGCAGACCGCCGAACGCTTCGCCCGGGTGCACGGGCCGAAGGCGCAGGGTGCCTGGCTGCTGCACCGGCTGACCCGGGACCTGCCGCTGGACTTCTTCGTACTGTTCTCGTCGGTGTCCTCCGCGCTGGGCGCACCCGGTCAGGCCAACTACGCCGCCGCCAACGCCTATGCGGACGGCCTCGCCTCCTACCGCCGGGGCCTCGGGCTGCCGGCCCTGGCCGTGCAGTGGGGCTCCTGGGCCGGGGCGGGCATGAGCGCCCGGCTGGGCCTCGACGAGAAGCTGGAGCGCATGGGCGAGGGCGTCATCCCGCTCCGCCAGGGTGTGGACGCGCTGGGCGCGCTGCTCGGGGCCCGGCCCGCGGGCGGTGCGGTCGCCGTCCTGCCCATCGACTGGCCCCGGTTCCTGGAGCACCAGATCGGTCCCGTCCCGTTCCTGTCCGGGTTCCGGCCGCGGCCCGCGACGGGTGCCGCCGCCCCCGATGCGTCCGCCCCGTTCCGGGACCGGCTGGCGGCCGAGCACCCGGGGCGGCGCCACCGGCTGCTCGCCGACACGGTGTGGGAGCAGGTGGTGCACGCCCTGGGCTCGGACACCGGACTGGAGCCGGACGTGGGCCTGTTCTCGCTCGGCCTGGACTCGCTGGGCTCCATCGAACTGCGCAACCGGTTGCAGACCGTGCTGGGCTGCCGCCTGAGCCAGACCGTCGTCTTCGACTACCCGACGCTGTCGTCGCTGACCGGGCACCTCGGCGAGGTCCTGGGCCTCGACGACGACGCGGACGAGGGCGGCGACGACACCGCGAGCGGGGCCGAGGAGCCGGGGGACACCGGCGGCCCGGGGGCCGACGACGTGGCGGAACTGCTGGCCAAGAAGCTGGGGATCGGGAAGTTCGACCATGCGTGAGAAGAACGACCGCTACGAGGCCCTGCTGAAGGGGGCCCTGACCCGGATCGAGGAACTGGAGCAGGAGGTCGCCCGGACCCGCTCCGGCGCGGCGGGTCGGGAGCCGGTCGCCATCGTGGGCATGGGGTGCCGCTTCCCGGGCGCCGAGGGCCCCGAGGCGTACTGGCGGCTGCTGGCCGAGGGCCGCGACGCGATCACCGAGGTGCCCGCCGACCGCTGGGACGTGGACGCCTACTACGACCCCGACCCGGACGCCCCCGGCCGGATGTCCACCCGGCACGGCGGCTTCCTGGACGACCTCACCGGCTTCGACGCCGCGCTGTTCGGCATCTCCGCCCGCGAGGCGGCCGGCGTCGACCCCCAGCAGCGGCTGCTGATGGAGGTGTCGTGGGAGGCGTTCGAGGACGCGGGCATGCCGGTGAAGAGCCTGCCCGCCCGCACCGGGGTCTTCGTCGGCATCAGCAACGTCGACTACCGCGAGGCGATGGTGGCCCGGGGCGCCGACACCCTGGACGGCTACTTCAGCTCCGGCAGCACCACCAGCACGGCCAGCGGACGGCTGTCGTACTTCCTCGGCCTGACCGGCCCCTCGCTCTCCGTCGACACCGCCTGCTCGTCCTCCCTGGTCTCGGTGCACCTGGCCGTGATGAACCTGCGCGACGGAGCCTGCGACATGGCGCTCGCCGGAGGCGTCAACCTGATCGTCACCCCGCATGAGACGATCAGCCTCTCCAAGGCGCGCATGATGGCCCCGGACGGCCGCTGCAAGCCCTTCGACGCCGCCGCCGACGGGTACGTACGCGCCGAGGGCTGCGGAATGATCGTCCTCAAGCGGCTCACCGACGCCCGCCGGGACGGCGACCGCGTCCTCGCCGTCATCCGGGGCAGCGCCACCAACCAGGACGGGCACCGCAGCGGACTGACGGTGCCGCACGGCCCGTCGCAGCAGGACGTCATCCGGCAGGCGCTGCGGGACGCGGGCGCCGAGCCGCACGAGATCGGCTACGTCGAGGCGCACGGCACCGGCACGGCGCTCGGCGACCCCATCGAGGCCGCCGCGCTCGGAGCGGTCTTCGCCGGCCGGCCCCGGCCCCTCGCGGTCGGCTCGGTCAAGTCGAACATGGGGCACCTGGAGGCGGCAGCCGGTATCGCGGGCGTCATCAAGGCGGTCCTCGCGCTGCGCGCCGGGGTCATCCCGCCCACGCTGCACCTCCACACCCCGAGCCCGCTGATCGACTGGGACGAGCTGCCCCTGAAGGTGCCCACCGCCCTCGAGCCCTGGCGCGAGGACCGCCGCCTGGCCGGGGTCAGCTCGTTCGGCTTCAGCGGCACCAACTGCCATCTGGTCCTGGAGGGCCCGGCCGCCGCCGGAGCGACCGGCACGGGGCCGTCCGAGGCAACCCCCACGGCGCCGCCCGCCGACGGGGCCGTGCACGTCCTCACCGTCTCGGGCGCGACCCCGGCGGCGCTCGACGAGGCGGGCGCGCGCATGGCCGCGTTCGTGGCCGACGGAGCGGGCGGGGCGTCCCTCGCCGACGTCTGCCTCACCGCCGCCACCGGGCGCAGCCACCTCGAACACCGCCGGGCGGTCGTCGCCGGCTCCGCCGACGAGCTGGCCCGAGGGCTCACCGACGGCGGCCCGGGCACCTTCGAGGGGCAGGTCCGGGGCGCGCGCTCGGTCCCCGAGGTCGCCTTCCTGTTCACCGGCCAGGGCTCCCAGTACCCGGACATGGGACGGGAGCTGTACGAGAGGCAGCCGGTGTTCCGCCGGGCCCTCGACGAGTGCGCGGACATCCTGGACCCGATCCTGGGCCGCCCGCTCACCACCCTGCTGTACCCGGATCCGGCCGACGCGGAGGCGGCCGCCGAGGAGCTGCGGAAGACGCGCTTCACCCAACCGGCGCTGTTCGCGGTGGAGTACGCCCTGGCCAGGCTCTGGCGGTCGTGGGGGATCGAGCCCGTGGCCGTGCTCGGGCACAGCGTCGGCGAGTACACCGCCGCCTGTGTCGCCGGGGTGTTCTCCCTCGCCGACGGTCTGCGCCTGGTGGCCGAACGCGCCCGGCTGATGCAGCAGCTCCCGGCCGGCGGCGTGATGGTCGCGCTGCGCGCCCGGCCCGAACAGGTCGAGGACGTCGTACGACGCTACCCGCTGGTGTCCGTCGCCGCCGTCAACGGCCCCGAGGACGTGGTTGTCTCGGGCGACGGCGGGCAGGTGCGCGAGGCGGTCGCCGAACTGGCCGGGCACGGCGAATCCGGGCGTGATCTGCGCGTCTCGCACGCCTTCCACTCGCCGCTCATGGAGCCCGTCACCGCGCCCCTGACCGAAGCGGCCCGCTCCGTCCGCTTCAGCGCGCCCCGTATCCCCGTGATCTCCAACGTCACCGGCGCGCCCGTAGGCGCGGAGGAGCTGTGCGACCCCGGCTACTGGGCGAGGCACACCCTGGCCCCGGTCCGTTTCGCGGACGGCGTGCGCGCCCTGTACGCCTCGGGTGCCCGCGCCTTCGTGGAGATCGGGCCCAGGCCCGTGCTGCTCGGACTGGGCCGTGGCTGCCTCCCCGAGGCCGACGCGCTCTGGCTGCCCAGCCTGCGCCCCGGCCGTGACGGGACCGAACTCCTCACAAGCCTCGCCGCACTCCACGTCCGGGGCGTTCCCGTCGACTGGGCGTCCTTCCACCGGGACCGGCGCCCGGCAGGGCGCCGTGTCGCCCTCCCGACCTACCCGTTCCAGCACGAACGCCACTGGTTCACCGAGGAACCGCCGGCCGCACCGGCCCGGTCCACCGCCCTCAGCACCGCCGCGGAGTGGGCGGGGTGGTTGGTGGGTGTGGAGTGGTCGGAGGTGGGTGGGGAGGGTGTGGGTCCTGGGTTGTCGGGGCGGTGGTGTGTGGTCGATGCGTCCGGGGCCTATGGGTCCGGTGCGTCCGCTGGCTCTGGTGCCTCTGGTGCCTCTGGTGGATTGGGTGGGTCCGGTGGGGTGGATCTGGGGCCGGGTGTGACGTTGGTGGGGGAGGTGTCGGGGGCGGAGCATGTGGTGTTCGTTGCCTCTGGCGTCGGTGACGTTTCGTCAGTGGGCGGGGCGGACGCTTCGGATGCGTCGCGTGGGTTGGCGTTGTCGGTGGGGTTGCTGGGGTTGGTGCAGCGGCTGTCGGCGTGTGCGGTGCCTCCGCGGTTGTATGTGGTGACGTCTTTGGGTCAGGTGGTGCGGGGGCTGGAGCGGCCTGATCCGGCGCAGGGTGCGTTGTGGGGTCTGGTGCGGACGGTGAATGCCGAGCATCCGGAGCTGCGGTGTGTGGTGGTGGACGGTGACGGGGCGACGCCGTTGGAGCGGCTGTTGCGGACCGGGCTGTCGTACAGCGCGGTCCGGGACGGGAGGCGTCTGCGTCCGGAGCTGACCCCGGCCCCCGACCCCACCCCCGACCCCGCCCCCGAATCCACTGCCGACTCCGCTCCCGACCGCCCCTCCGACCCCGAACGGACCACCTCCGCCGCACGGTTGTCGTCGGGGGCGGGCTATCTGGTCACGGGTGGTCTGGGTGGTCTGGGGTTGGCTGTGGCGCGCCGGTTGGTGGTGGAGGGTGCGGGTCATGTGGTGTTGGCGGGTCGGGGGGCGGGTGAGCCGTCGGCTGGGGTGAGGGAAGCGGTTTCGGAGATGGAGGCGTTGGGGGCGCGGGTGCATCTGGTGGCGGCTGATGTGTCGGTGCCGGGTGAGGTGGAGCGTTTGGTGGATCGGGTGTGTGCGGTGGCTCCGTTGCGGGGTGTGGTGCATGCGGCGGGTGTGGTGGACGACGGGGTGTTGGGGGCGCAGTCGGGGGAGCGGTTCGGTCGGGTGTTCGGGCCGAAGGCGGGGGGTGCGGGGGAGCTGGACCGGGTGGTCCGGGCCAGGAAGCTGCCGCTGGACTTCTTCGTCGCCTTCTCGTCCGTCGCCGCCCTCGTCCCCACCCTGGGGACGGGCGGATACGCGGCCGCCAACGCCTTCCTCGACGCGCTGATGGCCCGCCGTCGTGCCGACGGCCTGCCCGGCCTCTCGATCAACTGGGGCCCCTGGGCCGAGGTCGGCATGGCCGCCCGGGACTCCGCCGACCACGAGAAGACCGGACTGCGGCCGATCCCGGCCGACAGCGGCGCCCACATCGCGGTCCGGCTGGCCCGAGCCGCCCCGGCCACCGCGGGTGTCGCCGTCGTACCGGCGGACTGGGCCGCCTTCCGCGCCACGCTCGGCGACACCCTGCCGGACGGGTATCTGGACCGGCTCGCCGGTCCGGCCACCGCGTCCGCGGCCACCGCGGCCACCGCGGCCGGTGCCGGGCGCACGGGCGCGGCGGGCCATGCCGCGGACCGGACGCCGTCACTGCGCTCCGAGCTGGCCGCCGCCCGCGATCCCCACGCCCTCCTGGCGGAACGGGTCGAGCTGATGCTGCGCCAGGTGCTGGGTTCCCGCGGGCCGGTCGGCCGGCATCAGGGCTTCGCCTCCCTCGGCATGGACTCGCTCATGGCCGTGGAGTTCCGGGCGCTGCTGTCGGACGCCCTCAAGCTGAAGCTGCCCGCCACCCTGGCCTTCACCCACCCGAACCTCGACGACCTCGTGCCCTTCCTGGCACGGCAACTCGCCCTCCCGTCCGCCGAACCAGCCGAGGACCCGGCCGGCGAGGCGGAGCAGGAGGGCTCCCGCGGCACGGTTCCCGCCGACACGTCGGCGAGCGAGCTGATGGCGCGCATCTCGGAGAAGTACCGCACACACCGGCGCGCCTGACCCGGCGGGCCGGCCGCGAGAGCACCGGACCGGGTTCTCCCGCAGCGCAGCGACACGTACCGAGAAAGGGACAGGTACCGAGACAGTGACGAGCCTCACCGCCACCGTGCGCCGCCCCACCCCTCCCGCAGACACCCCGCCGGGCCGCTGATGGCCAGGCAGAGCGACACCGCTGCCGACCGCGCGCCGACCCGTTCGCGCTCCGCCCGCACCGATCCCACGGCGCCGGCCGACGCACCGCCGCGGCGCGGCGCCGGGGTGCGCCTCGTACGCGCCTTGGCGCACTGAACCGCCGCTCCGTACAGCCGAGTTGTTGGAGGGAAACGCCACCATGGCCGGAACGACGCCGCACGACGAGCTGCTGGCCTCGCTGCAGCAGTCCGTGTACGTCATCGACAAGCTGGAGAGCGAACTCGCCCGCGGCCGCGAGGAGATCGCGATCATCGGCATGTCCTGCCGGTTTCCCTCCGCGAACAACACGGCCGAGTTCTGGCGGCTGCTGCGCGAGGGCAGGGACGCCATCACGGAAGTCCCGCCGGACCGCTGGGACATGGCGGCGCTGTACGACCCGGACCCGGCCGCAGCGGGGAAGCTGTACACCCGCTACGGCGGTTTCGTGGACGGCGTGGACCGGTTCGACCCGCTGTTCTTCGGCATCTCCCCCAAGGAGGCCGCACGTCTCGACCCCCAGCACCGGATGCTGCTGGAGGTCACCTGGGAGGCCCTGGAGGACGCCGGGCACGCCCCGAGGACCCTGCGCGGCAGCCGCACCGGCGTCTATGTGGGCATCGCCGAGAACGACTACGCACGGCTCGTCGAGGAGGCGGCCGGCACCCGCCTGGAGCACTACGACGCCACCGGCACCGGCTTCTGCTTCGCCTCCGGCCGGCTCTCGCACGTCCTCGGCCTCCAGGGCCCCAACATGGCCATGGACACGGGATGTTCCAGCTCCCTGGTCGCCCTCCACCAGGCGGTGTCCGCGCTGCGGCTCGGCGAGTGCGACCTGGCCCTCGCGGGAGGGGTGCACCTACGGCTGTCCCCGACCACCTCGCTGTCGCTGGCCAGGACCGGCGCGCTGGCCCCGGACGGCCGCTGCAAGACCTTCGACGCCCGCGCGGACGGGTTCGGCCGCAGCGAGGGCTGCGGGATCGTCGTCCTCAAGCGGCTGTCCGACGCCCGCCGGGACGGCGACACCGTCCTCGCCGTCGTACGCGGCTCGGCCGTCAACCACGACGGTCCCGCGAGCGGCTTCACCGTCCCCAACCAGTCCGCGCAGATCTCCCTCATCCGTGACGCGCTCGCCAACGCGGACGTCGCACCGGAGGAGGTGTCCTTCGTCGAGACCCACGGCACCGGCACCGCCCTGGGCGACCCGATCGAGGTCGGCGCCCTCGCCGCGGTGTTCGGCGGGAGCCCGCACCCGGTGCTGCTGGGCGCCGTGAAGAGCAACATCGGGCACACCGAGGGCGCGGCCGGGATCGCCGGTGTCATCAAGACGGTTCTGGCGCTGCGGCACGGCGAGATCCCGGGCAATGTGCACTTCACCGAGCCCAATCCGCACATCGACTGGGCGGACCTGCCGTTCACCGTGCCGTCCGCGCCCACCGCGTGGCCGCCGGCGGGCGGCGCCCGGGTCGCGGGGGTCAGCTCCTTCGGCATGAGCGGCACCAACGCGCACATCGTGCTCGCCGCCGCCCCCGACGACCCCGGGCCCGCCGAGGAGTCCTCCCGTCCCGTGCACGTCCTGGCCCTGTCCGGCCGTACCGAGACCGCGCTGGCCGACGCCAGCCGCCGGATGGCCGGTTTCCTGGCCGAGGGCGCGGGCGGGGCGTCCCTCGCCGACGTCTGCTTCACCGCCGACGCCGGCCGGGACCACTTCGAGCACCGGCTCGCCGTCGTGGGCGACTCGCCCGGGGAACTGGCCGAACGGCTGACCTCGGGCAGCGGGGCCGCCGGGTACGTCCCCGCGCACCGGCCCGTGCCCACCGTGGCCTTCCTCTTCACCGGGCAGGGCGCGCAGTACGCGGGCATGGCGCGCGAGCTGTACGCCGGGCAGCCGGTGTTCCGTCAGGCCGTCGACCGTTGCGCCGAACTCCTCGACCGCCACCTGGACCGCCCCCTGCTCTCCGTCCTACGCCCGGAGGACACCGGCGCCGGCGTCCCGGGCGACGGAGGGAGCGGGACGGGGCAGGAGCCGCTGGACCGTACCGAGTACACCCAGCCGGCCCTGTTCGCGATCGAGTACGCCCTCGCGGAGCTGTGGCGCTCCTGGGGCGTCACCCCCGACGTGGTGCTCGGCCACAGCGTCGGCGGGATCGTCGCGGCCTGTGTGGCCGGGGTGTTCACACTGGAGGACGCGACGCTGCTGGTGGCCGAGCGGGGCCGGCTCATGGGCGCGCTGCCGGACGGCGGTGTGATGGTGTCGCTGCGCGCGGACGAGGCCGCCGTCGCCGCCGCCGTCGCCCCCCACCCGCTGGTGTCCGTCGCGGCCGTGAACGCGCCCGGCGAGGTGGTCGTGTCCGGAGCCGCCGACCAGGTGGAGTCGGCGGTGGCGGCGCTCGCCGAGCAGGGCGTCAAGGCCCGTCGCCTGGCGGTGTCGCACGCCTTCCACTCCCCGCTCATGGCACCGGTCGCCGAGCGGCTGCGCGAGGTCGCGCGGCGGCTGCGGTACTCGGCCCCGCGCCTGACCGTCGTGTCGGACCTGACCGGCGCCCCGGCGGACGCGGACGAGCTGTGCGACCCCGAGTACTGGGTACGGCACGTCCTGGAACCGGTGCGGTTCGCCGACGCCGTACGGGCCGCGCACACCGAGGGCGCCCGGGTGTTCGTGGAGGCCGGGCCCAAGCCGGTCCTGCTGGGCCTAGGCCGGGCCTGCCTGCCCGATGCCGGAGACGACGAGGACGACGCCACGGCCTGGGTGCCGAGCCTCAGGCCCGACCGGGAGTGGTCTGCGCTGCTGTCCGGCGCCGCCGCCCTGCATGTACGGGGCGTGCCCGTGGACTGGGCGGCCGTGGACGGCCGTACCCACGCCCGGCGGGTCCCGCTGCCCACCTACCCCTTCCAGCGCGAGCGCCACTGGTTCACGGCGCCGCCGCAGGGCGCGGGCGCGGCCCGCGCCGCCGCCCGGGTCAGGCCCCTGCTCGACTCCCGGGTGCGCCTCCCGCTGTACCGGGCTACGGTCTTCCAGACCGGGCTCGGCACCGGCACCCTGCCCTTCCTCGGAGAACACCGGGTGGGCGGGGCCGTGGTGTCGCCCGGCGCCTGCCATCTGGCGATGGCGGCGAGCGCCGCCGAGGCGGTCCACGGCGCGCGCACGGTCGTCCTGCGCGATGTGGTGTTCCCCGGGCCGCTGGTGCTGCCCGACGAGGGCACGCGCACCGTCCAACTCGTGCTGAGCCCGGCCGCGGACGCCTCCGAACGGGAGTTCCGGCTGCTCGACGCCACCGAGGCGGAGGAGTACGACGCCGATGGGTCCGAGGACCCCGGGAGCGCTCCCGTGTTCGCCAGTGGCCGGGTGGTCGTGGACCCGGCCCCCGAAGGCCGGGGGACGGACCGGACCGTGGACGTGGCCGCCGTCCGGGAGCGGCTCGGCCGTCGCATCGACGGGGACACGCTCTACGCGCGGCTCGCCGCCCACGGCATCGAACTCGGGCCCCGCTTCCGCAGGCTGGACCGGATCTGGGCGGACGCGGACGAGGCACTGGCCGAGGTGACCCCGGCGGAACCAGGCGCCGCCCCGCTCGCCCCCGTCCACCCCGGCCTGCTGGACGCGCTGTTCCAGGCCACCGAGGCGTGTGCGCTCGCCTCGGACGCGCCGGACGAGGCCCGGCTGCCGTTCGCGGTGGCCCGGCTCGTGGTGCGCCCGCACGCCGACGAACGCGCGCACTGGATCCACGCCCGCCGTGCCCGGGACGGCCGGTGGGACATCGACCTCCTGGACGCCGACGGCAGGCCCCTGGCCGAGGTCGAGGGATTCGAGGACCGTCCCGCCCCCCGTGGCGCCCTCACCACCGCCGCGGAGTGGGCGGGGTGGTTGGTGGGTGTGGAGTGGTCGGAGGTGGGTGGGGAGGGTGTGGGTCCTGGGTTGTCGGGGCGGTGGTGTGTGGTCGATGCGTCCGGGGCCTATGCGTCCGGTGCGTCCGCTGGCTCTGGTGCCTCTGGTGGATTGGGTGGGTCCGGTGGGGTGGATCTGGGGCCGGGTGTGACGTTGGTGGGGGAGGTGTCGGGGGCGGAGCATGTGGTGTTCGTTGCCTCTGGCGTCGGTGACGTTTCGTCAGTGGGCGGGGCGGACGCTTCGGATGCGTCGCGTGGGTTGGCGTTGTCGGTGGGGTTGCTGGGGTTGGTGCAGCGGCTGTCGGCGTGTGCGGTGCCTCCGCGGTTGTATGTGGTGACGTCTTTGGGTCAGGTGGTGCGGGGGCTGGAGCGGCCTGATCCGGCGCAGGGTGCGTTGTGGGGTCTGGTGCGGACGGTGAATGCCGAGCATCCGGAGCTGCGGTGTGTGGTGGTGGACGGTGACGGGGCGACGCCGTTGGAGCGGCTGTTGCGGACCGGGCTGTCGTACAGCGCGGTACGGGACGGGAGGCGTCTGCGTCCGGAGCTGACCCCGGCCCCCGACCCCACCCCCGACCCCGCCCCGAGCCGCCTCGTGCTCACCGAGTACGGCGGCCCGGAGTATCTGCGGTCGCGGCCGGCCCGGCGCCGCTCCCCGCAGCCGGGCGAGGTCGAGATCGAGGTGCGGGCCGCCGGCCTCAACTTCCGTGATGTGCTGATCTCGCTGGGCATGATGCGCGAGCACTACGCGGGGGCCTACGGTCTCGAACACGCCGAGGACATCCCGCTCGGCTTCGAATGCGCGGGCGTCGTCACCGCCGTCGGGCCCGGGGTGATCCAACCGGCCGTCGGCGACGCGGTGATGGCGATGACCGAGGGCGGCTTCGCGGACTACGTCACCACGTCGGCCGGCCAGGTCGCCCCGCTGCCCGAGGGGCTGTCCATGACCGAGGGCGCCACGATCCCGCTGGCCTTCCTGACCGCCTACTACGCCCTGGCCCGCCTGGCCTCGCTGCGGCCCGGCGAACGGGTGCTGGTGCACGCGGCCTCCGGTGGCGTCGGCGGGGCCGCGGTGCAGATCGCGCGGGCCCTCGGCGCGGAGGTGTTCGCCACGGCCGGGCCCGGGAAGCGGGACGCGGTGCGGGCCCTGGGTGTCACCCATGTCCTGGACTCCCGCAGTACCTCGTTCGCCGGGGAACTGCTCGACCTCACCGGGCAGAAGGGCGTCGACGTCATCCTCAACAGCCTCAGCGGCGAGTTCATCCCCGCCGGTCTGTCGGCGCTCGCGCCCGGCGGACGCTTCGTCGAGATGGGCAGGCTCGGCATCTGGTCCCCCGACCGGATGCGGAGCGAACGGCCCGACGTCGGCTACTTCCCGTTCGACCTCGGTGACGACGCCGAACGCGACGGCACGCTGCTGCCCGGCCTGTTCACGGCGCTGGGCGGGCTGTTCGCGTCCGGCGCGCTGCGCCCGCTGCCCATGACGGTGTTCCCGCGCCGGGACGCGGCCCGCGCCTATGCCCATATGCAGCACACCCGGCACATCGGGAAGGTCGTGCTCACCTTCGACCGGCCGGTGCGGTTGTCGTCGGGGGCGGGCTATCTGGTCACGGGTGGTCTGGGTGGTCTGGGGTTGGCTGTGGCGCGCCGGTTGGTGGTGGAGGGTGCGGGTCATGTGGTGTTGGCGGGTCGGGGGGCGGGTGAGCCGTCGGCTGGGGTGAGGGAAGCGGTTTCGGAGATGGAGGCGTTGGGGGCGCGGGTGCATCTGGTGGCGGCTGATGTGTCGGTGCCGGGTGAGGTGGAGCGTTTGGTGGATCGGGTGTGTGCGGTGGCTCCGTTGCGGGGTGTGGTGCATGCGGCGGGTGTGGTGGACGACGGGGTGTTGGGGGCGCAGTCGGGGGAGCGGTTCGGTCGGGTGTTCGGGCCGAAGGCGGGGGGTGCGGGGGAGCTGGACCGGGTGGTCCGGGCCAGGAAGCTGCCGCTGGACTTCTTCGTCGCCTTCTCGTCCGTCGCCGCCCTCCTGGAGGACGGCGGTCAGGGCAACTACGCGGCCGCCAACGCCTTCCTCGACGCGCTGATGGCCCGCCGTCGTGCCGACGGCCTGCCCGGCCTCTCGATCAACTGGGGCCCGTGGGCCGAGGTCGGCATGGCCGCCCACCTGGCCGACCGCATGGCCAGGACCGGCACCGCGATGATCCCTCCGGAGCAGGGCGTCGACGCGCTCATCGCCCTTCTCGGCGCACCCGTCGCGCAGATCGGCGTCATGCCGACCGCGGGACGCGACCGTGTGCGCCGGGCCGGATCCGCAGGCGGCGCCGAGCCGGCCCCGTCCGCCGCCTCCGCCCGGGCTAAGTCCTGGCGCACCCGGCTGACGCAGGCCCCGCCCGACGAGCGTCCCGGGCTGCTGCGCGGCTATCTGGAGCGGCAGCTCATCACCCTGATGGAGCTGCCCTCCGGGTACCGCGTCGACGGGCACACCACGTTCTCCGAACTCGGCATGGACTCGCTGATGGTCGTCGAGCTGAGAAACCGCCTCCAGCGCGATCTGGAGGTGTCGCTCGGCTCGACCGTCGCCTTCAACCACCCCACGGTCGAACAGCTCCAGGCTCACCTGGAGGAACAGCTCGGCCTCGACACGAAGCCCGGCGGCGCGGCGGCCGCGGAGGCCTACGGCAGCGCGGCGGCGGCCGGCGACCGGGCCCCCTCCGGCAGCCCAGACCCCTCCGGTGACCCGGACCCCTCCGGCAGCCCGGACGCCCTGCCCCTGGACGACCTGCGGGCGCTTGTCGACCGCGAACTCGACCTGCTGCTGAACGACGATGAGGACGCCACGCCGTGACCGACCACCACGACAGCGACGACGCGCTCAGACTGCGCAAGGCGCTCACCGCCATCCGCGGACTGCAGACCCGGATCCGCGAACTCGAACAGGAACGGTCGCAGCCGATCGCCGTGATCGGCATGGGCTGCCGTCTGCCGTCGGCACCCGACCCGGACGCCTACTGGGAGCTGCTGCGCACCGGCCGTGAGGCGATCGGGGACATCCCCGCCGACCGGTGGGACGTGGACGGGCTCTACGACCCCGACCCCGGCGCCGAGGACCGTATGTACTGCCGCCGGGGCGGCTTCCTCGACGATGTCGCCGGGTTCGATGCGGGCTTCTTCGGGATCTCGCCGCGCGAGGCCAGGCGGCTGGATCCGCAGCAGCGGCTGCTCCTCGAAGTGGCGTGGGAGGCGCTGGAGGACTCCGGGCGCGACCCCCGCCGGCTGGGCGGCAGCCGTACCGGTGTGTTCGTCGGCATCTCGGAGGCCGAGTACCTCCACCAGATGCAGCGCTCGGCCGCGCACTCCGTGGAGATGCACGATGTGACGGGCACGGCCCTGAGCGTGGCGAGCGGCCGGCTCTCGTACCACCTCGGGCTGCGCGGCCCCAGCCTGGCCCTGGACACGGCCTGCTCGTCGGCCCTGGTCGCCGTGCATCTGGCGGTCCGCAGCCTGCGCGCCGCAGAGTGCGACATGGCGCTCGCCGGCGGGGCCAGCCTGATGCTCTCGCCGGACGCGTTCATCGCGTTCTGCAAGGGGTCGGCGCTCGCCGCCGACGGCCGCTGCAAGACCTTCGACAGCCGCGCCGACGGCTATGCGCGCGGAGAGGGCGCGGGCATCGTGGTACTGAAGCGGCTCGCGGACGCCCTCGCGGCGGGCGACCCGGTGCACGCGGTGATCCGGGGCACGGCCGTCAACCAGGACGGACGGACCAACGGGCTGACCGCGCCCAACGGTCTCGCCCAGCAGGAGGTCATCCGGGCGGCGCTGGCGGACGCCGGGATCGCGCCGCACGAGGTGGGCTATGTAGAGGCGCATGGCACCGGCACCCAGCTCGGCGACCCCATCGAAGTGGAGGCGCTCGGCGCGGTCTTCGGCGACCGCGGTCCGGCGGGCCCGCTGTTGATCGGCGCCGCGAAGACCAACATCGGGCACCTGGAGGCCGCCGCCGGGGCCGCCGGGCTCATCAAGGCGGTGCAGGTGCTCCGGCACGGCCAGGTGCCCCCCAACCTCAACTTCCGGGAGCCCAACCCCCACATCCCGTGGGCGGACCTGCCCGTGGAGGTGCCCACCGAGCTGCGGGACTGGCCCGAGGCCGCCCGCGCCGCCGGTGTCAGCTCCTTCGGCTTCAGCGGGACCAACGCCCACGTCGTCCTGGAGGCCGCGCCCGTCACCGCCTCCACGGCCCCTGCGACCGTCACCGCCTCCACGGCCCCTGCGACCGTCACCGCCTCCACGGCCCCTGCGACCGTCACCGCCTCCACGGCTTCCGCAACTGTCACCGACTCCACGGCCCCCGCCCCCGCCACCCAGGGCCCCGACCGCCCCCGCCACGTGCTGCCGCTGTCCGCGCGCACTCCCGAGGCCCTGCGCGAACTCGCCGGCCGGTACGCCGCGTTCCTCACCGGGCCCGCCGCGCCCCCGCTCGCCGATGTGGCCCACACCGCCGGCACGGCGCGTTCGGCCCACCCGCACCGGCTGGCGGTCCCCGCGGCGGACGGCGCCGAGGCGGCCGGCCTGCTGGCCGCCTACGCGGAGGGGCGCCGCGCCCGAGTCTCGTCGGGCCATGCCACCGCGCGCCCCGGCGTCGCGTTCCTGTTCACCGGTCAGGGCTCCCAGTACGCGGGCATGGGCCGGCTGCTGTTCGACACGCACCCGGGCTTCCGGCGGACCCTGGAGACCTGCGACGAGATCCTGCGCGGGCACGGACTCCTGGAGGCCCCGCTGCTCGACGTGCTGTACCCGGCGCCCGACGGCCCGGGACAGGGCCTGATCGACCGCACCTCGCACGCCCAGCCCGCGCTCTTCGCGCTGGAGTACGCGCTCGCGCGGCTGTGGCGCTCGTGGGGCGTCGAGCCGCAGGTCGTGCTCGGCCACAGCACGGGCGAGTACGCGGCCGCCTGTGTGGCGGGCTTCTTCAGCCTGGAGGACGGCCTCGAACTGGTCGCCCGTCGAGCCCGGCTCATCGAGGACACCACCTCGGGCGGAGCGACGGCGGCGGTCCTCGCTCCGGCGGACGAGGTCGTGCCGGTGCTCGAGGCCTTCGCCGGGCAGGTCGGCGTCGCCGGGCTCAACGGGCCCCGCGAGACCCTGATCGCGGGCACCGCCGGCGCCGTGGCCGAGGCGCTCGCGGCGCTGAAGGCCCGGGGACTGGACGGCCGGTCGTTGCGCATCCCGCACGCCCCGCACTCCCCGATGATCGAGCCCGCGCTCGCCGCGTACGAGAAGGCCGCCGCACGGGTCACGTACACCGCGCCCCGCGTGAAGATGATCTCGAACGTGACCGGCGCACCGGTCGACGCCGTGGACGCCGCCTACTGGTGTCGTCATATGAGGGAGCCGGTCCGGTTCTCCGACGGAATGGCCGCTCTCGCCAGGGAGGACTGCGGCGCGATCCTGGAGATCGGTCCACAGCCGGTGCTGCAACTGCTGGGCCGGCAGAGCTGGACCGGGCCCGCGGTGCGCTGGCCGTCCTCCCTGTGGGAGGGCCGCGACGACTGGAAGCAGCTCCTGCACAGCGTCGCCGAGCTGTACACGGCGGGCGTGGACGTCGACTGGGCCGCGTTCGACGGCCCGTACGGGCGCCGCCGGGTGCCGGCCCCCACGTATCCCTTCCAGCGCACTCCCCACTGGTTCGCACGGAGAGAAGAGCCCACTGTGCCTGAGCAACCCTCGTCCCAGGTGTACGCCCCCGCGCCGGCCACCGAGGCCGGGCGGCGCGAGCGTATCCTCGCGGACCTGCGTGAACGCGTGGGCGCCGGACTGGAGATGGAGATCTCGGACATGGTGCCCGGGACCACCCTCGTCGACCTCGGGGCGGACTCGCTGCTGATGGTGCGGATCATCCAGGACATCACCGATCTGTACGGCATCACGCTCACCGTGGGCCGCCTCTTCGACGACCTGGACACCCCCGAGGCCATCGCCGAGCACCTGGACGCCCACCTTCCGGCGGGCCACCCCCTGCCGGGCGACGCGCCCGCCCCCGTACACGCACCCGCCCCGGCGCCCCTGCCCGCCGCGGCGGGAACCACCGTCACGCCGGCCCCCGCCGCCCTGCCCGTCCTCCCGGCCGCAGCCGCGGACCAGGGCGGACTCGCCCAGCTCATGGCGGCGCAACTGGAAGTGATGCAGCATCAGCTGGAAGTACTTGCCCGGCACGGCGAGTCCGCTCCCGCCGCGCTGCCCGCCGCCGCTGCCCCCGCTGCCGCCACCGTCCCCGCACCGCGCCGCGAGACGGCCCCCGCACCGGCCCCCGCGGGCCGGCCCGGCCCCGCGAGGCGCCCCGTCGCGGCCGGCGCGCCGCCCCGGGAGCTGACCCCCGCCCAGCGGGCGCACCTGGACGAGCTGCTGGACACGTACAAGAAGCGGACGGCGGGCTCGCTGGCGCGGGCCGTCGACCACCGGGCGCGGCGGGCCGACACCCGGATGCGGTCGGTGCGGCCCGAGACCCGCTCCGTCTCGTACCCCGTCATCGGAGAGCGGGCGCACGGCGCGCACTTCTGGGACATCGACGGCAACGAGTACATCGACATCGCCATGGGCGTCGGCGTGCTGCTGTGCGGCCACGACCCCGACTTCGTCGCCGGTGCCGTCGCCGACCGGCTGGAGTACGGCCTCCAGCTCGGCCCCATCTCCTCCCTGTCCGACGAGGTCGCCGAGCTGGTGTGCGAGATGACCGGCGTGGAGCGGCTGTTCTTCGCGGTGACCGGCACCGACGCGGTCCGGGGCGCGCTGCGCATGGCCCAGGCGGCGACCGGCCGCTCCCGGTTCGTGATGTTCTCCGGGTCCTACCACGGCCAGGACGACCGGGTGCTGGCCCTGCCGGACGTGCTGGGCGACCCCACGCACTCCCTCCCGATGGCGCCCGGCATCTCCCCGCAGTCCGCCCAGGACCCGCTGATCCTCACCTACGGCGCCGCCTCGGCCCTGAAGGCCATCGAGGAGCACGCGGACCAGCTCGCGGGCGTGCTCGTCGAGCCCGTGCAGAGCCGCAACCCGGCGCTCCAGCCCGCCGGGTTCCTCAGGGAACTGCGTGAGCTGACCGCCCGCCTCGGCATCCCGCTCATCTTCGACGAGGTGATCACCGGCTTCCGGGTCCACCCGGGCGGCGCTCAGGCGTACTTCGGTGTGCAGGCCGACATCGTCGCGTACGGAAAGGTCGTCGGCGGCGGCCTGCCGGTGAGCGTCGTGGCCGGCAAGGCCGAGTACCTGGACCGCGTCGACGGAGGGGTGTGGGCCGACGGGCCGGGCCCCGACCCCGACAGCGAGAAGACCTATATCGGGTCCACGTTCGAGATGCACCCGCTGGCCATGGCCGCCGCCCGGGGCATCCTGCGGCACCTGCGCGACCAGGGCCCCGGGCTTCAGGAGGCCCTCACCGCGCGCACGACCCGGCTCGCGGAGACCCTCAACGCCTTCTTCGAGGCGGAGGAGGTGCCCATCCGGGTCCTGCACTTCTCCTCGGTGTTCCGGTTCGCGTGGCGCGGCAACGCCAGCTACGCCTACCAGCCGCTGGAGATCGAGGTGTTCCACTTCCACCTCCTGAGCCGGGGCGTCTATCTCTGGGAGGGACGCACCTGCTTCCTGTCCACCGCGCACACCGACGAGGACATCGACGGCATCATCGCCGCCGTCAAGGAGTCCATCGCGGCCATGCGCGAGGGGGAGTTCCTGCCGCCCGCACCCGGTGCCGCCGCACGCCCCGTTCCCCTCGGCGAGGAGCAGTGGCCCCTGCTGGCCCTGGAGCGCGCCGCCGACGACGGCGCGCCCTCCTGGACGGTCCCCGAGGACATCCGGCTGCGCGGCCCCCTCGACCTGCCCGCGCTGCGCCGCGCCGTGGCCGCCCTGACCGCCCGCCACGAGGCGCTGCGCACGGTCTTCCCCGACGGCGGCGCGAGCGGGACCGCCCTGGTGCGGCCCGCCGCCGACATCCCCGTGGAGGCCGTCGACCTCACCGCGGTCACCGCCGACCGGCGGGACGAGGGGGTCGAGGCATGGTGGCGGGAGGCGATGGCGCGGCCGTTCTCCCTCACCGAGGGGCCGCTGCTGCGCATCGCCGTGCTCCGGCTCGCCGACGACCTGCACGACCTCGCCCTGCTCGCGCACCACATCGTCTCGGACGGCTGGTCCGTCTCCGTCCTGACCGAGGAGCTGGCCGCCCTCTACACCGCCGAGCGCCGTGGCACCCCCGCGACGCCGGCCCGCCCCCTCCAGCACCGCGACATCGTGGAGTGGCAGCAGCGGCGGCGGCCCGAGCTCGCCGAGCAGCAGGCGTACTGGCTGGAGAGATTCCGCGACGGCTTCCCGGACACGCTGCTGCCCACCGACCGCGACCGGAAGGGCGACACGGGCTCCCACCACGGCGCCCGGTTCACCACCACCCTCGACGCCGAGCTGCTCACCGCGGTCAAGAAGACCGGACGGGCCCACAGGGCGAGCCTGTTCATGACGCTGCTCACCGCGTACAGCCTGCTCGTCCACGAACTGACCGGGCAGGACGACATCGTCGTCGGCACCCCCCAGGCGGGCCGTGCCCTCAAGGGCAGCGAGTCGGCCGTCGGCTACTGCGCCCACTTCCTGCCGGTGCGCAGCACCCTGGCCGCGGACGCCACCCTCGCCGGGCATCTGCGGACCGTCCGAGCGGCCGTGCTGGCCGCCTTCGAGCACCAGGAGGTGCCGTTCGCGCGGCTGCGCGACGCGCTCGGCGCGGACCCCGCCACCTTCCCGCTGCCGCTGCGCACCGTCTTCAACCTCGACCGCGCCACACCGTGCCCCGACTTCGAGGGGCTCCAGGCGGAGTTCCGGCCCGTGCCGACACGGTTCGCGCTCACCGACTTCCGCCTCGACGGCCTGGAGCACGACGGCGGGCTGCGCCTGGACTTCGACTACCGCACGGACCTCTTCGACGACGCCCGCGTGCGCGCCTGGGCCGCCCGGTTCCGGGCGCTGCTGGAGGAACTGGCCGCCCATCCGGAGCGGCGTGTCGACGAGCTGCCGCGCTGAACGTCCCCGAGTACACGCAGAGCCCCGACACAAGGAGAGCCCGTGATACCCGTACTCGCCCTCGCCGACCTGGAGGCCGGCCGGCCCGCGACGCTCGACCGGCTGCACGACGCACTCCGTGACCACGCCATCGTCCATGTCGACGCCCGGGCCGAGCCGGCCCCGGAGTTCTTCCCCTCCCTCCACGAGCAGACGCGGGCGTTCTTCGCGCTGCCCGAGGAGGCCAAGCGGGCCCTGGACATCGACAAGTCGCCCAACTACCGGGGCTATGTCGCGCAGGGCGCCGAGTACACCAACGGTGTGCCCGACCTGAAGGAGTCCTTCGAGTTCGGCAAGGAGACCGCGGCGCCCGAGGGCGAGGAGCAGCCCTGGCACGCCGGCCTGTACGGGCCGAACCAGTGGCCCGACGCGTCCGTGCTGCCCCGCTTCCGGCCCGTGATGGAGGCCTACTCGGCGGCCGTGGACCGCATCGCGCTGGCGACCCTGCGCGGTGTGCTGCTCACCCTGGACCAGCCGGCCGACACGGACGACGCCGTCACGAGCGGAGAGCTGTGCTCCTACTCCCGGCTCATCCGCTATCGCGACCCGGCCGGTTTCGGCGCCGGGCAGTCCCGGCTGGAACGGCACACCGACAGCGGGCTGCTGACCGTCAGCCTCCAGGAGCAGCCCGGACTCGAGGCCGAGGCGGCGGACGGCCGCTGGGTGCCCGTCGAGCCGCCCGACGACGTCTTCTCGGTGTTCGGCGGCGAGCTGATGGAGGTGTGGACGCACGGCTACTACCGGGCCTGCCCGCACCGGGTCCACAACTCGGCCCTGCGTGCCGAGCGACTTTCCTACGCGTCGTTCTTCCTGCCCGATCTGCGCCGGCCGCTGGTGCCGGTGGACCGCGCGTCCAGTCCGCGGCTGAGCGGCCCCCTCGCGGTGCCGGCAGGCAACTCGTGGCTCGCGGGAGGCCGGGAGCTCATCCCGACCACTCCCGTGGGCGAGCTGGAGTGGGCGCGCATGAACGTGATCTTCCCCGGGCGGAACAACGACGGCACGAGCACCGAGAACGGAGAGGGGCAATGAGCGACAACACCCACGGCACGGCCTTCAAGGAAGTCCCGGTCATCGGCATCGGCCCGCTGGTGACGGCCGACCCCGACCCGGAGGAGCTGCGGCTGGCCGTGGAGCGGATCGGCGAGGCCTGCCGCGACGTCGGCTTCTTCTACATCACCGACCACGGCATCTCCGAGGCGGACAGCCGCGCCCTGTTCGGCGCGGCCCGGGACTTCTTCGCCCTCCCCCTGGAGGAGAAGATGAAGATCCGGCTCGGCGTCACCGAGCAGTTCCGCGGCTATGTCCCGCTGGGCGGCGAGGTCACCGCGGGCAAGACGGACTGGCACGAGTGCCTGGACCTCCAGCCGGAGTCCGGCCGGCAGGCCGGCACCATCGCCGCCGCCGCGGCCGCCCGGCGCCCCGGTGTCCACCCCCTGGACGACCCCGGCCAGTGGCCCCCGGCCCTGCCGTCGTTCCGGGAGACCGTGATGCGCGCCTGGGACCAGCTCTACGGGCTGAGCGCCCGCATCGCGGCCGGGATGGCCCTCAGCCTCGGCATCGACGAGCACTACTTCGCGCCGTACCACGGTGTGGAGCTGAGCGACCTGCGGATGGTGCACTACCCGCCGTACAACGAGACCGTCGGCGGGGCCGCGCCCGAGAAGCTGGCGATGGAGGAGGTCGACCACGGCTTCGGCGCCCATGTCGACTACGGCTTCCTCGCGGTGCTCCAGCAGGACGAGGTGGGCGGCCTGGAGGTGCTCAACGCGGAGGGGGAGTGGATCCCGGCACCGCACATCCCCGGAACCTTCCTCGTCAACATCGGCCAGATGATGCAGCGCTGGACCAACGACCGCTACCGCGCCACCTGGCACCGCGTCCAGCTCCCGGGGGCCGTCGACCGCTACTCGATCCCCTTCTTCTTCGAGCCCGCCTACGACGCCGTGATCAGCCCGCTGGACGTCTGCTGCGACGACGACAACCCGCCGCGCTACGAGCCCGTCCAGTTCGGCCCCTATGTGGTGGAGCTCTTCTCCAAGGCCTACGACTGAGCCCTCGTCCAAGGCCTGCGACCGAACCCGCGCGGCCCGTCGCGACTCCCGCACATCCGACATCAGGAGACAGGTACCGTTCATGGACAAGCCGCTGATCGTCAACTCGTGGAACGAGTGGGACCCGCTGCAGGAGATGGTGGTCGGCTCCGCCGACAACGCCTTCTTCGAACCCACCGAGCCTGGCAGCCGGCCCGCCATCCGCAACGCGCCCGACACCCCGTTCCCGACCGGCCCCAAGTCCAAGGAGGCCATCGACCGGGCCAACGAGGAACTGGACGGTCTCGTCCGGCTGCTCCAGTCCCAGGGCGTCACCGTGCGCCGCCCCGAGACGCACGACTTCTCCGCCCCGGTGCGCACCCCCGACTTCGAGGTGGACAACCAGTACTGCGCGGTCTGCCCGCGCGACGTGATGATCACCATGGGCCACGAGATCATCGAGGCCACCATGTCGCGCCGCGCCCGGTACTTCGAGTACCAGCCCTACCGCAAGCTGGTGTACGAGTACTGGAACGCCGACCCGCGCGTCGAGTGGACGACCGCGCCCAAGCCGTCGATGGCCGACGGGATGTACCGCGAGGAGTTCTGGGAGTGGCCGCTGGAGGAGCGGCACGCCAAGATGCACTCGTTCGAGTTCTGCGTCACCCAGGACGAGGTCGTCTTCGACGCGGCCGACATGAGCCGCCTGGGCCGCGACATCCTGGTCCAGGAGTCGATGACCACCAACCGGGCCGGCATCCACTGGCTCAAGCGCCATCTGGAGCCGCGCGGCTTCCGCGTCCACCCGGTCCACTTCCCGCTGGATTTCTTCCCCTCGCACATCGACTGCACCTTCGTACCGCTGCGCCCGGGGCTGATCCTCACCAACCCGGAGCGCCCGCTGCGCGAGGGCGAGGAGCGGATGTTCCTGGACAACGACTGGGAGCTGGTCGAGGCCCCGCAGCCGGTCCTGAACAACGACGAGATGCCGCTGTACTGCCAGTCCTCCAAGTGGCTGTCGATGAACGTGCTCAGCATCTCCCCGACGAAGCTGATCTGCGAGGAGCAGGAGAAGCCCCTCCAGGACCTGCTCGACAAGCTCGGCTTCGAGGTCTTCACCGTCCCCTTCCGCAATGTCTTCGAGTACGGCGGCTCCCTGCACTGCGCCACCTGGGACGTGCGGCGCGAGGGCACCCGCGAGGACTACTTCCCCCGTCTCGCCTACCGGCCGCTGGTCTGACCGCTCACGATGGGAGCCCCCATGTACATCCTCGGCATCAACTCGGTCTACCACGAGTCCTCGGCCGCCCTGCTGAAGGACGGCACCGTGGTCGCGGCGGCGGAGGAGGAGCGCTTCAACCGCGTCAAGCACGGCAAGCAGGCGCGCGCCGACAACCCCGACGAACTGCCCGTGAGCGCCATCCGGTTCTGCCTGGACAAGGCCGGGATCACGCTGGCGGACGTGGACCATGTCACCTGCGCGGCCGACCCCGCGGAGATCCAGGCCGTCAAGGACGGCGGACTGCCCTCCCCCTGGGACAGTGCCGAGAAGCAGTCGCTGTTCCTGGACACCCTGCCCAACATCCCCAAGAAGTTCACGGAGCTGGGTTTCACCGGTGACTTCCACTGGGTGGCGCACCACACCGCGCACGGCGCTTCGGCGTACTTCGCGTCCACCTTCCCCGACGCCGCGGTGCTGGTCGTGGACGCGCTCGGCGACGACGCGTACTCGACCCGCCTCTACCACGGCAAGGGCAACGCGCTGGAGGTCGTGCAGAGCGTCCGCTACCCGGCTTCCATCGGCTATCTGTGGGAACTGGTGTCGGTCTTCCTCGGCTTCGGGGTCTACGACGCCGCCAAGGTCATGGGGCTCGCGGCCTACGGCGACCCGCAGCGGTTCGCAGAGGGCTTCGGCCGGCTCGCCTGGACCACCGAGGACGGCGGCTTCGACATGCGCCACGACCTGCTGAAGTTCAGCGACATCCTGTACTACCCGCCGTCCGCCGACACCTCCGGTCTGGAGTCCGTGCTCGGCGTGCGGCCGCGCCGCCCCGAGGAGCCGCTGGAGGACGTCCACCACGACATCGCCGCGGCGCTCCAGGAGAAGACCAACGAGCTGGTCCTGCACATGGTGCGCCATCTGCACAGCGTGACGGGCGCGAGCAGGCTCTGCCTCGCGGGCGGTGTCGCCCTCAACTGCGTCACCAACCAGGTGGCCTTCGAGCAGGGCCCGTTCGACGAGCTGTACGTCCAGCCCGCGGCGCACGACGGCGGCCTGTCCGTGGGCTCCGCCCTCCATGTGTGGAACGCGATCCTCGGCCGGGAGCGAGGCGAGGAGATGCGCCACGCCTACTGGGGCCCGTCCTACACCGAGGCGGAGATCGAGAAGGAACTGGCAGCCCGCGACGGCCTGCTCGTCGAGCGTCCCGAGGACTTCGAGGGACAGGTCGCCCGGCTGCTCGGGGAGGGCCATGTCATCGGGCTGTTCCAGGGCGCCATGGAACTCGGTCCCCGGGCGCTCGGCAACCGCAGCATCATCGGTGACCCCCGCAGCCGATCCATGCGCGACGACCTCAACCACAAGGTCAAGCACCGGGAGTACTTCCGTCCGCTGGCGCCCAGCGTGCTCAGCGAGGCGGTGCCCGAGTGGTTCGAGGTCGCCAAGGAGACCAGCGCGGGCGACTTCATGCTGATGGCCTACCCGGCGAAGGCCGACAAGCACGACCGGATGGGTGCCGTCCTGCACGTCGACAACACCTGCCGCATCCAGGCCGTGCGCGCCGATGTCAACCCGCGCTTCCACCGCATCATCAGCGAGTTCGAGGCGCTCACCGGTGTCCCCATGGTCCTGAACACCTCGTTCAACGACCAGGAGCCCATCATCTGCTCGCCGGCCGACGCCCTGGCCACCTTCCTCAAGACCGAGATCGACTATCTGGCGATCGGACCGTTCCTCGTGCGCAAGGACGTCTCGGAAGGAGGCACGGAGGGGGCGGCGCAGTGAGGCCGCACATGGCGCGCATCCAGGAGGCGGTGCGCCGCATGGTCGAGGACCGGGGCCCGTACTGGGCGCCGGACCCGCCCGACGCGTACCTCGCCGAGCGCGTCGCCGCCCTGCGCGAGGCCTTCGGTGGCGCTGCCGCCGACCGGTCCACCGCGGGGCGGCACCTCGCCGAGGTGATCGTCGCGGCGGTGGCCCTGGCCAACGGCTACGGCATTCCTCTTCAGCAGGCCTTCAACGAGGCGTCGTGGCCCGCCGACCTGACCGAGGCGTCGCTGTGGCCGAAGCGGCCGCTGCCGCTGCCGGAGGCCGTGGCCCGGCTCGCCGCCGCCGCCGAGCCGGTCCGCCGGACCATGGCCTTCCATCGCTCCGACGCCCGGCAGGGCAGCGATCCGAGCGTGGTGGCCCTGCGCCGGGCGCTGCCCGCTCTGCTGAGGGCCGCGATCGCCGGCTTCGCCTCGTACGAGGAGCTGGGCGAGGAACTGGTGCGGCTGCTGGAGTCCACCCCGGGCAGGGAACGGGCGGCGGAGGCGGAGTTCGACCCCTCCCGGGCCGAGTCGGTGCGGCTCATCCGGCCCATCCAGACGGAGACCTTCTGTCCCTTCGCCCAGAAGTCGGTGCTGTGGGGGCCGCCGTCCTACGACGAGCAACGCTCGTTCGAGGACAACATGACGGCGTCACTGCCGCCCCTGCGCCGCTTCCTGCGAATTCTGGACCGCGATGTCATCGACGGATTCGTCTACGCCTTTCCCACCCGGGTATTCGGCGACACGTTCGACGATCTGGCCCAGGTTTTCCGGGATTTCGTCGAGTTTCTGCACAGGAATCTCACCGAAGCGGCTCCCGCGGGTCTGGACCCGGCGATCGCGACCGATTCCCGGTGGTACTTCGTGCTGGAGGGAGAGGAATGCTTCATCAGCGTGTTCGCGCCGTGCTACCCGCATGACCATTCGCGGTACATGAATGGTGTCGAAGGTCATTTCCTCTTCATGCTCCAACCCGAGGCGGCCATCCTGCGGGTGCTGACGAAGGACGACTACCACGCGCGGACCGAGGCGATACGCCGGCGATTCCGGGACGGATTCCAGCGGTACCCTGTGGCCGATCTGGAGATCGACCGGTTCCTGCTGCCGCTGCGGGCGGACGATCCACCCGTCAGGTGGTACGAGCTGGATCCCACCCTCTGAACGGGCCGCTGACGACGGCGGGGCGGCCGGGACCCGGATCCCGGCCACCCCGCCCTCCGGCGTGTCCACGGCTCAGCTCAGCAGCAGTTTCCCGATCCGGCGCGAGGCGATGTACAGCCCGCCGGCGGCCAGCACGGCGAGGAACCCGACATGGCCGATCATGGTCGGGTCCAGGACCCCGACGGACAGCCCCCGGGCCAGCTCGATGCCGTGGTACAGCGGTGACAGCTCCACCAGCCACCGCAGCGGCGACGGGTAGACCGACATCGGGTAGAAGGTCGTGGAGAACAGGAACATCGGCATCACGACGGCGTGGATGTAGTCCAACTGCGAGGACGACCTCAGCAGCGTCGCGCACACCATCCCGATCGCCGCGAAGGCGGTGGCGATGAGCAGGGCCGTCGGGACCAGCAGCAGGGCCCAGGGGGACGTGGCGAGCCCCATGGCCGCCATCACGCCGAGGAACGCCATCGCGTACAGGCCACTGCGCAGCACCGCCCAGGAGATCTCGCCGATCGCCACGTCGAGCGTCCCCATGGGGGTGGCCAGCACCGCGTCGTAGAGCCGGTCGAAGCGCAGTTTGTAGAAGATGCCGAGCGTTTCGTAGACCGCGCCGTTCATCGCGGAGGCCACGAGCAGCGCCGGGGCGACGAAGGCCACGTAGCTCATGGGGCGGCCGTCCGGACCGGTCACCTCGCCGATCAGGGAGCTGAAACCGACCCGGAACGCCAGCAGGTAGAACAGCGGCTCGAAGACCCCGGAGACCAGCACCAGCCAGGCCCGCGAGTACAGCAGCACACTGCGCTCGACCAGCCGCAGGGACAGCCCGGAGTACGAGCTGGAGGGCAGCATCCGCAGCAGCGGCCCGCGGCCGGCGGGTCGCCCGCCGACGGCCGGCCGGGTGGCGGGGGCACCGGCCGCCGGGATCCGGGTGGAGGTCGTCGGCTCGTTCACGTCAGTTCACCAGTCTGCGGTAGAAGCTCCGGCGGCCGAGCAGCACGCCGGTGGCCAGCATGGCCAGCAGGAACAGCGCGTGCCCGAGGGCCGGCAGGGGCGACAGACCGCCCAGCGTGACCCCTCTGACCAGCTCGTTGCCGTGCCAGATCGGGGAGATCCAGACCAGGGGCAGCAACAGCCCGGGCAGTCGGTCGACGGGGAAGAGGGTGCCGGCGAACAGGGTCATCGGCAGGACGACGAACCGGTTGAGGGCGACGAAGGCGTGCCCCTCCCCGCGGGTGACGGCGGCGAAGGCCATGACCGGCGCGGCGCAGGCCGCCCCGGTGAACACCGCCAGCGGCAGGCCGAGCAGCACCCCGGGTCCGGTCCAGGCCCCGAAGAGGGCGGCGGCGAGGCCGTAGATGACCGCGGAGATCGACAGCCGCAGGCCGATCCACAGCAGCTGCGCCCCGTACAGCTGCTGGGGGGTGATGGGCGTGGCGACGACCGCGAGGTAGTCCTGCTTCCACTTGAAGCCGGAGAGCACGGGGTGGCCCGCCTCGTTCACCGCGGTGGCCACGATGCCGCTGACCAGCAGCGTCGGGGCGATGTACTGGAGGTAGCCGTGCCCGCCGAGGAACGAGCCGTCCTTGACCTGGGAGCCGAGGCCGAGTCCCATCGCGCTGAGGAACAACAGCGGCTGGAGGCCGGAGGAGTACAGGTTCGCCCGCCAGTAGCGCCGGTACCAGGCCCACTGGACCTCCAGGCGCAGCGCCATGGCCCGCCAGGGGCCGACCACGGTGCCTGTCGCCCGGGCGGGCGGGGCGAGGGTGTGCCGGGGTGTGTCGGTGGCCATCTCAGTCCACCAGGGTCCGGCCGGTCAGCCGCAGGAAGACGTCCTCCAGGGTGGAGCGCCGCACCAGGCTGGACAGCGGGTGGACGTCCCGTTCGGAGACCCGGGTCGCCGTCGCGTCGGCGTTCTTGGTGTAGAGCAGCAGCCGGTCCGGCAGCACCTCGATGCGCTCGGCGAGGTCCTCCACCGCCGAGACGTACCCGGTCTGGGTGCCGGGGTGGAAGCGCAGCTCGAGTACCTCACGGGTGGAGTACTGCTCGATGAGCCCCGCGGGGGACCCCTCGGCGACGATCCGGCCGCCGTCCATCACGACCAGCCGGTCGCACAGTTGCTCGGCCTCGTCCATGTAGTGCGTGGTCAGGATGAGGGTGACCCCGCTCTGCTTGAGCCGGAACAGCCGTTCCCACAGCAGATGCCGGGCCTGCGGGTCGAGCCCGGTGGTCGGCTCGTCGAGGAGCAGCACCTCGGGGTCGTTGACCAGACCGCGGGCGATGGCCAGCCGTCGCTTCATCCCGCCGGACAGCGGCTGGACCTCGTCGTCCGCGCGGTCGGAGAGCCGGGCGAACTCCATCAGCTCGGCGGCTCTGGCACGCACATGCGCCCGTGACAGTCCGAAGTACCGCCCGTAGGTCTGGAGGTTCTGCCGTACGGTCAGCTCCATGTCCAGGTTGTCGGTCTGCGGGACGGTGCCGATACGGGCCCGGATGGCCGGCCCGTGCGTCTGCGGGTCCATGCCGAGCACGCTCAGGGCGCCACCGGTGCGGGGAGAGGTGCAGGCGATCATCCGCATGGTCGAGGACTTGCCCGCGCCGTTCGGACCGAGCAGGCCGAATGCCTCCCCGCGGGCCACCTCGAAATCGATGCCGCGCACCGCCTCGAACGAGCCGAACTGCTTTTTCAGGCCTCTGGCCGAAACGACCACGGTATCGTCGAAGCCCGTCTCGGTCGTGCTCACAAGCCACCTCCCCCATCATTCCATCGGCCGCTCGGATCCTATGAGGTCCGGGGATCGCCCCGCAAGAACTCCATGCCCCGTGGCCGATGTCCGCGGACTTCGCTTGACGGACCGTCACATCATATCGTGCAAGGCCTCATCGAACCTTGCCGCACCTCCGGGCCGGTGTTAGCGTGACGACCGTGAATGCAATGGACCAGCACAACTCGTCCGTGGATACGGGATATTTCGTCGAGGTGTCCATTCCCGGAATGGAACTCTGGCCTGAGTTGCGAAACCGTGCCCGAAGTCTTCGCGAGCACGGCGTTCCCGTCCTCTTCCTCTGCGCACCCGAGTTCGTCTCGGTGTACGAGGAGTGCGCGGACGACGTGGTCGTCTGTTCCGACGTCTTCTCCGAGGACGCCGTGGTGGAGGCGCTGACCCCCTATCGCGGCCGGCTCGACCGGTTCTCGATCATCAATGACAAGATCTGGCCGGTGCAGCTCGGGGCCGCGCGTCGCCTCGGTATGGACTTCCCCGGCTTCGAGGGGCAGTTGAACTGCCGTATCAAGCCCCGGCTGCGGGAGGTGCTGGGCGGCGTGCTGCCGCTGCGCACCGAGGTGTTCAAGGCCGCGGACCTGTCCCGGGAGAACGCCGCCGCGGTGGTCGAGCGGCTGGGTGTGCCCTTTGTGATCAAGCCGATCTGGGGCACGGCGAGCGCCTTCGTGGAGATCGTGCAGGACCCGGAGCGCGCCTACGACGAACTGGTGGAGACCTTCGAGAGCCTGCGGGAGGGCCATCCGCACGGCGCGTTCGACGACGGGACCCGGGTGTGGGACCCGCGGAGCGAGGTGCTGCTGGAGTCGTTCATCGGCGAGGGCCGGGAGCTGTCGTTCGAGGCGTTCATGCAGAGCGGCCGGCTGGTGTCGCTGCTGATCCAGGAGAAGCTGCTCTGGGCCCAGGAGGGCGGGTTCCGGCTGGAGACCGCGAACGTCTGCCCCACCCCCTTCGTCTCGGCCGAGGAGGAGGAGCGCATCCGCGTGGTCCTCGAGGACGCGCTGCGCAAGCTCGGCGTGGACGACACCTTCGTCCACATCGAGCTGAAGTGGGACGGCGAGCGCGTGTCGATCATCGAGGTGAACCCGCGGATCGGCGGCGGCAGCGTGGCCAAGACGCTCATGGCGTGGCTCGATGTCGACGTCCGGGACATGGGTCGCAAGCTCCAGATGGGCGAGCCGCTGCCGCGGGTGTACCCGCGCGCCAAGGAGGGCTTCCTGCTCGGGGTGTTCGTCAACGCCGAGGAGTCCGGGATCTTCAAGGAGTTCACCGGACTGGACTGGGTGCACGCCCAGCCGGAGTTCGACTTCGAGCAGCAGTACCTGGAGCCCGGCCACCGGGTGCCGGCCCGTGGGGAGTCGAAGGCCACCCGTGAGGGCTGGATGTACACCTACGACGCCTTCTATCACTGCACGGACGTCGACCGGATCCCGTATCTGCACGAGGAGACCCGGAAGCGCGTCAAACTCGTGTTCGAATAGACTCGGGGTTCCGGCCGCTCCGCCGCGCGGATCTGTGGGCCACCGTCGAGTGAGAGACTGGTGGCCCAGAGACCTTCCGACCGCGGGGTCGGCCAGAAAGGAGCCCGGCCGTGTCCAGTGCGCGGACCATCCGCCAGTTCGAGCAGCGTATGGCCGAGGTCCTCCGGATCCGACCGGCCGAGGTCAAGGAGATCTTCCGGGGCGCCCGCCCCACCTCCATCAGGGTCAACCGGCTGCTCGACGAGGAGACCTACCAGGACACGCTGCGGACCGTGCGCGAGAAGGCGCCCAAGGCCTTCCCGGTCGACTGGTGCGAGCACACCTTCCTGTGGCCGGAGAACGACGGTTTCGAGGACGTGCTCGCGATGGCCCACGAGGGCCGGGTCTATCTCCAGAACGCCTCCAGCCTCATCCCGCCCGTCGCGCTGTCGCCGCGCCCCGGCGAGGACCTGCTCGACGTGGCCGCCGCCCCCGGCGGCAAGGCCTTCCACCTCGCCGCGCGCGTCGGCAACGACTGCCGGCTGTGGCTCAACGACGGCGCGGCCCCCCGTGCCCGCAAGATGGGGGAGCTGGCCGAGCTGTACGGCGTGCGCTACGCCGAGCTGACCACACACCCCGCGCAGTACATCGACAAGTCGCTGCCCGCCGAGTCCTTCGACCGCATCCTGCTGGACGTACAGTGCTCCGGCGAGGGGCGGATCGATCTGCGCCGCCCCAGCTCCCTGCGGTTCTGGTCCGAGGAGCGCATCGAGAAGTACAAGTTCCTCCAGACCAAGATGATCACCGCGGCCTACAAGCTGCTGCGGCCCGGCGGCGTCATGGTGTACTCCACCTGCACCCTCAGCCCCGAGGAGAACGAGTTCCCGGTCAGCAAGAACCTGGAACGGCACAAGGATCTCAGCGTGGAGCCCCTGGACTTCTCCGAGCCGTCGTTCCTGCCCGGGGTCACCTCCTGGCGCGGCATGAAGTTCGACGAGCGCCTCAAGAACGCCGTCCGGGTGGCACCCACCGACACCTTCGAGGGCTTCTTCGTCGCCCGTCTCGCCAAGGCGCCGGCCGGGAGCGAGTAGCCCGCAGACGGGCCGCGCCACCGCTCCCGGACCGGTCCCGGTACTCAGCCGGCGAGCGGGACGGTGTCCGCCGCCACCTTCTGCTCGGCGAGGTCCAGCGCGTGGCCCGTGCCCTCCTCGTCGCCGGCCACCGCGATCAGTGCCGCGAGCCGCGGAATCGGGTTCTTCGGCGGCAGCAGCAGCCGGGTCCCGGGCGGGGCCAGCACCGCGGCGTGGACGATGCCGGGCACGGCGGCCGCCTCCCGGAGATCGACGCCGCGCACCTCGCAGTCCTGCGCGGGATAGACGAAGCGGACCTCCGCCGTGCGGCCCTGCCCGCCGCCCGCGGCCTCCGGAAACCGGGGCGCGCGACCGAGGGCGATCTCGGCGGCGGCCTTCACCAGGTCGATCCCGGTGGCCATCCGGCTGATCAGGGGGATCAGGTCCCCGCCGAGCCGTCCGTTCAGCTCGACCAGCCGGGGCCCGGCCGAGGTGAGGCGGACCTCGGCGTGCGTGACACCGAAGTCGACCCCGAGTGCCCGGTGCGCGGCACGCACCAACTCCTCCGCCTCCGGCGGCAACGCCTCGGAGATGACGCCCGTCACCAGATGGCCCACCTCCTCGAAGCAGGGCGGGAACCCGAGCCGCTTCCGGGCCACATGCACACAGCGGACCTCACCGTCGAAGACGACGCTGTCCACACTGATCTCGGGGCCGTCGAGATACTCCTCGACGAGGATGCCCTCACCGGCCGGCAGCGTGGCGTACGCCGCCCCGGAGGCTAGCTCGAACGCCGCACGGACCGCGGTCTCGTTCTCGGCCCTGACCACCCCGATGCTGCCCGCCAGGGAGCGCGGCTTCACCACGACGGGCCATCCCAACTCCGCCGCCGCGCCCGCCGCCTCGTCCGCGGACCTCACCAGCCGGTGGCGGGGCGAGGGCAGCCCCGCCTCGGCCATCAGCGACCTCGTCAGGTACTTGTCCCGGCACCGGGCCACCGCGGTGCTGGACATATGCGGCAGCCCGAGCTTTCCGGCGGCCGCGGCGGTGGCCTCCAGGACCAACTCGTCCCAGGTGAACACCCCGGTCTGCCCGTCCGGCCCCGCGAGTTCGGACACGGCGGCGGCGATCGCGCCCGGGTCCGTGCAGTCGGCCACCCGGTGGTCCGTCAGATACCGGGACTGCCAAGTGGGGGGCGTCGGCAGGACCGCCGTCAACTCGTAGTCATCGACGAGCGCGTGGAAGGAGTACTCCCGGTAGGGCTGCCCTCCGCTTCCCACGACCGTCAGCCGCGGCCTCGCCTGTCCCGTCACAGCCTGTCTCCCCTCGATGATGCCCGTGCGGTCGTGCCGGTGCGTCCGGGAAGGACCTCAGCGCCCTGCGGCGGCGCCGAGCAGTTTCCGGCCGTCTTCCCCACGTACGTGATCGACACGGGTCCCACGATCCACCAAGAACGCGACGGACGCCACGGCCTCATGTGAGAACAGGCCCGGGGGTGTCCCGGCGGGCCGCAACGCCGTGCCTTCGCCGAGGAGTTCGGGACGTCCCGGATACGCGGTCAGCCGGGGGGCGCCCGACCGCTCGCTCACCCCGATGTCCGTGGGCGGGACGCGCAGACCGTCCCCGGTGGCCTTGAGAACGGCCTCCTTGTACGTCCACCAGCGCACCAGCATCCCGGGCCGCATCCCCTCGGGTGCCTCACGCACCTCGGCCCGCTCCTCCGGCCGCAGCGCCCGTTCGAGGGCGGCCGGCCGCCGCGGCGGCCGGCCGCAGGCCGGTGCCTCCGCCGCGTCGAGACCGACCGCCGCGCCCGTGCTCACCGCGACCGCGACGGCCTCTCCCGCGTACGACACCGACACATGCAGCGGCCCCTCCACGCGGGGCCGGCCGTGCGGCACGGCGCAGTCCGGGCAGTCCCGCACCACCGGCACCTCCCGTGCGGCACACCCCAGCTCCAGGGCGGCGGCCAGCCGCAGCAGGGTGGCGGACACGGTGAAGCGGCGGCGGTCCGCCGCCCTGGCGTACCGGTCGCGGCGTACGGCCTCGGCGGGCCCCAGCAGGGCGTCCAGCTCCGGCCGGTAGTCGCCGGCCCGGGCCCACCACACCCGGCAGGACACGGCCGGGGTCATCCGACCCTCTGCGCGGCGGCCTCCACGGCCGTGCGCACATCCCGTACGACATGCGTGAGCAGGGGTTGCGGGTCGGCGCCGAAGTAGAAGTGGCCCCCGTCGAACAGCCGCATGCCGAGGAACGCGGCGGACCGCCCGGCCCACGCGGTCAGTTGCTCCGGAGGCGGGGAGACATCGCCACGGCCGCCGAACACCGACAGGGGCAGGCGCAGCGGCTCTCCCGGCTCGGAGTGCCAGGTCTCCACCAGGCGCAGATCGGCCCGGATGAGCGGGCCGAAAATCCCCCACAGGGCCGGGTCGTCCAGCAGTTGCGCGGGGGTGCCGCCCAGCTCGGCGACGCTCCGGCGCAGTTCCTCGTCGTCGAGCGCGTGCCGCCGCACGGCGAGCGGTGTGCCGGGGGCCCGGCAGGCCGAGACACCGAGCCAGACCGGCGGAACGCGTCCCTCCGCGATCAGCCGGCGAGTCAGCTCATAGGCGACGACGCCCCCCATGCTGTGCCCGAAGAAGGCGTAGGGGACCTCCGGTTCGGGCCGGACGACGTCGAGGAAGTGCGTGAGGAGGGCGTCGAGGTCGTCGATCGGCCGTTGCCCCATCAGGGTGCCGTGTCCGGGAGCGTCCAGCGCCCGCAGCTCCCAGCCGGCCGGGAGCAGCCGGCGCCAGGGGTGGAACAGACTGCTCGACCCCCCGGCATGGTGGAAACCGAACAGCCGGAGCTCCGTGGTGTGACGCGTCGCGGTGCCGCTCAAGGGTGGTCCTTCCGTGCTCGCCGTGCCCCGTGGGGCCGGATGCCGATTCATTGCAACCGCCGTAGACCGCCCACCCCCGGCCTGACGGCGTTCGCGACCATGGCGTCCATCCGAGGGGGACGAGGTTGATGCCGGCCGCGCGTCCGACCGGTGCCGGGGGCATCCGGCCATATGTCGTGGTGACCCATCGCCGGCGGGACCGCTACGCCCTCTGCGAAAACTACGTCAATCACGTGTGCTGCGCGGTGAGTTGCGTCACCACGGAGGTGGGGATCCCGGGCGGGTCCGCGGCCGCGCACGACTGACCGGGCCGGGGTCCGGCGTGCCCGGACGGCCCCGTCGCCCTCCCTCGTCACGCCAGGCTGTCCCGCCAGGCCCGGTGCAGATCCGCGAACCGTCCCGTGCCCGCGATCAGTTCGGCCGGGCCGCCGTCCTCGACGATGCGTCCGCCCTCCATGACCAGGACCCGGTCCGCGATCTCCACCGTCGACAGCCGGTGCGCGATCACGACCGCCGTACGGCCCCGCAGCACCGTCTCCATGGCGCGCTGCACGGCCCGCTCGCCGGGGATGTCCAGGGAGCTGGTCGCCTCGTCGAGGATCAGGACCGCCGGGTCCGCCAGCAGGGCGCGGGCGAACGCGACGAGCTGGCGCTGACCGGCCGAGATACGGCCGCCGCGTTTGCGTACGTCGGTGTCGTAGCCCTCGGGCAGCGCGCTGATGAAATCGTGCGCGCCGATCGCCTTCGCGGCCCGCTCGATCTCCTCGCGGGTCGCGTCGGGACGGCCGATCGCGATGTTCTCGGCGACCGTGCCGGAGAACAGGAAGGCCTCCTGGGTCACCATCACCACCCCGCGCCGGAGTTCGGGCAGGGCGAGGTCCCGCAGATCCACGCCGTCCAGCAGGACCCGGCCGTCGGTGGGGTCGTAGAAGCGGGCGAGCAGCTTGGCGAGCGTCGACTTGCCGGCCCCCGTCGCGCCGACCACCGCGACCGTCTGCCCGGCGGGCAGCGTCAGCGAGAAGCGCGGAAGCACCTCCCCGCCGGTGCGGTACGCGAACCGCACGTCCTCGAACGCGACTTCACGGCCTGGCTGTTCGCCCGTGAGCGACGGCAGCGGCACGGGGGCGGACGGCTCGGGCACCGACGGCGTCTGCGCCAGCAGCCCCGCGATCTTCTCCAGCGAGGCCGCCGCCGACTGGTAGGCGTTGAGGAACATCCCGAGCCGGTCGATGGGGTCGTACAGGCGCCGCAGATACAGGACCGCCGCCGCGAGCACACCCAGCGCCAGCGAGCCGTCCGCCACCCGGTAGGCGCCCCACAGCACGATTCCGGCCACCGCCGTGTTGGCCACCAGCCGGGATCCGGTGACATAGCGGGCCATCTCCAGGAGGGCGTCGCCGTTGGTTCGCGCGTGCCGGGCGTTCAGGACGCGGAACCCGGCGTCGTTGGCGGCCTCGCGGCGGAACGCGCGCACCGGCCGGATGCCGTTCATCGTCTCCGCGAACTTGACGATGACCGCGGCGATCGCGGTCGACCGGCGGCGGAAGATCCGGCCCGCCCGGCGCCGGTAGAACCGCACCAGCCAGTACAACGGCACCAGGGATGCCACCGCCACCGCGCCCAGGCCGAGGTCCAGCCAGAGCAGCATCACGGAGATGTACACGAACGACAGGATGACCGTGACCAGTTCCTGGAGGCCCTCGCTGAGCAGTTCCCGCAGCGACTCCACATCCGTCGTGGACCGTGAGATCAGCCGGCCGGAGGTGTAGCGCTCGTGGAAGTCGACGCTCAGCGCCTGCGCATGGCGGAAGATCCGGCCGCGCAGATCGAGCAGCACATCCTGGCTGACGCGGGCCGAGGCGACGGTGAACGCGTACTGGAGCCCGCCGCCGGCCGCGGCGGACAGCAGATAGCCGGCCCCTACCGCGATCAGCGGACCATGGTCCCCGTCCCGGAACGCCGGCACGGCCCGGTCGATGGCGTACGCCACCAGCAGCGGGCCCACCTGCACCGCGGCCTGCTGGAGCAGGAGCAGCACACAGGTCACCACGGTCCGGGCCCGCAGCGGGGCGAGCAGGGAGCGCAGCAAGGCGCCCGTGGCGCCCGGGGGAGTGGGCAGGGTGTCGCGGTCGAACGGGTCGTCGGAGGCGGCGGGCGGCGCCGCGGACAGGTCGCCCGTCTCGTCCTCGTCGTTCGGCGCGGTGGTCGTCTGCGCCGTCATCGGGCCTCCTCGCGATCCTCGCCGTGCACGGGGCGTCCGGACATCAGATGGGCGTACTCGGCGTTGGTGCGCAGCAGTTCCTGGTGGGTGCCCACGGCGGCGATACGGCCGCCGGAGAGCAGGGCGACCCGGTCGGCGAGCAGAACCGTGGACGGGCGGTGCGCCACGACCAGGGCGGTCGTGCCATCCAGCACCCGGCGCAGGGCCGCCTCGACCGCGGCCTCGGTGTGCACGTCCAATGCGGAGAGCGGGTCGTCGAGGACCAGGAAGCGGGGGGTGCCGACAACGGCGCGGGCCAGGGCCAGGCGCTGCCGCTGGCCGCCGGACAGGCTGAGGCCCTGCTCGCCGACCTGGGTCCGGGTGCCCTGGGGCAGGGCGTGCGCGAAGCCGGCCTGCGCGACGCCGAGGGCGCGCTCCAGTTCCTGGTCCCCGGCGGTGTCCGGGGCGCCCATGAGAACGTTGTCGGCGACGGTCGCGGAGAAGAGGGTGGGCTCCTCGAAGGCAACGGCCACCCGGGTCCGCAGCTCTTCGCGGGACAGGGCCGTGATGTCCTCACCGTCCAGCGTGATCCGGCCCGACGTCGCCTCGTGCAGCCGGGGGATGAGCGCGGTCAGCGTGGTCTTGCCGCTGCCGGTGGCGCCGACGAGGGCCATGGTCTCGCCGGGGCGGACATGGAGGTCGATGCCGTCGAGGACGGCGGGGGAGCCGGGGGGCGCGTCGGGGTAGCGGAAGCGGACGTCGTCGAAGCGCAGTCCGTCCATGGCCGTGGAGGGCCGGGCCGGCGGGGCGGCGGGGGTCCCCGCGGTCGCGTCGTCCTCGGGCAGCTCGTCCATCACCTCGAAGTACCGCTCGGTGGCCGTGGCCGCCTCCTGGCTCATCGCCAGCAGGAAGCCGATCGAGTCCACCGGCCAGCGCAGCGCCAGGGCCGTCGACAGGAACGCCACCAGCGTGCCCGCCGACAGGGCGCCGTCGGCCACCCGTACCGTCCCGAGCACCAGAGCCGCCCCGATGGCCAGCTCCGGCAGGGTGACGATGACGGCCCAGATCGCCGCGAGCAGCCGCGCCTTCTCCAGCTCCGTCCCGCGCAGGGTGTGCGACAGCTCCCGGAACGCCCGGGCCTGGCTGCGGTGGCGGCCGAACCCCTTGATGATCCGGATGCCGAGCACGCTCTCCTCGACCACGGTCGTCAGATCGCCCACCTGGTCCTGCGCCCGCCGCGCCACCTCCGCGTAACGCCGCTCGAAGTAGGCGCACATGACCACCACCGGGATGGCGGGCCCCAGGATGATCAGCCCGAGCGTCAGGTCCTGGGACAGCATGATGAGCACGCCTACGAGGATGGTCACCCCGTTGACCAGCAGGAACGTCAGGGGGAAGGCGAGGAACTGACGCAGCAGCATCAGGTCCGTGGTGCCGCGTGACAGCAGCTGTCCCGAGGCCCAGCGGTCGTGGAAGGCGACCGGCAGGCGCTGGAGATGCCGGTACAGATCCGCCCGCATATCGGCCTCGACACGGGACAGCGGCCGGGCCACCAGCCATCGCCGTATCCCGAACAGCACCGCCTCGGCGATCCCGAGCAGCAGGAGATACAGCGCACCGAGCCACACACCGGCCGGATCCCGGTCGGCCACCGGCCCGTCCACCATCCACTTCAGGACGAGCGGGATCACCAGGCCGACGCACGACGCGACGATCGCGACGAACGCGGCGGTCGTCAGCCGCGCCCGCACCGGGCGGACATAGGGCCACAGGCGCAGCAGCGTCCGGACGGGCGAACGGTCCTTGGGCCTTACACGTTGAGTGGGCATCAGTGGGAGCCTACGGACCGGCACCGACAGTGCCCAGCGAGTTTTGGCCGGACCCGGCTCCGCCCCTGGTCCTACGACCTGCGTGTTCGAGGCCCCCGGGACCGCCCCGGCCCCGGGTCGCACACCGCCGTCAACCGATCGGCCGATGCCGCTTCGAGCGCGACGGCCGACCCGCTCCGCCTCCCCGAGCGCGGCGGCACCGAAGGGTTCGGGCCGGCCGGCATGCGGGCCCGTGCCGAGACGTCCGCGCGGCGGCGGTGGCGGTGGCCTACGACCGCGGGATCCTCGGTTTCAGCCGGCGCCCGGTCCGCCCTCAGTCCGCCACCCGCAGCAGCAGCACCGTCCGCGCGGGCACCCGCACCGCCGCGCCCGACCGGTGCAGCGTCCCCGGCGGACGCGACTGCTCCTCCCGGGCGGTGTCCACCACCAGTTCGTAGCGCCGCGCCCAGGGCGGGCCCGGCAGCACGAAGTCCACCGGCCCCTCCCCGGCGTGCAGCACCGCGAGGAAGCTGTCGTCCACCACCGGTGCCCCCCGGGAGTCCCGGCCCGGTATGTCGCGGCCCGACAGATACATGCCGAGGGTCGCCGCGGGCGCGTACCAGTCGCCTTCCGTCATCTCCTCCCCGCGCGCCGTGAACCACGCCAGGTCCCTGAGGCCGTCCGCCGAATGGGCCCGCCCGGAGAAGAACGCCCGGCGGCGCAGCACCGCATGGCGGTGACGCAGCGCGATCAGCCGGGAGGTCAGCTCGAACAGCGCCCGCCAGCCCGGTTCCTCCAGCAGGCTCCAGTCCACCCAGCCGGTCTCGTTGTCCTGGCAGTAGGCGTTGTTGTTGCCGCGCTGGGTGCGGCCCATCTCGTCGCCCGCCACCAGCATCGGCACCCCCGTCGACAGCAGCAGCGTGGTGAGCAGGTTCCGCAGCTGCCGCCGCCGCAGGGCCCGTATCCCCTCGTCCTCGGTCTCCCCCTCCGCGCCGCAGTTCCAGGAGCGGTTGTCGTCGGAGCCGTCGCGGTTGCCCTCGCCGTTGGCCTCGTTGTGCTTGCGCTCGTACGACACCAGGTCGCGGAGCGTGAAACCGTCGTGCGCCGTCACGAAGTTGACCGACGCGTACGGGCGGCGGCCGCCCCACGCGTACAGGTCACTGGATCCCGACAGGCGGTAGCCGAGGTCCCGTACGTCCGGCAGCGCGCCCCGCCAGAAGTCCCGTACCGCATTGCGGTAGCGGTCGTTCCACTCCGTCCACAGCGGGGGGAACGCGCCGACCTGGTAGCCGCCCGAGCCCACGTCCCAGGGCTCAGCGATCAGCTTCACCCGGCGCAGCACCGGGTCCTGGGCGATGACCGCGAGAAACGGGGAGAGCATGTCGACGTCGTGCATGGAGCGCGCGAGCGCCGCCGCCAGGTCGAAACGGAAGCCGTCCACCCCCATCTCCGTCACCCAGTAGCGCAGGGAATCGGTGATCAGCCGCAGCACCTGCGGCTGCACCACATGCAGGGTGTTGCCACAGCCCGTGTAGTCCGTGTAGCGGCGCGCGTCGGACTGGAGGCGGTAGTAGCCGCGGTTGTCGATGCCCTTCAGGGACAGGGTGGGACCCAGCTCGCCCGCCTCCGCGGTGTGGTTGTAGACCACGTCGAGGATCACCTCGATCCCGGCCGTGTGCAGCGCCCGCACCATCCGCTTGAACTCCCCGACCTGCTGGCCGGTCGTGCCCGCGGAGGCGTAGGCCGCGTGCGGGGCGAAGTAGCCGATCGAGTTGTAGCCCCAGTAGTTGTGCAGGCCCCGTCGGAGCAGATGGTCCTCGTGCGCGAACTGGTGCACCGGCAGCAGTTCCACGGCCGTCACCCCGAGCCGCACCAGGTGCTCGACCGCCGCGGGATGCGCGAGGCCCGCGTAGGTGCCGCGCAGTTCCGGGGGAACGCCGGGGTGCCGCCGGGTGAAGCCGCGGACATGCAGCTCGTAGATCACCGAGTCCGCCCACGGGGTCTTGGGACGGTGGTCGTCCGACCAGTCGTCGTCATCGTGCACGACGACACCCTTGGGGACGTACGGCGCCGAGTCCCGCTCGTCGCGCACGGTGTCCGCGACCCGCTGGTCGGGCCAGTCCCGCACATGCCCGTACACCTCCGGCGGCAGGCCACTGTGCCCGATTTCCACGGCGCCGTCCACCGCGCGCGCGTACGGGTCGAGGAGGAGCTTCGCCGGGTTCCAGCGCGCACCCGTCCACGGGTCCCAGCGGCCGTGCACCCGGTAGCCGTACCGCTGCCCGGGCATCACGCCCGGCACGAACCCGTGCCAGATCTCGTGCGTCAGCTCGGTGAGCGCGACCCGTGTCTCGCGGCTCTCGGCACCCCGCCCGTCGAACAGACACAGCTCGACCGCCTCGGCACCGCCCGCCCACAGCGCGAAGTTGGTGCCCACAGCGCCGTCCGGACCCGCGCGAAACCGCGCCCCGAGCGGGGTGGGCGCACCCGGCCACACCGGCACGGCCGGCACCGGGCGCCGCCTGCCGTTGAGCACGGCGGCCGGGCGGGCGGACCGTCCCCCGTCCGCCCGCTCCCTCTCCACTGCCTCCTGCTCGGCTGCGCTCGACACCGTTCAGCCTCCCGCGGCTCGTCGGGGCGACACGGAAAAAGGGCGCGCGGCATCCCGCCCTTTCCTGGCCTGCCCGCCTCCGGGGCGCCTGGGCCGGTGCCGGCGGACCGGCCGTGCGGGGCCCTCGGGCCTCGCGCACACGGGTCTTCCGGCACGGGCGCGCCCCTGCGGCTCACGGGCGCGGCTTCCCGTCGCGTCGTCCTCCCCACTGTTCTGCCCAGAGCGTGGCTCGCACTCACGTTTCCCCAGGAGGGCCTGGGTCGTTGGGCCCGGCGTGATCCACGTACAGACGCAACGGCGGCGCACGGCAGCCGTCCTGGCCGCCGCACTGACCTGGGCGGGCCTCGTGGCCGGCTGCAGCTCCCCCGGATTCGACGACGTGCCCGGCAAGCCGCCCGCGCCCCGGGACGTCATCCGCGTCCTGCCCGACGACGGCAGCAGGGCCGTGGGCGCCGGCCGGCGGCTGCGGGTGCGGGTGTCCGACGGCCGCCTGGAGTCGGTGACCGTCGTCAGGTCCCAGGACGCACAGGACTCCCCGGTGCCCGGGCACCTCTCCGCGGACGGCAGGGTCTGGCAGCCCGACGACGACCGCCTAGCCCTCGCCGCCCGCTACACCGTCGACGCGGTGGCCCACGACGGCAGCGGCCGCCGCTTCGCCCGGCACGCCACCTTCACCACGTTCGTCCCCGGACGGCGGTTCATCGCATACGTCACCCCCGAGAACCGCTCGACGGTGGGCACCGGGATGATCGTGTCGCTCCAGTTCAGCCGGGAGATCCAGGACCGTGCCGCCGTCGAGCGCGCGATCCGGGTGACCGCGCGGCCGCCCGTGGAGGTCCGCCCGCACTGGTTCGGCGCAAGCCGCCTCGACTTCAGGCCCCGGGAGTACTGGAGGCCCGGCACCCATGTCACCGTCACCCTGCGGCTGCGGGACGTGAAGGGCGCGCCCGGCGTCTACGGCCTCCAGCACAAGACGTTCTCCTTCACCGTCGGCCGCAGCCAGGTCTCCCTCGTCGACGCGGCCGCGCACACCATGCGGGTCCGCCGCGACGGCAGGCTGATCGCCACCGTGCCCATCACCGCGGGCGCCCCGAAGACCCCCACGTACAACGGGAGGATGGTGGTCATGGAGATGCTGGAGGTCACCCGTATGGACGGCCGCACGGTCGGCTTCGGCGGCGAGTACGACATCCCCGACGTCCCGCACGCCCTGCGCCTGACCGACTCCGGCACCTTCGTGCACGGCAACTACTGGGCGCCGGGCGCCCCCGGGCATGCCAACGTCAGTCATGGCTGTGTGGGTCTCCGGGATGTCAAGGGCGGTGGCCAGGACACCCCCGCGGGCTGGTTCTTCGACCGCAGTCTCGTCGGCGACGTGGTCGAGGTCGTGCACAGCCAGGACAAGAGGGTCGCTCCCGACAACGGGCTCGGCGGGTGGAACATGAGCTGGCCGGAGTGGACGGCCGGCGGCGCGGACTGATAGCCCGGGGACGTACGCAAGGTGCGTGCCCGGGGGCGTACGCAAGGTGCGTGCCCGGGGGTGTACGGGCGGTGCGTGCCCGGGGACGTACGCAAGGTGCGTGCCCGGGGGTGTACGGGCGGTGCGTGCCCGAGGGCGTACGCAAGGTGCGTGCCCGGGGCCTTCGGGAGGTGCGTGCCCGGGGGTGCACCGGGGGGTGCGCGCCCGGCGGCCCCGATGCTCCTTCGCGCGCCCCAAGTTGGGACTGAACAGTGACAATCGCGGGGAGTCATCGGGTCGGGGTGTGTGATTAATCTTGCGCAATGCGCGCGCGGCTCGCGAGCCGAGGCCGCAGGGACGCGCCAGGGGCGGGAGACCGGGCGCGCGCAGGCCCGAAGGGCCGGGCACGGTCGGTGTCATGCCACCGGCTCGGGCGTCCCTGAGGCGCAGACATGTCGGGGAGTGCGGGCCTGATCAGGCCGTGCGAGGGGAGAAAGAACGTGAACGGGCGGCCGATATCGGGGGCGTCGGTTGATGCGCGCGAAAGACGGGGGCAGGGGAGCGGCGGTGCGGGGCGCAGGCGCAAGGGCCTCACGGCACTGATACTCGGTGCCCTCCTGGTGACCGCCACCGCGTGCGGCGGGGGAGGGAGCTCCGGCTCGGGGGCGGGGGGTGGCACGGGCAAGGACTCCGGCGAGACCGCGAGCAGGCAGTCGCAGGCCGTCGTCACCATCGCGCCCGAGAACGGCGCCAAGGCCGTGGACACCGGCGGCGCCCTCAAGGTGACGGCAGCCAAGGGCAGGCTGACCGAGGTCAAGGTCGAGGACACCAAGGGCCACGAGGTCCCCGGGACGATATCCGGCGGGGGCACCACCTGGACGCCCTCGACACATCTGGCGGGCGCCACGACGTACAAGGTCCACGCGGTCGCCAAGGACTCCGCGGGCCTCACCTCCGCCCAGGAGACGTCGTTCACCACGCTCACCCCGAAGAACACCTTCGTCGGCATCTACCAGCCCGACGACGGCACCACCGTCGGCGTCGGCATGCCGTTCTCGATCCGCTTCACCCGGGGCATCACCCACCCGGCGGACGTCGAGAAGGCCATCACCATCAAGACCGAGCCGGCCGTCGAGGTCCGCGGCCACTGGTTCGGCAACGACCGCCTCGACTTCCGGCCCGAGCACTACTGGAAGCCGGGCACCAAGGTCACCGTGAAGCTCGACCTCGACGGCGTCGAGGGCCGCCCCGGCGTCTACGGCAAGCAGGCCAAGACGGTGAGCTTCACCATCGGCCGCAGCCAGGTCTCCACCGTCGACGCCAAGACCCACAAGATGGTCGTCAGGCGCGACGGCAAGGTCATCAAGACCCTCCCGGTCACCACGGGCAAGCCGGGCTACGACACCTGGAACGGCCAGATGGTCATCAGCGAGCGCCTCGTGGTGACCCGGATGAACGGCGAGACCGTCGGCTACGGCGGCGAGTACGACATCAAGGACGTGCCGCACGCCCAGCGTCTGACGGACACCGGCACCTTCACCCACGGCAACTACTGGGGCGGCGACGCCTTCGGCAACTACAACGCCAGCCACGGCTGCATCGGTCTGCGCGATGTGCGCGGCGGCTACGACAGGTCCACGCCGGCCGCCTGGTTCTACGACAACTCGATGATCGGCGACGTCGTCATCGTCAAGCGCTCCCACGACCGGACGGTCGCGCCCGACAACGGGCTCAACGGCTGGAACATGTCCTGGGACGAGTGGATCAGGTAGGAGCCTTCCAGGGCCGGGCCCGGTGTACCGCTGTGAGCGAGTACACCGGGCCCGTCGCGTTAGTGCCCGTTAACCTACCTGGCATGACTGTGCATCTCGAAGTCGCCGAGGGCGTCGGCACCCTGCGCCTGGACCGACCGCCGATGAACGCGCTGGATGTCGCCATCCAGGACCGGATCAGGGAACTCGCCGAGGAGGTCACGCGCCGCGAGGACGTGCGCGCCGTGGTCGTCTACGGCGGGGAGAAGGTGTTCGCGGCGGGTGCGGACATCAAGGAGATGCAGGGCCTGGACCACACCGCGATGGTGCTGCGCTCACGCGCCCTGCAGGACTGCTTCACCGCCGTGGCCCGCATCCCCAAGCCGGTCGTCGCCGCCATCACCGGCTACGCCCTGGGCGGCGGCTGCGAGCTGGCGCTCTGCGCGGACTACCGCATCGCCGCCGAGGACGCGAAGCTCGGACAGCCGGAGATCCTGCTCGGCCTCATCCCGGGAGCGGGCGGCACCCAGCGGCTGGCCCGCCTGATCGGCCCTTCGAGGGCCAAGGACCTCATCTTCACCGGGCGGATGGTGAAGGCCGGCGAGGCGCTGTCGCTGGGTCTCGTGGACCGGGTGGTGCCGGCCGGGGACGTGTACACCGAGGCGCACGCCTGGGCCGCCAGGCTCGCCAAGGGGCCCGCGATCGCGCTGCGCGCCGCGAAGGAGTCCATCGACGCGGGGCTGGAGTCGGACATCGAGACCGGGCTCGCGGTGGAACGGAGCTGGTTCGCGAGCCTGTTCGCGACCGAGGACCGGGAGCGCGGTATGCGCAGCTTCGTCGAAGAGGGGCCCGGCAAGGCGAAGTTCGTCTGACGGGGTTCGTGTACGGCCTCGTTCGTCCGAGAGCTGCGACGGCCAGGACAACCTGAGAATTGTTCAGGAAATTACGCTGATCCACTTGCAGTTGACGCCACGTCTCATCCGGCGTCCCTCGAAGGGGCGGATTATGGCAGCCTTAAGGCAACCTTAAGGCTGCTCCGTCACCGGCACCCGGCTCTTGCCACCAACTTCCCTTTCCACGCAGGTCAGTTGGGGTGGACGGGTCCCCAAGTTGCGCTTGGCATATGTCAATCGAATCGTGTGGGATATGTGGTCCCTGGGGTCGTCTTCCGCCGTATCACCCCCCGGCAGGCCCCTGGGCGGCCATGATGGGGGGCATGGCGGGGCTGGAGGGTATGGAACAGCCGCGGCGGCACGCGAGTGCGACCGCGGCACGCTGGTCGCCTGCGATCGAGGACGAACGGGCGCTGAAGGCACTGGAGTTGTGCGGCAACCCTGCCGAGGCGGAGATCCCGCTCCCTTCCCTCCCCGAATCCGCGGCCACCGCGCGCCGCCTCGCCCAGGTCGTCGTCCTGCGCCACTGGGGACTCTCCCCGAGGATGGCCGAGGACACGGTGCTGCTCGTCTCCGAACTCGTCGGCAACGCCGTACGGCACACCGGCGCGCGCGTCTTCGGATTACGTATGCACCGGCGCCGGGGCTGGATCCGCGTCGAGATCCGCGACCCCTCCCGAGGACTGCCCTGTCTGATGCCGGTGCAGGACATGGACATCAGCGGCCGCGGGCTCTTCCTCGTCGACAAGCTTGCCGACCGCTGGGGCGTCGACCTGCTGCCGCGGGGCAAGACGACATGGTTCGAGATGCGGGCCGCCGACCGCTGACCGTGCCCTGCCGGCCGGGACCGCGGGCATGCGCCCATACGACGGAAGCCCCGGCCGCCGGGCGGCCGGGGCTTCATGCGGTGGCACGGCCCGGAGTTGGGGTGTAGACCGTGACACCTGCGACGACCGGTGCCCGGGTCAATGGGTGGCTGCCGCAAGGTCGACTATCGCAGATGGGAACCGCAGGTCCGCAACGGGGTTCGGTCATGGAACCGTACCGGTGCGAGACGTCCGGGCGGTTCGTCCGATCAAGCGCCGGTGCGACCCGCCCGGCCTCCGGCGGGCCAATCGCCGCTTTGGACCCTGTCTGCCTCTTAAATGGGGAGAGTGACCACGCCCGTCCCCTCCCCTCCACCGGACCCCGCAACGGGCACCGCACGCGCGGTGCCCGACCGCCGCTCAGCGCTGCGCGCGGGCGCGGCGCTCGCCGTCGGGGCGCTCGCCACCGCCTGTTCCCCCGGCCCCACCGTCGTCCATCCGTCGCTTCCCTCCCCTTCCGCCGGCAGCGGTTCCCCCGGCTCCGGCACCTGGGCGCCCGCGCCGCGCTCCTTCCCCGGGCAGCCCGCCCAGATCGCCCACGGCCCGCGCGACCGGCGCCGGGTCGCCCTCACCTTCCACGGGCAGGGCGACCCCTCGTTCGCCAGGGCGATCCTCGACACGGCCGAGCGGTTGGACGCGAGGATCACCGTGCTCGCGGTCGGCACCTGGCTGGACGAGCACCCCGACGTCATCCGCCGGATCCTCACAGGCGGTCACGAGCTCGGCAACCACACCCAGCGCCACCTCGCCATCAACACCATGGCCGAGGCCGAGGCACGCGCCGAGATCCAGGGATGCGCGGACCGGCTGCGCCGGCTCACCGGATCCATCGGCACCTGGTTCCGCCCCTCGCGCGCGCCCCGCGCGAGCCCGCTCGTCGAACGGCTGGCCCGCGACGTCGGCTACCCGCACGTGCTGTCGTACGACGTCGACTCGCTCGACTACACCTCGCCGGGCGCCCCGGCCGTCACCCACAAGGTCACCGACGAGATCCGCAACGGGTCGGTGGTGAGCCTGCACTTCGGGTACGCGGACACGGTCGCCGCCCTCCCCGCCATCCTGCACGAACTCGACCATCGCGGCCTGGCCGCGGTGACCACCACGGAGCTGCTGAGCTGATGCACCTCTCGACCGTCACGCGCGTACTGATCGCCGGCGCCGCCCTCGCCGCGCTCGCCGGATGCAGCAGCGGATCCCCCCACAAGGACCTCGTCTCCAAGGCCCCCGTCGACCGTGCCCGGCAGCAGAACGCCGTACGGGTGCTGCCGGGCATGCCGCCCGTGCTCGACCCGAGCGACCTCTACTCGGCCGACCGGCCGGGCCGGCTCTCCGATGTGGTCAAGGACTTCCCGTCCCGGGTCTACGTCCCCAACACCAACTCCGACACCGTGACCGTCATCGACCCGAAGACGTACAAGGTCATGGACACCATCCCGGTCGGCCGTCAGCCCCAGCACGTCGTGCCCTCCTGGGATCTGAAGACCCTGTGGGTCAACAACGACCTGGGCAACTCCCTCACCCCCATCGACCCGAAGACCGGTGAGGCGGGCAACCCCGTCGCCGTGCACGACCCGTACAACCTGTACTTCACGCCGGACGGCCGGTACGCGATCGTGATGGCCTCCCGGGACCGCCAGCTGGTGTTCCGCGACGCGCACACCATGAAGGTGGTCAAGGCCGTGCCGGCGACGTGCTACGGCGTCAACCACGCCGACTTCTCGATCGACGGCCGCTACTTCATCGTCTCCTGCGAGTTCAGCGGTGAGCTGCTCAAGGTCGACACCGCGAAGATGGAGGTGACCGGCCGGCAGAGGCTGCCGGTCCACGGAGCCATGCCGCAGGACGTCAAGCTCTCCCCGGACGGCAAGACCTTCTACATCGCCGACATGGTGGCGGACGGGCTGTGGATCCTGAACGGCGACACCTTCGCCAAGCCGTCCTTCCTCGCCACCGGCAAGGGGGCACACGGTCTCTACGTCAGCCGCGACTCCCGCGAGATGTACATCTCCAACCGAGGCGAGGGCACCATCTCCGTCTTCGACTTCGCGAAGAACAAGCTGACCGCCAAGTGGCGCCTGCCGGGCGGCGGCAGCCCCGACATGGGCGGTGTCTCCACGGACGGCACCGTGCTGTGGCTGTCCGGCCGGTACAACTCCGTGGTGTACGCCATCGACACACGCACCGGGAAGCAGCTCGCCCGGATCAGGGTGGGCAGCGGTCCGCACGGCCTCGCGGTCTATCCGCAGCCGGGCCGCTACTCGCTGGGGCACACGGGCGTCTTCCGCTGATACGCGCCTCGGCGCGGGTCCGGCGCGGGGGCGGCCCGGTCCCGGGCCCGGGCCCGGGCCGGACCCGGGTTCAGGACGGTGATGAACAGCGCCTCCGATGCCACCGGCCGGCAACCGGAGGCCTGGAACGCCCGCCGACTGCGGGCGTTCCCCGCCGCCACCTGGGCCCACACCGGCTCGCCCCCGCCCAGCGCCGCACCGCCGAGACCAGCGCCCGCCCCAGCCCTCGGTGCCGTACCTCCGACGCCACCTCCACGGCGACCTCCAGCCGCCCCGGCGACCCCGCGCCCCGGCTTCGGCACCCCGCCCGGCTGCGGCCCCCGCATGCCGAGGACTTCGCATGGGTGGTGGTCGCCGCACTGCGTGCGTGCGCGGGCCGTTAATCTGACCTCCGTCAGTAGGACGGCCGTAGGACGGCAAAGGCACCAAGAAGGGGCGGATCGGTGGCGGACATCGAGGAAGCACGCAAGCAGTTCGAGCGGATCGATGCGGACGGTGACGGTTTCATCACCGCCGCCGAGTTCAAGTCGGCCCTGGCCCAGGGGGGCGACTGGAACGTCACCGACGCGGTGGCCGAGACCATCATCAAGACCCGCGACCTGAACGGCGACAAGGTCCTGTCGTTCGACGAGTTCTGGACGTACCTGAACAAGTAGGGACACGACCGCTCAGGCGCCGGGGCGCCCGTCCTCCCGAGGACGGGCGCCCCTCGCCGTCACGAGCGCCGTCTCGAACGAACAGGCCTCGCCCGGACGGCCCCGGGCAGGAATAGGCCGGACGGTGGGGAGGTTGGTGCTGCTCACGGACGTTGTGCAAGGACACCGACCCCTGGAAGGCGAGGCGAGTCATGAAGATCGGCATCATCGGCGCGGGCAACATCGGCGGCAACCTCACCCGGCGGCTCACCGCCCTCGGACACGAGGTCTCCGTCGCGAACTCCCGCGGTCCCCACACGCTCACCGCACTGGCCGAGGAGACGGGCGCAACGCCCGTCGCGGTCGAGGAGGCGGCCCGCGGCGCCGAGGTCGTCGTGGTCACGGTTCCCGTCAAGGCGGTGCCGGATCTGCCGGCCGGGCTGCTGGACGGGGCGGCCGAGGGCGTCGCCGTGATCGACACCGGTAACTACTACCCCCGGGAGCGCGACGGCAGGATCGCGGAGATCGAGGACGAGGGCCTCACCGAGAGCCGCTGGACCGAGCGGCAGATCGGCCACCCCGTGATCAAGGCGTTCAACGGCACCTACGCCCAGGACCTCCTGGAGCGCCCCCGCCCGGCCGGCGATCCCGGCCGGATGGCGCTCCCGGTCGCGGGCGACGACGACAGGGCCAAGCGCACGGTCCGGGCCCTGATCGACGAGCTGGGCTTCGACACCGTCGACGCCGGCGGCATCGACGACTCCTGGCGCCAGCAGCCCGCCACCCCCGTGTACGGTCTGCGGGCCGGTGTCGACGCCGTCACCAAGGCCCTCGCCGAGGCATCCCCCGAGCGCACCCCGGAGTTCCGCGGATAGGGAGGCGGGCGCGGAGGATCCCGCAGTGCGCCCGTACGGACGCGACGCCGGAGCGGTCGAGCCGCCGCCGGACGGGGACGAGGGAACGCGAGCGGTTCAGGCGCCCGCGGCCCATTCCTCGAGGGCGGCCTTGCCGGCGAAGTTCCCGACGTTTCGGTCCACGGGGTCGGAGGTGTACTGGTGGAAGCGCCACGCCGCCTGGATGCGGGGCTTGCCGGCCGTGACGTAGTCGGCGATCCACAGACCGTCCCCGGCGTAGGACGTGGTGTCGATGGTGAGCCAGAAGTTGCGGTTGGTGTAGAGGACGACGCGGTTGCGGGGCCGGAGGCTCTTCACCTGGCGGATGAAGCTGTCCTTCTCGGCGTTGCTCGCGTGCGTCCCGTCGCCGGTCGTCTCCCAGTCCACGGCGAGCACGTCGCCCGCCCGCTCCGGGGCCTTGGCGACGAAGTACTCGGCCTGGGCCGCGAGGTCCCCGGGCCACAGGAAGTGGTAGAAGCCGACCACGCAGCCGGCGTCGCGGGCCGTCTTGGTCTGGGCGGTGAGCTTGGGGTTCACATACGAACGCCCCTCCGTCGCCTTGATGAAGACGAAGGAGAGGCCGTCCGTGTCGTAGGCGGATGACTGGTACGCGCTGACGTCGATGCCTCGCAGCATGGGGGCTCCCTGAAGTGCTCGTGGGGGGGGCAGGGATCGCTGCCTGGTTCACCCTGGCACAGGTGGTATGCCCCCGGAGCGGGAGTGTCAGCCGCGGTCGGCCACCGAACCGAGAACCGAGGCCGACTTGGCCGCCCAGTCGGAGGTGATCACACTCGCGTGGTGAGCGGCCAACAGCGAGAGCCGTGCCGCCACTTCCGCGTCCGTCGGGTTCGTGGACGAGATCGCCGGAGAGACGCCCGCCGCGTCCGTCATGATCAGCACATAGTGGTTGGTGTCGTACCAGGCCGTGTCGTAGCCGTTGTTGACGTACGTCGCCGCGTCCCCGTCGAAGAACACGAACCACGGGCGGATCGAGGCGTCGTACCGGCTGGTGCGCGGGTCCCCGGCGGAGGCGCCGAGGACGGCCGGGAACGCCTCGGCCTTGGAGATGGCGCCGGACGAGGACAGGTCACGCAGGTAGTCGCCGTACTCCTGGTCCGTCCAATAGTGGTCGAACGGGTTGTTCATCTCGACCGTGCCGGGAATGAGTTCGAAGATGACCTTGCCCTTGAGCGCGTCCCGGGAGGGCCAGGCGTTGGCTTTCGCGGCGGCGTCGAGCGTCGGGTGGGTGAAGCCCAGCAGGTCGGAGGGCTTGTAGACGATGTTGCCGAGCTTCGAGGACACCAGCGCGTCGAACTCGTCCGGGCCGAGGCCCCGGTTGTTGTTGAAGCCGTTCTTCATCTCCACCTTGAAGACGATCGGCCGGTGGTCGGGGTGCAGCTGGTGCCAGGCGGCGATGTTGTCGAGGCAGCTGCCGAGGTCCTGGTCGCGGTTCTTGCTGTACAGCTCGCCCGGGGTCTTCGCGGCCTCGCAGTTGTTGTCGTCGCCGAACGGGTTGCTGTGGCTGACCCGCCAGCGCTTGGTGATGCTGTCGGTGTAGACGTCCAGTTCGAGCAGTGAGGCACCGGAGTCCAGCGCCTGCGCGAAGTAGGTGTACTTGGCCTTGTCGTAGGCGTTGTGCGTCCCGATCGTGGTCGCGTCGGCGAACGTGGGCCCCGCCGCGTGCGCGTTGCCCCCTACGACCATCACCATCGCGGCGGCACCCAGCAGTGCCGCCGGCCGTCTCATCACTCGCACGTCAACTCCCCTTCTGCGCAACCAAGTTGGTGACAGCAGCCTAGGAGGAGCGGATTACTGCACGGTAGCCCCAGGGGGAACATCGGCCTCGCGTGGGCCCGGCGCGGGGCACACCACCGCGGTCGCCCAACGCATCCCGGAATCGCCCTGCCGTGTGCACAGCTCGGTGCGAGCCGCCGAAGGGTGCGGAGCCTCGCGTCCGCCTGGGTCACCGGTCGGCGCGAACCGGTGCCGTCGGCCTCACGGGACCGCCAAAAAGCCCGGCGCAGTCGGAACTTCCCTGTTCAGAAGCGGTGTCGAGGTGGTATGTCGGCCACTCGTCCCGCACCGGAGCTGCGCGACACCGGCGGCACCGAGGTGGCCTTCACGATCACGCCGAACGACTTCGCCGGCAAGGAACAGACCGTGTGGGTCAAGGCCGGGGACCGCACCCGGCTGACATGGCGCACCGACGACGGACGCTACGACCTCACGGTCACCGCGGCGACCGGCACCCGCTTCGCCCAGCGTTACGGGGGAACCGTCCGCGCCGCGTAGGCCACGGACCGGTGGGACCGGCAGCGGGCCACGGCCCACGGCCGGTCCGACCCATCTTGCCCCGGACGCATGAGCGCCCTCCCGGGCCGCTCGGGGCCGTGGAAGGGCGCTCATGCGTGAGCGGCGTCGACGACTGCCGACTGCTCGCCGGCGGGAGGCTACCGGTCAGAAGGAGACGAAGACGCCGGCCTGGTGGTACTGGCTGATGGTGCCCACTGCTTCGCCCTTGACCGCGTCGACCTGAGCCAGGACGTCCGAGTCGCTGACCGCCGTGGGTCCGGCGATCACGCCGGCGTGCGGGCTGAGGCCGCCGGAGACGTTGTCGAGTTCGGCATCGGAGATCTCAACGGTCTGAACCTGGGGAGCGGAGTTCATGGTGAGACTTCCCTTCGTGTGATCGTTCTGCAGGGGGGAGGAGCGGCCCATGGGGGGACAAACGGCGAGCCGCGGCCGCAGGTGCGCGACGTCCGGTTCCTGGAAGCGAGCGCGCCGCCGGCGGCGCAAAGGATCAAATCACGGAGCACGCCGAGCATCCAGTCAAGCGGATCTCACCTCGCGGCAGTTGAATGCGCGGGCTCCGCATCCGTGCAGATGCGGGCACGATTCGGGGGCAGCTTCTCTACAAGCCGCGTGGGCCGGAGGGTGGCGGGGACCGTCGCGGTGGTTCCCGACTCGACGCTCGGCGCCAACCGAGCGCCATCCGCCGTGGTCTGTGCAGATCCGACGCCCCCCGTGTCGTGGTTGCGCATTCGATGTGCAGATTCACGGCGTGGAGGCGCCACAGCCATGGGAGCCCATTGACGACGCACGGCGTGCAGGGACCCCCGTCGCCCGGACGAAGCCGTGGACACGCGAAGACACGCCACTCCTCGGGCCTCGGGCAGCGCGTGATGAGCAGGGGTCCCGCGGCCCCTCGATGGGCACAAGACGCCACTCTCACCGGGCAGCGGTGACTGACGGGCTACTCGGCTCCCTCGCCGGGACCGGCCGCCGCCGAGGCCTCACGCCGTGCGCGGACACCCGGCCGCCAGGACCGGGGCGGCCGAGGTCTCATAAGGGTCCGCGTCAGTCCTCGTAGTAGTTGTTGACCACGACATCCGGCTCGTCGTCGTCGAACGCCTCGTTCAGCAGCGCGCCACCGATCAGTCCCGCCGCCCCGGCGCCGATCAGCGCGCCCGTGCCGAAACGGCGTCCGCCGCCCTGCTGCTGGTGGTCGTAGTGGTCGCCGTAGGGCTGCTGGGGGTACCCCTGCTGCGGATAGCCCTGGGCCACGGGCTGCGGATAGCCCTGCTGGGGCGGCGTGTAGAACGGCGGCGCGGTGGTCTGCACACGCTGCGCGCAGCCGCCGCATGCCTGGACGGGCCGGGGCACGCCCCACTGCGGGGACCAGGTCACGGTCGTGATGCCGGGGCCGTGGTTGGGGTCGAAGAAGCACGTCATGGTGGGACTCCCTGTCGGTTGCGGTGGTGCGGCGGGTGCCGGCGTCATCGCGGAGACGACGGCCGGGGCCGGAGTGACGGCCGCCGGCGAGGTGTATGCGTCGGCGCCGCCGCCGGACGCTCCGGTTTGAGCGGGAGCGGCGGGTGCCGGAGCCGGGGTCTCGCGCAGGACGTCGACTCCGTAGTCGGTGGCGATGCCCGCGAGGCCCGAGGCGTAGCCCTGGCCCACGGCGCGGAACTTCCACTCGGCGCCATGCCGGTACAACTCGCCGAAGACCAGCGCGGTCTCGCTCGACAGGCCACCGGTGGCCAGGTCGTAGCGGGCCAGTTCGGTGCCGCCTTCCCGGTCGAGCACGCGGATGTGAGCACGGTGTACCCGGCCGAAGGTCTGCCCCCTGCTCGCACCCTCGTAGAGGGAGACCAGAAAGACGATCTTCGCGACCTCGGCGGGGACCCGTGTGAGGTCGACATGGATCCGCTGGGCGTCGTCGCCCGCGGGGCTGCCGCCGCCGGAGTGGCGGACGGAGCCGTCGGGGCTGCTCAGGTTGTTGAAGAAGACGAAGTGCGCGTCCGACGGCACCGTGCCGGACCGGTCACACAGCAGCGCGCTGGCGTCCGGTTCGCAGCCGCCCTCCGCCTGCCAGCCCAGCGCGACCGTCACCTCGGTCAGACCGGGCGCCTGCTTGGTCAGCGAGACGTTGCCGCCCTTGGTCAACGGCACACTCATGGGGCTCCTCCGCAGCTTCTCCCGCTTTCGGCACTCGTCGTGATCAACGTCGTTCCGCCCGTCCCGGTTCCCTGTCCGCGCAATCCGAGAACTGTCACCGTCCCGCGCAACCGGCGTCGTCTTCGCGACGTCTTCCAGACGCGGGCACCGAGGCGGCGAGCGGCCGCATGAGATGGCTCACTGTGTGAATCGGGACCGGCATGTGAGGATCGGGCCGTTTGTTTGTTAGATTGCGCAACTACGCAACCGAGGTGACGCCCCACTTCGCCCGACGGACCGGTCGCATGCCCGCAGGCCGCACACCCGGGGGACGGCTGGGCCCGACCGTCTGTGGGAGTGGGAGATGAGCGACCTGCGGGACGGCGCCGCCGACCGGGCCACACACGACCGCACCGGCCGCGTGCCCCGTCAGCGTACGGACGCGCCCCCCGGTGGGCGCGTGCCGGGCGGCCGGGACGGGGCCCGCTCACACGGCCGCACATCCCCACAGCGCCGCGGCCGGCGGGCCGGGGGCGGCAGACGGACGCTGCGCGTCGTCGGGATATGCCTCACCGTTCTGACCTTGGTGGCGGGCGGCACCGCGTGGTGGTTCTACGAGCACCTGAACGGCAACATCCACAGCGTCGCAATCGACGGGAGCGGCGGCAGTGAAAGGGCGGACGCCTTCGGCCGTACCCCGATCAACATCCTGGTGATGGGATCGGACGGCCGTACCAGTCAGGCCGACTGCCATCTGGGCGGCGGCTGCTCCCGGACCGGCGTGCAGACCGGCTGGGGCAACGCGGATGTGGAGATGGTGGTGCACATAGCCGCCGACCGCTCCAACGCCACCGTGATGAGCATCCCCCGCGACACCATGGCCAACGTCCCCGCCTGCACCGATCCCACGTCGAAGACCAGTACCCCCGGCTACTACGGCCAGATCAACAGCGCCCTGTCCTACGGCCCGGCCTGCCAGGTGGCCACCGTCCACCGCCTCACCGGCATTCCGATCGACCACTTCGTCAAGCTCGACTTCGCCGGTGTGGTCAACATGTCCGACGCGGTCGGCGGCGTGCCCGTGTGTGTCAGCGACAACGTCTACGACACGTACTCGCACCTGAAACTGTCCAAGGGCACCCACACCCTCAAAGGGGTCGCGGCCCTGGAGTTCGTCCGTTCCCGGCACGGCTTCGGCGACGGCAGCGACCTGGGTCGCACCTATGCCCAGCACATGTTCCTCAGCTCGATGATCCGCAAGTTCAAGAGCGCGGGCACCCTGACCGACCCCACCGCCGTCTACGGCCTCGCCGATGCCGCCACCAAGGCGCTCACCGTCGACAGCGGCCTCGGCAGCGTCAGCAAACTGGTGGGACTGGCCTCCGACCTGGCCAAGGTGCCCTCCAAGCAGACCACCTTCACCACCATGCAGACCGCTCCGGACCCCGCCAACAGCGAGCGGGTGGTGGTGGGCCCGGGCGCCAAGGCCCTGTTCGCCACCATCGCCAACGACCAGTCCCTGAGCGGCACGTCGGCGAAGAAGCCCGCCGCGGCCTCCGCCACCGCACCGCCGGTCGACCCGTCCCGGGTCGCGGTGAAGGTCGAGAACGGCACCGGCATCAGCGGCCGCGCCTCCGTGATCGCCACCGCCCTGACCGGCAAGGGCTTCAGCTCGGGCACCACCACGGCCAACGCCCCGACCACGACGGCCACCACCACCCTCACCTACGGCAGTGGTCAAAAGCCCCAGGCACAGGCCGTGGCCGGCGCGCTCGGCCTGCCCGCCTCGCACCTCAGGCAGGGCAGCGGCAGCGACCTGACCCTCGTGATCGGCAGCGACTGGACCGACGGCACCACCTACGCCGCCGGCGCCTCCTCCCCGCCGCCCGCCGACACCCACGCCGCGGTCTCCAACGCCCATGCGCAGACCGCCGACCAGTCCAAGACGTGCGCCAAGGTCAGCCCGTACAGGACCGTCTCGTTCAACGGCGTCAGCATGACCCCGGTCCAGGCCTACGCCGCCGCCCGGAACCAGCCCGATTCCGACGCCTGACCGGGTACGACGCGGACGCCTGGCCCGGCGACGGCCCAGCCGTGGCTGCCGACGGCGGCAATGCCCGGGAGATCCGGCACACGGGGGTGCGGGATCCGCGCGGCTCGCTCGCGAACTCGGCGGCCCCGGTGGTGCCGCCGACTTGATCCTGTCACCGTCGGCTGTTCCAGACTGAGCCGGCGAAGGATCCCCAAGGGATGCACAGGTCGCCCTCGCCGGGTTCCGCACGTATTCCCAGTCGGCCTTGCCCGGATAGATGACGGCGTGGGTGCTCGGTGTATCCGGCTCGGCCCGGATACAGCGGGCATCCCGCAAGTGCGGTCCTGTGGTCGCCTTCTGGTCCCCTCCGGACGTCGTGTGCCGCAGGTGCGCCTGACCGGAGTGGCCCATCCGCTACATTTGCTTGACAGATCCTTATCAGGAGGTGGCATGCCGTATATCGTCGACTTCGGGAACGTGTCCACCGTCGGCTTGGAATCGTCTCCGGTGGCGGAGGCTCTCGCTGGACTGCGCGCCAACGAGGCGCGCTATTACAAGAACAAGTACGATCACGTCTTCACCGTCAGCCCCGCAAGTGAGGCACCGGAGGCGCTCGACTGGGTGAACCGCATCCTTTCCGACGAGCGCGACATCGTCATCTCCGCCCGTCCGCTCGAGGTGACGTCCTTCGAGGTGGACGGCTTTCGGATGGTCTACGTGTTCTACGAGTCCGGCCTGTCGATCAACGTGATGTACGGCATCGAGGCCGGAAAGAAGCGCGCGGTCGGTTTCAAGCTCTCGGAAGGCATGGAAATTCCCGAGGAACTGGCGTCACGTTTCAAGTTCGCGCGCCAGAAGTCAAAGCTGGCCGGCGTGATCCGCGGCTCCTTCTTCGTGATCAAGGGCGAATACTGAGCCCCAGTCAACCCGGCGGGACCCAGGACTCTCCCGGGACTTTCACCTCTTTCCCAGGGAGTCTCCGGGGGTTTTCCAGAAGTTTTCCACCGTGTGAGCGGGAAAGGCCCCGACAGCGCCGAAAGAAACCAACGCCCTGGTCCGGGCCCTCCTCCGTCAGCACTCGGTGATGTTCACCGCGAGCCCGCAGCCGCCCTGTCCGGCAAGCCCCTCACAGCCGTCTTCGGTACCGGCACACCCGGCGTTCCAGCGGGTGATGAACGACGCGCCCTACGACAGCCCGTTGAAGGTCGCGCGGGACTACATCACCACGGTCTGCCGGCTGCTCAAGGGCACATCCGGTGGGGCCCAGGATGCGGACGCCAACGCCACGCTCCGGCTCGACCCCACGCTCGGCGAATGTCCCGAGGTGGAGGCGGGACCGGGTGTCCTCCGGCGAGGATGCCCGGTTGGTAGCGGAACACGCGGACGTGGCGCTGACCTGGATGAACCCGCTGTCGTACGTGCGGGACACCCTGCTGCCGTTGCTCCACGGGGCCGAGGGGGCAGGCCCCCGTGTGGTGAGCGTCGCCCATGTCGTCGTACGCCGGCCCGCCGAGACGTAACGCGCGTGGTCCGGCAGACGGCGCCTCCTTCCACGCTCGTGTGCCGTTGAGCCTGATCCATGAGGTGGGGGTGCGGCGTGCTCTGTCCGACCAGCAGCGGACGGCCGTGATCAACGAGGGTGTCCTGTCGGTCCCGGTCATGTCCACCACCAACCTGGTGCTGAAACTGCACGAGCCCGCCCGGGTCGAAGCGGGCAGGACCGTCGGTGAAGTGCAGGAGATCCGCATTCACGCTACGGACCCCGCTGGCGCCGTGGTCTCGGTTCGCAACGCACTGGAGGGGAAGGCGCAGGCGGAGGCCGTCAAGCCCTCGGCCAAGCCCTCCGCCAAGGCCCCGGGCCAGGTGCCGGCGTGGCTGCGCCGGCTGCGGTGGGCCGGGCTTCTGGTGCTGCTGATCGAGATCCTGCTGGTGACCACAGGGCTGCTGGACTGGCGCATCGCCGCAGGCATCCTGGTCGTCACCGAAGGCACCCTGTCCGTTCTGGGGCTGGTGTTCGGTGCCGCGTTCATCAGCCGGTACCGCAGGCTCCGTCGTGCCGGCCAGGGACGGCGGGCAGCCCTCAGCGAGGCGTTCCACTCCCTCGTGCCGCCCCCGATCGCGGAGATGGTGCGCCACGAGGTGTCGGTATGGGGGATCCTCGCCCGGGCCGTCACCTTCCGCACCCAGGCCCGGCCCGGCGACAAGGCCCTCGGGCGGGTGGGCGTCAACTGGCAGGCGGGCGTCCTGGCGGTCTTGCTCGCGGTGGGCGCAGTCATGCTGCTCGCCCTGGTGGGAGTGAGCGCGCTCACCATCGTCGGGACCGTCGTTGTGCTGTATGCGGCCGCAGCCGCCGCCGCCTTCGCCGTAGCGGGCAGGGTGCGACCGCACACTCTGGGCCAGGAGGACCTCGTCCTGCGGTGGGGCCTGCACCACAGCGCGCAGATCCCCCTCGCCCTTGTCAACCGCGTCCAGGTCGCGGGCCGGCTCGACAACCGGCCGGCCGAGGACGGCTTCCGGGTGCCGGGCCGGGCGTCGAACGTCCTGGCGCTCCGCCTCGACGAACCCGTCGAGGTCCCTTCCGCCTGGGTGTTCCGCGGCCGGTCACCAGCATCCTGGTGCCCCTTGCCGATGCCGCGGCCGCTCGCGCCCTCATCGAGGGCCGTCACAGTGAGAAGGCACAGTGAAAGCCCTTGTCCTCGCCGGCGGGTCCGGCACCCGCATGCGCCCCATCACCCACTCCTCCGCCAAACAACTGGTGCCTGTGGCGGGCAAGCCGGTGCTGTTCCACGTGCTGGAAGCGATCGCCGAGGCCGGTCTCACCGACGTCGGTGTGATCGTCGGGGACACGGCCCAGGAGATCGCCGCCGCCGTCGGCGACGGATCACGGTTCGGCCTGCACCTCACGTACATCCACCAGGAGCGGCCGCTGGGGCTGGCCCACCCGGTGGCCGTGGCCTGTTTTCCTAGCACTCGATGATGTTCACCGCGAGCCCGCCCCGCGCCGTCTCCTTGTACTTCACGCTCATGTCCGCGCCGGTCTCCTTCATGGTCTTGATGACCTTGTCGAGGGAGACCTTGTGGGAGCCGTCGCCACGCATCGCCATGCGGGCCGCCGTGACCGCCTTGACCGCTGCCATGCCGTTGCGCTCGATGCACGGGATCTGGACCAGACCGCCGACCGGGTCGCAGGTCAGGCCGAGGTTGTGCTCCATGCCGATCTCGGCCGCGTTCTCGACCTGCTCGGGGGTGCCGCCCAGGACCTCCGCCAGCGCGCCCGCCGCCATCGAGCAGGCCGAGCCGACCTCGCCCTGGCAGCCGACCTCCGCGCCGGAGATCGACGCGTTCTCCTTGAAGAGCATGCCGATCGCGCCCGCGGCGAGCAGGAAGCGGACCACGCCGTCCTCGTCCGCGCCGGGCACGAAGTTGATGTAGTAGTGCAGCACCGCCGGGATGATGCCCGCCGCGCCGTTCGTCGGGGCCGTGACCACCCGGCCGCCGGCCGCGTTCTCCTCGTTCACCGCCATCGCGTAGAGGGTGATCCACTCCATCGCGCGGGCAAGAGGGTCGCCCTCGGCGCGGAGCTGGCGCGCGGTGACGGCCGCGCGGCGGCGCACCTTCAGGCCGCCCGGCAGGATGCCCTCACGGGACAGTCCGCGTGCCACACAGCCCTGCATGACCCGCCATATCTCCAGCAGGCCCCCGCGGATCTCCTCCTCGGTGCGCCAGGCCCGCTCGTTCTCCAGCATCAGCGAGGAGATCGACAGACCCGTCTCCCTGGTCAGCCGCAGCAGCTCGTCCCCGGTGCGGAAGGGGTACTTCAGCACCGTGTCGTCGAGCTTGATGCGGTCCGCGCCGACCGCGTCCTCGTCGACGACGAAGCCGCCGCCCACCGAGTAGTACGTCTTGGTGAGCAGCTCGGTCCCCGAGGCGTCGTACGCCCACAGGGTCATGCCGTTCGCGTGGTACGGGAGCGCCTTGCGGCGGTGCAGCACCAGGTCGTCGTCGAAGGAGAAGGCGATCTCGTGCTCGTCGAGCAGCCGCAGGCGGCCGGAGCCCTTGATGTCCTCCACCCGCTGGTCGGCACCCTCCACGTCCACGGTGCGCGGCGAGGCGCCCTCGAGCCCGAGCAGCACCGCCTTGGGCGTGCCATGGCCGTGGCCGGTGGCGCCCAGCGAGCCGTACAGCTCGGTGCGCACGGACGCGACCGATTCCAGCAGGCCCTCGTTGCGCAGGCGGAGGGCGAACAGGCGTGCCGCGCGCATCGGGCCGACCGTGTGGGAGCTGGACGGGCCGATGCCGATCGAGAACAGGTCGAAGACCGAGATGGCCACGGGGACTCCTCAATACGGGGTGGTGCAGGGGCCGGCCGGGCACCGCGCCGCTTTCCAGTGTGCGCGGCGCCGGCCGGAAGGTGACTTACTGGGCGAGACCCGGGTAGAGCGGGTGCTTGTCGGCCAGGGCCTTCACCCGGGCCTTGAGCGTCTCGGCGTCGTAGGACGGCTTGAGCGCCTCGGCGATGACGTCCGCGACCTCGGCGAAGTCCTCGGCCGTGAAGCCGCGGGTCGCCAGGGCGGGCGTGCCGATCCTCAGGCCCGAGGTGACCATCGGGGGGCGGGGGTCGTTCGGGATCGCGTTGCGGTTGACCGTGATGCCGACCTCGTGCAGGCGGTCCTCGGCCTGCCGGCCGTCCAGCTCGGAGTTCCGCAGGTCGACCAGGACGAGGTGCACATCGGTGCCGCCCGACAGGACGTCCACGCCGACGGCCCTGACGTCGTCCTTGACCAGGCGCTCGGCCAGGATGCGGGCGCCCTCCAGCGTCCGCTGCTGCCGCTCCTTGAAGTCCTCGCTCGCCGCGACCTTGAAGGCGACCGCCTTGGCGGCGATCACATGCTCCAGGGGACCGCCCTGCTGACCGGGGAAGACCGCGGAGTTGATCTTCTTGGCCAGCTCGGCCGTCGAGAGGATCACGCCACCGCGGGGACCGCCCAGCGTCTTGTGGGTGGTGGTGGTCACCACGTGGGCGTGCGGGACCGGGTTCGGGTGCAGACCCGCCGCGACCAGACCGGCGAAGTGCGCCATGTCGACCATGAGGTACGCGCCGACCTCGTCCGCGATCCGGCGGAAGGCGGCGAAGTCCAGCTGCCGCGGGTAGGCCGACCAGCCCGCGACGATCAGCTTCGGCCGGCTCTCCTTGGCGAGGCGCTCGACCTCGTCCATGTCGACGGTGCCGTCGTCACCCACGTGGTACGCGACCACGTTGTAGAGCTTGCCGGAGAAGTTGATCTTCATGCCGTGGGTCAGGTGCCCGCCGTGCGCCAGGTTCAGACCCATGATCGTGTCGCCGGGCTGGAGCAGCGCGAACATCGCGGCCGCGTTGGCCTGCGCACCCGAGTGCGGCTGCACATTGGCGTGCTCGGCGCCGAAGAGCGCCTTGACGCGGTCGATGGCGATCTGCTCGACCACGTCGACGTGCTCACAGCCGCCGTAGTAGCGGCGGCCCGGGTAGCCCTCGGCGTACTTGTTGGTGAGGACCGAGCCCTGGGCCTCCATGACCGCGACCGGAGCGAAGTTCTCCGAGGCGATCATCTCGAGGGTGGACTGCTGGCGGTGCAGCTCGGCGTCGACGGCGGCGGCGACATCCGGGTCGAGTTCGTGCAGGGGGGTGTTCAGAAGCGACATGGATACGGTTCCTCAGCTGCCGGAGAACTCGGTGTACTCGTCCGCGGTGAGCAGGTCGGCGGGCTCCTCCGACACACGCACCCGGAACAGCCAGCCACCCTCGAAGGGGGCGGAGTTCACCAGCGACGGGTCGTTCACCACGTCCTCGTTGACCTCCGTGACCTCGCCGGAGACAGGGGAGTAGAGGTCGCTGACCGACTTGGTCGACTCCAGCTCGCCGCAGGTCTCACCCGCGCTCACCGAGTCGCCGACCTCCGGGAGCTGGACGAACACGACATCGCCGAGCGCGTTCGCCGCGTGCTCCGTGATGCCGACCGTCGCGACGCCGTCCTCGGCGGCCGACAGCCACTCGTGCTCCTTGCTGTAACGCAGCTGCTGGGGGTTGCTCATGGCCTGAATTCTCCTGTACGCGCGGGAGTGCTGGTGAAGGGGGGACTGCTGAAGACGCTCGTGAGCGGGGCGGACGGGGGCGGTGCCGTGTCCGGCCCCGGCCCAGTGTCTACTTCTGGCGCTTGTAGAACGGCAGCGCCACGACCTCGTACGGCTCGTGGCTGCCCCGGATGTCCACCGCGACCCCGGCCGTGCCAGGCGCGGAGTGCGCGGCGTCGACGTACGCCATCGCGATCGGCCGGCCCAGCGTGGGAGAGGGCGCGCCGGAGGTGACCTCGCCGATCACCTCGCCGCCGGAGACGACGGCGTACCCGGCCCGCGGCACACGCCGGCCCTCGGCGACCAGGCCGACCAGGACACGCGGCGGGTTCTGCGCCGCGCGCTCGGCGGCCTCCAGGAGCGCCGCGCGCCCCACGAAGTCGCCGTCCTTCTCGAACTTCACGACCCGGCCGAGACCGGCGTCGAAGGGGGTCAGGGAGGTGGTCAGCTCATGCCCGTACAGCGGCATGCCCGCCTCCAGGCGGAGCGTGTCCCGGCAGGACAGACCGCAGGGGGCCAGGCCGACGGGGGTGCCCGCCTCGGTCAGCGCCTGCCACAGCTTCTCGGCGTGCTCGGGGGCGACGAACAGCTCGAAGCCGTCCTCGCCGGTGTAGCCGGTGCGGGCGATCAGCGCCGGGACGCCGGCGACCGTGCCGGGCAGGCCCGCGTAGTACTTCAGGCCGTCCAGGTCGGCGTCCGTGAGGGACTTCAGGATGCCGGGGGACTCCGGGCCCTGGACGGCGATGAGCGCGTAGGCGTCCCGGTCGTCGCGCACCTCGGCGTCGAAGCCGGCGGACCGCTCCACGAGCGCGTCCAGCACGACCTGGGCGTTGGAGGCGTTGGCGACGACCATGTACTCCCGCTCACCGAGCCGGTACACGATCAGGTCGTCGAGGATGCCGCCGTCCGCCTGGCAGATCATGGTGTAGCGGGCGCGGCCGACGCCGACCGAGCCGATGTTGCCGACCAGGGCGTGGTCGAGGAGCCGGGCCGCCTCGGGACCGGTCACCGTGATCTCGCCCATGTGCGAGAGGTCGAAGAGGCCCGCCTTCGTCCGGACGGCGAGGTGCTCGTCGCGCTCGGAGCCGTACCGCAGGGGCATGTCCCAGCCGGCGAAGTCGGTCATGGTGGCGCCCAGCGAACGATGCAGGGCATCGAGCGCGGTACGGCGCAGGGGGCTGCTACTGCTCATCGGTTGTGCTCCCAGGGCGATGGGGTCCCCCTCGCGCGAGCGAAGCCGGGCATGGGGGAGGGCGAGGTCGTTTCCTCCCCATCTGTCATCGGAACCTGAGAGGTTCGCCATGACCCCGCGGGCGGGCGTCACGGCTTGCACCTTGGGTGGAGCCACCTGAAGCGGCCCGCTTTCCAGATGTGCCTCGCCCGCGCGGTATCGGGGCCTGAGAGATTCAAGGGAGGGACTTGCTCCTTCGGCGCCCGGGCGGACGTACGGCGGACGTACGGACCCGGGACTCTCCCGCGCGGATTCAAGCGGCCGGTATGCAGTTGGCGGGCACATCATTGCACGCCTCGTCCGATCATGGCAGGGCCGCATCCGTGACCGGCTTGTGGCGCTACGGCGACGGAATCACGAGACACCGCGCATTACCTTCTCTTTACGCTCGACGGGGAGGGACTTCCTGACCACCCAGGGGAGGACGATCACGGTGAACAGGACGACGGTGTACGCGACGACCTCGGGCCTCGCGGTGCCCGGCCGGCAGGCCGCCCCCGCCCGTCAGGCCCGCCGACGGCCGCGGGCGGCCCGGGGTGCCGGAGTGAGGGACCTGCGCGACCGGGCCGGCCGCGGCCCCCGGGGGCTCACCTTCGACGCGGGCGATGTCGTCGTGATCACCGGGCTGCCCGGCAGCGGCAAGTCCACCCTCATGCGCCGTGCCGTGGAGGGGCTGCGGGTCGACTCCCAGGACGTCCGGGACCGCTGGGACGAGCGCCTCGCCCGCTTCCTGCCGTACGCGGTCTACCGCCCCCTCGTCCGCCTCGCGCACTACGCCGGACTCCGCCGTGCCCTGCGCACCGGCACGGGGGTCGTCGTCCACGACTGCGGAACGCACAGCTGGGTGCGCGCCTGGCTGGCCCGCGCGGCCCGCCGCCGCGGCGGCACCCTCCATCTGCTCGTGCTCGACGTCACGGCGGACGCGGCCCTGACGGGGCAGCGCGAGCGCGGCCGGGGCGTCTCGCGGTACGCCTTCCTCAGGCACCGCCGGGCCACCCGGCGCCTGCTGGCCTTGGTCGAGCGGGGCACCGTCCCGGACGGCTGCGGCTCGGTGGTCCTCCTGGATCGGGAGGCGGCGGACGTTCTCCACCGAATCGGCTTCACGGACTGACCCAGCCGCCGCAGCCTGACGCCGTCTTCGGGGGCCGTAGCCGTCTTCGCGGAGTGATGCCGATTTCGGGGACCGGCGCTGTCCTGGCGGGCCGAAGCGGCCCGCGGGGGACTGACGCCGACGGGGACTGGCGCCGTCTTCGCGGGTCGGCGGATGTGCGGACGGAGGCCGGTTCGGGGACCGGCGCTGTCCTGGCGGGCCCAAAGCGGCCCGCGGGGGACTGACGCCGACTTCGCGGACCGAGGCCGATCGCGGACCGGGGCTCCGATGGGCGGACGAGGCCGAAGTGCGGACCGACGCTGATGTGTGTGCCGAGGCGGATCTGCGTGCCGAGGCCGAAGTGCGGACCGACGCTGATGTGTGTGCCGAGGCGGATATGCGTGCCGAGGCCGAAGTGCGGACCGACGCTGATGTGTGCCGAGGCGGATATGCGTGCCGAGGCCGAAGTGCGGACCGACGCTGATGTGTGTGCCGAGGCCGAAGTGCGGACCGAGGCCGAAGTGCGGACGGGGCCCACGCGTGCCGAGGGCGACTTTCGCCGCCTGCGGGGTGCGGCCCCCGTACCCGCTAGCCTTCGGGTCTCAGCAGTGGTTTCTCAGCTCTTTCGCAGGCGGTGGCAGATGGACTTCCCGGCGAACCTTCCCGCGGACTTCCCCGCGCAGGCACACCCTCATCCGCACGGTGGATGGCCGGGCAACGAACTGGAGGAGGTGCTCTCCGCGTCGCTCGGCATCCCCTCGGCCGGCGGTCGGATCGTGGAGGTCCTCGGACGCAGCTTCCTGTGGGTGCCGCTGCCGAACGGCGGGGGCCCGCACACCGGCCCGCTCGACCTGCCCACGCTGGAGATCGAGGGGCAGGCGTTCGTGCCGGTGTTCAGCTCGGAGGAGCAGTTCCGCCAGGTCGTCGGCAACCACATGTCGTACACGATCGCGCCCGCCGTCGAGTTCGCCCGCGGCCTGCCCCCGCAGGCGGGCATCGCGGTCAACCCGGGCGGGGTGGTCGGCGTGCCGCTGCCGCCGGACGCGGTGGCCGAGCTGTGCCGCGGCGGGCGCACCCCGCTGGACGGCCCCGTGAGCGGCGGACGCGTCCGGCTCTTCGAGCCCGACTGGCAGGACGACCCGGTGGACTTCCTCGCCGCGGCGTCGGCCGAGTTCGCCGCGACCGGGGTGGTGCTCACGGCCCGCCGCTGCCTGGCCGCGATCGAGACCGCCGACCCGGTGATGTTCATCGGCGTCGAACTGGCGGGCCCGGAGGTTGATATACGCACGCTCCCGCTGGACGCGCTCGGCCGGGCGCTCGGCAAGGTGCCGGTCGGCATGCCCGTGAACATGGTCTTCCTGGATGTGGCGCAGGACCCGGTCGGGGAGTGGCTGCGGGAACAGGTGCGGCCCTTCTACCAGCACGGTTACTGAGCCGCCCGTGGACGCGGCCCGCGATGCCGAGGCGATGTGGGGTGGCATGCGTCAAGGTGCTGTCAGTATGGCGCCTTAACCTGGTTTCATGGCCGGGACGGAACAAGCCGGTTTCCGGCCCGGGGCGGGGGCCCGGCCCCGGCGCGGCCGCGGGGGAGTGCGGTGTCCCGCGGACAGGAGAGAATGGCTCGGTCGGGGTGGCGCGGCTGAAAATCCGTGCACCACGCACCGAAGACCTCCGTCGAGGTTGTCAGGTTTGTCGTGAAGGGGCGGTAGAGGGTGAGCGCGTCGGGCACGGCCGCGGCCGGACAGGTCGAGCAGATGCTGCGCCAGGTGACGCCCGGGCGTTACGACGCCTACGAGGCGCTGCTGCGCGTACTCGCGACCCCGTCCTCGGGCCAGGTCTGGATGCTGCTGTGGCACGGCCAGGCCGGCTCGCCCGACGCCCAGTACGGAAACATGCAGGTGAACGGCTACGGCTACGCGCCTTGTGTCACCTCCGCCCAGGAACTCTCGGCCAGCGGCTGGAACCGCTCGTACGAGGTGGTCGACGCCCTCGACGTGGCCCGTACCCTCTACTCGGACCACTACGGCCTGTGGCTGAACCCGCATGCGCCGGGCGGCGGCGTCGGCATCCCCTGGCTGGATCTGCGCCGTATAGCGACCGGCCTGGAGCGCCAGCCCGCCGGCCCGCTCCGGCTCGCGGAGCCGGTCATCGAGATCCCGCAGTTCTACGCCGTCCTCACGCAGAACGCGCACCGCACGCCCGCGGTGCGCTCGCTGCGCCGCGCCTGGGTGCAGCCCGCCCTCGGCGCCCCCTATCTGGCCATCGGCCTGGACGTCTACGACACCTCGCCGCCCGCCGTCGACTCGGTGCGCGCGATGATGCAGCAGTCCGTCGTGGCGGTCCCGGAGGGGCTGCCCGTGTCCACCGTCGCGATGTCCGACGAGTACGACCCGGTCGCGATGTGGCTCCGCGCCCGCGCCCGTCCGTTCTACGACCGCGAGGCCCACGCCGCCCCGGCCCAGGCCCAGGCGGCCGGGGGGTACGGCTATCCGCCGGTGCGCGGGGCGTACTGACCATGGACCGCGCGGGGTGACCCGTCCCGGGCTGGCGGGCCTTGGTCAAGCAGTGCCGGAAGGCCGTCTTCGCGCGTAGATCCGGGTGGATGATCCAAGTCTCGTGTGATGTGCCCCGGTTGGTGCATGTCCGCACCCCGTTACCCCGCGTCCGGATAACGGAACCCTCCTAGCCGTATCACGTTTGCGCATCCATTCACCGTCAAGTCTGGCAACTGATCGCCGTCGCGTTGAAGACTCCGGCTTCAAGGGGTTCCGCCCCTGATGTACGACGGACTGATCATGCCGCCACAGCGGCAAGTGCGGGCCGGTCACCGCCGGTTGAGAGGGGTCCCTGCCAGATGACGGCACCATTGCACGAGCCGACCGCGGAAGCGGCACCGAGTGCTGCCGAGGAAGCGGCCGTAGCCAGTGCTGACGCGAAGGCTGTACAGGGACGTTCCCTGGGCCGGATCGCCTGGGAGCGCCTCAAGCGGGACAAGCTCGCCCTGACGGGTGGCGTCGTCGTGCTCGTCCTCATCGTGATCGCGTTGCTCGCCCCGGTGATCTCGAACCTCGTCGGGCAGGACCCGGACGTCTACCACCAGGACCTGGTCGACCCGCTGTTCAGTACCCCCAAGGGCTCGCTGGGCGGCATCAGTGGCGACCACCTGCTCGGTGTCGAACCGGTCAACGGCCGCGACATCTTCGCCCGCATCCTCTATGGCGCCCAGATCTCGCTGCTCGTCGGCTTCCTGTCGGCCCTGGTGGCCGTCGTGCTCGGCACGGTCCTCGGCATTCTGGCCGGCTTCTTCGGCGGCTGGGTGGACTCGGTCATCAGCCGCGTCATGGACGGTCTGCTCGCCTTCCCGCAGCTGCTGTTCATCATCGCCCTGGTCTCGGTCATGCCGAACGAGATGCTGGGCCTGGGCGGCTCGTCGGTGCGCATCTTCGTGATGATCCTGGTCATCGGCTTCTTCGGTTGGCCGTACATCGGACGTGTCGTGCGCGGTCAGACGCTGTCGCTGCGTGAGCGCGAGTACGTCGAGGCGGCCCGCTCGCTCGGCGCCGGGCGGTTCTACATCCTCTTCAAGGAGCTGCTGCCCAACCTCGTCGCGCCGATCATCGTGTACACGACGATGATGATCCCGACGAACATCCTGACCGAGGCGGCACTCAGCTTCCTGGGCGTGGGGGTCAAGCCGCCCACCGCCTCCTGGGGGCAGATGCTCTCGAACGCGATCGACTACTACGACACGGACCCCATGTACATGGTGATCCCGGGCGTGGCGATCTTCATCACGGTTCTTGCCTTCAACCTGTTCGGCGACGGCGTGCGGGACGCGCTCGACCCGAAGGGTTCCCGCTGAGGCCGAAGTGCCTTACCCAAAGCGTCCCGTGAGCTCTCCCACGGGGTCTCTCATCTAATCCGGAGGATCCGAGATCGTGACTACCCAACGCACCTCAGGGCGGCGCAAGCAGGCCCTTGCCGCTGCCGCAGTGGTCGCCGGGCTGCTGACCACGGCGGCGTGCGGCGGTGGCAACGGTGACAGCGGCTCGAAGAACGGCGCGGCCGGCTTCAACGCGGCGGTCAACAAGGTCGCCCAAGCCGACCAGGTCAAAAAGGGCGGCACTCTGAAGTTCGTGAGCACGCAGGACGCCGACTCGTGGGACACCACGCGCGGTTACTACGGCTTCATGTGGGACTTCTCCCGCTACTACAGCCGTCAGCTGATCACCTACAAGACCGCGCCGGGTGCCGAGGGTGCCCAGCTCACCCCGGACCTCGCCACCGACATGGGCCAGGTCACGGACGGCGGCAAGACCTACACGTTCCACCTGCGCGACGGCGTCACCTGGGAGGACGGCAAGCCGATCACCTCGCAGGACATCAAGTACGGCATCGAGCGTTCCTGGGCGCAGGACGTCCTCTCCGGCGGTCCGCCCTACCTCCAGGCGATGCTGGACCCGAACAACACCTACAAGGGGCCCTACAAGGACTCCTCGAAGGACCACCTGGGCCTGAAGGCGGTCGAGACGCCGGACGCCAAGACCATCGTCTTCCACCTCCCGAAGGCCAACTCGGACTTCCTGCAGGTGCTCGCCATGGTCGTGTCCTCCCCGGTCCGCCAGGACAAGGACACCAAGTCCAAGTACGGCCTGCACCCGTTCTCCTCGGGTCCGTACAAGTTCCAGTCCTACGCCCCGGGCAAGAGCCTGGTCCTGGTCCGCAACACCGACTGGAAGGCCTCCTCGGACCCGGTCCGCAAGGCCTACCCGGACAAGATCACGCTGGACATCTCGACCAACCAGGCCGACTCCGACCAGCGTCTGATCAACGGCGACTACGACATCGACGCGAGCCAGACCGGCCTGGGCCCGCAGGGCCGCCAGATCGCCCTGAAGGAGCACAAGGCCAACCTGGACAACCCGGTCTCCGGCTTCATCCGCTACGCGACCTTCCCGACGAGCGTCAAGCCGTTCGACAACGTCCACTGCCGCAAGGCCGTGATCTACGCGGCCGACCACGTGTCGCTGCAGACCGCGCGTGGTGGCCCCATCGCCGGTGGTGACATCGGCACCAACATGCTCCCGCCGTCGGTCGCCGGCGGCGAGGGCCAGAAGTACGACCCGTATCAGATCGCCGGTGCCAACAAGAACGGCAACGTGAACCTGGCCAAGCAGGAGCTGAAGGCCTGCGGTCAGCCGAACGGCTTCTCCACCACGATCGCCGTCCGCAACAACAAGTCGCAGGAAGTGGCCACCGCCGAGTCCCTGCAGGCCGCGCTGAAGAAGGTCGGCATCAACGCCGACATCTACCAGTACGACGGCTCGCAGATCGCCGGCATCATCGGCAGCCCTTCGAACGTCGCGAAGAAGAAGCTCGGCATCGTCATCATGGGCTGGGGTCCGGACTTCCCGACCGTCCAGGGCTATGGCTACCCGCTGTGGGACAGCAAGGCCATCCTGCAGAGCGGTAACAACAACTACGCCCTGATCAAGGACAAGACGATCGACGGCCTGTTCGACCAGTACAGCACCACGCTGGACGAGTCGAAGAAGACCCAGATCTCCACCGAGATCAACCACAAGATCATGGAGGGCGCGTACTACCTGCCCTTCACCTTCGAGCGGCTGCTCAACATCCGCTCCTCGCGTCTGGCCAACGTGTACACGACGAACGCGTACAGCGGTTACTACGACTTCGTCAACCTCGGCCTGAAGTCCACGAAGTAAACCCCGGCACACCCGCCGTACGGCACGAAAGGCAGGTGAAGGCCGGCGCGGCGTGATCGCGGGCCACCGGAAGACCTCCGGTGGCCCGCGGTCCGCGGCGGGCCGTAAGCTGTGCTCGCTTACCTGATCAGGCGGCTGTTCGCCGCCGCAGTGATGCTCGTGGTCATCATCCTGGTGGTCTTCAGCATCTTCTTCCTCGTCCCCAAGTGGGCGGGCGTGGACATCGCCACGAGCTTCGTGGGCAAGCAGGCCGACCCGCACGCCGTCGAGGCGGTGCGCGAGAAGCTCGGTCTGAGCGACCCGATCTACTCGCAGGTCTGGCACTTCTTCAAGGGCATCTTCGTGGGCCGCACCTACGCGGCCGGCGGCGATGTCACCCACTGCGCCGCGCCGTGCTTCGGCTACTCCTTCCGCAGCGAGCAGGCCGTCTGGCCGGTGCTCACCGACCGCTTCCCGGTGACCCTGGGCCTGGCGCTCGGTGCCGCCGTGCTGTGGCTGGTCCTCGGTGTCGCGGCGGGTGTCCTCTCCGCCCTCAAGCGGGGCAGCCTGTGGGACCGCGGTGCGATGGTCGTCGCGCTCAGCGGTGTGTCCCTCCCCATCTACTTCACCGGCCTGCTGTCGCTGGCGATCTTCAGCTACGGACTGAACTGGATCAACGGCCAGTACGTGCCCCTCAGCCAGAGCGTCGGCGGCTGGTTCGGCGGCATGATCCTGCCCTGGATCACCCTCGCCTTCCTCTATGCGGCGATGTACGCCCGGATCACCCGCGCCACCATGCTGGAGATCCTCGGTGAGGACTACATCCGTACGGCCCGCGCCAAGGGCCTCAAGGAGCAGGTCGTCATCGGCAAGCACGCCATGCGCTCGACGATGACCCCGATCCTGACCATGCTCGGCATGGACCTCGGCGCCCTGATCGGCGGCGCGATCCTGACCGAGACCACGTTCAGCATCCCGGGCCTCGGCCAGGCCGTGCTGACCGCCATCAAGAACCAGGACCTGCCCATCATCCTGGGCGTCACCCTGATCACTTCCCTCGCGGTGCTCATCGCCAACCTCGTGGTGGACGTCCTGTACGCCGTGATCGACCCCCGAGTGAGGCTGTCATGACCGAACTCAGCAAGACGGGAGCGGCCGTGAGCGAGCCCACGAGCGCCTCGCCCGCGCCCGCCTCCTTCCTGGAAGTACGCGACCTGAAGGTGCACTTCCCGACCGACGACGGCCTGGTCAAGTCCGTCGACGGACTCAGCTTCCAGCTGGAGAAGGGCAAGACCCTCGGCATCGTGGGCGAGTCGGGCTCGGGCAAGTCGGTGACCTCGCTCGGCATCATGGGCCTGCACACCGCCGGCCAGTACGGCAAGCGCAAGGCGCGGATCTCCGGCGAGATCTGGCTGGACGGCACCGAGCTGCTGTCTGCCGACCCGGACCACGTACGCAAGCTGCGCGGCCGTCAGATGTCGATGATCTTCCAGGACCCGCTGTCCGCGCTGCACCCGTACTACACGATCGGCCAGCAGATCGTGGAGGCGTACCGCATCCACCACGACGTCGACAAGAAGACCGCCCGCAAGCGGGCGATCGAGATGCTCGACCGTGTGGGGATCCCCCAGCCGGACAAGCGGGTGGACAACTACCCGCACGAGTTCTCCGGCGGTATGCGCCAGCGCGCGATGATCGCGATGTCGCTGGTCAACAACCCCGAACTGCTCATCGCGGACGAGCCGACGACCGCCCTGGACGTGACCGTCCAGGCGCAGATCCTCGACCTGATCCGGGACCTGCAGAAGGAGTTCGGCTCCGCGGTCATCATCATCACCCACGACCTGGGCGTCGTCGCCGAACTCGCCGACGACATCCTGGTGATGTACGGCGGCCGTTGCGTCGAGCGCGGGCCGGCCGAGAAGGTGTTCTACGAGCCCCGCCACCCCTACACCTGGGGCCTGCTCGGCTCGATGCCGCGCCTGGACCGCGAGCAGCAGGAGCGCCTGATCCCGGTCAAGGGCTCCCCGCCCTCGCTGATCAACATCCCGTCCGGGTGCGCCTTCAACCCGCGCTGCCCGTACGCGGACATCCCGAAGGACAACGTCACCCGCACGGTCCGCCCCGAGCTGACCGAGGTCGGCAGCAAGCACTGGGCCGCCTGCCACATGTCGCAGGAGCAGCGGGAGCGGATCTGGACCGAAGAGATTGCGCCGAAGCTGTGAGCGAGAACGCAGAGGACAAGGCAGTGAGCATCCCTGCCCAGAGCGACGGCGCCGAGGACAAGGCCTCCGGCACGGCCACCCTCGACAAGGACGCCGCTCCCGGCGAGGTCCTGCTGAAGGTGACCGGGCTGCAGAAGCACTTCCCCATCAAGAAGGGCCTGCTCCAGCGGCAGGTCGGGGCGGTGCGCGCGGTCGACGGCCTCGACTTCGAGGTGCGGGCCGGTGAGACCCTGGGCGTCGTGGGCGAGTCGGGCTGCGGCAAGTCGACGATGGGCCGACTGATCACCCGGCTGCTCGAACCTACCGCCGGCCAGGTGGAGTTCGAGGGCAAGGACATCACGCACCTCGGGGTGAGCGGGATGCGTCCGCTGCGCCGCGATGTGCAGATGATCTTCCAGGACCCGTACTCGTCGCTGAACCCGCGCCACACCATCGGCACGATCGTCGGCGCTCCCTTCCGGCTGCAGGGCGTCGAGCCCGAGGGCGGCATCAAGAAGGAAGTGCAGCGGCTGCTGTCGGTGGTCGGTCTCAACCCCGAGCACTACAACCGCTATCCGCACGAGTTCTCCGGCGGTCAGCGCCAGCGCATCGGCATCGCCCGGGCGCTGGCCCTGAAGCCGAAGCTGGTCGTCGCGGACGAGCCGGTCTCCGCGCTGGACGTGTCGGTTCAGGCACAGGTCGTGAACCTCATGGACGACCTCCAGCAGGAGCTGGGCCTGACGTACGTGATCATCGCGCACGACCTCTCGGTCGTCCGGCATGTGTCGGACCGGATCGCGGTGATGTACCTGGGCAAGATCGTCGAGCTGGCCGACCGGGACTCGCTGTACAAGGCGCCGATGCACCCGTACACCAAGGCGCTGATGTCGGCGGTGCCGATCCCGGACCCGAGGCGCAAGGACGCGAAGAGCGAGCGCATCCTGCTCAAGGGCGACGTCCCCTCGCCGATCTCTCCGCCGAGCGGCTGCCGCTTCCACACGCGGTGCTGGAAGGCGACGGAGATCTGCCGCACCACCGAGCCGCTGCTCCTGGAGCTGAAGCCCGGTCAGCGTGTGGCGTGCCACCACCCGGAGAACTTCGAGGACCAGGCCCCGCAGGACACCGTGCTGCTGTCCGACGCCAAGGAGGCGGCGGAGCTGGTGCCGGACGCGGTTCTCGAGGAGTCGGCGGAGACGTCGGCGGCGGTGGCCGCGGAGGTTCAGGCGGAGGCTGCTTCCGGGGAGCCGGCGGAGGAGGCCGCGGAGGCCGAGACCGCGCAGACCGCGGAGGCTGCTTCCGAGGAGCCGGCGGCGGCAGAGACCGCCGAGGCTGAGGAGGCCGCTGCCGAGGAGCCGGCCGAGGCTTCCACCGAGGAGCCCGCGGAGGCTGCCCCGGAGGAGTCGGCGGAAGCGGCTTCCGAGGAGCCGGCGGAGGCTACGGCGGAGAAGACCGCTGCCGACGAGCCGGCCGAGGCTGCTTCCGAGGAGCCTGCGGAGGCCGAGACCGCGCAGACCGCGGAGGCTGCTTCCGAGGAGCCCGCGGAGGCCGAGTCCGCGGCCCCCGAGGAGTCGGCCGAGCCCGCCTCCGATGAGCCCGCGGAAGCCGCCTCCGACGAGACCCCGGTGTCGTCGGAGTCCGCGAAGCGGCCGAAGGCCGACGGCGGGAAGTAGCGAGCGGACAGCCGCTGCCGCACCCACGGGTATGCCCCGGTGACCGAGGGACGGTCACCGGGGCATACCCGTTTCGTCAGGGGCAACGCGAGGGATGGCACATGACGGATCGGTAAAGTCATGTACATGCCCGAACGAGAGAGCGCAGAGTCTGGCGTGTCCGTCTGATCGACAGCACGCTCGAAGGGATGACTCATGGCACTCTCCCGTTCGGCACGCTTGGGAGCCCTCGCCGTCTCGGCGGCCTCCTTCCTCGTCATCGCGGCCTCCTCCGCCCCCTCGCCCGGGGCCCCCGGAATCGGCGACTCCTACTTCCCGGAGCTCGGCAACGGCGGCTTCGACGCCCGCCACTACGCCCTCGACGTGGCGTACGACCCGGGCAGCGGCCGTCTCGACGGCCGTACGACGCTCACGGCCCGGGCCACGCAGAACCTCACCTCCTTCGATCTGGACCTTCAGAAGCTTCAGGTCACGCGGATCGAGGTGAACGGCAGACGGGCCGCGTTCACGCGCGAGGGCGACGAGATCCGGATCACCCCGCGCGGCGTCCTTCCCCGGGGCAGGGACTTCTCGGTCACCGTCACCTACGGTGGGGTCCCTGAGCCGCTCGGCGGCCCCATCGTCTTCGGCTCCCGGTACGGCTGGATGAAGACGGCCGACGGCGTCTTCGTCGCCTGCGAGCCCAACGCCGCCTCCACCTGGTTCCCCTCCAGCGACCACCCCTCCGACAAGGCCACCTACGACATCCGCGTCAAGGCGCCGAAGGGCCTGACCGCCGTGTCGAACGGCCGGCTGGTGTCGACGTACGACAAGGGCGACAAGACGATCACCCACTGGCGGGAGTCGCGGCCGATGGCCACCTACCTGGCGACGGCCACCATCGGCAGGTTCGATGTGCGCACCGGCAGGATGCCCTCGGGAATCCCGATCTACGTCGCCATCGACCCCACCCTCGCGAACGGCAACTCCGTCGACGTGTACGCCGTCACCGCCGAGGCGACCGACTACTGGTCGAAGGTCTTCGGCCCGTACCCCTTCGAGGAGACCGGCGCCATCGTCGACGACATGCCCGAGGCCGGCTTCTCGCTGGAGGTCCAGTCCAAGCCCGCGTACTCGGCCGTCCGCTCCGAGTCGACGATCGTGCACGAGCTGGCCCACCAGTGGTTCGGCGACTCGGTGTCCGTGGAACGCTGGAAGGACATCTGGCTCAACGAGGGCTTCGCGACCTACGCCCAGTGGCTGTGGGCGGAGCACAAGGGCACCCGCTCCGCGCACGACTCGTTCCTCGCGGCGTACAACGCCCGCCCGGCCGACAACCCGTTCTGGCAGACCGAAGTGGCCGACCCGCAGCGCGACACCATGTTCGCCTCCGCGGTCTACCAGCGCGGTGCGATGGCCCTCCAGGCGCTCCGCGAACGCATCGGCGACACCGCGTTCTTCAGGCTCCTGCCCGCCTGGACGAGGCTCCACCGCTACGGCAACGCGAACACCGCGGACTTCGTCCGGCTCGCGGAGAGGATCTCCGGGCAGCCGCTGGACGACCTGTTCCAGAAGTGGATCTACAGCACGGAACGCCCGGCCTTGTAACCTCGACCCTCCGGAGACCTGGCCTTGCTTTGCAAGGTGCATTCACCTGAATGGGTGAGAATGTAAAGGTGCTCCAGCAATTGTTCAGCCCCTCCGTCCAGCACACGCTGGATCTCGTCGGCATCTTCGTCTTCGCGATCTCCGGTGCGCTGCTGGCCGTCCGCAAGAACTTCGACGTGTTCGGCATCGCCGTGCTCGCCGAGGTCACGGCGCTGGGCGGAGGGCTGTTCCGGGATGTGATCATCGGCTCCGTGCCGCCGGCCGCGTTCACGGACCTGGGCTACTTCCTGACCCCGCTGCTCGCCGCCCTCCTGGTCTTCTTCCTCCACCCGCAGGTGGAGCGGATCCAGGCGGCGGTCAACGTCTTCGACGCGGCCGGCCTCGGCCTCTTCTGCGTCGCGGGGACGACCAAGGCCTACGACTACGGGCTGGGCCTCACCGCGAGCGCGGCCCTCGGGCTCGCCACGGCGGTGGGCGGCGGCGTCCTGCGCGACGTCCTCGCCAACGAGGTGCCCTCACTGCTGCGCTGGGACCGCGACCTCTACGCGGTTCCGGCGATCGTCGGCTCCGCCATGGTCGTGCTCTGCATCCGCTACCACGCGCTGACCCCGCTGACGACCGGGCTCGCGGTCGTCACCGCTTTCGTACTACGCCTTTTGGCGATGCGGTTCCACTGGCGAGCGCCGCGCGCCTGGAATCGCCGGTCAACGGTTGCCGAGGAGTAGTCGCGGCGGCGTCCTTCCCGCTCATCTGCTGGGTGAGCCAGGTGAACACATACGGGATCTGTGGCCGCCACAGGGCCATGCTGTGTCCGCCCGCACTGCGCGGGATCAGCACCGCGCGTACCACGGTCGGGGGCTTGGCGATCTGCTCCAGCGCGGCGGCCGCCTGGTAGCCGTCACCGAGCTGACCGGAGAGGTAGAGGGAGATGCGCGGCGGGGTGTGCCGGCCCTTCAGCAGGAAGTAGGGGTTGTTCGCCCGGCGCAGCGAGGCGCTGCGCGCGGCGAGCGACTTGCGCTCGCCGATCGGGTCGTTGTAGCCGGACAGGCTGATCGCGGCCCGGTAGCGGTCGGGGTGTGCGGTCACGAGTTTCGCGGCGCAGTGTGCGCCGGCCGAGTAGCCGGCCGCCGCCCAGCCGTTCGGCGCTGACTCGGCGCGGAAGTTGTCCATCACCATCTTCGGCACGTCGATGCTGAGCCAGGTGTCGGCGTTCACCACGCCGGGGATGTTCGCGCAGCCCGTGTCGACCTTGGCGATGAGGTTCGTGCGCGGCGCCACCAGGATGAAGGGCGCCACCTGCCCGGTGCGCATCAGCGGCAGCAGCTGCTCGTGCGCCTTGAGGGAGCCGAACCACGCCTTCGCCGAGCCCGGGTAGCCGGAGAGCAGTTCCACTACGGGGAACTTCTTGTTCTTGTAGGCGGGGTCGTCGTACTGCGGCGGCAGCCAGACGTAGACCTCGGCGTCGACGCCCGACACCTGGCCCTTGAGCTGGGTGACGCGCACGCCTCCGGCCGCGCGCATACCCGGCCCGTCGGCCGGGGTGAACGTCTGGTGGATCTTGGGCAGGGCCTTGATCTGGATGCCGCCGGTGCCGTCCTTGCCCAGGTCGGCGGCCTGGCGCACATGGTTGCCCGTGCCGAGCAGGTCGGACCAGTTGTCGTAGAGACTGTTCGCGTTGTTCACCAGGACGAAGACCAGCGTGACCGCGGTGACCTGCGCGAACAGCAGCATCATCACTCTGGCGGCGTGGCGCAGGAGCACCGGGCCGCGGATCCGGGACCACAGGACCAGAGGCAGGACGAGGGCGACCGCCACAAGGACGATCGACGTGAGGAGGAACGGCGTCCCGGTCAGACTCATCGGCGTGGTGGTCTTCCTGTGAACGGGCGGATCTGGCTGTACGTCTTCTCAGAGGGGAGCGGGGGGCGCTCGGTCACGGACGAGTGCGGACACTTACCGAGAAATTGCCAAAACCTCACCTGAGAATGGCTGGATCCGTACGGGTGTTCCCGAGGGTGTCACGCGTTCGACACAGGGCAAAGCTACCGCTTAGTAGTTTGCTGTTGTACCGTTTCGGCATGCCAGAAGCAGCTACCGCGCAGGCCGTGACGGCCACGATCGGCGACAGCGAGTTCGACCGCGACACCGCGGTCACCCTCCGGGAACCCGGCGTCTACGACATCGACCTCTCCGCCGGCTGGACCATCATCAGCGCCGTGAACGGCGGCTATCTGCTGGCCGTCCTCGGCCGCGCCCTCGCGGACGCCCTGCCGCACGCGGACCCGTTCACGATCTCCGCCCACTACCTCACCGCCTCCCAGCCGGGACCCGCGGTGATCCGCACCGACGTGGTGCGCACCGGCCGTACCCTCTCGACCGGCCAGGCGTCCCTGTTCCAGTACGACGACGAGGGCCGCGAGATCGAGCGCATCCGCGTCCTCGCCTCGTACGGCGATCTGGACTCCCTGCCCGACGATGTGCGGACGACCGCGCAGCCGCCCCTCTTCCCGCCCATGGACCGGTGCTTCGGCCCCGAGGACGGCCCGGCGCCCGTCTCCGGCAGCTCGGCGATCACCGAGCGGCTGATGCTCAAGCTGGACCCGGCCACCCTGGGCTGGGCCCTTGGGGCGCCCTCCGGGAAGGGCGAGATGCGTGCGTGGTTCGGGCTCGCCGACGGCCGCGACGCGGACCCGCTGTCGCTGCTCCTCGCGGTGGACGCGTTGCCGCCCACCGCCTTCGAGATGGGGATCTCGGGCTGGGTGCCCACCGTCGAGCTGACCGTGCATGTGCGGTGCCGTCCGGCGCCGGGACCGCTGCGGGTGTCGATCACCACGCGCAATCTCGCCGGCGGCTTCCTCGAGGAGGACGCCGAGGTCTGGGACAGCCGGGACCGCCTGGTCGCGCAGTCCCGTCAGCTGGCGCGGGTCAGGCTGGGCTGAGCGCACCCACGGAAGCGGGACCGCACCCTGGTGCGGGATGCGGTCCCGGACGTTCCGCGGCCTGGTCGCGCGCGGTCAGCGGGCCTCGGTCGGCCGGCGGCCGAGCCAGGCCGCCAGCCGACCGTAGGCGTCGGCCCCCTCGGGAGCCGGACGGGCCGAGTCGAAGGGAACGTCGTCGCCGCGCTCGGGCTCCGGCAGAACGGCATGGGCGACGGCGAGCGCGAACTCGGCCACCTCCGGATCGAGTTCGAGCGGCCGGCCGAGAGCCTCCCACAGATCCCAGGTGTGCGTGGCCGTCTCCATCACATACCCCGACAGCGCGTTGCGCCCCGGCGTCTCGCCCCACGGCACCCGCACCGCCGCCTCCAGCCGGGCGTCGTCCGCCCAGGCGCGCCGGACCTCGCTGCGGGCCGCGTCGTACGCGGCGGCCCAGCCGTCGTCCGCGACGCCGTCCACGAACGGGCGCACGGCCAGCCCGTCGCCTCCCGCGCCGACCACGGCGATCCGGCGCGTGCCGCCGACGATGTGCGACAGCAGCGTCCGCACATCGAACCCGGTACACGGCGTGGCACCGGAGAGCTGCTCCGGTCGTACGGTCGCCACCAGCGCGGCGGCCTGCTCGGCCGCGCGGGCGTACACGGGACGGGGATCGATGTTCATAACGGTCCTCTCGGTGAGTCGGTGCCCCGAGGTTCCCCCTCAAACCTGACAGTTGCCGTCAACATTTGTGGAGAGCCCCGCGCCGCCGCGATGCTGGGACGGTGAAGTCGGACCGCCTGCTGTCGATCCTGCTGCTGCTCCAGACCCGCGGACGCGTTCGGGCCCGCGAACTCGCCGAGCGGCTCGAGGTGTCGGTGCGCACCATCTACCGCGACGTCGAGGCCCTGTCGGCCTCCGGAGTGCCCGTCTACGCCGAGCGGGGACGGCACGGTGGCATCGAACTGCTCGCCGGATTCCGTACGGACGTCACGGGGCTGACCGCCGACGAGTCCCGCGCCCTGTTCGTCCTGGCCGCGCAGGGCGCGCACGCCGCGCTCGGTCTGGACGCGGCCCTCGGCTCCGCGCTGCGCAAGGTGATGGCGGCTCTGCCCGTACCGCACCGGCCCGCCGCCGAGGCCACCAGCCGCCGCATCCTCGTCGACGCGACGCGCTGGAAGGGCGGTCCGCAGGCCGCCGTCGACCTGGACACCCTGCACGACGCGGTGTTCAGCGACCGCCGGCTGCGGCTGTGCTACCGGCACAGCGGGGACACCGAGCCGCACATGTACACCGTCGACCCCTATGGGCTGGTCTCGAAGGCGGGCGTCTGGTACCTGGTCGCCGACCGGCGCGGCCGGCCGCGGCTCTTCCGCGCGGACCGGGTGCGTGCGGCGACCCTGCTGACGGATCCCGTCCGGCGGCGCCCCGGGGTCGAACTCGCCGACGCCTGGGAGGTCCTGCGGCGGGAGGTGGAGGAGCGGCCGGGCGGTGTGGAGGTGACCGTCCGGGTGCGCCGCGAACACGCCGACATGTTCCGTCGCCTGGCCGCCGCCGCGCTGGTGGCACCGCCGGAGGAGGACGGCGACGGCGCCTGGGTCACCGCCCGGCTGTCGTATCGCGTCCTGCGCGAGGTGCGCGCGCTCCTGGTCTTCGCCGACCGGCTCGAGGTGCTGACGCCGCCGCAGGCGCGCGAGGAACTGGCGCGGGCGGCGGCCTCCGTCATGGAGCTGTACCGGCGGCGCGCCGCGGGGGCGGGCCGCTAGGACTTCCAGTGATGGCGGCCGATGCTGATCAGCCGCAGCCGCTGGGTCGCCATCCTGGCCACCCGGTCCCGCTCATCGGGCGGGCCCTCCATCGCCTCCAGGAACTGGCAGGCCGTCGCCAGCATCTGGTCGACATACAGGCCGGCGAGCATCAGCAGATCCTCCTCGCTCCAGCCCGCGGACTCGGGGTGCCCGGCCAGCGCGACCTGCACCTCCCGGGCGAATCGGGCCAGTTGACGCCGGATCTCCTCCCGCACTGGCTGGACACCGCCGTGCCGCTCGCGCGCGATGAACCGTACGTGTGCGGGGTACGCGTCGACATGGCGGGCGATCAGGTCGACGGCGCGCGCGATGCGCTCCTCGCTGTCGCCGGCCGCGGCGACCGTGGAGTCGATCATCGGGTGGAGGCTGCCGAGGGCCGCCTCGACCAGTTCCACGCCGAGGTCCGCCGTCGACCGGAAGTGCCGGTAGAAGGCGGTGGGGGCGACGCCCACCGCACGGGTGACCTCGCGCAGGCCGAGACTGCTCAGGCTCTGCTCCTCCAGCAGCCCGAGCGCCGCGTCCAGGAGGGCCTGCCGGGTCTTCTGCTTCTGGGCCTGCCGGATCCCGAGGGTGTGACTCATGCCATGCAGTTAACAACTGTTCTCTGGAATTGCAAAGCCATCGGACACGTTAGACTGGGTAGTCAGTGAACGAGTGTAACTACAAGCGTTCACCGAAATGTCACGAGAGGCCTCTCGGAGGGGGATCTCACTCATGCTGTTCCTCGTCGCCGCACTTCTGCTGCTGGGGACCGTCCTCGGCACCGTCGCCCATGCCCCGCTGCCCGTCACCCTCGTGGCCGCGGCCGGTATCGCCGTCTGGCTCCTGATCTTCGCGGTCCGTGAGCGGCACGGACGCCGCCGGCGCCCATCGGCCCACTGATCGCCGTACGCCATCCGACCGTCGGGAGATGACCGCATCATGAACCTCACCGCGACACGCAACGAGAGCACCACCACTCCGGCCGGCGGGAGCACCACGACTCCGGCGCGCCGGAACACCACGGCTCCGGAACCCCGCACCGGCACGCGGGACGCCGAGGGCATGGCCGTGGCGTCCTTCATCCTGGGCCTCCTCGGCCTGCTGGTCCTCAATGTCTTCCTGGGCCCGCTCGCCATCGTCCTCGCCGCCGTCGCCCTGTGGCGCGGCACGCAGCGCCGGGGCCGCGCCTATCTCGGCCTCGGTCTCGGCATCGCGGACCTGGTGGTCCTGGTGAGCGTGATGCAGATGGACCACACGGTGTCCTGGAGCTTCTGAGGGGGCGGTACGGCGCGGCGGCCGGAAGGCCCGGCGCCCGCCGCCCGGGAACGGGGCGCGCCCCGCCCGCAAAACCACCGGCCATAGAATTGGCCCACCATGGCTTACCTCGACCACGCCGCGACCACCCCGATGCTCCCCGAGGCGGCAGAGGCACTGACCGCCCAGCTCGCCCTCACCGGCAACGCCTCCTCGCTGCACGCATCCGGCCGCCGCGCCCGGCGCACCGTCGAAGAGGCCCGCGAGACCCTCGCGGAGGCCCTCGGCGCCCGCCCCAGCGAGGTCGTCTTCACCTCCGGCGGCACCGAGGCCGACAACCTCGCCGTGAAGGGCCTGTACTGGGCCCGGCGCGACGCCGACCCGGCCCGCACCCGGGTGCTGGCCAGCCCCGTCGAACACCACGCGGTCCTCGACGCGGTCCGCTGGCTCGGCGAACACGAGGGCGCCACGGTCGAGTACCTGCCCGCCGACTCCTACGGCCGCGTCCGCCCCGAGGTCCTGCGCGAGGCCATAGCGCGCAACCCCGGCGATGTCGCCCTGGTCACGGTCATGTGGGCCAACAACGAGATCGGCACGATCATGCCGGTCCGTGAACTCGCCGACGTGGCAGCCGAGTTCGGTGTCCCGCTGCACTCAGACGCGGTCCAGGCCTTCGGTCAGGTTCCGGTCGACTTCGAGGCGTCCGGCCTCGCCGCCATGACGGTCTCCGGCCACAAGATCGGCGGCCCGTACGGGATCGGCGCGCTGGTCCTGGGCCGCGAGTACAGCCCCGTGCCCGTGCTGCACGGCGGCGGCCAGGAGCGCCATGTGCGCTCCGGCACCCTCGATGTGCCGGCCGTCGCCTCCTTCGCGGTCGCCGGACGGCTCGCCGCCGAGCAGCGCGAGTGGTTCGCCCGGGAGATCGGCGCGCTGCGGGACTCCCTGATCACCGCGGTCCGTACGGCGGTTCCGGACGCCCTTCTCGGTGGGGACCCGGTGAACCGGCTCCCGGCCAACGCCCACTTCAGCTTCCCCGGCTGCGAGGGCGACTCCCTGCTCCTGCTGCTGGACGCGCAGGGCATCGAGTGCTCCACGGGCTCGGCCTGCACCGCCGGGGTGGCCCAGCCGAGCCATGTCCTCCTCGCCACCGGTGCCGGCCCCGACCTCGCCCGCGGCACGCTCCGCTTCTCCCTCGGCCACACCTCCACGGAGGCGGACGTGGAGGCGGTCGCGAAGGCGATCGGCCCCGCGGTGGAGCGGGCGCGCAGCGCGGGGCTGACCTGAGCCGGCCCGAGCCGCCCTCCGGCCCCGCGCGCACGGCGGCGGATACTCGCGAGCCGGGGGCACCGGACGCCCCGTACTCTTGAAGGGCTATGACTGACACCCCGCAGCGCCCCCTCCGCGTCCTCGCCGCGATGTCCGGCGGAGTCGACTCCGCCGTCGCCGCCGCCCGCGCCGCCGAAGCGGGCCACGACGTGACCGGCGTCCATCTCGCGCTGTCCGCGAACCCGCAGTCCTTCCGCACGGGCGCGCGCGGCTGTTGCACCATCGAGGACTCGCGCGACGCGCGCCGCGCCGCGGACGTCATCGGCATCCCGTTCTACGTCTGGGACCTCGCCGAACGGTTCCGTGAGGACGTGGTCGAGGACTTCATCGCCGAGTACGAGGCAGGGCGCACCCCCAACCCGTGCCTGCGCTGCAACGAGAAGATCAAGTTCGCGGCGCTGCTCGACAAGGCCCTCGCGCTCGGCTTCGACGCCGTCTGCACCGGCCACTACGCCAAGGTCGTCACCCTCGACGACGGCACGCGCGAGCTGCACCGCGCCTCCGACATGGCCAAGGACCAGTCGTACGTCCTCGGCGTGCTCGACGGGAAGCAGCTGGCCCACGCGATGTTCCCGCTCGGCGACACGGTCACCACCAAGGACGAGATCCGGGCGGAGGCCGAGCGCCGTGGCCTCGCGGTCGCCAAGAAGCCCGACTCGCACGACATCTGCTTCATCGCGGACGGCGACACCCAGGGCTTCCTGGCCGAGCGGCTCGGCAAGGCCGAGGGTGACATCGTCGACGAGTCCGGCAGCAGGATCGGCAGCCACGAGGGCGCCTACGGTTTCACGATCGGCCAGCGCAAGGGCCTCAGGATCGGCACCCCGGCGCCCGACGGCAAGCCGCGCTACGTCCTCGACATCTCGCCGGTCACCAACACCGTGACGGTGGGCCCGGCGTCCTCCCTGGACGTCGACGCGCTGACCGCCGTCAAGCCCCGCTGGTGCGGCACCGCCCCGGCCGGCCCCGGCACCTACACGGCCCAGCTCCGCGCCCACGGCGGCGAGACGGAGGTGACGGCGGAACTGGTCGACGGCGAACTGCGGGTGCGCTTCACCGAGCCGGTCCGCGGGGTGGCCCCCGGCCAGGCGATCGTCCTGTACGACGGCACGCGTGTCGTCGGCTCGGCGACGATCGCGACCACGGTGCGGGCGACGGCTGCCGCCCTCTGACTCGGCCAAACTCACCAATCCTGCCGTCAGCATGCGCTGACGCCCTCTGGCCACACCCCGCCGCTCGTCATAAGCTGACTCGTACGGGTTACCCGTGCAAAAAGGCGTGAAGCAACAGATCAATCGGACGCTCTCCCACCGGAAAGGAAGCCATTAGCTGTGCTGCTCAGCTTTCGCGTGGCCAACCACCGGTCGATCAGAGACGAGATGGAGCTGTCGCTGGCGGCGTCGGAGTTGGACGGCCGTTTCGCCCGGGACACCGGCGTCCGCTCACGCGGCAAGGAGCTGAAGACCCTGCCCGTGGTCGGGATCTTCGGCGCCAACGCCTCCGGCAAGTCGAACGTGCTCCTGGCGATGCACTTCATGCGCAGGGCCGTCCGCGAGTCCTTCGCCGAATGGGGCAAGGATCCCGGCGTGCCCCGTGAGCCCTTCACACTGGATCCCCGTGCACGCCAGGACACCAGCCTGTTCGAGGTTGATCTGCTGCTGCCGACGGGAGGCGAGCGGATCCGTTACACCTACGGCTTCGAACTGTCGGACGAGCGTGTGGAAGCCGAGTGGCTGCACGCCTATCCCAGTGGGCGCCGCCAGGTGTGGTTCGACCGAGAGGCGGACCGACCTGCTGAGGACGGCGGCGAGATCAGGTTTCCGAGCCGCGGGCTGCGCGGGGCCAAAGAGGCCTATGTGAGCCTCACCCGGCCGGACTCCCTCTTCCTGACGGTGGCCGCCGCCATGAACCACCCGCAGCTGTCGGCGATCCACCGCTGGTTCCAGGACAACCTGTGGCTCGTCGCCGGCGGTGAGGACGTGGAGGAACGGACCCACTGGACCAGGGAACTGATCGGCGGAGCGGACTCCGATCTCAGGGATCGCTTCGCCACCTGGCTACGGGCAGCGGACCTCGGTATCGCTGACCTCACGGTCGACCCTGAGACCGGCGACCCGGTGTTTCTTCACCAGGCCGCCGACGGAGGAAGCAAGCCCCTCGACTTCTGGACCGAGGAGTCGCTCGGCACACACGCCTGGTTCGCCTTCCTGGGCCCCTTGCTGCATGTCCTGGACAGGGGCGGCACACTCCTGGTCGACGAACTGGACTCCAGTCTTCACCCGCTCTTGGCCGCCGAGGTCATCCGTATCCTCCAGGACCCCGAGGTCAATCCGCGCTCGGCCCAGCTCGTCTTCACCACACACGACGCGACTCTGCTCGGCCCCACGGTCGCCGAGCGGCCCCTGGACCGCGACCAGGTGTGGATCACACTCAAGAATCGCACCGGGGAGACCGAGCTGTACCCGCTCACGGCCGCCCGCAAGGTCCGCAACGACGAGAACCTCGTCCGCCGCTACCTGCAGGGAAGCTACGGGGGCGTGCCCCGTCTGACCAGCGGAGAGGTCGCCCGGCAGCTCGCCCTGCTCGAAGAGGGGCTGAAGGCCACGGCGTGAGCAGTAGACGACAGCGGCAGGCGGGCGGAGCGGTCCGTCGCTCCCCGGCCTCCTATCGGGACCTCTCTCAGCGTGTGGTGTACGTGGCCACGGAGGGGGCCAGGACAGAGCAGGACTACGTCAAGCTCCTCAACGACGTCTACGCCAGGGACAACGGCTTCTTCCTGCGGTTCTGCCCGCATCCCGACCGCAACGGCCTGCGACCGAAGGAGGTCGTCGAGACGGTCGTCGAGGCGGCGCGCGGAACCGGCGCCGAGATGTGGGCGCTCTTCGATCGCGACTCAGGCGACAAGACCGCGCAAGAGATCCGGGATGCGATGCGGCTCGCCGCCCGGCACGGAGTGCAGGTGGCCCTCTCCCACCCGTCCTTCGAGCTGTGGCTCCTGCTCCACTTCCAGCAGCACACCAGCCCCGAGAACGGCCGAAACGCCGTCGTCATCGACAAGCTGCGCCGACACCCCGACGCCGACGGGTACGCCGACTACGACACCCAGTCGGGCGACCGGGGCAAGAGCCTCGGGGGCCGACGCGGCCAAGCCCTGCTCCGCCGGGAGGGCACCGCGATCCGAAACGCGCGTGCACTGGTCCGGCAGTGCCCGCACCCGCACGGCGGCTGCTCGGCCCGCGGCCTCACGGTGGTACCCATCCCCGAGCCGAATGAGCCGTACGACGCATGGACCAGACGTACGGGGCACGCACTCGGCTGCGATCCGGCCGAGCGCGATCCTTCGTCCGATGTGTGGCGCCTGCTGGTCAGCCTCGGCATCGGAGCGGACGAAAGCCGGTAATGGAAGGGCACCGGACGAACGGTTTCCGCCGACCCCGCCACTCCGACTAGGCTGCCTGGGTTCACCACCGTGACTGCTCACGTACGAAGGACTGGCTCACCTTGGCCCGTATCACCCTGCCCCAGCTGGAGCGGCATCTCTTCTCCGCCGCCGACATCCTGCGCGGCCGGATGGACGCCTCGGAGTACCGGGACTTCATTTTCGGGATGCTCTTCCTGAAGCGGGCCTCCGACGAGTTCGAACCGGAGTGGAAGCGGGTGCACGCCCAGACCCTGGACCGGGAGAAGGACGAGCGGAAGGCCCTGGCCCGGGCGAACGACCCGGACAAGTACCCCCGCGTCTTCTACGTTCCGCCGAGGGCCCGCTGGTGGAAGGGCCCGCACATCGACCCCGCGACCCCCGGCAGCCCCGCACCGGGCATCTCCGCCCTCACCGAGCGGGTGGGCGAGGCCCTCGACCAGGCGCTCGCGGCGATCCAGGAGAGCAACGACAAGCTCGGCGGCATCGCCAGCCACATCAGCTTCAACGAGGTCGTCGGCACCAGGCCCCGCTTCACCGACAAGGAACTGCGCACCCTCATCCGGCACTTCAGCCTCTACCGGCTGCGCAACGAGGACTTCGAGTTCCCCGACATGCTGGGGGCGGCCTACGAGTACCTGCTGGCCCGGTTCGCGGACAGCGCCGGCCAGCGCGGCGGCGAGTTCTACACGCCCCGCGAGGTCGTGCGCATGATGGTCCGCCTCGTCGACCCCAAGCCGGGCGACAGCGTCTACGACCCCTGCGCGGGCTCCGGCGGCATGCTGATCGCCGCGCACGAGTACGTGGAGGAGAGCGGCGGCGGGCCGGACGACCTGTCGGTCAACGGCCAGGACAAGAGCGGCCCCTCCTGGGCCATGGCCAGCATGAACATGGTGCTGCACGGCATCCGTGAGTTCGACCTCCAGCACGGCGACACCCTCACCGAGCCCCTGCACCTCACCGGTGGCCGCCTGGACACCTTCACCAAGGTCCTGTCGAACCCGCCGTTCTCCCTGAACTACGACGCCGAACTGGTGAACAAGGCCGACGAGGACCACGGCCGCCGCATGCGCTGGGGATACGCCCCCGAGAGCGGCAAGAAGGCCGACCTGATGTTCGTGCAGCACATGATCGCGGTGCTGGAGGAGAACCAGGAGGCCGTGGCCGCCACGGTCATGCCGCACGGTGTCCTCTTCCGGGGCGGCAAGGAACGCGACATCCGCGTCGGGCTTCTGGAGGCCGACTGCGTCGAGGCCGTGATCGGCCTCGGCCCCAACCTCTTCTACGGCACCGGGATCCCCGGCTGCATCCTGGTCCTGCGCAGACCGGGCCGGAAGGCACCCAGGCGGGCCGGAAAGGTCCTCTTCATCAACGCCGACCGGGAGTTCCGGGCGGCCCGCAACCAGAACGAGCTGGGCGAGGAACACGCCGAGAAGATCGTCACGGTCTACCGCGAGTGGCGCGAGGAACCCGGCTACTCCGCCGTCGTGGACGTCGACGCCCTGCTCGCCGCCGACGCCAACCTCAACATCCGCCGCTGGGTGGACAACTCCCCACCGCCCGAACCCCAGGACGTACGGGCCCACCTGTACGGCGGTGTCCCGGTCGCGGAGGTCGAGGCGAAGGCGAAGGCGTTCGGCGCGTACGGGGTGGAGATCACCGACCTCTTTGCCCCGAGGGACGACGACCCGGCGTACGTCGACTTCCTGCCCGAGGGCCCCGAGGCGACGGCGGCTCGTATCCCGGACCTGGCCGCGCCGAAGGAGGCGGAGGTCCGCCGCACCTTCGAGGAGTGGTGGGGGTGGCAGGCGTCTCACTTCACGGCTCTCGTCGGCCACAACGCCCTTCTGCCGCTGCGCGCCCGTCTGGTCGAGGGCTTCACCGAGGCTGTCCGGGGCGTCGGTGTCCTGGACCGCTACGAGGCGGCGGGCATCGTCGCCGACTGGTGGATGGCCGTGCGGTACGACCTCAAGGCCCTGGCGGCCGGCGGGTACGACCGGGTCCTCGACGGCTGGATCGACTCCGTGGAGAACATGGTCGACCCGGTTCTGCCAGACGAGGACCAGAACGACGACGCGGGCAACGGCGGTACCGGCCGCAGGAAGAGCCGCAAGCCGTCGGTCACGACGGCGGACCGGCGCCGGGCGCTGGACCAGCCGGTCGTACGGGCGCTGATTCCGGAGTTCCTGGACGAGGTGGCCCGAGCGGACGCGGAACTGGCCAAGGCGGACGCGGCGCTGAAGGAGGCGCAGGCGGAACTTGCGGCGGTGGAAGTGCCCGCTGATGGCGCCGAGGAGGAAAGCGAAGAGGGGACGGTCGAGGACGAGGAGAAGGCCGATCCGGCCGAGATCGAGCGCCTGGAGAAGAAGGTCGCCCGCCTGCGCAAGGACCGCACGGTGGCCTCCCGCCGCCGCTCGGCCCTCGACGACCGCTTCCTGAAGGACCTGAAGGCGGCGGCAGACCTGGCCAAGGCGGAGGAGAACGGCGCCCGCCGGGTCGCTCTGGAGGTCTTCGGCGCCGGGCTATCCGACCGCCTGGACGCGGCGGTGGCGGCGGGGCGGCGCGAGCTGGTTGCGGCTTTTCGGTCGTGGGCTGCGAAGTACGAGCTCTCGCTGGACGCTCTTGAGGGGGAGAGCGGGGCGGCGGCGGGGGAGCTGGGGCGGTGGCTTAGGGAGCTTGGGTATGCGGGGTGATATTCGGCTGGGGGAGGTGCTTCTTAAGAGCCCGAGGAATGGGTACTCCCCCAAAGACGTCCCCGAGTGGACCGGGCTTCGGACGCTGGGTCTTGGATGTCTGACGCCGACGGGCTACCGTCCAGTGCAGCTCAAGAACGTCCCTGACAGCGAGCATGCCCGCAGGTTTCTTCTTGCGGACGGTGACCTGCTTATTAGCCGTGCCAATACACGTGACCTCGTAGGAATGGTCGGTCGGTACGCAAGCGATGGGGTGCCGTGCATCTACCCGGATCTGATGATGCGGCTTTTTCCGGACGAGCGCCGGTGCAGCGGCGCCTATCTGGAGATTGTTTTGCGTTCGAGCACCGTCCGCAGTGAAATTCACGCCGGGGCGCGAGGAACCAGCGACAGCATGGTGAAGATCAGCGCCTCATTCGTGGAAGACATCGAGATCCCGTTGCCTACGTTGGAAGAGCAGCATCGAATCGCCGCCGCCCACGCCGCGTTCGAGCGGCGGATCGGGGCGCTCAAGCGGGTCCTAGCGAAGCTCAGCATTTCAGAGCAGGCACTGTCAGCCAAGGCACTGGAGCCCAGGCCGTACTGGAAGCGAGCTACGATCGAGTCGATCGCGGACGTCGCGGCGGGAGTTACCCTCGGTGCCGAGCCAGTGGGCGAAGGAACCTTGGAGTTGCCGTATCTGCGAGTGGCCAATGTTCTGGACGGCCGCATCGATACCGGCGATCTGAAGACTGTGCGCATTGTCAGCACCCAACTGGAGCGGTACGCCCTGCGCCGGGGAGACCTCCTCCTGACCGAAGGTGGCGACTTGGATAAGCTCGGCAGAGGTGCAGTTTGGGACGGCCGTATCGCGCCCTGTCTGCACCAGAACCATGTTTTCCGGGTGCGCTGCGGCAGCAGGATGGACCCCGACTTCCTGGCTTTGTACACGGGCTCAGCCGAGGGACGGGCCTATTTTCAGCGCGTTGGCAAACAGACCACCAATCTGGCGTCGATCAACTCAACACAGGTCAAAGACATGGTGGTCCCGGTCCCGCCGATCGAGGAGCAGCGACGGAACCTCGAACCGGTTCGTGCTGTGCAATCGCGGTCTCGCGCCCTGGAACGGCAGATCGCCAAACTCCGGACCATTCAACAAGCTGTGGTGGAAGACTTGCTCGACGCCCGAGTCGCAGCCGGTGCCGCCTGAGGACGCGTCGGAAGGTCACTCGGTCGGTGGTCCGAGTGGGCCTGTGGCGACACCATGTACGAGTGCTGTGAACGCCTTCGGGTTGAACGTCAGGATCGGGGAGGGGCGCTTGCTGTCGCGTATGGCTATGCCGTGTGGTATCACGGCGACCTCGACACAGTTGTTCCCGCCGTCTCCCGAATAGGACGACCTGCGCCACTCCGCCTCGGACAACACGTGCACCCTTACATCTCCTTGAGGATCGAGCGGATGAACTCCACGGACTGCTTCGCAGTCAACGCCACACGCTCGGCCAAGTCCAGTCGCACGCGGAAGTTCTCAAGCTGGGTGGGGAGGTCGAAGAAGAGCGGGCCGGCGGGTGAGTCCATGTGGACGGTGTCCAAGTGAGGGTTCTCTGCCTCTGCGTACAGGATCGACTCGCCTGCCATGGGGAACCCGCCATTGGCGAACGGGATGGCCAGCAGCGTTACGTTGTCGCGTTCACTCTCTTCGAGGAGGTGCCGTAGCTGGGCTCGTGCCACGTCCCTGCCGCCGAACTGCATGCGCAGAGCGGCTTCGTGGATGATGCCCAGGTAAGGCACAGGTGCGTCCCCGGAGATGACTCGCTGCCTGCCGAGGCGGTGAGCGACACGGAGTTCCACCTCCAGACGGGGCAGTTTGGGAACGACCAGTTCGAACATCGCTCGGGCGTGGTCCTCGGTCTGGAAAAGACCCGGCAGGTGGGACGTCTGCATGGTGCGCAGGCGAGTCGCGTAGTGCTCAAGCTCCGAGATGTCGAGCAGCCCTGGCGGGACCTTGCCCCGGTACTCGTCCCACCATCCTGTTTTTCGCCCTCCCGTCATCGAGGCGAGTGTGTCGATGAGCGCTTGATCGTTGCACTCGTAGATGCTCGCCAGTCGGCGGAGCCGCTCCTCGCTGATGCCGTAACGGCCCGCCTCGATGTTGGAGATGTTTGTCCGATCAGTGCCCAACGCAGCGGCTGCGGCCGGAGCTGACATCCCGGCCGCCTCCCGCAATCGCCGTAGTTCCAAGCCGAATCGTCGCTGACGGATCGTTGGGATGTTTCCAGGTGCCATGCGTCCTCCTCGCTGGCGCACAGTGTGCCGGGCGCCTTGGGCTTCGCTCCACTCCCAATTGAGGATTTAACTCGTATAGGTGTAAGTACTGGCACGGGTTAAATGGCAACGCTACTTTGTGATGCGCGCCACCACTCCCCAGCGCGGAAGTGCACCGCATCAGCCTCAGGCGTGCGGCGGAGCCACCGGCCGTAGGCGGAATGCCCGTGGCGCAAGCCCACTTGACCATCACCACCGCGCACCCAGGAGGTGCCACGTGAGCAACACGGAACAGAACTCGGACCCCCTCCTCCTCCCGTGCCTCGCCCCGCTCACCGGAGTCCCGCACCCTCCGCCCCTCGCCTTCACCGCGCCCTGGCACTACGAGTTGCACTTCCCTCGCGACCCGCGAGGCCCCGGTGTCGCCCGCGTCACCCTCAGGGCGGTCCTCGGCGCGCATGGGCTCGACGAACTGATTGATCGGGCAGAACTGTTGGCCTGCGAGCTGGCCACCAACTCGGTACGGCACACCAAGGGGTCCGCATCCGTCCGACTCCAGTGGCTGCATCCCGTCCTGCGCGTCAGCGTGTGCGACAGCTGCCCGGACCTGCCCCTGGTCGCCGGAGCGCGCCCCGCGCCCGTCGGGCCGCACGCGGACGGTGGGCGCGGACTGCTGATCCTCGACGCGCTCGCGGACCGGTGGGGCGGCCGCGCGACGCATGAGGGCCCGTGGAGCGGCGAGGGCGGCAAGACGATCTGGTTCGAGTTGCGCCTCAACCCGCCGGAGCCCGAACCACCCGCGCTCGCCGCCTGAGTCCCGGACGGCTGTTCGCTGCACGCCCCCACTGTCGGTCCCGGTCACTAGACTCAGCTCCTACCCCTGTTCGCACAGGGGCGGGCCGAGTGACGAGGGGCGGGAGTTCCGGGGATGGCGCAGCCGGAGTACGAGCTGGTCGAGAAACCTCTGATCGACCAGCTCGTCGCCATGGGGTGGACGCACTGTGAGGGGGCGCCGCCCGGCGCGCCGGCCGCCGGCCCCGCCGACTCGGGCCGTGCCTCCTTTCAGGAGGTGGTCTACGAGCAGCGGTTTTTCGATGCCGTGTCCCGTCTCAACCCCGGACCGGACGGCGAACCCTGGCTCGGCAATGAGCAGTTGCGGTTCATCCTGGACCGGCTCATGGGGCGTGGACAGGGACAGGACCCCCACGCCTCCCGTGGGGTCGCCGGGAATCTGCACGTGACCGCCGTGCTCCGCGAGGGCGTCAACGCCCGTACGCTGCCGGGCTGGCGGAAGGGGCAGCCCGAGCACGTACGCCTCGTCGACTGGGAGCAGCCCGTCCGCCGCAGCGACAGCGATCCGCGCGGGAATGACCTGCTGGCGGTCTCGCAGTTCCGCGTCGAGCGCGGAGGACTGCCAAGGGCTACCCCGGACCTCGTTCTGTTCGTCAACGGCCTGCCCTGGGCCGTCATCGAGTGCAAGGCGCCCGTCCTGGCGAGCCCGGAGAGCCGGATCGCGTTGGACGCCGCCGTCGGCCAGGTCGTCGGGTACGCCGGTGCCGACCAAGCCGACGCCGTAACGGAGTTCACGCGATTCGCCCAGGTTCTCGTGGCGACCGACGGAACCCACGCCGAGATCGGCACCGTCACCGCAGAGCCGGCCGACTTCGCCGCCTGGCGCACCTGTTACCCGGCCCGTGAGCAGGACGTCCGTGCGGAGCTGGGCGCGTCCGAGGGGCGGAAGCTCACCGCGCAGGAGATCCTCGTCGCCGGTGTACTGCGCCCGGCCCACCTGCTCTGTCTCGTACGGGACTTCACCACGCAGGCCGGGCGCGGGCCCTGTACCGTCAAGGTCATCGGGCGCTACCAGCAGTTCCGCGCCGTGCACCGGATCGCCCGCATGCTGCGCGAGCGCCGGGAAGCCCATGCCGCCGGGAAGGAGACCCACCACCGCGGCGGCCTGACATGGCACACCCAGGGCTCCGGCAAGAGCCTCACCATGGCGTTCCTCGTACGCCACCTGCGCAGTACGCCGGAGCTGTCGGGGCACAAGGTCGTCGTCATCACCGACCGGCGCGACCTCGAGAAGCAGATCCGCCGCAGCCTTGCCGCCGCGAACGAGCGGATCTACCGGTCACGGAACGTTCGGCAGGCCCGCCGTTACCTGGCGGTGGACGTGCCCGACGTCGTCCTGGTCATGCTGCAGAAGGCGCGCCGTGACGACACCGCCTTCGACGGGCGTGAGGAGTTCCTGGCCACCGAGCCCGGCGGCGCCGACCACGTCCACAACCATATGGCCAACGGCGGGCACGACATCGTCGTCCTGGTGGACGAGGCCCACCGGGGTCAGTACGCCTGGCAGCACGCCCGGCTGCGGGCCATGCTGCCGAACGCCGTGATGGTCGGCTTCACCGGCACCCCTCTCATCAGCCGGGTTCACAAGACCACCGAGGAGGTCTTCGGCCCGTTCCTCGACACCTACACGCTGCGTGACGCCGAGCGTGACCGCGCCGTCGTGCCCGTGCGGTACGCGGCCGAGAGCGTGTCGTTGGACGTGCTGGACAAGGCCCGGTTGGACGCCGGGTTCGACGAGCGAATCCCCGCCGACCCGGACCGGCGCCGCCGGGCGCTGCGGAAGTTCGGGCGGCGCAAGGAGATCCTCCAGTCCCCGTCCGTCATCCGGGTCAAGGCCGAGCACATGATGTGGCACTGGGCCACCACCGCGATGAGAGACGGTCTCAGCGCCCAGGTCGTCGCGGTCTCCCGGCGGGCCGCCGTCCTCTACCAGCAGGAGTTGACCGCCGCTCGGGACCGACTCGTCCGCCGGATCGACGCGCTCGGTGCCCTCCGGTACGACCCGGAGGCCGAGGAGCGGGAGACGGACCCCGAGCGGCGGGAGCTGATCCGCCTCGCGAGCTACCGCGGCCTGCTCGCCCGCATCGAGATCGCGGCCGTCATCTCGGGGCGCCGGGGAGATGACCGCGCGTGGGAACCGTGGACGGACAAGCGGTGCCAGGACGACCACATCGAGCGCTTCAAGCAGGGGGTGCCAGCACGAGATCCCGGTGTTAGGCAGCCCTGGAACACCGATGCGCGGCGCTCCACGCACCGGCGTCGGGCGGTCACCAGTACCGGTGCCTGGAACGACACTCCCCGGCCCACTGCCGCGCCGACGGGTTCGGGCAGCGCGGGCAACGGCGTGCCCATCGCCTTCATGGTGGTCAACTCCATGCTGCTCACCGGTTTCGACGCCCCGCCCGAACAGGTGTTGTACCTGGACCGGATGCTGACGGGCGCCGGGTTGCTCCAGGGCATCGCCCGTACGAACCGGCCTTACCCCGCCAAGGACTTCGGCCTTGTCGTGGACTACGTCGGCGTGGGTCCCGAACTCGCCCGCTCCTTCGCCGAGTACGAGGCGGCGCACCTGCGGGCCGTTCTCGGTTACCAGGATCTCTCGCTCGACCATCTGGATCCGGAACACGTCGGCCCCCAGCCCACACGCGACCGCTTGTGGCTCCAGGCCGACGCGGCCGCCGACGCCCTCCTTGCCGACCGTAACCGAGGACTTACCGACTTTCTCGGGAGGCTCGGTCTCACCGATCCCGGTGACGAACAAGAGCGCGAGGACCTGCTGGCCCGGCTGGACGACGACCCGTTGCTGTGCGGGGAGTTCGACGAACGGGTCCGCGGCTTCCTCACCGCCCTCAACGCCGTACTCCCGCGTCCGGAGGCCTTGGCGCACGAGACGTTCGCGCATGAGGTGGGCGTGCTGCAGTACCTGGTGCGGGCCCGCCGGCTCGATGGTCGGGACGAGTTCAGCCCGCGGCGGTACGGGGCCAAGGTGCGTGACCTCATTGCCCGGCACATCATCGCCTCGGGGATCGATGAGCGGGTGCCGCCCGTTCAGCTCACCGCCGACGACTTCCTGGAGCGCGTCCGGGCGAACCGGGACCCCCGGGCCCGGGTGTCGTACCTGCGCAGCCGCCTGAGCACCCACATCACCGCGCGCCTGAACGCCGACCGAGCCCGCTACGAGCGGTTCAGCGAGCGGCTGGAAGAGGTCATCCGCCGGATGGGGGAGGATTTCGAACAGGCGGCGGAAGCGCTGGAGAACCTGGCCTGCGAGGTGAGGGACGCCGAAAGCGGGAACGCGACGGGGGCCGGCGGTCTCGACCCGTGGACCGAGCAGCCCATCCACGGGCTGTTGGGTCGTGACTACCCGGAGGCCGACGAGCCCGTCCTGCCGGAGCCGCAGGACCGGATCAAGGCCGCGCGGGACATCGCCGCCTGTCTCGCTGTCCAGGTGCAGTCGCCGAACTTCCCACGGCGTCCAGAGGCGCGCGAGAGGGTGCGCAAGCAGGTGCGCCTCTTCCTGGAGGACGAACTGCACGTCGACTGGGAGGTGACCGGCCCCCTGGCCAACCTGCTGGTGGAACTGGCGGTCGAGCGCCACGAGGACTTTCTGCGCTATGGCCGGCGCAGCGAGGACAGGGCCTCGTAAAACGCCCTCACGTGGACGGAGCTGTCAGCGACGAATGGTAGAAGAGGCGGGTGAGTCTTCCCGTCCAGCAGGCCATCGCCGCGCTGCCGCTCCCTGCCGCGTGGCGGTGGCGCGTCGATGTGCGGCCGCGGCGGACCACGCTCGGGATCGAGGTGACTCCGGACGGTCACGTCCTCTTCTCCGTACCGGCGGACGCCGACCCGGCGGATGTGGCCTCGGCCGTGCGCAGGAGGCTGCCCCGGCTGGCGGAGGAGATCAGACGGCGTGGTGAGCGGCCGCCTGAGCCGGTCAAGGAACTGATCAGCGGCAGCAGCTTCGCGTACCTGGGCCGTCGGTACCGGCTGCGGCTGGTGGCCCCGGCGGCCGGGCGAAAGGTGCGGCTCCATCAAGGCTGGCTCGAACTGCCCCGATGCGCGAGCGCTGACGAGGGCGCTCGCCGCATCGCTGCCTGGTACATCGAGAAAGGCTCAGCGTGGACGCGTGCCCACCTGCCCTCTCTACAATCCCGGGTAGGGGTGGTGGCCAAGGCGGTGGACGTCGCGGATCTGCCGGACCACTGGGGGTCCTGTGGTCCGGATGGTGTGATCACCCTGCACTGGGCCGTCATGCAGCTACCGTCACAGTTGCTCGACTTTGTGATCACGCACGAACTCTGCCATCTGAAGGTGCCGGGACACGGTCCTCGTTTTCGGAGGGAGATGCGCTTGGCGCTTCCTGATGCCGACCGGCGTGAGAGCTGGTTCGCCGTGGAGGAGCCGATGATGTGGCGTGGTCTGGTCCGGCCGTGTGCGAGTCGGTGACGGCTGATAAGAATCACTTGGCCATTGTGATCAGTTATCGGCGGCTCGGGCGCTACCACTCAGGTGATCACGGGCACAACGACAGGCGTGTGGCCGGCTCACCGGAAGTTACTCGGCCACGCCCGTAACATGCGTTATTGCGGCACCTGCGGTGGAGCGCCGCCTCGTCGTAGAGCTTACGCAGAGAAGAACTCCGCCAGCACCGGAGCGAGCACCTGGGGCTCCACCATGTGGTCCTGGTCCGTGAGGATGCGGTACGTGCCCCGGGGCGCCGCCTGCGCGACCGCCTCGGCCGCCCTGCGCAGCCACTCGGGGCTCGCGCCGCCCGCGACGGCCAGCACGGGGACGGTGACCGAGGCGAGCAGGTCGCGGGGCACCAGCCCGTCGCCCATCACGGCGTCGTCGTAGGCGAGGGTCGGGGCGATCGCCTCCATGTCGCCCCACATCGGGGACCGGCGGGCGTTGGCGATCATCTCCGGGGCCAGTCCGGTGAGGCCGAGGAACAGCTCCACCGCGTCTCCGCGCCGGCCCTGCCCGAGCGCCTCGCCGAGACGCCGGGTGTACTCCGCGCGTTCCTGCCCACCGCCCCCGTAGTCGGCGAACGGCGGCTCGTAGACGGCGACCCCGCGCACCGGCAGCCCGCCCGCCGCCGCCTGAAGGGCCAGCGCGCCGCCGGACGAGATGCCGTAGAGCCACGCCTCGTCGCCCGTCGTCTCGATGAGGGCCGCGAGGTCCTCGACCTCCCGGGCCACCGCGTACGGCTCCGTGTCACCGCTCACACCCCGGCCCCGGCGGTCGTACACGATGACGCCGAAGCGGTCCGAGAGACGCGCGGCCAGGGGCGCGACGGTGGCGCCCGTGGACATCGCGCCGCTCACCAGGACGACCGCCGGGCCCTGTCCGGTGCGTTCGTACGCGATGCGGGTGCCGTCGCGTGAGGTGGTCTGCTTGTCCATGTCTGTGAGACTGCCGCAGGACGGCGGCCTCAGTCGCTCACGACACCTGCACTTCGTAGAAGCAGAGGTGGTCCTTGATGGCGGCGACCTCCGGCTTGGGGTCGGGGTACGCCCATACGAGGTCCGCCGCGTCCGGCAGCGACCAGTACGACGCCGTGCCCTTGAAGGGGCAGACGGTGTGGGTGCCCGAGGGGGTCAGGAGGTCCATGCGGACGTCCTCGGCGGGGAGGTAGTACCGCTCGGGACAGCCGGTCTCCCGCAGCACGAGGGCGCGGTCGCTCTCCGCCAGGACCTGTCCGCCGTGCACCACGCGCACGTGGCGGTCGCCTTGCTCGATGGTGATCGTGTGTCCGTTGCTCATACCGGAACAGCGCCTGCGGGACCGCGGTTCTTCCCGCGTACGGTGTGCTGCATGAATATCTGCGTCTTCCTCTCCGCCGCCGACCTCGCCGACCGCTACACCCGCCCCGCGCGGGAGTTCGCGGAGCTGCTCGGCAAGGGCGGTCACACCCTGGTGTGGGGCGGCTCCGACGTCGGCCTGATGAAGGTGGTCGCCGACGGGGTGCAGGAGGCGGGCGGCAGGCTCGTGGGCGTGTCCGTCCGGTTCCTGGCCGCCAAGGCCCGGACCGGCACCGACGAGATGGTGGTCGCCGAGGATCTGGCCGAGCGGAAGAGGCTGCTCCTGGAGAAGGCCGACGCTGTCGTGATCATGGTGGGCGGGACCGGGACGCTCGACGAGGCGACCGAGATCCTGGAGCTGAAGAAGCACGGGCACACCGACAAGCCGGTGGTCCTCCTGAACACGGCCGGCTTCTACGACGGCCTCAAGGAGCAGTTCCGGCGGATGGAGGACGAGGGCTTTCTGCCGCGTCCGCTCCCGGAGCTGGTGTTCTTCGCCGAGGAACCGGTGGGCGCGCTCGCGTATCTGGAGGAGTCGCTCGGGATCCGCTAGCGCCTGGATGCGAGCATGGCGGACATGGCAACTCATGTGATCACCGGCGCGGGTTCCGGCATCGGGGCGGCGGTGGCCCGCCGTCTCCACGCGCGCGGGGACGCTCTTGTGCTCCACGCGCGCGACGCGGGCAGGGCGAAGGAACTGGCGGCCGAGTTCCCCGGGGCGACGACCCTGGTGGGCGACCTCGCCGACCCGGACAGGCTGTCCTGGGCGTTCTCGCACCAGGCCCTGCCGGACCGGGTGGACTCCCTGCTGCACATCGCGGGCGTGGTCGAGCTCGGCCCGGTGGGCGAGCTGACGCCCAATTCCTGGCGCCACCAGCTGAACGTCAATCTGATCGCCCCCGCGGAGCTGACCCGCCACTTCCTGCCCCAGCTCCGTGCCGCGCGCGGCCATGTCGTGTTCGTGAACTCCGGCGCGGGCCTGAACGCGCATGCGGCCTGGTCGGCGTACGCGGCCTCCAAGCACGGCCTGAAGGCCCTCGCGGACTCCCTGCGCCACGAGGAGCACGGAAACGGCGTCCGGGTCACCTCGGTCTACCCCGGCCGGACCGCGACCCCGATGCAGGCCAAGGTCCACCAGCAGGAGGGCAAGCCGTACGACCCGTCCGGCTGGATCGACCCCGAGTCGGTGGCCACGGCTCTGCTGATGTGTCTGGACCTGCCGAGGGACGCGGAGGTCAACGACCTCACGGTGCGTCCGGGGGCGTAGCCGGGACGGGGCGGCGCGGGTGGCCGAGGCCTCGACCCGGGGACGGCGGCGCCGCCACCGGGCGCCCCGCGGCGGATCCGGCACCGGGAACGCCCTCGCCTCCGGAGGGCCTACGCTGCACGGGTGAGTGAAGACAGCCAGTTCAGGTTCGGTGCCGCCACCGGAGTGGGGTCCATGCCGGGCGGCGATGCCCGGGAGGCCGCCAAGACCGTCACCGGAAGCTTCGAGGACTTCCCCTTCCTCGCCGAGTTGCCGGCCCGGGGGCCCGGCGCGGACATGGTCGGGCGGACCGCCGGCATGCTCGTCGACCTGTACGCGCACCTGGAGCCCAGCGGCTGGCGGTTCGGGGACCGGCCCGGGCGGGACACCAGGCGGGCCCGCTCCTGGCTGGGCGAGGACCTGGACGCCCTGGAGGAGTTCACCCAGGGATACGAGGGACCGCTGAAGGTGCAGGCGGTGGGGCCCTGGACGCTCGCCGCCGCCCTGGAGCTGAGGAACGGCGAGGCCGCGCTCTCCGACCCCGGCGCCTGCCGCGATCTCGCCGGCTCCCTCACGGAGGGGCTGCGCCTCCACCTCGACGAGATGCGGCGCCGCGTGCCGGGAGCCCGGCTCGTCCTCCAGCTCGACGAGCCGTCGCTCACCGCCGTCCTGCGTGGACAGGTGAAGACCGCCAGCGGCTACCGGACGCACCGGGCCGTCGACCGGCAGGTCGTCGAGGCCACCCTGCGGGATGTCGTCCACGTGCACACGGACGGCCCGGTCGTCGTGCACTCGTGCGCACCGGACGTGCCCTTCGCCCTGCTGCGCCGGACGGGCGCCGCCGCCGTCTCCTTCGACTTCTCGCTCCTCACCGAGCGTGACGACGAGGCGATCGGGGAGGCCGTGGAAGGAGGCACCCGGCTCTTCGCGGGGGTCGTGCCGGGCACCGACGGCCCATTGTCAGACCCTGCCGGTAGCGTCATGGGTGTCAGGACGCTGTGGCGCAGGCTGGGGCTGCGTCCGGAGCTTCTCGCGGAGGCGGTCACGCTCACGCCGACGTGCGGGCTCGCGGGCGCCTCCCCGGACTACGCCCGCCGGGCGCTCGCCCAATGCGTCAGGGCGGCGAGATCCCTCGCTGACAACCCAGAGTAACGGGAGGACAACACGGTGGCCGGCGACAAGCAAGCGGAGACGACGGTGCCCGCCGAGGCACGGGAGCAGCACGCGCAGCTCGCTGAGCAGATCGAGGAGCACCGCTTCCGGTACTACGTGAAGGACGCTCCCGTCATCAGCGACGCGGAGTTCGACCGCCTCCTGCGCTCCCTGGAGGCGCTCGAGGAGCAGTACCCGGAGCTGCGCACCCCCGACTCGCCCACCCAGAAGGTCTCGGGGGCGTACGAGACGGAGTTCACGGCCGTCCAGCACCGCGAGCGCATGCTCTCCCTCGACAACGCCTTCGACGACGCGGAGCTGGCCGCCTGGGCCGACCGCGTCGCCAAGGAGGTCGGCACCTCCGCGTACCACTTCCTGTGCGAGCTGAAGGTCGACGGCCTCGCGGTCAACCTCACCTACGAGCACGGCCGCCTGACGCGCGCGGCGACGCGGGGAGACGGCCGCACGGGCGAGGACATCACGCCGAACGTGCGGACGATCGCGGAGATCCCGGACCGCCTCGAGGGCGACCGGGTCCCCGACCTCGTGGAGATCCGGGGCGAGGTCTTCTTCCCGATGGACAAGTTCGAGGAGCTGAACGCCCGGCTGGTCCAGGGCGGCGACAAGCCCTTCGCCAACCCGCGCAACGCTGCGGCGGGTTCCCTGCGGCAGAAGGACCCGCGCATCACGGCCACCCGCCCGCTGCACATGGTGGTGCACGGCATCGGCGCCCTCAAGGGCTTCGAGGACGGTTTGACCCGTCTGTCCGAGGCGTACGACCTGCTGCACTCCTGGGGCCTGCCCACCGCCAGGCACAACAAGGTGGTCGACGACCTCGAGGGTGTACGGGAGTTCATCGCGTACTACGGGGAGCACCGCCACTCCGTGGAGCACGAGATCGACGGAGTCGTCGTCAAGCTCGACGAGATCCCCCTCCAGGGGCGGCTGGGCTCCACCTCGCGCGCCCCGCGCTGGGCGATCGCGTACAAGTACGCGCCCGAGGAGGTCAACACCAAGCTCGTCAACATCCGCGTGGGTGTGGGCCGTACGGGCCGGGTCACGCCGTACGCGCAGGTCGAGCCGGTCACGGTCGCGGGCTCGGAGGTGGAGTTCGCCACCCTGCACAACCAGGACGTCGTCAAGGCCAAGGGCGTGCTCATCGGCGACACGGTGGTGCTGCGCAAGGCCGGTGACGTCATCCCGGAGATCCTCGGCCCCGTCGTCGACCTGCGGGACGGCACCGAGCGCGAGTTCGTGATGCCGTCCGAGTGCCCCGAGTGCGGTACGCCGCTGCGGCCCATGAAGGAGGGGGACGTCGACCTCCGCTGTCCGAACGCACGGACCTGCCCGGCCCAGCTGCGGGAGCGGCTGTTCTATCTGGCCGGCCGCAAAGCGCTGGACATCGAGCACTTCGGATATGTGGCCGCCGCCGCCCTCACCAAGCCGCTGGAGCCGGCAGAGCCTCCGCTGAAGGACGAGGGCGACCTGTTCGACCTCACCATGGAGCAGCTGCTGCCCATCAAGGCGTATGTCCTGGACCAGGACAGCGGCCTGCCCAAGCGCGACCCGAAGACCGGCGAGGAGAAGATCGCCACGGTCTTCGCCAACCAGCAGGGCGAGCCCAGGAAGAACGCGCTCGCGATGCTCGAGAACATCGCCGCCGCCAAGGAGCGCCCGCTCGCCCGCCTCCTGACCGGTCTGTCGATTCGTCATGTCGGTCCGGTCGCGGCCGAGGCGCTGGCTCGTGCCTTCCGTTCGGTCGACCGCATCGACCAGGCCACCGAGGAGGAGCTCCGGAACACGGACGGCGTGGGGGAGATCGTCGCGCGCTCCGTCAAGGAGTGGTTCGCCGAGGAGTGGCACCGCGAGATCATCCGCAAGTGGAAAGCCGCGGGCGTGCGCCTGGCGGAGGAGGGCTCGGGCGAGGACGAGGGACCGCGTCCGCTGGAAGGGCTCACCGTCGTGGTCACCGGCACTCTCGAGCACTTCACCCGTGACGGGGCCAAGGAGGCCCTGCAGAGCCGTGGAGCGAAAGTGACCGGTTCTGTCTCAAAGAAGACGTCTTTCGTGGTCGTAGGCGAGAACCCGGGATCGAAGTACGACAAGGCCATGCAAGTGAAGGTCCCCGTGCTCAACGAGGACGGTTTCACAGTCCTGTTGGAGCAGGGGCCCGAGGCGGCGGCGGAAGTGGCCCTTCCGACCGGGGAGTAGTGGTTGAAGGCCACCTGTTCTGCGCATACCAGATGCATAGGGCGCCCGGGTCGCATTCGGGCAACCGTCGGCGACCGCTGCCCGTGACAGCCTTCCGCGGCCTACTGTTGAGGTGTGCGCCTGCCGTGCCCGCACGCGTGGTGGGTTCTCAGACGCGATGCCGTTGACGGGTCGTCGGGCAGCGGGCCGCGTGGCGTGGGCACCGCAGGCTGTGAGAGGGACGGGAATGAAACCGACCGAGAGCGCCGCCTCGGACTCACGGCTGCGCCTGCGCCGGATGTCCGGCGCCTGGCGGGTCTGCCGCCGCACCGTGCGGGGGCCGGAGCGCGTCCACGGCCCCAGCGCCGTGCCGGGCGGGCTCCCGGGCGTGGCGCCCGCGACGGCCCCCGTCCCCGGCGCCGGGGTCCCGCCGAGGAACCTCCCGGTCCTCATTCCCGCCCAGGCCACGTCCCCCGGCGTCGTTCCGCTGCCCGCGGTGCCGTCCGGGCCGTCCGGGCCGTCCGGACCGTCCGGCCCGGACAACGGGGGGCGCAGGGGCCGGCCGGCGCTTCCCGTGTCGATCGTCGCGGCGGCGGCATGCGTCCTGGGCGCCGGTCTCTCCCGTGCGTTCGGCGCACACCACGCGCTCTTCCCGTCCGGCACCGTCGGCTGGTCCCTGGCCGTCCTCGCCGGCATGATCGTCGGCCATCTGGTCGCGCTCGGCCGTGTCCGCTCGTGGGGCGGCACGGGGTCCGGCGCGGCCCTGACCCTCGCCGTCCTGCTGCTGTACGGCTGGGTGCCCGCCGGAATGGTCAGCCTCACCGTAGTCGTCCTGGTCGTCACGGCCCGGCTCGGCCGCTGGCGGCAGGGCATCCTGCACGGCGCGGTCGACATCCTCGGCATCGGCGCCGGAGCGCTCGTCCTGGCCGTCTTCGGACGCGTCCCGACCGTCGAGGCCCCCTGGAACCCGCAGAGCTGGACCCTCTACACGGCGCCCCAGGTCGTCCTCGTCGCCGCCGCGTACCTCGCGGTGACCCGGCTGCTGCTGTGGTACCTCCAGGCACCGCGGGCCGGAAAGCTGCCCACGGTCGCCCGTTCCGCCCTCGTCAGGCAGGGGCTGCTCGCCGTCGCCCTGCTCGGCATCGCCCCGCTGATCTGCGTCGTCGCCGTCGCGCTCCCGATCCTGCTGCCCTTGTTCGCGATCCCGCTGGTCGCGCTGGACTCCACCCTGTGGATAGCGCGGGCCCGCGCCGAGGAACAACTGCGTGACCCGCTGACCGGTCTGCCCAACCGGCAGTGGCTGCTGGAGCGCACCTGGACGGCGCTCGACGACGCCGAGCGGATCGGTGCGCGGGCCGCCCTGATGCTGATCGACCTCGACCGCTTCCGGTCGGTGAACGACACGCTCGGCCATCTCGCCGGCGACCGGCTGCTTCTCCAGATAGCCGAGCGGCTGCGGCTCGCGCTGCCGCGCGGGGCGGAGGCGGCACGGCTCGGCGGGGACGAGTTCGCCGTGTTACTGCCCGTCGCGGACTCCACGACGTCCGCGTCACGGGCGGCGCGCAACCTGGTCGCGGCGCTCGGCTCCCCGCTCGACCTGGACGGACTCACGCTGGTCCTGGAGGCCAGCGCCGGGGTCGCCGTCTTCCCCGAGCACGCGCTGGACGCGGAGGGGCTGCTGCAACGGGCGGACGTCGCGATGTACCAGGCGAAGCGGGACCGTACGGGGGTGGAGGTCTACGAGTCCAAGCGGGACTCGAACACCCCGGACCGGCTCGGGCTGCTGGGGGATCTGCGACGCGCCCTGGACGCGCACGAGGTGGAACTGCACTACCAGCCCAAGGTGCGGTTCGACGGGCAGGTCGCCGGGCTCGAGGCGCTGGTGCGGTGGGTGCACCCCGAGCGCGGGAAGGTGCCGCCGGACGAGTTCATCGCGATCGCCGAGTCGTCCGGGCTGATGCCGCATCTGACGGAGTATGTGCTGGAGACGGCGCTCGGGCAGGTGGCGCGCTGGCGGGCGCAGGGGCTGCTGGTCCCGGTGGCGGTGAACGTCTCGCCCCGGGATGTGCACACTCCCGGTTTCGCGGGCTCGGTGGCCGCGCGGCTGGCGCGTCACGGGGTGCCGGCGGGCGCGCTGCAGCTGGAGATCACCGAGCATGTGCTCCTGGAGGACCCGCAGCGGGCCGCCGACACGCTGGCCGGGCTGGCCGGGCACGGTGTGAAGATGTCGCTGGACGACTTCGGGACGGGGTACTCCTCGCTGGTCCACCTACGGCGGCTGCCGGTGAGCGAGCTGAAGATCGACCGTTCGTTCGTGGCGCGGCTCGCGGTGGACGCGGAGGACGCGGAGATCGTGCGCTGCACGGTGGACCTGGCGCATTCGCTGGGGCTGCTCGTCGTCGCGGAAGGCGTCGAGGACGACGAGACGTGGGAGCGGTTGCGCGACCTGCGGTGCGACGCGGTCCAGGGTTGGCTGGTCGCGGCCGCGATGCCCCCCGAGGAGACGACGGCGTGGCTCCGCGCGCGGGGCGCCCGGGGCTGGCAGCGCCCGAGAGCCGCCCTTCCGGCCGCGGCGACGGACGAGTAGGCGCACCGCGCCGATCAGGAACGCCTGGGCGCACGAACGCCTGGGCGCACGAACGCCCGGGTCCACGAAAGCCCGGGTCCACGAAAGCCCTGGCTCACGGACGTCCGGGCTCACGGTCGTCCGGGCTCACGGTCGTCCGGGCTCGCAGACGTCCGGGATCACGACTGACGAGGGGCCCGGAACCGGCGAACGACCCCCCATCGACGTACATCCCGCGACCTGCGATCAGCCCACGACCGACAGGCAGCGCGCCGGGCCGGGGCAAACCCATGCGCGGGCACCCGTGCTCGCGCCATAGGATTGGGCCCAAACCACACACACTCACCCCAGAGGATCGCTGCATGCCTGGCATCACGCGCGAGGAGGTCGCCCACCTCGCCCGGCTGGCGCGTCTGGAGCTGAAGCCCGAAGAGCTTGACCACTTCGCCGGCCAGCTCGACGACATCATCGGCGCGGTCGCCCGCGTCAGCGAGGTCGCCGACCAAGACGTACCGCCGACCTCCCACCCGCTGCCGCTGACGAACGTCATGCGCGCGGACGAGGTCCGTCCGTCGCTCACCCCCGAGCAGGCGCTGTCCGGCGCCCCTGCCCAGGAGCAGCAGCGTTTCAAGGTGCCGCAGATCCTGGGGGAGGAGTAGCCCGCCATGACGGACAAGAACAGCATCGTCCGGCTCACCGCCGCCCAGACCGCCGAGAAGATCGCCTCCGGCGAGCTGACCGCCGTCGAGGTCACCGAGGCCCACCTCGCCCGTATCGAGGCAGTCGACGAGAAGGTGCACGCCTTCCTGCACGTCGACCGCGAGGGCGCGCTGGCGCAGGCCCGTGCCGTCGACGCGAAGCGGGAGCGGGGTGAGAAGCTCGGCCCGCTGGCCGGTGTGCCGCTCGCGCTCAAGGACATCTTCACCACCGAGGGCGTGCCCACCACCGTGGGGTCCAAGATCCTCGAGGGCTGGATCCCGCCGTACGACGCCACGCTCACCAGGAAGCTGAAGGAAGCCGACGTCGTCATCCTCGGCAAGACCAACATGGACGAGTTCGCCATGGGGTCCAGCACCGAGAACAGCGCCTACGGCCCCACCGGCAACCCCTGGGACCTCACCCGTATCCCGGGCGGTTCCGGCGGTGGGTCGAGCGCCGCGCTCGCCTCCTTCCAGGCTCCGCTCGCCATCGGCACGGACACCGGCGGCTCCATCCGCCAGCCCGCCTCCGTGACCGGCACGGTCGGCGTCAAGCCGACCTACGGCGGTGTCTCCCGCTACGGCATGGTCGCCTTCTCCAGCTCCCTCGACCAGGGCGGCCCCTGCGCCCGTACGGTCCTGGACGCCGCCCTGCTGCACGAGGTCATCGGCGGCCACGACCCGCTCGACTCGACCTCCATCGACGCCCCGGTCCCGCCGGTCGTCGAGGCCGCGCGCAACGGCAGCGTGGCGGGGATGCGCATCGGCGTCGTCAAGCAGTTCCGCGGCGAGGGCTACCAGGCCGGCGTCGTGCAGCGCTTCGACGAGGCCGTCGCGCTCCTCGGAGAGCTGGGTGCCGAGATCGTCGAGCTGGACTGCCCGTCCTTCGACCTGGCGCTGGCCGCGTACTACCTGATCGCCCCGAGCGAGTGCTCCAGCAACCTCGCCCGCTTCGACGGTCTGCGCTACGGCCTGCGCGTCGGCGACGACGGCACGCACTCCGCCGAGGAGGTCACCTCCCTCACCCGTGAGGCGGGCTTCGGCCCCGAGGTCAAGCGCCGCATCATGCTCGGGACGTACGCCCTCAGCTCCGGCTACTACGACGCGTACTACGGCTCCGCGCAGAAGGTCCGCACGCTCATCACCCGCGACTTCGAGAAGTCGTTCGAGCAGGTGGACGTGATCGTGTCGCCGACCACCCCCACCACCGCCTTCCCGATCGGCGAGCGCGCCGACGATCCGATGGCGATGTACCTGGCGGACCTGTGCACCATCCCGGTCAACCTGGCCGGCAACGCCGCCATGTCGCTGCCCTGCGGCCTCGCTCCGGAGGACAACCTTCCGGTCGGACTGCAGATCATCGCCCCGGCGCTGAAGGACGACCGGCTGTACAAGGTCGGCGCCGCCGTCGAGGCCGCCTTCGTGGAAAGGTGGGGGCACCCGCTTCTCGAGGAGGCTCCGTCGCTGTGAGTAAGGCACTGTCCAAGGCCAAGGGCTTCAAGAAGTCCAAGTCCGGTATGTACCTGTCCATGGCCACCACCGCGTTCGGCGCGATCAGTGTCGCGAAGCAGGCCAAGAAGGCCCGCATCGAGAACGACACACTGCGCCTGATCGACGCGGCCGTGTCCGCCGCCGCCATCGCCACCGGCCTCGCGATCCTCTACCGCGAGCTGAGGCGGCTGGGCGACGACGACGTCCTGCTGGGCTGAGAGGGAAGTTTCACCGTGACCACCACGACCGACCTGGTGTCGTACGAGGACGCGCTGGCGTCGTACGACCCCGTCATGGGCCTCGAGGTCCATGTCGAACTCGGCACCAGGACCAAGATGTTCTGCGGCTGCTCCACGGCGCTCGGCGCCGAGCCGAACTCGCAGACCTGTCCCACCTGCCTCGGCCTGCCCGGCTCGCTCCCGGTCGTCAACGCGACCGGCGTGGAGTCCGCGATCAGGATCGGTCTCGCGCTGAACTGCGAGATCGCCGAGTGGTGCCGCTTCGCCCGGAAGAACTACTTCTATCCGGACATGCCGAAGAACTTCCAGACCTCCCAGTACGACGAGCCGATCGCCTTCAACGGCTACCTCGACGTGCAACTGGAGGACGGCGAGACCTTCCGCGTGGAGATCGAGCGCGCCCACATGGAGGAGGACACCGGCAAGTCGACGCACGTCGGCGGGGCCACCGGCCGTATCCACGGCGCGTCCCACTCCCTGCTGGACTACAACCGGGCCGGCATCCCGCTCATCGAGATCGTCACCAAGCCGATCGTCGGCGCGGGCGAGCGCGCGCCCGAGGTGGCGAAGGCGTACGTCCGCGAGCTGCGCGAGCTGATCCGGGCGCTCGGTGTCTCCGAGGCCCGGATGGAGATGGGCCAGATGCGCTGCGACGTGAACCTGTCGCTGATGCCGAAGGGCGCCGACAGGTTCGGTACCCGCTCCGAGACGAAGAACGTCAACTCGCTGCGCTCCGTCGAGCGCGCGGCCCGCTACGAGATCCAGCGCCACGCCGCCGTGCTCGACGGCGGCGGCAAGGTGATCCAGGAGACCCGCCACTTCCACGAGGACACCGGCTCGACGACCTCGGGCCGTACCAAGGAGGAGGCCGAGGACTACCGGTACTTCCCCGAGCCGGACCTGGTGCCCGTCGCGCCCTCGCGCGAGTGGGTCGAGGAGCTGCGCGCGGCGCTGCCGGAGCTGCCCCTCGTGCGCCGCACCCGGCTGCTGGAGGAGTGGGGGATCTCCGCCACCGACATGCAGGCGATCGTCAACGCCGGCGCCCTGGACCTGATCGTGGCCACCATCGAGGCGGGCGCCGACGCGGCCTCCGCCCGCAAGTGGTGGATGGGCGAGCTGGCCCGCCACGCCAACGAGTCCGGCAAGGGCCTGGACGATCTGACGATCACCCCGGAGCAGGTCGCCCGGGTCGCCAAGCTGGTCGCGGCCGGCGATCTGAACGACAAGCTGGCGCGCCAGGTCATCGAGGGCGTCCTCGCGGGCGAGGGCACCCCGGACGAGGTCGTCGAGAAGCGCGGTCTGAAGGTCGTCTCCGACGAGGGCGCGCTCACCGCCGCCGTCGAGGAGGCCATCGCCGGCAACCCGGCCGTCGCGGACAAGATCCGCGGCGGCAAGGTGGCCGCCGCCGGCGCCCTGGTCGGCGCCGTCATGAAGGCCACCCGCGGCCAGGCCGACGCCGCCCGCGTCAAGGAGCTGATCCTGGAGAAGCTGGGCGTCAGCGAGGGCTGAGCGCGACCGCGAAACACCTAAAGGGGCGGTATATCGAATGCGATATACCGCCCCTTTCTATTTAGGGAAATCTTATATGGGGCGACAGAGTCGCTGCGAATGTCCTGTGAATTGCATCGCAGTTCTGTGACCAACCCCACGAAAGCCGCAAACGATCTCTTCCGGCTGCCAGAGTGTTGGGGATTGCTCATACGTTCTTTGCGGGCTGTTCAGTTCCATCTGCGGCTGTTCCCGGTCAAAGATCAACGAAATCACCCCCTGGGAGCACGTTCGTGGCAGCCCTTGCACGCTGGTGTGTACGCCACCGCCTTGTCACCGTTCTGCTGTGGCTGATCGCCTTCGCAGGTGTCACGGTCGGCGCCACCGTCGCGGGCTCCGCGTACTCGAACCACTACGACGCCCCCGGCACCGAGGCCGGCCGCGCCACCCAGATGCTCCAGCAGGGCTTCCCCGGCCTCGGCGGCGACAGCGACAGCGTCGTCTGGCGCACGGCCGGCCCCGGCGGTGTGCGCTCCGCCGATGTCGAGCAGACGATGACCCGCACCCTGGACGACATCGCGCACCTGCCCGGCGTCGCCTCCGTCACCAACCCCTACGAGGGCAGCCACAGCGCCCAGATCAGCGGGGACGGCCGCACCGCGTACGCCACGATCACCTTCGCCGAGCCGAGCGAGAACATCGGCAAGGGCGAGGCCAAGGCCGTCGTCGACACCGCCAAGGCCGCCGAGACCAAGAGCCTGAAGGTGGAACTGGGCGGCAGCGCCGTCGCCCTCACCCAGCCGAAGGGCGGCCATATCGCCGAGGCCGTCGGAGTCGGCGTGGCCGCCGTGGTCCTCTTCCTCGCCTTCGGCTCGCTCGCCGCCTCCCTGCTGCCGATCGCGACCGCCCTGATCGGTGTCGGCACCGCCTACTCGGGCATCGGCCTGCTGGGCCACGCCATGACCGTCGCCGACTTCGCGCCCATGCTCGGCCTGCTGATCGGCCTCGGCGTCGGCATCGACTACGCGCTGTTCATCGTGACCCGGCACCGCAAGATCCTGAAGCGCGGCACCCCGGTGGGGGAGGCCGCCGTGGGCGCCGTCACCACCACCGGACGAGCCGTCGTGTTCGCGGGCGCCACCGTGTGCATCGCGCTGCTCGGCATGCTGATCCTGCGGCTCGGCTTCCTCAACGGTGTCGCCTTCGCCGCGTGTCTGACCGTCCTCCTCACCGTCGCGGCCTCCGTGACCCTGCTGCCCGCCCTGCTGTCCTTCATCGGGCCCCGCGCCCTGAGCAGGCGCGAGCGGCGCAGACTGGACGAGCACGGGCCCGAACCGGAGCTCCCGACGGGGCTCGCCGCCCGCTGGTCCGCGTTCGTCGAGCGCCACCCCAAGAAGCTCGGCGCGGTCGCGCTGGCCGTGATGGCCCTGCTCGCGCTGCCCACGCTCTCCCTCCACCTCGGCACCTCCGACCAGGGCAACGACCCGAAGACATCGACCACCCGCCAGGCATACGACCTGCTCGCAGACGGCTTCGGGCCGGGCGTCAACGGCCCGCTCACCGTGGTCACCCATGTCGGCGGCGCCGAGGACAAGCTGGCGCTCGACAATCTCGACCGCACCCTCGAGGCCACCAAGGGCGTCGCCTCGGTGACCCCGGTGACGTACAACGGCGGCGGCGACACCGCCTACCTCACCGTCGTGCCGCAGTCCTCCCCGCAGTCCCAGCAGACCAGCGACCTGGTGCACCGGCTGCGCACGGAGGTGCTGCCGCGCGCCGAGCAGGGCACCACCCTCGATCTGTCCGTGGGCGGCGTGACGGCGGCCTACGACGACTTCGCCGGCGTGATCGTCGGCAAGCTGCCGCTCTTCGTGAGTGTGGTGATCAGCCTGGGCTGTGTGCTGCTGCTGCTCGCCTTCCGGTCCCTGGGCATTCCGCTGAAGGCCGCCGCGATGAACCTCGCCGCCGTCGCCTCCGCGTTCGGCGTGGTCGTCGCGATCTTCCAGTGGGGCTGGGGGAGCGAGCTGCTGGGCCTCGGCCGGGCCGGCCCGATCGAACCCTTCCTTCCCGTGATCATGGTGTCGGTGCTCTTCGGGCTCTCCATGGACTACCAGGTGTTCCTGGTCAGCCGTATGTACGAGGAGTGGCTGGAGACCGGCGACAACCGGCGGGCCGTGCGGGTCGGTCTCGCCGAGACCAGCCGGGTGATCAACTCGGCGGCGGTCATCATGATCTCCGTCTTCCTCGCCTTCGTGGCCGCGGGTGACCATGTCATCGCCATGTTCGGTATCGGGCTCGCCGCGGCCGTCGCCCTGGACGCGTTCGTCCTGCGTACCCTTCTCGTCCCCGCCCTGATGCACCTGCTCGGCGGCGCCAACTGGTGGCTGCCGTCTTGGCTGGACCGCCGGCTGCCGCGCATCTGCATCGAACGGCCGGAGTGCCGTGCGACGATGCCGGGGGAGCGCATCGACACGGACGCGCTGGTGGACGAACTGGTGAGGGAGCGGCAGCCGGATGTACGCGATATCCCTGGGTGACGACGGGGCCGAACTGCGACCGCTGGAACCCTGGCACGCGGAGGAGTTCCTGGCGCATCTGGACCGCGGGCGCGAGTTCGTCAACCAGCACATCCCGTTCGGGACGAACGCCACGGACGTCGCCTCCGCCCGGGCCGTCCTCACGTCGTACGCCGACAAGCGCGCCGCCGACACCGGGAGCCTGCACGGGCTGTGGCTGGACGGGAAGCTGGTCGGCGGGCTGCTGTTCCGGATCTTCGACGCCGCCGGAGGCAACTGCGAGGTCGGCTGCTGGCTCGAGCCCGCGGCCACCGGACGGGGGCTCGTCACGCGTGGCATGCGGGTGCTTATTGATTGGGCGATCGACGAGCGTGGCATCCACCGTGTGGAGTGGCGCGCCTCGTCTGCCAACCTGCCGAGCATCAAGGTGGCGAGGCGGCTGGGCATGAGCAGGGACGGCGTACTGCGCCGGAACCATCTGTACCGCGGTGTGCGCCAGGACACCGAGGTGTGGTCGGTGCTCGCGCCCGAGTGGCGGGCGGCACGGGCCTGTGACGATCATTAAGAGACCTCTCAGACAGCGTCCGTACGGTGCGAGGCATGGGAACGAAGACAGCTGACGAGGCCGGGGCCGAGACCGGCACCCAGGCGACCAACGACGAGGGGAAGGTGGAGGCCATCGAGGGCCAGGAGCCGGCCGGAGGGGCCGGGGACGAGGAGCGGCCCGAGCAGCACGTCCCCGAGGAGCACGTCCCCGAGGAGCACGCCTCCGAGATGCACGAGCCCGACAGGCACGAGCCGGAGGGGCCTTCCGGGGTCGGTCAGGGGGCGGGCGCCGTCGTCGCGGCCGGGCTCGGCATCGTCTCCCTCACCGGCACCTGGGTCTCCACGGTGGCCTCCGCGCGGGAGACCCTCGTGGGCCAGCTGCGGACTTCGTCGCAGGCGAGCGTCGCCCAGCAGATCAAGGAGGTGTACGGCAACGCCTGGCACGCCACCGCGCTGTGGGGCGGCCTGTTCGCGCTGGCCGCACTGATCGTCGGCGTCGTCGTGCTGGCCCGCCCGGCGTTCGGGGCGCCCGGGAAGCCGCAGGCCCCGTGGATCAAGTCGGTCGCCTGGGGCGGTGTGGCCCTGGGCGTCATCGGGCTGCTCCTGGCCGTCCTCAAGTACACCGACATCCTGCTCGGACTGCCCTCCGCAAGCTGAGCCGACGCGGTCCCACCAGGGGCCCCGGGTCTTCCGCCGCGTCCCACGGTTCTCGGAAGCCCGGGGTCCCTTCGCGTGTCCGGGCGCCGACCGGCCATGAGCGGGGGCGTGGGCACGGCTGCCGCCGACGATCCGGAGGCCCGCCCGGCCTGAGCGGGACGCGCGCCACCGCGGCGGCTCCGGCCGCCATCCGACCGCGGCGCCCTACTCCACCTGCACCTCCAGGATGCGGTCGTCGGTCTTGGAGGCCTTGCCCCGGCCGTCCGTGTTGCTCGTGGTCAGCCACAGCCGGTTGCCGCCGGCCGCGACCACGGTGCGCAGGCGGCCGTAGGCGCCCTGCAGAAACGCCTGAGGGGGTGCCGACGCCTCGGTTCCCCTCAGCGGCACGCGCCACAGCCGCTGCCCGCGCAGGCCCGCCATCCACAGGGAGCCCTCGGCGTAGGCCAGGCCGCTGGGGGAGGCCATGTCGGTGTGCCACTGGGCGAGCGGATTGTGGAACCTGGGGTCGGCCGACTTCCCCTCGGCGACCGGCCAGCCGCCGTTGTCACCCGGTCTGATCGCGTTCACCTCGTCCCAGGTGTCCTGGCCGAACTCCGAGGCGAACAGCCGCTGCCTGTCGTCCCAGGCCAGGCCCTGGACATTGCGGTGGCCCAGGGAGTAGACGGCCGAGTCCCCGAAGGGATTGCCGGGGGCGGGTTCGCCGTCCGGCGTCATGCGCAGGATCTTGCCTCCCAGGGAGGCCCGGTTCTGTGCCAGGCCCCGGTCGCCGGATTCGCCCGTGCCCGCGTACAGCATGCCGTCCGGGCCGAACGCGATCCTGCCGCCGTTGTGGATCATCCCCTTCGGGATGCCCTTGAAGACGGTGTCGGGCGCGCCCAGCTGCTCACCGGCCGGCTTGTGCGCGTCGTACAGCATGCGCACGATGCGGTTGTCGGAGTCGGTCGTCAGGTAGGCGTAGACCAAGTGGTCCGAGGCATAGCCGGGGGAGAGGGCGATGCCCAGCAAGCCGCCCTCGCCGGCGGCAGAGACCCCGGGGACCGTGCCCAGCTCGGTCTTCTTCCCGGTCCTGTCGTCGATCCGCGTGATCGTCCCGTCGTCCCGGGAGGAGACCAGCAGTCCGCCGCCGGGCAGCGCGGCCAGGCCCCAGGGGGTCTTGAGGTGCTCGGCGACCGTCCGCACCACGCGGACCGATCCTTTCGCCGGCGGGACGTGCTCACCCGCCTGCCCGGGCGCGGACGCCCCCGGCGCCGTACCGCTCGACGAGGGGGCGCCGCCGGACGTGTCCCCGGAACCGGCGGAGCACCCCGCCGCCAGCACGAGCACGGCCGCGGCCGACACGGCCGCCACAGCTCGACGTCGCACGATCCAGGTCCCTTCGACGCGGGGATTCTTCCCTACTTACGAGGCGCGACGCCCCGGCGTTCCCCGGCGGCGGAGAATCAGCCGATCGGGTCAGTCCCACGACCTCTGTGCCGCCGGCAGGTCCGCGAGTTCCGCCAGGTCCTGCGGGGTCAGCCGCAGGCCGGGCGCGCCCGCGTTCTGCGCGACCCAGCGCTCCCGTTTCGCGCCCGGCACCGGGACCACATGCCGTCCCTGCGCCAGCACCCAGGCCAGCGCGACCTGGGCGGGCGTGACCTCCTCGCCGTGGCGGCGCGCCACCCGCCGCAGCCCGGCCACGATCGGCTGGTTGGCCGCCATCACCTCGGCGGTGAAGCGGGGATGGCGGGCCCGCAGGTCGTCCGGCTCGAAGCCCTCGCCCGGAGTCAGCGTGCCGGTCAGGAAACCGTTGCCGAGCGGCATCGCCGCGAGAAAGCCGACCCCGCGCGCCGCGCACCAGGGCACCAGCGCGTCCAGGGCCTCCGCCGACCACACCGACAGCTCGGCCTCCACCGTGCTCACCGGGAACACCTGCTGCACCCGCTCCAGCTGCCGGATCGTGCCGTCGTACAGCCGGGCCCCGGTCCGCCGTCCGCCCCGCACGCCCACCGCGCACAGCCCGAGTGCGCGTACCTTCCCCGCCCGCACCAGCTCGGCCATGGCGCCCCAGGTCTCCTCGACGGGTATCTCGGGGTCCGCGCGGTGCAGCTGGTACAGGTCGATGACGTCCGTCTGCAGCCGCCGCAGCGAGGCGTCGCAGGCCCGTTTCACATAGCCCGGGCGGCCGTTGGCCACGATGTGCTGCTCGCCCACCAGCAGGCCGACCTTGGTCGACACGAACGCCTCGGCACGCCGCTCCTTGAGCACCCGGCCCACCAGCAGCTCATTGGTGAACGGCCCGTACATGTCGGCCGTGTCGAGCAGCGTCACCCCCAGATCGAGCGCCCGGTGCACCGTCCGCAGCGATTCCTCGCCCCGCTGCCGCGAGCCCGAGTACGCCCAGCTCATCGGCATGCACCCGAGTCCGACCGCCCCCACCTCGAGCGTCGCCGCGCCGATCGTCCTGCGCTCCACCTGGCCGTGCCCTCCCTTTCCTGGCACCCCAAACTAACCAATGCGACCCGGGATCCTTCGCATAGCCTCCTGACATGACTGTCGACGTATGGCTTCCGTTCCGCACCGACGAGATAAGGGACCTCCCCGAGGGCTTGCGCTACCGCTTCTGGGACGGCGGTCGGGAGTTTCCCGCGGATCCCGCCGACTGCGCGTTCTATGTGGTGCCCTACATGAAGGGCAGCGAGGTCGCGGTGCGCCCCATGGCCGCCATGACGTCCGTCCGGGTCGTGCAGACGCTCTCCGCCGGTGTTGACCATGTCGAACCGGGCCTGCCCCTGCTGCCCGACGGGGTGCAGCTGTGCAACGCGCGCGGGGTGCACGACGCCAGCACTGCCGAACTCGCGCTGACCCTCATCCTCGCCTCGCTGCGCGGCATCCCCGACTTCGTCCGGGGACAGGACCGTGAGGAGTGGCGCTCCGGCTTCCGTCCCGCGCTCGCCGACAAGTCCGTCCTCATCGTCGGATACGGGTCCGTGGGCGCCGCCATCGAGGACCGGCTCGCTCCCTTCGAGCTCGCGCGGGTGGCGCGCGTCGCGCGCCGAGAGCGTGAGTCGCCGCGCGGCCTTGTGCATCCTCTCTCCCGATTGCCGGAACTGCTTCCCGACGCCGATGTGGTGGTGCTCGTCACGCCGCTCACGGAGCAGACGAAAGGCCTGGTCAACGAGGACTTCCTGGCCCGGATGAAGGACGGGGCGCTGCTCGTCAACGTCGCGCGCGGCGGTGTCGTCGACACCAAGGCGCTGCTGGCCGAGCTGGACACGGGCCGCCTCACCGCCGCGCTCGATGTCACGGATCCCGAGCCGCTGCCCGCCGGACACCCCCTGTGGCATGCGCCGGGTGTGCTGATCAGCCCTCATGTGGGCGGCCCCACGTCGGCGTTCTGGCCCCGTGCCACACGTCTGCTGAGCGCCCAGCTGAACCGTTTCGCGCAGGGGGAACCAATGGCGAACGTGGTGTTGGCGACCGGCGTCGAAGACCCGGCGCGCCGGGGCTGAGCGGGCGCCGGCGACGGCGCGGACGACGGCCCGTCAGCGCATGTTTCAAGCCGGCCCCACCGGCCGTGCGCGTGTCTCGCGACGGGGCGCACCCCCGGCGCGCGGGTCGACGGCTGTTGGCTCCCCGTCCGCTTCCAGTACGCTCCGCAGTCTCTCGTACGCAGTACGTACGCACATCCTGGCTGGTCGTCACTGAGCGTAGAGAATCTATGTCCCTGAGTGACGAGACTGGTGTATCGTCCCGGGCAGGGGCTGCGCCGCGCACCATTCGGCGCCGGGGACGGAACTTTCAGACATGCGAGGGGGGCGACGGGCGATGCACAGCCTATGGACGAACGATCCGACGCGGCGGAGTCGCGGGCTGCGACCCTGGCGAGCGGAAACGCGCAGACGCGGACACGGGGGCCACACGGGTCACAGCGGCCACGCCGGCCACAGCAGCCACCAGGGCGGTCATCAGCACCACCGCCGGCCCAGCGGCCGCAAGAGGCATGCGCACCCAGCGCACCGGGACCGGCAGGACCCGGCGGCGCCCCGGACCGGGAGGACCCGGTGAGCTCCCCCGGAGCTCTGCCGGCCCGCCGTCCGGCCCCGGGAGGCCGGACGCACCTGGTCCCGCAACTGGTCCTGGCCCTGGTGTGCGCGGGATACGCCGTCGGTTCCGCGCTCGACTGGGGCTGCCGGAGCGTCGCGCTCGTCATGGGCGACTTCGGACTGAGCGTCGCGGCGGGCACCGCGTCGGTCTCCTGTTTCGTCTACGCGCGGCGCAGCCGCAGCCGCTTCCGGCCCGCGTGGCTGCTGTTCGCGCTCTCCTCGGCCATGGCCGCGCTGGGCAACGGCGTCTGGGGCTGGTACGAGGTCATCCTCGACCGCCCCGTCCCCTCGCCGAGCTTCGCCGACTTCTTCTTCCTCTGCTTCGCTCCTCCCGCCATCGTAGGACTGCTCGTGCTCGCCAAAAGGCCCGTCACCAAGGCGGGTTGGGTATGCCTCGCGCTGGACGCGTGGCTCATCGGCGGCTCGCTGCTCACCCTGTCGTGGAGCCTCGCGCTTGCCCAAGCGGCGAAGTTCGACGGTCCGAGCGTCGCGCACACCGCCCTGTCGCTCGCGTACCCCCTGCTGGACATCGCCCTGATCAGCATGGTGGTCGCCCTGCACTTCCGGCGCTCGGCGGTCAACCGGTCGGCCGTCAACACCGCCATCGGCGCGCTCGCCCTGACCGTGATGTGCGACGCTCTGTTCACCTCGCCGCTGCTGCACAACAGCTACCACTCGGGCCAATTGCTCGACGCCGGCTGGTTCTCCGGCTCGCTCCTCCTCGCGTACGCCCCGTGGGTCGGCGTCCGGCAGCGGCTGCGGCGCGACCCCGCGCACACGCAGGCGGTGCGCGCACCCGCGCCCGGTCGGCGCCGGCCGGTCTCCGGGCGCACGGACCGGCGGGAAGGGCACGCGCCCGTGCTGCCGCGGCAGACGGGCCGCGCGCACACCCAGTCGCCGGGCCAGGACCGGTACCCGGTCGGCGTCCCTCAGGGATCCGACCGTGACCGCTACCCGGCCACGCGCCCGATCTCCGGATCGCTGGCCGCGCTCACGCCCTATCTGGCCGCCGCCGTCTGCACCCTGGGGATTCTCTACAACGTCCTCAACGGTCACAGCGTCGATCGCGTGGTGCTCATCACCGCCGGAGCCGTGGTGCTCGCGCTCGTCGTCCGCCAGGGCATCATGCTGCTCGACAACATCACCCTCACCCAGGAACTCGCACAGAAGGAGAACCACTTCCGCTCGCTGGTGCAGGGCTCCAGCGATGTCATCATGATCGCGGCGCCCAGCGGCATCCTCAGATATGTCTCCCCGGCCGCCGCGGGCGTCTACGGCCGCTCCGCCGAGGACCTGGTCGGAACCGAACTCGCCGCGCTCATCCACCCGGAGGACCTGGGCTGCGTGGTGCACGAGGTGCGCCGCTTCCTCGCCGCCAGCCATGCCGAGGAGCCCACCACCCGGATCGAGTGCCGCTTCCGGTCGGGCTACGGCGGCTGGCTGAACGTGGAGTCCACCGTCAACCGCCACGAGGGCGGCCTGATCTTCAACAGCCGGGACGTGACCGAGCGCGTGCGCCTCCAGGCACAGCTCCAGCACAACGCCGAGCACGACCCGCTCACCGACCTGCCCAACCGCTCCCTGTTCACCAAGCGCGTCCAGCAGGCGCTGTCCGGGCGCCGCGCCTCCGACCGCGGCCCCGCCCTGCGGAACACGGCGGTCCTCTTCATCGACCTCGACGGCTTCAAGGCGGTCAACGACACGATCGGGCACCAGGCCGGGGACGAGCTGCTCGTCCAGGCCGCCCGCAGACTCCAGGACTCGGTACGGCAGGGGGACACCGCGGCCCGCCTGGGCGGTGACGAGTTCGCGGCCCTCATCGTCGGCGACGGCACCCGCGACCGCACCGCCCACGAGAGGCACATCCTGGAGCTCGCCGACCGGCTGCGGGTCACCCTCTCGCAGCCGTACGACATCGACGGCAACGATGTCCGGGTGGCCGCGTCCATCGGTGTGGCCTTCGCGGAGCCGGGCCTGGGCGCGGGCGAACTCCTGCGCAACGCCGACCTCGCCATGTACCGCGCCAAGGCCGCCGGCAAGGGGCGCGTCGAGCTGTACGCGCCCCAGATGCAGCAGGACGTCGTACGGAAGACCGAGCTGGCCACCCGGCTGCGGGCCGCACTGCACGACGGCGAGTTCACCCTGCTGCACCAGCCCGTCGTATCGCTGGCGGACGGCCGGATCACCGCCGTCAGCGCCCAGGCACGCTGGCGCTCCTCCCAGGGCGTGCTCTTCACCGCCTCGGAGTTCCTGCGGGTCTCCGAGGACAGCGACAAGGCCGCCGAGCTGGGCCGGTGGACGCTCGAGGAGGCCGTGGAGCAGGCCGCCGAGCGCACCGCGACCGGGCTCGCCGTGCCCGTCGCCGTACGGATGAGCGCCCGCCGCCTGCTCGACCGCTCGCTGCCCCTCGGCTCCGTGGAGGGCCTGCTCACCCGGCACGGCCTGACCTCGGGCGCCCTGGTCATCGAGCTGTCCGACGTCGATCCGAGGGTCCCCCTGGACGAGTTGGAGCGCAGACTCGCCGCCCTGCGCAGGATCGGCGTCCGGGTCGCGCTGGACGGACTGGGCAGCGGCTACGCGGCCATCACGGCGCTGCGCCGGCTCCCCGTCGACGTACTGAAGCTCGACCGGGGCCTGGTCGAGGGGGTCGTGGAGTCCGCGCGGCTGTACAAGATCACCAGCGGGCTGCTGCGCATCGCCACGGATCTCGGTCTCCAGTCGGTCGCCGACGGGGTGGATCTGCCCGAACAGGTCGTCGCCCTGCGTGCCATGGGGTGTACGCACGGGCAGGGCATGGCATTCTCGGGACCGCTGGACGAGTACCGGCTGCGCCGGGCGCTCACTTCCGGCCACTGCCCCGTGCCGCATGGCCCGGTGGAGCCGGCGCCGGCGTTCGCGGTCGGGGGAGCGACGCTGTACACGAGCGGTGTGCCTGCGGTTTTCGGCGGTGGGAGCGCCCTACGCTCACATAATGAGACTCCCGTCCCACCCACTTGACAGTGATGGCGTGCCGGGGGGAGGGTCAGTGCCATGCGCACCCGAATTCTCGTACTTGGACAGCGCGTCGGCTGAGCTGGGACCCACCGGACATGAACCGGAACACCCAGCGACCACTCCCGGCGCGCTCCCCTCGCTTGCCTACCGGCACGAGGGGTTTTTTGTTGCACACGCACCAGTCGAACAACGCCCGAACCTCGCAAAAACCCTCAGCATCGAGAAGAGAATGCCGATGACCGAGCAGGCCACCGGGGCCCATCACCCGCAGCCGCGGCCCCGATCCGGAGGACACCAGTCCGCGCCCGAGCACGTGACGGGTGCGCAGTCCCTCATCCGCTCTCTCGAGGAGGTCGGCGCCGACACGGTATTCGGCATTCCCGGCGGTGCGATCCTTCCCGCCTACGACCCGCTGATGGACTCCCGGCGGGTGCGGCACGTGCTGGTGCGGCACGAGCAGGGCGCGGGCCACGCGGCCACCGGCTATGCCCAGGCCACCGGCAAGGTCGGCGTCTGCATGGCGACCTCGGGTCCCGGCGCCACCAACCTGGTCACGCCCATCGCGGACGCGCACATGGACTCGGTGCCGCTGGTCGCGATCACGGGCCAGGTCGCCTCCAAGGCGATCGGCACCGACGCCTTCCAGGAGGCGGACATCGTCGGCATCACGATGCCGATCACCAAGCACAACTTCCTCGTGACCAAGGCCGAGGACATCCCCCGGACGATCGCGGAGGCCTTCCACATCGCCTCCACCGGCCGCCCGGGACCGGTCCTCGTCGACATCGCCAAGGACGCCCTCCAGGCGCAGACCACCTTCAGCTGGCCCCCCGCGACCGACCTGCCCGGCTACCGCCCGGTGACCAAGCCGCACGCCAAGCAGATCCGCGAGGCCGCCAAGCTGATCACCTCCGCCAGGCGGCCCGTCCTCTATGTCGGCGGCGGCGTCCTGAAGGCCAAGGCCACCGCCGAGCTGAAGGTCCTCGCGGAACTCACCGGAGCGCCCGTCACCACCACCCTGATGGCGCTCGGCGCATTCCCCGACAGCCACCCGCTGCACGTGGGCATGCCGGGCATGCACGGTGCGGTCACCGCCGTCACCGCGCTGCAGAAGGCCGACCTGATCGTCGCCCTCGGAGCCCGCTTCGACGACCGCGTCACCGGCAAGCTGGACAGCTTCGCCCCGTACGCCAAGATCGTCCACGCCGACATCGACCCGGCGGAGATCGGCAAGAACCGGGCCGCGGACGTGCCGATCGTCGGGGACGCGCGGGAGGTCATCGCCGACCTGGTCCAGGCCGTCCAGAAGGAGCACAGTGAGGGCCACAAGGGCGACTACACCGCCTGGTGGAAGGACCTGAACCGCTGGCGCGAGACCTACCCGCTCGGGTACGACCTGCCGGAGGACGGCTCACTGTCCCCGCAGCAGGTCATCGAGCGCATCGGACAGCTCGCGCCCGAGGGCACGATCTTCGCGGCGGGCGTCGGCCAGCACCAGATGTGGGCCGCGCACTTCATCCAGTACGACAACCCCGCCAGCTGGCTGAACTCCGGCGGTGCCGGGACGATGGGCTACGCGGTCCCGGCGGCGATGGGCGCGAAGGCCGGCGCCCCGGACCACACGGTCTGGGCCATCGACGGCGACGGCTGCTTCCAGATGACCAATCAGGAGCTGACCACCTGCGCCCTGAACAACATCCCGATCAAGGTCGCCATCATCAACAACGGCGCCCTCGGGATGGTCCGCCAGTGGCAGACCCTCTTCTACAACCAGCGGTACTCCAACACCGTGCTGCACTCCGGCCCCGCGGCCGACGGCAAGCAGCCGAGCGCCGGCACCCGCGTCCCCGACTTCGTGAAGCTGTCGGAGGCCATGGGCTGCTACGCGATCCGCTGCGAGTCCTCGGAGGACCTCGACAAGGTCATCGAAGAGGCGAACTCCGTCAACGACCGCCCGGTGGTCGTCGACTTCATCGTCCACGAGGACGCCATGGTGTGGCCGATGGTCGCCGCCGGCACCTCCAACGACGAGATCATGGCCGCCCGGGACGTCCGCCCCGACTTCGGCGACAACGAAGACGACTGAGAGAGAGCTGAGTGAGAACCATGTCCAAGCACACCCTCTCGGTCCTCGTCGAGAACACGCCCGGCATCCTCGCCCGGATCGCCGCCCTGTTCTCCCGCCGCGGTTTCAACATCGACTCGCTCGCGGTCGGTGTCACCGAGCACCCCGACATCTCCCGGATCACCATCGTGGTGAATGTCGAGGACCTGCCGCTCGAACAGGTCACCAAGCAGCTCAACAAGCTCGTCAACGTCCTGAAGATCGTCGAACTGGAGCCGTCCCAGGCCGTTCAGCGCGAACTCGTTCTGGTGAAGGTGCGCGCCGACAACGAGACGCGCTCCCAGATCGTCGAGATCGTCCAGCTGTTCCGTGCCAAGACGGTGGACGTCTCCCCGGAGGCCGTCACCATCGAGGCCACCGGCAGCAGCGACAAACTGTCCGCGATGCTCAAGATGCTGGAGCCGTACGGCATCAAGGAGCTGGTCCAGTCCGGCACGATCGCGATCGGCCGTGGCGCCCGTTCGATCACGGACCGGTCGCTGCGCGCCCTCGACCGGTCCGCCTAGGACTTCCGGGACCATTCCCGTACGACCGGAAACGGGCGGCAGGCAGTCGGCCGCCCGTATACCGAGACCCCGAAACTTCCCTTCTCCCCGCCGTCATACGGTGGGACGCACCGTCCGTACACAAGGAGAGAACCCAAAGTGGCCGAGCTGTTCTACGACGCTGACGCCGACCTGTCCATCATCCAGGGCCGCAAGGTCGCGGTCATCGGCTACGGCAGCCAGGGCCACGCCCACGCGCTGTCGCTGCGCGACTCGGGTGTCGACGTGCGGGTCGGTCTGCACGAGGGCTCCAAGTCCAAGGAGAAGGCCGAGGAGCAGGGCCTGCGCGTGGTGACCCCGGCGGAGGCCGCCGCCGAGGCCGACGTCATCATGATCCTGGTCCCGGACCCGATCCAGGCCCAGGTCTACGAGGAGTCCATCGCCCCGAACCTGAAGGACGGCGACGCGCTCTTCTTCGGCCACGGCTTCAACATCCGCTTCGGCTTCATCAAGCCCCCGGCCGGCGTGGACGTCTGCATGGTCGCCCCGAAGGGTCCGGGCCACCTGGTGCGCCGCCAGTACGAGGAGGGCCGCGGCGTTCCCTGCATCGTGGCCGTCGAGCAGGACGCCACCGGCAACGCCTTCGCCCTGGCCCTCTCCTACGCCAAGGGCATCGGCGGCACCCGCGCCGGCGTCATCAAGACGACCTTCACCGAGGAGACCGAGACCGACCTCTTCGGCGAGCAGGCCGTCCTGTGCGGTGGCACCTCCGCCCTGGTGAAGGCCGGCTTCGAGACCCTGGTCGAGGCGGGCTACCAGCCAGAGATCGCATACTTCGAGTGCCTCCACGAGCTGAAGCTGATCGTCGACCTCATGTACGAGGGCGGCCTGGAGAAGATGCGCTGGTCGGTCTCCGAGACCGCCGAGTGGGGCGACTACGTCACGGGCCCCCGCATCATCACGGACGCCACCAAGGCCGAGATGAAGAAGGTCCTCGCCGAGATCCAGGACGGCACGTTCGCCCGCAACTGGATGGACGAGTACCACGGCGGTCTGAAGAAGTACAACGAGTACAAGAAGCAGGACTCCGAGCATCTGCTGGAGACCACCGGCAAGGAGCTGCGCAAGCTCATGAGCTGGGTGAACGAGGAGGCGTAAGCCTTACGGCCGGGGGACCGGAGCACTCCGCTCCGGTCCCTTCGGCGAACCAGGGGTAACGTCGGGAAGAGACGTTGTCCACCCCGTCCAGCCACGGACGGGTGATCCTTCCGCAGCGGCGCAAAATGACGCTTGCGGCGCCACTACACTGCTGCATAACAATCGCGTTCAGGCCCACAGCGTCGTGCGTCTTCCACGCGGCTAGCACCCCTCCACCGCCTGCGGCCGTCGGGACGGCCGTCCGCATTGGACATGTGAGGACTCACGTGAGCTCGTACTCCAGCCGAAAAGCCACGGTACTCATCGCTGAAGAGCTGTCGCCCGCGACCGTCGACGCACTCGGTCCGGACTTCGAGATCCGGCACTGCAACGGCGCGGACCGTGCGGAGCTGCTGTCGGCGATCGCCGACGTCGATGCCATCCTGATCCGCTCCGCGACGAAGGTCGACGCCGAGGCCGTCGCCGCCGCGCGGAAGCTCAAGGTCGTCGCGCGAGCCGGCGTCGGCCTGGACAACGTGGACGTCTCCGCGGCCACCAAGGCCGGCGTGATGGTCGTCAACGCCCCCACCTCGAACATCGTGACCGCCGCCGAGCTGGCCTGCGGTCTGATCATCTCCACCGCCCGCAACATCCCGCAGGCCAACGCCGCGCTGAAGAACGGCGAGTGGAAGCGCAGCAAGTACACGGGCGTCGAGCTGGCCGAGAAGACCCTCGGCGTGGTCGGCCTCGGCCGGATCGGCGCGCTGGTCGCACAGCGCATGTCCGCGTTCGGCATGAAGGTCGTCGCCTACGACCCCTACGTCCAGCCCGCCCGAGCCGCGCAGATGGGCGTCAAGGTGCTGTCCCTGGACGAGCTGCTCGAGGTCTCCGACTTCATCACCGTCCACCTGCCGAAGACCCCCGAGACCCTCGGTCTGATCGGTGACGAGGCGCTGCACAAGGTCAAGCCGAGCGTCCGTATCGTCAACGCCGCGCGCGGCGGGATCGTCGACGAGGAGGCGCTGTACTCGGCGCTCAAGGAGGGTCGCGTCGCGGGCGCGGGCCTGGACGTGTACGCGAAGGAGCCGTGCACCGACTCGCCGCTGTTCGAGCTGGACCAGGTGGTGTGCACCCCGCACCTGGGCGCCTCCACGGACGAGGCGCAGGAGAAGGCGGGCATCGCGGTGGCCAAGTCGGTGCGCCTCGCGCTCGCCGGCGAGCTGGTCCCGGACGCGGTGAACGTGCAGGGCGGTGTGATCGCCGAGGACGTCAAGCCGGGTCTGCCGCTCGCCGAGAAGCTCGGCCGGATCTTCACCGCGCTCGCGGGCGAGGTCGCCGTCCGGCTCGATGTCGAGGTCTACGGCGAGATCACCCAGCACGACGTCAAGGTGCTCGAACTGTCCGCGCTCAAGGGCGTGTTCGAGGACGTCGTGGCCGAGACGGTCTCGTACGTCAACGCGCCGCTCTTCGCCCAGGAGCGCGGTGTCGAGGTACGCCTGACCACCAGCTCGGAGGCCACCGACCACCGCAACGTGGTCACCGTGCGCGGCACGCTCGCGGGCGGCGAGGAGGTGTCGGTGTCCGGCACGCTGGCCGGCCCGAAGCACCATCAGAAGATCGTGGCGGTGGGCGACTACGACGTGGACCTGGCCCTCGCGGACCACATGGTGGTGCTGCGCTACACCGACCGCCCGGGTGTGGTCGGCACGCTGGGCCGCATTCTCGGCGAGGCCGGCATCAACATCGCGGGCATGCAGGTCGCCCGTGACATCGCGGGCGGCGAGGCCCTCGCGGTCCTCACGGTCGACGACACGGTGCCGCAGAACGTCCTGACGGAGGTGGCCGAGGAGATCGGCGCGACGTCCGCCCGCTCGGTGAACCTGGTCTGAGGTTGCCGTGCGTGATGCGGTGACCGCCCGTTGAGGTTGCCGTTCCGGGGGCTCCGCCCCCGCCCCCCGTTCATCCCGAACGGGCTCGTCCACACACGCCGGACGGGCTGGTCAAGCCGGCCCGTCCGGCGTTTTTCCGTGCTCCGGATGCTCTCAGGCGGAGACCCGCTCCGGCTGCGCGGCCGTGGTCTGCCGTACATGGATCCGGCGCAGTGTCGCCGCCGCCGCGACCGCGGCCCCCGCGAGGAGTACCGCCCCGGCGATCGCCGCCCCGTGCATCCCGCTGGTGAACGCCTCCCGCGCGGCCGCCGCCAGCGCGTCGCCCGCCTGACCCGGGAGCCGGCCGGCCACGGCCAGCGCACCGCCCAGCGTCTCGTGGGCCGGGGCCGGTGCCGAGGCAGGGATCTCATGGCGGTAGACCGCCGTGCCGATCGAGCCGAGCACCGCCATGCCCAGGGCGCCGCCGAACTCCGCGCCCGTCTCCAGGAGGGAGGAAGCGGAACCCGCCCGCTCGACCGGAGCCGCGCTCAGGGCCAGGTCCGTCATCTGGGAGATGGCGACGACGATCCCGGAGGAGAGCACGCCGCACGCGCCCAGCACCAGCCAGAGCGCATGGGAGCCGGCGAGGGCGAGCATCCCGTAGCCGACCGCGGCGATCGCGAAGCCCGCGCAGACGACATAGGCCCGGTTGACGCCCTTCTGCACCAGTTGGGTCGCGACCGGGGCCGCCATGCCGATCGGCACGGAGGGCAGCAGGGCCCACAGGGCCGCCTCCATCGCGCTCTTTCCGAGCACCGACTGCAGATACTGCGTGGTGAAGAACGCCGAGCCCATGATCGCGAAGGACGAGACGAGGTTCAGCACCACGGCGGGGGCGAAGCCCCGTCCGCGGAAGAGGGCCGGGGAGATCATCGGCGAGGCCGTGGTGCGCTGGCGGTGGACGAACAGCGCCGCGAAGAGCAGGCCCACGGTGATCGAGACGACGTACCGGACGTGCCAGCCCTCCGATGGGATCTCCTTGAGGCCGTAGATCACCGGGAGCACCGCCGCCATCGACAGCGGGACGCCGAGAAGGTCGAAGCGGCCGGGCGCCGGGTCCTTCGACTCCGGGAGCAGGAAGGGGCCGAGGACCAGGAGCAGGGCCATCGCCGGAAGGTTGACCAGGAAGACCGAGCCCCACCAGAAGTACTGGACGAGGACGCCGCTCAGCACCGAGCCGAGCGCGATACCGGCCGTCATCACTCCGGACCACGTCCCGATCGCCTTCGCACGCTGGGCGGGATCGGTGAACATCGTGCGGATCAGCGCCATCGTGGACGGCATGAGGGTGGCGCCGCCGATGCCGAGGACCGCGCGGGCGGCGATCAGGGTCTCGGCGCTGTTCGCGTACGCCGCCGCCAGTGAGGCGCCCCCGAACGCGGCGGCGCCCATGAGCAGCAACCTGCGGCGGCCGATGCGGTCGCCCAGCGAGCCCATCGTCATCAGCAGCCCGGCGAGGACGAAGGCGTAGATGTCGAAGATCCAGAGCTGCTGGGTGCCGCTCGGTTCCAGGTCCGCGCTGATCGCCGGGATGGCGAAGTAGAGGACCGAGACGTCCATCGAGACCAGCAGCAGCGGAAGAATCAGGACGCCGAGGGCGGTCCATTCACGGTGGCCCGCCCGGGTGGCCGAGGTCGTGGTGGTGCTCGTCGAGTTCGTCATGACAGCGAATGTACGGGCGTATTAGACGCTTGTATAGGACGCATGTGTAAGTCGTGCGTCTAGGACGCCTGTATGGATCGGCGCTAGGGTGGACGGCATGGGACACCGTGAGGATCTGCTCGAAGGCGCCAAGCGCTGCCTGCTGGACAAGGGCTTCGTGCGCACGACCGCGCGCGACATCGTCAGGGAGTCGGGCACCAACCTCGCTTCGATCGGCTACCACTACGGCTCGAAGGACGCGCTGCTGGTGCAGGCGTACGTCTCCCTCGTCGAGGAGATGGGCGACCGCTTCGAGCCGGGCTGGGGAGCGGGCGGGACGACCCAGGCGCCCCCGGGTTCGCTGGAGCGCTTCGGGGAGGTGTGGTCCAACGTCATCCGGACACTGCCCGAGTCACGGGCGGTCTGGCTGCTGAGCTTCGAGCTGATCCTCCAAGGGGACCGGCTGCCGGAGGTGCGCAAGCTGCTGATCGAGGCGCAGGAGGAGGGTCGCTCAGGGCTGATTCCGCTGTTCACCGACATCCCGGAGGCGGACCTGGACAAGGAGGCCGTCGACACCGAGGGCCGCTTCTACCAGACCCTTCTCCAAGGCCTCATGGTGCAGTGGGTGTTCGACCCGGACTCGGCCACCGGCGCGGAACAGCTCACCGAAGGGCTCCGCCGCGTGCTCAAGGCGGCCGGCAGCCGGGCCTCCTAGAGCCGCGCCCCTTTCAGTGCCATGTGCAGCAGCAGGCGATCCTCGCCGTCGTCCAGGTCCAGGCCGGTGAGCTGCTCGACGCGGGAGAGGCGGTAGTAGAGGGTCTGGCGGTGGATGCCCAGTTCCGCCGCGGTGCGGCCCGCCTGGCCCGCGCAGTCCAGGAACACCTCCGCCGTGCGGGCCAGTTCCCGGTGGGCGGGGGAGAGCAGGACGCGTACGGCGGGGTCGCGGGCCGCCTCGGGCGGGAGCGACGTCAACAGGCGGTACGGCCCGATCGCCGACCACTGCGCCACCGGGCCCAACCGGGGCTCCGCCAGGGCCGCGCGGGCCGCCGCCGACGCCTCCTGCCAGGCGGTGCCCAGCTCGGTGAGGCCATGGCGGGCGCCGGCCACCCCGGCCGCCGTCCGCCTGCCGCCCCGGGTCCCCTCCGCCTCCCGCAGCAGCCGCGTGGCCGCTGTGAGCGCCGGGGCCGGCACGTTTGCCGAGCGCAACCGCACCAGCAGGGCCAGGCTCTGGCCGCTGCTGCCCCACGGCACCGTGCACAGCGCGGTCGCGGCCGGGATCGTACGGACCGAAGGGGCGTCGTCCGGATCGGCCGAGGGCCAGGGGGCGACGCAGACCATCGTGAGCAGGCCCTCGCCGCGCGCGCCCAGCGCCGTGCGCAGCTCGGCCACCGCCGCCTCCTGGTGCCAGCCGGGCTCGGCGGTCAGTACCGCGCGCAGTTCGCGGGTCAGATCCGCGCCCGCCTGCACCTCGTCGGCGAGCAGCGCGCCGATGCGGGCGGCGACCTCCATCGCGGCGGACAGCTGTGCCTCGGACGGGCCCGGCTCGTCCGCGAGCAGCCACACATAGCCGAGGACGACACCCCGATGGCGTACGGGCAGACAGATCCGTCCCCGGTAGACACCCGCCTCAGGAGTCGGCGGAATGCGCACGGGGCCGGTGGCGCGGGCGATCCCGAAGCCCTCGAACCAGCTGCGCACCGCCGCCGTGGAGCGGCGCGTCAGGATCGAGCGGGTGCGGACGGGGTCGAGGGACGCCTCGTCGAACTCACCGTCGCCGCTGTCGTAGGCGGCGAAGGCGATCAACTCGAAGTCCCGGTTCTCCAGGGTCGCGGGGGCGCCGAGCAGCGCCGAGATCTCGTCGACGAGTTCCTGGTAGTCGCCCCGGCCCGGCTTGAAAACATCCGCCACACGGGCATTCTCCCGCATTTCAGCACCCCGCTCATACAGATGTCTGAGATCCAGGGCACGGATGCGTGACAGCTGTCGATGGCCGACGATCTGAGCAATCCATAGGTTTCACAGTGGTTCTCCGTGCCGTACCCGAATGGTCGGGATTCGGCCTCCTGTTGCCCTTGTGGAGGTGCCCCGTGCTGGGTCCCGTGATTCTCGCCGCGTCGCGCAGCGACCGGATGCGCCGTCTGATCTCGGCCGCACCGGTGACGAAGCCGGTCGTCGACCGCTTCATCCCCGGTGAGACCGTCGGCGAGATCGTCCCGATCATCGAGGAGCTCACCGGCAAGGGCCTCGAGGTCACCATGGACGTCGTCGGCGAGGACATCACGACCCCTGAGCAGGCCGCGGCCGCACGGGACGCGTACCTGGAGCTGATCGGCCGCCTCAAGGAGCTGGGGCTCGGCCCGAAGGCCGAGATGTCCGTCAAGCTCTCCATGTTCGGCCAGGCCCTTCCCGGCGGCCACGAGCTGGCCCTCGCCAATGTGCGCCCGGTCGTCGAGGCCGCCGCCGCGATCGGCACCACGGTCACGCTGGACGCCGAGGACCACACCACCCTCGACTCGATGTTCGCCATCCACGAGGAGCTGCGGAAGGACTTCCCGGCCACCGGCTGCGTGATCCAGGCCTACCTCTTCCGCACCGAGGCCGACGCCCGCCGTCTCGCCGCGAGCGGCAGCCGGGTGCGTATCGTGAAGGGGGCGTACAAGGAGCCCGCGTCGGTCGCGTACCAGAACAAGCACGAGATCGACAAGGCGTACGTCCGCATCCTGAAGACCCTCATGGAGGGTGAGGGATACCCGATGATCGGCTCCCACGACCCGAGGATCATCGCCATCGCGCAGGACATCGCCCGGCGCGCCGGGCGCAAGCTCGACGAGTACGAGTTCCAGATGCTGTACGGCATCCGCAGCGAGGAGCATGTGCGGCTGGCCGCCGAGGGCCACCGCATGCGCGTCTACACGGCCTACGGCACCGACTGGTACGGCTATTTCATGCGCCGTCTGGCCGAGAAGCCGGCGAACCTCCGCTTCTTCGCCCGCTCGGTCCTCACCAAGAGCTGACACCCACCCGCTCGCAAAAGGAGTTACGGAACCCATGGACGCTGTGACCCAGGTCCCCACCCCCGTCAACGAGCCGGTGCACGGCTACGCCCCCGGTTCGCCCGAGCGCGCCCGGCTGGAGACCAAGCTCAAGGAGCTGGCCGACAACCCGATCGACCTGCCGTGCACCATCGGCGGCGAGAAGCGCATGGGCGGCGGCGAGCCGTTCCAGGTCGTGCAGCCGCACAACCACCAGGCGGTCCTCGGCACCCTGCACAACGCCACCCGGCAGGACGCGCGGGACGCCATCGACGCGGCCCTCGCCGCCGCCCCCGCCTGGCGCGCGCTGTCCTTCGACGACCGCGCCGCGATCATCCTGCGCGCCGCCGAGCTGCTGGCCGGTCCCTGGCGCGAGACCATCGCGGCCTCCACCATGCTCGGCCAGTCGAAGACCGCCCAGCAGGCGGAGATCGACAGCCCGTGCGAGCTGGTCGACTTCTGGCGCTTCAACGTCCACTACGCCCGCCAGATCCTGGCCGAGCAGCCCCCGGCCAACTCCCCGGGCGTCTGGAACCGCCTCGACCACCGCCCGCTGGAGGGCTTCGTCTACGCGATCACCCCGTTCAACTTCTCGGCGATCGCGGCCAACCTGCCCACCGCCCCCGCCCTCATGGGCAACGTGGTGGTCTGGAAGCCGTCCCCGACCCAGACCCACGCCGCGGTGCTGCTGATGCAGCTGCTGGAGGAGGCGGGCCTGCCCAAGGGCGTCATCAACCTCGTCACCGGTGACGGCATCGAGGTCTCCGAGGTCGCCCTGGCCCACCGCGATCTCGCCGGCATCCACTTCACCGGTTCGACCAAGACCTTCCAGTACCTGTGGAAGACCGTCGGCAACAACATCGAGAAGTACCGTTCCTACCCTCGCCTGGTCGGCGAGACCGGCGGCAAGGACTTCGTGGTCGCGCACCCGAGTGCCGACCGGGCGGTCCTCAAGACGGCGCTCACCCGCGGTGCCTTCGAGTACCAGGGCCAGAAGTGCTCCGCGACCTCGCGCGCGTACATCCCGGCCTCCGTCTGGAACTCCGGCTTCAAGGAGGAGTTCACGGCCGAGGTCGACTCCCTGGCCATGGGTGACGTCACCGACCTGTCGAACTTCATCGGCGCGGTGATCGACGAGCGTGCCTTCGCGAAGAACAAGGCCGCCATCGACCGCGCCAAGGAGGACCCGACCTGCACGATCGTCGCGGGCGGCTCCTACGACGACTCGGTCGGCTACTTCGTCCGGCCGACCGTCATCGAGTGCACCGACCCGGAGAACGAGGTCTTCACGACCGAGTACTTCGGCCCGATCCTCGCGGTGTACGTCTACGAGGACGAGAAGTACGACGAGATGCTGACCCAGATGGAGTCGGTCTCCGACTACGCCCTCACGGGCTCGGTCATCGCGAACGACCGCGCCGCGGCGGCGTACACGGCCGAGCGGCTGCGCTACGCGGCGGGCAACTTCTACATCAACGACAAGTCGACCGGCGCCGTGGTCGGCCAGCAGCCCTTCGGCGGCGGCCGCGCCTCCGGTACCAACGACAAGGCGGGCGCCCCGCAGAACCTGCTGCGCTGGACCCTGACCCGCGCCATCAAGGAGGCGCTGGTGGCGCCGACCGACTACACCTACCCGCACATGGGCTGACGGCCCCCCTGAGCACCGCCCCCGCCCCGGGCCTTGACCCCCGGGGCGGGGGCGGTCTTCGTATGCGGCCCTCGCAGGTCATACGAACAGTGGGGCAGAGGGTCGGGGCGAGAGTGCGGGGCCGTGGTCGGGGGGATGGGGAGCCTCTCCCTGTCGCAGTCATCCGATGACTGTGAGCGAGCTGACGCTTTATGTGCATGTCAAGGCGAGAGGTGGCTTGATACATCGGATTAACGGTCAGACACGTGAGGAGTGGGCACGTACGAGAACTAGGGGGAAGGTCATACTGGTCCGGTGGCCACCCGTCTGCGCACCGTGCACACTGCCGACCTCGACCCCGCCGAACTCGGCGCCGCCCGCGCCCTGTTGGACGAGGCCTTCGGAGGGGACTACGACGACGAGGAGTGGGAGCACGGGCTCGGCGGGCTGCATGTCCTCGTGAGCGACGAGCGGGGGCTCGCCGCCCATGGGTCCGTCATCCAGCGGCGCGCCCGCTACCGGAAGCGCTGGCTGCGCGTCGGGTATGTCGAGGGCGTGGGGGTGCGCCCGGACGTGCGGCGGCAGGGGCTCGGCGGGCGCGTCATGGCCGAGATCGAGCGGATCGTCGACGGCGCCTACGACTTCGGCGCGCTCTCCGCGAGCGACGAGGGCGCCGCGCTGTACCGGGCCCGGGGGTGGCAGCTCTGGTCCGGCCGGTTGTGCGCCCTCGGCCCGCGCGGCGTGGTCCGTCTGCGCGACGAGGAGGACTGCACCTTCGTACGCCCGGCTGCCGCGGGACCGCTCAACCCGAAGCACAAGCTGGTCTTCGACTGGCGGGACGGCGACGTGCTCTGACGGGCGGCGGCGTCGCGGGGCGGGTCACGGCGGGGGTGGACCGGTCCGCCGTCTCAGATAGTAGGAAGTCCGAGTAATCGTGGAGACAGACGCCCGGTCCTCGCTTAGCTTTGAAGGAGCCGAACGTCTCGCTCGATCCAGCGAATGGCGGTCGTGAGCCGGGCCCGATGCAGGTCACCCCTGCGGCGCCGCTCCCCGCCCCTCCGGCGTCTCGTATCCCCTTGTCCGCACTCCCGGATATCGAAGGAGTCGATTTCCCATGGCCGAGACGACCGCCCGCCGCCGAGTCCGTCACGTTTCCCGCACGAGTGAGTCCGACCGCAAGAACGCCGCCGCCGCGCTCCAGCGCGCCCTCGACCGCCGGGACAACGGCGGCGCGACGGGCCACTGAGCCGCCGTAGAGCGACGCGTTCCGAACCGGGAGCCGCGCCCGTGGGGTGCGGCGCGGTCTCACACACCGCGCCGCACCCCGAACCGAGCCGTACGGGTGGACCGCGGAGGACACGGAAGCGCCACCATGTCCGTATCCCGGACACCCCGTGTCATTCCATGGGACAAGGAGTACGGTGCCGTCATGTCTCGCAGCATCAATCTCGCAGTGATTCCCGGTGACGGCATCGGCCAGGAGGTCGTGGCCCAGGGGCTGAAGGTCCTCTCCGCCGTCCTTGCGCAGGATGTGAAGCTGGAGACCAAGGAGTACGACTTCGGCGCCCGGCGCTACCACGCCACCGGTGAGACCCTCACCGACGCCGACCTGGAGCAGCTGAAGCGGCACGACGCGATCCTGCTCGGCGCGATCGGCGACCCGTCGGTCCCGTCCGGCGTCCTGGAGCGCGGCTTCCTGCTCAAGCTCCGCTTCGCCTTCGACCACCACGTCAACCTGCGGCCCTCCAAGCTGCTCCCCGGCGTCGAGACCCCGCTCGCGGGCCAGCCGGAGATCGACTTCGTCGTGGTCCGCGAGGGCACCGAGGGCCCGTACACGGGCAACGGCGGCACCATCCGCACCGGCACCCCGCACGCGGTCGCCACGGAGGTCTCGCTCAACACCGCGTTCGGCATCGAGCGCGTCGTGCGCGACGCGTACGCCCGCGCGCAGGCCCGCCCCCGCAAGAAGCTGGCGCTCGTCCACAAGAACAACGTGCTCGTGCACGCCGGTCACCTGTGGACGGACATCTTCAACACGGTGGGCGAGGAGTTCCCCGAGGTCACCACCGAGTACATGCACGTCGACGCGGCGACGATCTACCTCGTCACCCAGCCCGAGCGCTTCGACGTGATCGTCACCGACAACCTCTTCGGTGACATCATCACCGACCTCGCCGCCGCCATCTCCGGCGGCATCGGGGTCGCCGCCTCCGGCAACATCAACCCGTCCGGCGCGTTCCCGTCGATGTTCGAGCCCGTGCACGGCTCGGCACCCGACATCGCGGGCCAGGGCAAGGCCGACCCGTCGGCCACCGTCCTGTCCGTCGCCCTCCTGCTGCGCCACCTCGGCTACGAGGCCGAGGCCGCCCGCATCGAGGAGGCCGTCTCCGCCGACCTCGCCGAGCGCGTGGGCAAGCCCGCCCGCACCACCGACGAGATCGGCGACGCGCTCGCCGTACGAGTAGCCGGCTGACCCGCCCGCCGCTCACATCCTGAGAAAGGCCGCCGGGTCGCAACGCGCCCGGCGGCTTTCGCCTGCCCGTCGCCGGGTGTCACCATCGACCCACTCCTGGGCCATCCCCAGGGCCGCATCCACCCCGTTTCACCCCCGGCTGCCGGCTTCCTTCCGGCAGGGGAACTCCCATCGACTCCCCGCTTGCGATAATCGAACGAGGAGCCGCGGTATGAGGGAATGCTCGGACGTCCTCACACCTGCCGCTGGAGGTATGGGCGTGAGCGCGGCCCGTCAACACAACCGGTGAAGGACAACCACACATGACGACGCCCACGATCGAGCTGAAGCCCTCGGCCAACCCGCTCTCCGACGCGGAGCGGGAGGCCATCCTGGCCAACCCCGGGTTCGGCCGCCACTTCACCGATCACATGGTGACCATCCGGTGGACCGAGGGTCGCGGCTGGCACGACGGCCAGCTCGTTCCGTACGCCCCGATCTCCCTCGACCCCGCCACCAACGTTCTGCACTACGCGCAGGAGATCTTCGAGGGCCTCAAGGCGTACCGCCGGCCCGACGGCTCGGTGGCCACCTTCCGCCCGGAGATGAACGCCCGGCGCTTCCAGCGCTCGGCCCGGCGCCTGGCCATGCCCGAGCTTCCGGTCGAGACCTTCATCGAGGCCTGCGACCTGCTCGTCCAGCAGGACAAGGCGTGGGTCCCGGCGCACGGCGGCGAGGAGTCCCTGTATCTGCGCCCGTTCATGATCGCCACCGAGGTCGGTCTGGGCGTCAAGCCCGCCAACGAGTACCTGTTCATCGTCATCGCCTCCCCGGCCGGCGCCTACTTCGCGGGCGGCGTCAAGCCGGTCTCCATCTGGGTCTCGGAGGACCGGGTCCGTGCCGTCCCGGGCGGCATGGGCGACGCCAAGACCGGCGGCAACTACGCGGCCTCCCTGCTCGCGCAGGCCGAGGCGGCGGCCAAGGGCTGCGACCAGGTCTGCTACCTCGACGCCGTGGAGCACAAGTGGGTCGAGGAGCTGGGCGGCATGAACCTGTACTTCGTGTACGGCAACAAGATCGTCACCCCGACGCTGTCCGGCTCGATCCTGGAGGGCGTCACCCGTGACTCCCTCCTCACCGTGGCGCGCGACCTCGGCTACGAGGCGCAGGAGCGCCGCGTCTCGATCGACGAGTGGCAGGCCGACTCCGAGAACGGCACCCTGACCGAGGTCTTCGCCTGCGGCACCGCGGCGGTCATCACCCCGGTCGGTACGGTCAAGCGCGCGGGCGCCGAGTGGAAGCAGTCGGGCGGCGAGCCGGGCGAGGTGACCGTGAGGCTCCGCGAGGCCCTGCTGGACCTCCAGCGCGGCACCCGCGAGGACACGCACGGCTGGATGCACCCGCTGGGCTGATCCGCCCGCGCCGTACGCCGTACGCCGGACCCGCCCCGCAACGGGCGGTCCGGCGTACGGCCCCTACAGCGCGCTCTCCGCCCGAGCCGGCTCCTTGCCCGCCTTGACGTGGACCGGCCGCTGCCGTGGTGACAGGGCCAGGTAGGCCAGGCCGCCCACGGCGCCCGACAGCAGGAAGCTGCAGTCCACACCCTGGGTCAGGGACAGCAGCGGGCCTTCGTAGGACGGGAGGGACACCGCGAGCAGACCCACCGCGGCGCCCGCCGCCCAGGATGCCGTCGCCCGTACGTTCCAGCCGGAGCGGTACCAGTAGATCCCTCCGCGCGCACGGCGGTTGAAGACCTGCAGCGCGTCGGCGTCGTAGACACCCCGGTCGCGTACGAAGCCGATGAGGGTGATGACCGCCCACGGCGTGCCGATCGCCGTCAGCAGCAGGACGAAGGACGTCATCGCCGACTGCGCGTTCCAGGCGTAGTGGCCGACGAAGACGCAGACGGTGGCGACGACGGCGACCGTGCAGGTGGCCCGGGCACGGGAGGCGCGCGGCAGGATCGCGTCCAGGTCGAGGCCCATCGAGTAGAGCATCAGCCCCGCGTTGCCGACCGAGCCCGCGGAGGCGGCGAGGAGAAGCGGGACCAGGTACCAGCCGGGGGAGGCGTCGACGAGCGGCCCGGCGTAGTCGAGGGCGGCACGGGCCGCATACGCCGTGAAGGTGCCGAAAAGTTGCGGGACCAGCAGACCGAGGATCAGGCCGAGCCAGGTCGCGTGCAGGACCCGGCGGGCGGAGTGGCGGGCCGGGGAGATGTACCGGGTGTAGTCGCCGAGGAGGGTGATGAAGGCGACCGGGCCGGAGAGGCCGGCGGCCACCGTCGCGAGGAACCAGGTGGGCCAGAACCCGCCCAGCAGATAGCCGCCCGCCTCCGGCAGCGCGGACGCCGTGAAGTGCGGGGCGTACGCGATCACGCCGAGGGCCAGGAGCGCCGTCATCCCGATCGTGAGGGCGCGGGAGAGGGTGAGCAGCACCCGGTAGCCGTAGACGGCGCCGGCGACGGTCGCCGCGGCGAGCAGCGCGTAGACGAAAGCGTAGGCCCCGCCGTTCGTCGTCAGCCCGAACAGGCGGTGCAGCACGCTCACCATCACATCGCCGCCGACCCAGACGGTCAGGGTGGTGTAGCCGAGGGCGAGCAGCAGCCCGACCACCGAGCCGACCAGCCGGCCGCGCACGCCGAACTGGGCGCCGGACGACGTCGACAGGTTGGTGGCCGTGCGCAGGGACACCAGTGCCAGCGGGGCCGTGAACAGGGTGCCGACCACCGTGCCGACGACGATCGAGCTGAGAGAGGCCCACCAGCCGAGCCCGAAGGAGGGGGGCAGCCAGCCGAAGATGATCACGCCGAGGCACAGATTGGACCCGACCAGGATCGAGACCAGATCGCGGGGCCCACTGGTGCGTTCCTCGTCCGGGATGGTGTCGACTCCGCGCTGTTCCATTGGCATGGCAGGTCTCCTTCGATGGCCGCCCAAGTGTTAGAGCGACGTTCAATGTCGCGTAGCCGTCGGATGCTAGTCAACGGTTCCTTTCTGAGGGATTGATGTTTAGAGTGATGCTCTAACTCATGGGAGGCAAGGAGGTGCCGCGTCGTGAGACTCACTCCCACGGAACGTGACCGACTGCTGCTCTTCGGGGCCGCCGAACTGGCCCGCGCGCGCCGGGCCCGGGGACTGAGGCTGAATGTCCCGGAGGCCACCGCGCTGATCGCGGACACCGTCTGCGAGGCCGCCCGCGACGGCAGGCGGCTCGCCGAGGCCATCGAGGCGGCCCGGTCCGTGCTCGGCCCGGACGATGTGCTGCCGGGCGTAGCGGACGTCGTCACCGAGGTGCATGTAGAGGCCGTCTTCGACGACGGGTCACGGCTCGCGGTGGTCTCCGACCCGATCGGGGGCGGGCTGGGCGACGAGGCCCCGGGAGCCCTGCTGCCGGGCCCGGAGCACGCCGAGCCGGAGGCGGTCACGAGGCTCACGGTCACCAACACCGCGACCGTGCCCGTCTCGGTCACCTCCCACTTCCACTTCTTCGAGGCCAACCCCCGACTCGGCTTCGACCGCGAGAAGTCCTACGGCATGCGGCTCGCCGTGCCCGCCGGGTCCTCGGTGCGGTTCGGGCCCGGCGAGAGCGTGGAGGTCGGACTCGTACCGATCGGTGGCGAGCGGGTCGCGATCGGGTTCGCGGGGCTCGTCGACGGGCCGCTGGACGCGCCGGGGGCGAAGGAGGAGGCCCTGCGCCGGGCCGCCGCCTGCGGATATCTGGGAGCTTCGGGGACCGGACGCGAAGGAGACGCACGATGAATCCGTACGAGTACGCCGCCACCCACGGCCCCCGCGCGGGCGATCGCGTCCGCCTCGGGGACTCGGGTCTGGTGATCCGTGTCGAGTCGGACGCGCAGCGCCACGGTGACGAGTTCCTCGCCGGGTTCGGCAAGACCGCCCGCGACGGCCTGCACCTCAAGGCGGCGGCCGTGCGCGAGACCTGCGACGTCGTCATCAGCAACGTGGTCGTGATCGACGCGGCCCTCGGCATCCGCAAGGTGTCGATCGGCATTCGCGAGGGACGCATCCGCGCGATCGGGCGCGCCGGCAACCCCGACACCCTCGACGGTGTCGACGTCGTGGTCGGCACGGGCACCTCGATCGTCTCCGGTGAGGGGCTGATCGCCACCGCCGGGGCCGTCGACACCCATGTCCATCTGCTGTCGCCGCGCATCATGGAGGCCTCGCTGGCCTCCGGCGTGACCACCATCATCGGCCAGGAGTTCGGTCCGGTGTGGGGTGTCGGCGTCAACTCGCCGTGGGCGCTGCGGCACGCCTTCAACGCGTTCGACGCCTGGCCCGTCAACATCGGCTTCCTGGGCCGCGGTTCGTCGTCCGACCCCGCGCCCCTGATCGAGGCGCTGGCCGAGGGCGGCGCCTCCGGCTTCAAGGTGCACGAGGACATGGGCGCCCACACCCGCGCCCTCGACACCGCCCTGCGCGTCGCCGAGGAACACGATGTCCAGGTCGCCCTGCACAGCGACGGTCTGAACGAGTGCCTGTCCGTCGAGGACACGCTCCGGGTCCTCGACGGCCGCACCATCCACGCCTTCCACATCGAGGGCTGTGGCGGCGGGCATGTGCCGAACGTCCTGAAGATGGCGGGCGTGCCGAACGTCATCGGCTCCTCCACCAACCCGACGCTGCCCTTCGGCCGGGACGCCGTCGCCGAGCACTACGGCATGATCGTCTCGGTCCACGACCTGAAGACGGACCTGCCCGGGGACGCCGCCATGGCCCGCGACCGCATCCGTGCCGGAACCATGGGCGCCGAGGACGTGCTGCACGATCTGGGTGCCATCGGCATCACCTCCTCGGACGCGCAGGGCATGGGGCGCGCGGGAGAGACCGTGCGCCGCACCTTCGCGATGGCCGGGAAGATGAAGGCGGAGCTGGGACCCCTGGAGGGTGACGGCCCGGACGACGACAACGCCCGCGTCCTGCGCTACATCGCCAAGCTGACCGTCAACCCGGCCATCGCGCACGGCCTCGCGCACGAGGTGGGCTCCCTGGAGGTCGGCAAGCTGGCCGACATCGTGCTGTGGCGGCCGGAGTACTTCGGCGCCAAGCCGCAGCTCGTGCTCAAGTCCGGCTTCCCGGCGTACGGGGTGGTCGGTGACCCGGGCGCGGCCACCGACACCTGCGAACCCCTCGTCCTCGGCCCGCAGTTCGGCGCGCACGGCGCGACCGCCGCCGACCTCTCCGTCGCCTTCGTCGCCCAAGCGGCCCTGGACCAGGGGGCCGACCGGATACCCACCCGGCGCAGAAGGGTCGCGGTCCGCGGCACCCGCGGCATCGGCCCCGCCGATCTGCGCCTCAACTCCCGTACCGGAACGGTCGACGTCGACCAGCGCACCGGCCTGGTCATCCTCGACGGCGCGCCGGTCCGCTCCGAGCCCGCCGACTCGGTGTCCCTCAACCGCCTGTACTTCCTCTGACCCCGTGAGGACCCCCGCCATGAGCACCCCCGCCGCCGACGGCTTCCGCATGCCCGCCGAGTGGGCCCCACACGAGCGCACCTGGATGGCATGGCCGGGCCCCAACCCGACCTTCGACGACCCCGGTGACCTCGCCGCCTCCCGTGCGGCCTGGGCCTCGGTCGCCCGCGCCGTCCGCCGCTTCGAACCGGTCACCGTGGTGTGCGGCCCCGGCCAGGCCGCCGGGGCGCGCGCCCTGCTGGGCGAGGGCATCGAGACCGTCGAGCGGGATCTGGACGACGCCTGGATGCGCGACATCGGCCCCACCTTCCTCACCAACGGGCGGGAACTGGCCGCCGTGGACTGGACGTTCAACGGCTGGGGCGCCCAGAGCTGGGCCCGCTGGGAGCACGACGCGAAGATCGGCGCGTGTGTCTCGGACCTCGCGGGCGCGCGGACGTACGCCTCGAAGCTGGTCAACGAGGGCGGCGCGATCCATGTCGACGGCGAGGGGACCGTCCTGCTCACCGAGACCGTGCAGCTCGGCCCCGAACGCAACCCGCACTGGACGAGGGAGCAGGTCGAGGCGGAGATCCACGCCCACCTCGGCACCCGCAAGGCGATCTGGCTGCCGCGCGGCCTGACCGCCGACTACCCTCCGCACGGCTTCGGCACCCTCGGCCATGTCGACATCGTCGCCGCCTTCGCCCGCCCCGGCGTGGTCCTCGCCCACCACCAGCCGGACCCCGCCCACCCCGACCACGAGGTCACCCAGGAGGTCATCGGGATCCTGAGGTCGGCCACCGATGCCCGGGGCCGCGCTCTGGAGGTCGTCGAGGTGCCCGCGCCGACCGTTCTGGAGACCGACGGCCACTGGGCCGACTACTCGTACATCAACCACTACCTGTGCAACGGCGGCGTCGTGCTGTGCGCCTTCGACGACCCCCGCGACGAGAGGGCCGCCGGCATCTTCCGCCGGCTGTTCCCGGAGCGGACGGTGACGCTCGTGGACGCCCGGACGATCTTCGCGGGCGGGGGCGGCATCCACTGCATCACCCAGCAGCAGCCGAGGGTCCCGTCGACGGAGGCGGTCAGGTAGAACGTACGGGTGGATGTACTGCTCTGCACCGTGTGCGGCCACCGTCCGACCGAGCCCGCGGAGGCCGGAGAGTGACTCGCAGACGCAATGTCGCCCCGCCCCGTGAGGACGTCCTCGCCGCCGCCATGGCCATGATCGCCGAGCGAGGTCTGGAGCGGCTCACCATGGCGGCGCTCGGCCGGGAGGTCGGGATGAGCAGCGGCCATCTGCTCTACTACTTCCGGTCCAAGGACGAGCTGCTTCTGCGGGCCCTGGAGTGGAGCGAGGGCAGACTCGGCACCGAGCGCGCACGGCTGCTCTCCCGGAGGGCCCCGGCCCGGGAACGGCTCGACGCGTATGTCGACCTGTACGTCCCCGACGGCCACCGGGACCCGCACTGGACCCTGTGGCTGGAGGTGTGGAACCGCTCGCAGAACGCGGACGACGACGCCCGCGACCGGCAGGCAGCCATCGAGGGCGCCTGGCACCGCGACCTGGTGGCGCTGCTCGCCGAGGGGGTGTCGCGGGGCGAGTTCCGGCCGGTGGACCCGGACCGCTTCGCCGCCCGGCTGCGCGCCCTCCTCGACGGCTTCTCCATCCATGTGGCGATCGGGCTGCGGGGCACCGACCGGGAGCAGGTTCTCGGCCATGTACGGGAGTTCCTGGACGAGTCGCTGGGCGGGCCGGCGCGCGCGGACGACTGATCAGCCGTCCTGGCGGTACGGCATCGGGCACATTGACCCGGGTCGGGTGACGCGTTTGCAATCCTCGGAGTCCTCGGTGAGGGACCGGGGGGCGACGGGGTTTCGGGGGCCATGTCCATGACCGCTCGGATGTCCTCCAACGCCGCGCGACGGTGTTCGGTTCGGTCGCGGCCGACCTGGTGGCGGGGACACCGACGACGTGGCCGACATCTTCGTCCGCCGGCCGAGACGACCCGCCCCGCGCCGTGAACGCAATGAACGAAACCCGAGGCCCTCTTGTCGCACCAGCGAACGCCCGGCACGTTACGGCTCATGGGACGAGAGCACTGGAAGAGGATCTGGATCGGGTCGGCCGGCAACATGGTGGAGTGGTACGACTGGTTCGTCTACGCGAGCTTCGCCACCTACTTCGCGGGGGCCTTCTTCCCCGACGGGAACCCCACGGCCCAGCTCATGAACACCGCGGGCATCTTCGCGGTCGGGTTCTTCATGCGCCCGGTCGGCGGCTGGCTGCTCGGCCGGGTCGGTGACCGCAAGGGCCGCAAGGCCGCGCTGACCCTCACGGTCACGCTGATGTCCGCGTCGGCGATCCTCATCGCGATCGCGCCGACCTACGCCGTCGCCGGGTACGGGGGCGCGCTCGTCCTACTGCTCGCCCGTCTGTTGCAGGGCCTCTCGGTGGGCGGCGAGTACGCGGCCAGCGCCACCTACCTCACCGAGGCGTCCGACCCGAAGAGGCGCGGCTTCGCCTCCAGCTTCCAGTACGTGTCGATGACCGCCGGGCAGATCGTGGGCCTCGGCCTCCAGATCCTCCTGCAGCGCACGATGTCCGACGACGCGCTGCACAGCTATGGCTGGCGCATCCCGTTCGTGGTGGGCGCCCTCGGCGCGGCGGTGATCTTCTATCTGCGGCGGAACATGCCGGAGACGGAGGTCTACGAGGCCGACGGGACAGGCGGCGAGGAGCGCGGCACGCTGCGCGCTCTGTGGCGCCACAAGCGCGAGGCCCTCCTGGTGATCGCCCTGACCATGGGAGGCACGGTCGCGTACTACACGTACACCACGTATCTCACCAAGTACCTGTCGAACTCGGCGGGGCTGTCCAAGCAGACCGCGACCCTGGTCTCCTTCACCGCACTGATCGTCTTCGCCTGCCTCCAGCCGCCGGCCGGCCGGCTCTCCGACCGGATCGGCCGCCGCCCGCTGCTGATCAGCTTCGCGGTGGGCTCCACGTTCCTGACCGTGCCGATCCTGACGCTGCTGAAGCACGCGGGGAGCTTCTGGCCGGCCCTCGGGCTGGCGCTGTCGGCCCTGGTCGTGGTCACCGGATACACGTCGATCAACGCGTGTGTGAAGGCGGAGCTGTTCCCGACGGGCGTCCGCGCCCTCGGAGTCGCCCTGCCGTACGCCCTGGCCAACGCGCTGTTCGGCGGCACCGCGGAATATGTCGCCCTGTGGTTCAAGAACGCGGGCGCCGAGTCCGGTTTCTTCTGGTATGTGGCGGGCTGTGCGGCGGTGTCGCTGGTGGTGTATCTCTCCATGCGGGAGACCCGCGACCTGGATCTGACCCGGATGGACTCCACCGAGTCGTCCACGCTGACGACCGCATCCTGAGACAGCGGTGAGTGTGGGGGCGGAATGTGCCAGACTGCCCCCGTGCTTACGTTCGCCATGATGATTGGCAGCAGGCGCGCCGGTCCGCAGTGACCGCCTCGTACGACCAGGTACGGGCGGCCATCGTCGTCCTCGACCCGCGCGCAGACCTCTCGCACCCGCGAGAGGTTTTTCGTTTTCCTGGCCCACCATCAGCCGGGAGCGGAAGCGCGAGGGACCATGGAAGGACGGTGGAGCCGGTCATTCCGGTAGACCGAGATCCCATACAGGAGCCTTGAGACCATGACGGCAACCAGCGAACTCGACGATTCGTTCCACGTCTTCGACACCACGCTGCGCGACGGCGCGCAGCGCGAGGGCATCAACCTCACCGTCGCGGACAAGCTGGCCATCGCACGGCACCTGGACGACTTCGGCGTGGGCTTCATCGAGGGTGGCTGGCCCGGCGCGAACCCGCGGGACACCGAGTTCTTCGCCCGCGCCCGGCAGGAGATCGACTTTCGGCACGCCCGGCTCGTCGCGTTCGGTGCCACCCGCCGGGCGGGCGGCAAGGCGGCGGAGGACCCCCAGGTCAGGGCGCTGCTGGAGTCGGGCGCGCCGGTGATCACCCTGGTCGCGAAGTCCCATGACCGCCATGTCGAGCTGGCCCTGCGCACCACGCTCGACGAGAACCTCGAGATGATCCGCGACACCGTCTCGCATCTGCGGGCCGAGGGCCGCCGGGTGTTCGTCGACTGCGAGCACTTCTTCGACGGCTACCGGGCGAATCCGCAGTACGCCAAGGCGGTGGTCAGCGCGGCGTGGGAGGCCGGCGCGGACGTCGTCATCCTCTGCGACACCAACGGCGGCATGCTGCCGGCGCAGGTCCATGCGGTGGTCTCCACGGTCCTGGCGGACACGGGCGCCCGGCTCGGCATCCATGCACAGGACGACACGGGGTGCGCCGTCGCGAACACCCTCGCGGCGGTGGACGCGGGCGCCACGCATGTGCAGTGCACGGCCAACGGCTACGGCGAGCGGGTGGGCAACGCCAATCTCTTCCCGGTCGTGGCGGCCCTGGAACTGAAGTACGGCAAGAAGGTGCTGCCCGACGGCCGGCTCCGAGAGATGACGCGCATCTCGCACGCGATCGCCGAGGTCGTCAATCTGACGCCCTCCACGCATCAGCCGTACGTGGGTGTCTCGGCCTTCGCGCACAAGGCGGGCCTGCACGCGTCCGCGATCAAGGTCGACCCGGACCTGTACCAGCACATCGACCCCGAGCTGGTGGGCAACACCATGCGGATGCTGGTCTCCGACATGGCGGGCCGGGCCTCGGTCGAGCTCAAGGGCAAGGAACTGGGCGTCGACCTGGGAGGCGACCGGGAGCTGGTCGGCCGGGTCGTGGAGCGCGTGAAGGAGCGCGAGCTCAAGGGCTACACCTACGAGGCCGCGGACGCGAGCTTCGAACTCCTGCTGCGGGAGGAGGTGGCGGGGAAGCCGTTGCGCTACTTCCGCACCGAGTCCTGGCGGGCCATCGTCGAGGACCGCCCCGACGGCACCCACGCCAACGAGGCGACGGTGAAGCTCTGGGCGAAGAGCGAACGCATCGTCGCGACGGCGGAGGGCAACGGCCCGGTCAACGCCCTGGACCGGGCGCTGCGGGTGGCCCTGGAGAAGATCTACCCCCAACTCGCCGCGTTCGAGCTGGTCGACTACAAGGTCCGCATCCTGGAGGGCAAGCACGGCACCCAGTCCACGACCCGCGTGCTCATCTCCACGTCCGACGGCCGGGGCGAGTGGTCCACGGTCGGGGTGGCGGACAACGTGATCGCGGCGTCCTGGCAGGCGCTGGAGGACGCGTACACCTACGGCCTGCTGCGGGCCGGGGTGGAGCCCGCGGAGTGACGCCCCGGGGCGGCGCCTCAGCAGGAGTCCGCGGCGAGCTCCTCGAACGCGCCGCGGCTCCTGGCGCGGCCGTCGGCCCCTACCCGGCCGGGCGCAGCGCGGCGATGTTCCGCCGCCCCCTCCCGTCGAGGGGGCGGCGCCCGCGTCACCCCTCAGGCTACTGAAGCCGCCACTTCTGGTTCGCCGCACCTGTGCACGACCAGATCTGCGCCCGGGCCCCGTTCGCCGAACTGTTGTCCGTCACGTCGAGGCACCTGTTCGCCGCAAGGTTGACCACATCACCTGTCGAAGGGTCGTACGACCACTGTTGGGCACCGGTCCCGTTGCAGTCGTACAACTGGACCTTCGCCCCGTCCGCGGTCGAACCGCCCGACACGTCCAGGCACTTGCCGAGCGCCTGAACGGAACCGTCGGCCTTCACCGTCCACTGCTGGGCACTCGTCCCGTTGCAGTCGTAGAGCTGCACCGCGGTGCCGTTGGCGCTCGACGCCCCGGCCACATCCAGGCACTTGCCCGCGAGGCCCACGAACGCCCCCGACCGGTCACCGCCGCCCGACTGCGTCCCCGACCAGGTGAAGGTCGCCGATGTCTTCCCGGGCAGCGAGTAGGTCGCGTGCCCGCCGCCCCAGTTGATCGTCACGGTCTTCGCCGACGACGCGTCGTTGTACGCGATCAGCGCCTTCGAGCCGTCCGGGTTCCGCCAGGCCACGTTCGGCACCGCCGAGCTGGCCGTCGACGCGATGCGCTGCGCGCCGGGCCGCACGAACTTCGTCAGATGGCCCATCGTGTAGTACTCGATCGTGTAGTCGACCGTACCGCTCGCCCTGTCCCCGTTGTGGACCGTGATCAGGCCGGTGCAGGTGCCGCAGCCGCCGTTGTGCGGGCCCATGTTCTGGTCGACCGCGAGCGACCACTTCGTCACCGACTTCGCCCAGTTCCGGGTGTAGTCGACGATGTTGAGCATGTCCTCGCGCTGCTGGTTCGCGATCCAGGTGCCGCCCGAGTGCTCGGTGCCGAACGCGTCGAGCTGCGGGTACTGGTTGTGGACGCTGGTCTGCTTGGTCACGTCGCCGCCGTACCCGTGCCAGGCGATCCCGCCGAAGTTGGGGTGCGAGCGGACCGCCGCGTCGTCCACCGTCTGGGCGGCGTAGGAGTCGTAGGTGTCCCAGTTCCAGTCGTGCGCCAGCACCTTGGTCGCGAGGCCCGCCGCCTGGAGTTTCGGCAGCAGCTCGGTCTTGGTGAAGTACGCGAGGCCGGAGGCGTTCCAACTCATCGACGGATAGCCCGAACAGCACGTCGGCTCGTTCTGGGCGGTGACGTAGGAGACGGGGATGCCCTGGTCCTTGTACGCCTGGAGGTACTTCACGAAGTAGGACGCGTAGGCCTCGTAGTCCTCCGCCTTCAGCCAGCCCCCGTTGAGCTGCCCGCTGTCCTTCATCCAGGCGGGCGCCGTCCACGGGGTGGCCATCACCGTGAGCGAGGGGTTGAGCTGGAGCGCCTGCCGTGTCAGCGGCACCACGTCGGCCAGGTCGTGCGCGATCGAGAACTTCGTCAGGCCGGGGTCCGTCTGCCCGGCCGGAACGTCGTCGTAGGTGTAGCCGTAGCGGGCCAGGTCCGAGGCGCCCATCGGGTTGCGCAGGAACGACAGCCCGATTCCGTCGGTCGGTGAGAACAGCTTCCGCATGGTCGCGTCCCGTGTCGCCTGCGACAGCGCCCCGCTGCTGTTCATCAGCCAGGCCGCGGTGTCCGTGAAGGAGGCGCCGCCGCCGGTGAAGGTCTGGTAGCGGGTGTTCTCGTCGACGGTGATGTTCTCGCCATCGCCGCCGCTGCCCGACTGGAACGCGAACGGCGCCTGGGCCTGGAGTCCGCGCACCACATGCCGTCCGCCGCTGTCGTCGGTCGTGGTCAGCCAGGCCGTGACCTGCTCGCCGGCGGCGTGGGCGGGCAGGGTGCCCGCCACGGTCAGGCCGGCACAGGTCAGCAGCCCGGCAAGGAGCACGCGCACCGCGCGCAGGGGAGTTCTCATGGAGCGCCGCCCTTCTGGGGGTGGGGGATGGGAGGCGTGCGAGGCGTGAGTAAATGACGACACCGGGGCCGCGTCAAGGGGGTGCGCGTTCAGTTCCCGAAGGGACAACGCATCTGCCGTCACGGGTAGTTGGGTCCGTACCGGTTCTGGCGTGACGTCTTGACGGTGGAACGGTGCGCCAGTTAACTCACGCCGTGATCTAAGTCGTAAGCCCACTATGGGGACTACGAGAGCCAAAGGGAAGGTACATGCGAAGAACCGCCCTGCTCGCCTCCGCCGCCCTGCTCACCGGCCTGCTCCCGCTCATCGCCGTCGGCACCGCGTCCGGCGCCGACGATCCCGCCCCCGTCCCGGTCGACCGCTTCGAGGGCGAGGTGCCCTTCGCGAGCCAGCCCGCCGACGGCATCTTCACCTGGGGCGGCGACGCCGACGACCCTCCCGCGCTCCGGCTCACCGACCGCACGGACGCCCCCGAGGGCGCCAAGGTCCTCACCGGCACTTACGACATCAGCGGCTACGGCGGCTTCACCCATGACTTCGCCGCCGGGCAGCCCGCCCACGACTGGTCCGCCCACCAGGGCATCCGCTTCTGGTGGGACGGTCAGGACAACGGCAAGAAGGTCGCCTTCGAGATCAAGGACGGCGGCGCGAACGGCGAGGCCTCCGAGCTGTGGACGACCTCCTTCACCGATGACTTCAGCGGCTGGAAGCAGATCCAGATCCCGTTCGGCGACTTCACCTATCGCACGGACTACCAGCCCGTCGGCGGGATCGACCACGTCCTCGGCCTCACCGAGATGTGGGGCTACGCGGTCACCCTCCCGGTCGGCGTCAAGGGCCGCTTCGCCATGGACGACGTCGAGCTATACGGCAGGGCCGACCAGTCCCGGAGGGCCTCCGTCACCACGGACTCCGCCGTCTACCCGGTCAAGGAGGGCGGCACGGCCCGGGTGAGGGTCACCGTCGCCACCACCGGCTCCGCCCCCCTCGACGAGCCCGTCACCGTCGCCTACGACACATCCGGCGGCACCGCCCGGCCCGGCACCGACTACGCCCCCGCCCAGGGGACCCTGACCTTCCCGGCCGGGACCGCCTCCGGCAGCACGCGGACCATCGACGTGAGCACCCTCGAGGACAAGGCCGCCGAGCCCGCCGAGACGATCCCGCTCAGGCTGACCGTCACCGGCGCCAAGGCCCCCGCCGAGACCCCGCAGGTGGTCATCGACGCCCACGGACTGCCGTACCTGGACAGCAGACTGCCGGTGCGCCGGCGGGTCGCGGATCTGCTCTCCCGGATGTCCCTGGAGGAGAAGGCCGGCCAGATGACCCAGGCCGAGCGTGCCGGCCTCACCTCTCAGGGCGACATCGCGGCCTACGACCTGGGCTCGCTGCTGTCCGGAGGCGGCTCGACCCCGACGCCCAACACCCCCGAGGCCTGGGCGAAGATGATCGACTCATTCCAGCTGAGGGCACAGGCGACCCGGTTCCAGATCCCGCTGATCTACGGAGTCGACGCCGTCCACGGCCACAACAACCTCGCCGGCGCCACGGTCATGCCGCACAACATCGGCATGGGGGCCACCCGCGATCCCCAACTGGCCGAGCGCACGGGGGCGGTGACGGCCAGTGAGGTGCGCGCCACCGGCGTTCCCTGGGACTTCGCGCCCTGTCTGTGTGTCTCGCGCGACGAGCGCTGGGGCCGCTCCTACGAGTCCTTCGGTGAGGACCCGGCGCTCGTGGAGTCCATGGAGACGATCATCCAGGGCCTCCAGGGACGCGCGGACGGCCGGGACCTGAACCGCAACGACAAGGTCCTCGCCACCGCCAAGCACTTCGTCGGCGACGGCGGCACCGAGTACGGCTCGTCGACCACGGGCTCGTACAAGATCGACCAGGGCGTCACCAAGGTCACCCGGCAGCAGTTGGAGGCCGTCCACCTGGCCCCGTTCCAGACGGCCGTCGACCGCGGCATCGGCTCGGTCATGCCGTCGTACTCGTCGCTCGACATCCTCGGCGACGGCCGGGGACCGGTGAAGATGCACGCCCGCGCCGACATGATCAACGGCGTGCTGAAGGGCCGGATGGGCTTCGACGGGTTCGTCATCAGCGACTGGAACGCCATCGACCAGCTCCCCGGCGACTACGCGTCCCACGTGCGCACCTCGGTCAACGCCGGCGTCGACATGATGATGGTCCCGTACACCTACAAGGACTTCCGCTCGGCGCTGATCGACGAGGTGAAGGCGGGCCGCGTCAGCGAGAAGCGGATCGACGACGCCGTCTCGCGCATCCTCACGCAGAAGTTCCGGCTGGGGCTCTTCGAGCACCCGTACGCCGACACGAGCGGCGCCGCCGGGATCGGCTCCGCCGAGCACCGGGCCGTGGCCCGGCAGGCGGCCGCCGAGTCCCAGGTGCTGCTGAAGAACGCGGGCGGGGTGCTGCCGCTCAGGAAGAGCCAGAAGGTCTATGTCGCCGGTTCCAACGCCGACGACCTCGGCAACCAGACCGGCGGCTGGACCATCACCTGGCAGGGCGCGTCCGGCACCCACACCCAGGGCACGACCATCCTCCAGGCGATGCGCAAGGCCGGGGGAGACGTCACCTACTCCAAGGACGCCTCGGCACCGCTGACCGGCTACGACGTCGGAGTGGTCGTCGTCGGCGAGACCCCGTACGCCGAGGGCGTCGGCGATGTCGGCAACGGGCACTCCCTGCAGCTCTCCGCCGCCGACCAGGCCGCCGTGGGCAAGGTGTGCGGCGCCATGAAGTGCGCGGTGCTGATCGTCTCCGGGCGTCCGCAGGTGATCGGCGACCGGCTCGGCGAGGTCGACGCCCTGGTGGCCTCCTGGCTGCCGGGCACCGAGGGCGACGGCGTGGCGGACGTGCTCTACGGCAGGCGCCCGTTCACCGGGCAGCTCCCGGTGACCTGGCCGAAGTCGGAGTCCCAGCTGCCGATCAACGTCGGTGACGCGTCGTACGACCCGCAGTTCCCGTACGGCTGGGGGCTGACCACGCTCACCGGGGTTCCTCGAGGCGGCACGGCGACCCTGAAGGCGCTGGCGCGCGCGGCCGCCGTGGCCGAGCGGTCGGGCTCCGCGGGCGCGGGCCGTGAGATCGTCACCAAGGCCCGGCTGCTCGTCCAGCGCAAGGCGGGATCAGCGCTCACGGCGGCGGTCTCGGGACCGTTCGCGGACGCGGACCATCTGCTGCTGACGGGGAAGTACGCGGCGGCGGTGGCCAAGCTGACGGAGGCATACCGGGCGGTTGCCTGACATCTCCGGACAGGGGGCGGTGCGCACCGGGCACCGCCCCCTTCCGCACCCTGCTTCCGCACCCCCTTCCGGCCGTCGCGTTCCGGTCGCCTTCGGGTAGCGTCGAGGTATGAAGGCCGTACTGGTCAAAGGACTCGCCGTACCGCTGGTCGCGCTGCTCATGGCGGCCCTGACGGTGCTGTACGCAGGCGTGCCGCGCGCACAGGCCGCGACGGACGTGTCGGCCGTCGCCGCGGCGCTGCGCAAGGGACCGGTCTACGTCGACCCGGCGGCTTCCGGACAACTGTCCTCCCGGGACGCCGGCGCCCTCGCGAAGAAGATCGAGGACGCGGGCAAACCGGTCTTCGTGGTCGTCCTTCCCGCCGGCTACCCCACCCGGAACCTGTTCTCCGACCTCCGCACGGCCACCGGTATCACCGGGGTGTACGCGATCCGCCTCGGCGACCGCTTCGACGCCCGGGCCGACTCCTCGGTGCTGCCCCGCACCGCCGTGCGGAACCTGGTCGCCAGCGTGCAGGGCGAGTCCGTCAAGGCCCAGCTCAACGACTTCACCGACCGTGCGCTCGTCAACGTCCGGGGTCACGCCCCGTCGAGCTGGGGCGGGTCGGGCGGCAGTAGCGGGGTCTCCTCCACCGCGCTGATCGCGGTCGCCGCGGTGCTGGTGGCCGGCGGCGCGGGCGCCTACGCGCTCGTCCGGCGCGGGCGGCGCCGACGGGAGGAGGAGCAGCGGGCCGCGCTCCGGAAGCTGCGGGTCGTGGTCGACGAGGACATCACCGCCTTCGGTGAGGAACTGGACCGCCTGGACTTCCACCCCGGGGAACCGGGCGCGGACGACGCGATGCGCGAGGACTACGAACGGGCCCTGAACGCCTACGACCAGGCGAAGTCGGCCATGGCCGCGGCGCAGCGCCCGGAGGACGTGAAGGCCGTCACCCAGGCACTGGAGGACGGCCGCTTCTCGCTGGCGGTGCTCGCCGCCCGCCGGGAGGGCCGCCCCCTGCCCGAGCGCCGGCCGCCGTGCTTCTTCGATCCGCGCCACGGCCCGTCCGTCGCCGACGCCCTGTGGACGCCCCCGGGCGGCGCCTCGCGCGAGGTGCCGGTCTGCGCGGCGGATCGGGCCCGGCTGGCCGACGGCCTCGACCCCGCGGTCCGCGAGGTCGACACGGAGTACGGCCGCCGCCCGTACTGGGATGCCGGCCCTGCCTACGGCCCCTGGGCGGGCGGCTACTTCGGCGGTGGCATCCTCCCCGGCCTGCTGGTCGGCACGGTGCTCGGCAGCATGATGTCCACCCCGGCGTACGCGGCGGACTACGGCGCGGGCTACGGCGACTTCGGGGGCTACGACGGCGGAGACATGTCCGGCGCGGACTTCGACCCCGGGGACTTCGGCGGCGGATTCGGCGACGGCGGGGGAGGGGACTTCGGCGGGGGCGGCGGAGGGGACTTCGGCGGGGGGTTCTGACCCGGCCGCCGTGGCGTCAGGCGCCCTCGTGGGGCGCGTCGGTGTTCGCGAGCCGCTCCGTCAACGCGGCCGCCGGCGCCGCACCCCGCGTTCCGTCTCGCCGGGCGATAAGAGTCCGAGGCGCCCGGCGTTCCGTCTCGCCGGGCGGGGAGAGTCCGGCGCCGGCACCCCGCGTTCCCGCTCGCCGAGCGGGCAGAGCCCGGCGGCGAGCCGTGCGTCCCGCTGGGCGGTGGCCCGCGACGGCGTCCGGCGCCCCTCCTCGGTGAGCCGCGACGCGGACTGACGACGGCCCGCGGCGCTGCCGGGCGGCTGCTCCCGGTACGGGGACGCCCCACGGTGCGTCCCCGCGAACGGCGCCCAGGTGCCACGGCCTGCGGACGGCCGCCGCCGGGGACATCGGCGCCTGACCCCCGACCGCCGACAGCCGAGAGCCCGTCCTCCGCAGGGGTGGCGGAGGACGGGCTCGGTCGGGGAGACCGCGAGGCGCGGGGCCGACGCGGTGCTGCGCGGCGGCAAGGGTCACGCCTGCTTGATCGCCGAGATGTCGAAGACCAGCTTGATCTTGTCCGAGACCAGCACGCCGCCCGTCTCCAGTGCCGCGTTCCAGGTCAGGCCCCAGTCCGAGCGCAGGATCTCCGCCTTGCCCTCGAATCCGACGCGCTCGTTGCCGAACGGGTCCTTGGCCGCGCCGTTGAACTCCAGGTCGATGGTGATCGGCCTGGTGGTGCCGAGGATGGTGAGGTCGCCGGTGATCCGGTAGTCGTCGCCGCCCAGCGCCTGCGCCCCGGTGGAGCGGAACGTCATCATCGGGTGCTCGTCGGTCGTGAAGAAGTCGGCGCTCTTGAGGTGGCCGTCGCGGTCGGCCGAGCCCGTGTCGATGCTGTCCATCTTCACATCGATGGAGGCCGTGGACTTGGAGGGGTCCGCGCCGTCCAGGTGCAGCGTGCCCTCGAAGTCCTGGAAACCGCCCTTGACGTTGGTCACCATGGCGTGACGGGCCACGAAACCGATCGTGGTGTGCGAGGGGTCCACCGTGTAGTCACCGGTCAGCGCGGCGAGGTCGGGGTTCACCGCGGCGGGGGTGGTGGCGGTGGCGGCGCTCTTGCGGCCGAAGATGCCCATGATCCTGCTCCTAGGGGGACGGTTCCCGGCTCCCGGGAAGAGAGGCCGGACGGGGAAAATCTGTTGAATCTTCAATGAGGACGACGTGAACGACGGTAACGCGATTCCGTTCAACTTTCAACCTTGTCGCCGCCGTGTCCTCTCGTAGGGCCATGTGCCACGTCCCGGCGGGGCGGGTACGGTGAGGGGTCGCCGCCGTTCGGGGTTCCGCGTCACTCCGGGGATGGCATGTGCGGCGCCGAATGCGCCGTGGTATCCGAGTGACCCCTTTGTGAGGGGCCTACAACGCTCGGCCCCCTGAAGCAGTCGGATCGGCTGCATCCGGGCATGGTTCTGTTCAGGGGTACCAGGAAAACGGGCCGGAGACTGTACGGAGTCAACGGGCCGCTTTCCTTGGTGGACTTCGTAAGGTCGCTACATGACCGTTTTGGACGAGGCTGTAGATTCCGGGAGCGAGCCCACCGACGCGCGCGGGCGCGTCGCCGAACTGCACGAGATCCGTGCGCGGGCCCTGGCAGGTCCCAGCGAGAAGGCGACCGAGGCGCAGCACGCCAAGGGCAAGCTGACGGCCCGGGAGCGGATCGAGCTGCTCCTGGACCCGGGGTCCTTCCAGGAGGTCGAGCAGCTGCGCCGCCACCGGGCGACCGGGTTCGGCCTGGAGGCCAAGAAGCCGTACACCGACGGTGTGATCACCGGATGGGGCACGGTGGAGGGCCGTACGGTCTTCGTCTACGCCCATGACTTCCGTATCTTCGGCGGCGCCCTCGGCGAGGCCCACGCCACGAAGATCCACAAGATCATGGACATGGCCATCGCGGCCGGCGCCCCGCTGGTCTCCCTGAACGACGGCGCCGGCGCCCGTATCCAGGAGGGCGTCAGCGCGCTCGCGGGTTACGGCGGCATCTTCCAGCGCAACACCAAGGCCTCCGGTGTCATCCCGCAGATCAGCGTGATGCTCGGCCCCTGCGCGGGCGGCGCCGCCTACAGCCCCGCCCTCACCGACTTCGTGTTCATGGTCCGCGAGACCTCCCAGATGTTCATCACGGGTCCGGACGTGGTCAAGGCCGTCACGGGCGAGGAGATCACCCAGAACGGCCTGGGCGGCGCCGATGTGCACGCCGAGACCTCCGGCGTCTGTCACTTCGCCTACGACGACGAGGAGACCTGCATCGCCGAGGTGCGCTACCTGCTGTCTCTCCTCCCGCAGAACAACCGGGAGAACCCGCCGCGGGTCGAGCCCGCCGACAGCGTGGACCGCCGCAGCGACGTGCTGCTGGACCTGGTCCCGGCCGACGGCAACCGCCCGTACGACATGGCCAAGGTCATCGAGGAGATCGTCGACGACGGCGAGTACCTGGAGGTCCACGAGCGCTGGGCGCGCAACATCATCTGCGCACTCGCCCGCCTGGACGGCCAGGTGGTGGGCATCATCGCCAACCAGCCGCAGACCCTCGCCGGGGTCCTGGACATCGAGGCCTCGGAAAAAGCTGCGCGCTTTGTCCAGATGTGTGACGCTTTTAACATTCCGCTGGTGACGCTCCTGGACGTCCCCGGGTTCCTGCCCGGTGTCGATCAGGAGCACGGCGGAATCATCCGCCATGGCGCGAAGCTGCTCTACGCCTACTGCAACGCGACCGTGCCGCGGATCTCGCTGATCCTGCGCAAGGCGTACGGAGGTGCGTACATCGTCATGGACAGCCAGTCCATCGGGGCGGACCTCACCTACGCCTGGCCGACCAACGAGATCGCCGTGATGGGCGCGGAAGGTGCCGCCAACGTCATCTTCCGCCGCCAGATCGCGGGCGCGGAGGACCCGGACGCCATGCGGGCGCGGATGGTCAAGGAGTACAAGTCCGAGCTGATGCACCCGTACTACGCGGCGGAGCGCGGCCTGGTGGACGACGTCATCGACCCGGCCCAGACGCGTGAGGTGCTCATCAAGTCCCTGGCGATGCTGCAGGCGAAGCACGCGGACCTGCCCGCCCGTAAGCACGGCAACCCCCCGCAGTAACCGAGCGGATCCATCGCGGCAACCCCGCGGACCCCTCTCTTACGGAGACTTACACCATGAACACTCCCGACATCCGCGTCGAGAAGGGCCACGCCGGCCCGGAGGAAGTCGCCGCCATCACGGCCGTCCTCCTGGCCCGTGCGGCCGCCCAGCCCGATGTCTCGCCGTCCCACCGTGGCCGCGCCAAGGCAGGCTGGCGCCGCCTGGAGCGCGAGCCCGGCTTCCGGGCGCCCCACAGCTGGCACAGCTAGGCGCTTCGCCCCTCAGCAGTCCGAGAAGGGCCCCTCCGTCACGGAGGGGCCCTTCTCGGTGTCCGGGGGAAAAACCGCTGTCCAGGGGAAAACCGGTGTGGGGGAAAGCCAGGTGCGCAGGGAGAAAAGAGAATCCCGCGCCCCACAAGGGGCGCGGGAACCGCGCGAGCGACCACGCACCGGCCCGCGGAGACGCGTTACCGCAGGCGGGCCATGAGGGCATGTTCGACCAGGGTGATCAGGGCGCTCTTGGCGTCCGCGCGGTGGCGGGCGTCGGTGGTGATGATCGGGGTGTCCGGGCCGATCTGGAGTGCCTCGCGGACCTCGTCGGGGGCGTAGGGCTGGTGTCCGTCGAAGCCGTTGAGGGCGATGACGAAGGGCAGGCCCGAGTTCTCGAAGTAGTCCACGGCCGGGAAGCAGTCGGCCAGGCGGCGGGTGTCGACGAGCACGATGGCGCCGATGGCGCCGCGGACCAGGTCGTCCCACATGAACCAGAAGCGGTCCTGGCCGGGGGTACCGAACAGGTACAGGATCAGGTCCTGGTCCAGGGTGATGCGGCCGAAGTCCATGGCCACCGTGGTGGTGGTCTTGTCCCCGGTGTGGGTGAGGTCGTCGATGCCCGCCGAAGCAGACGTCATGACGGCCTCCGTGCGCAGCGGGTTGATCTCCGAGACGGCGCCGACGAACGTGGTCTTGCCCACGCCGAAGCCGCCCGCCACCACGATCTTCGCGGAGGTGGTGGAGCGGGAAGGACCGCCGCTAGAGCTTGCGAAGTCCACTGAGCACCCTTTCGAGCAGTGTCACGTCTGGCTGGCCGCCGGCGTTCTCGTCGCCGCCGGGCTGATGGATGGCGACCAGACCCGCCTCCGCCAAGTCGGCGACGAGGATTCTGGCCACGCCGAGAGGGATCGTGAGCAGCGCCGAGATCTCGGCCACCGACTTGATCTCCCGGCAGAGGTTGCAGATCCGCTGATGTTCGGGCAGCTGGCCCTGCATCTGGTGCGGCTGCGCGGTGGTGTGCACCAGCGCCTCGATGGCGAGCTGGTAGCGCGGCCTGGTGCGGCCGCCCGTCATGGCGTACGGACGCACCAGAGGGTTGTGCGACGACCCCGCGGGCGCCGCCTCGGGGGCGCGGCGCTGCGGCTGCACGGGCTGGATGCGCGGCGCCGGCGGCTGGTCGTACGGCGAGGGGCCGGGACCCTGGGGCGCGTACGGCTGACGCCGCGGGCTCGGTGCGGAGGGGAAGTTGTACCGGTTCTGTTCACCCTGGCCCTGGCCGGGGCCATAGGACCAATTACCCGCGGGCGAACCGCCTGGGGGTGTTGCCACGTTCTCTCCTCCTCCAACTGCGCTGGGCACCCATCCTCGTGGAAGCCGCGTCCCGAAACCTTACGGTGCCGGGACGCCAATACACACCGTTCGTCTGTTAGTTGAGAAGGCTTCCCTGGAGCTCCGCCCGAAGGTCGGGAGTGAGGACCGTACCGGCACGGTCCACCAGAAGGGCCATTTCGTACCCGATGAGGCCGATGTCTGCCTCCGGGTGCGCGAGAACCGCGAGCGACGAACCGTCGGAGATGGACATGATGAAGAGGAATCCCCGCTCCATCTCCACAACCGTCTGGTTCACGCTGCCGCCCTCGAAGATGCGGGAGGCGCCCGCCGTCAGCGAGGTCAGACCGGAGGCGACGGCCGCCAGCTGGTCGGCGCGATCGCGCGGGAAGCCTTCGGACATCGCCAGAAGGAGTCCGTCGGCGGAGACCACCACCGTGTGGGACACACCGGGGGTGTTGTCCACGAAGTTGGTGATCAACCAGTTCAGGTTCTGTGCCGCCTGGCTCATCGGGCTCACACTAACGCTCCTGGTCGTAGGTGCTGTCAGGACCGAAGCCCTGGCCGTTCGTTTCACTGCCTGCGCTGCGTCCGCGCTGGACGCCTCGACGCAGGTTGCTCAGCCTGCCCCGGACATCCTCCGGGGCACGGGAGACCTGTGGGCCTCCCTGCGGGGTCGCTTCCGCGGCGCCCTCCATGAGGTTCGCCCTGGGCACGCGCCGCGGCAGACCGGAAGAGGTGACCCCGCCCGCCTTGGGCTTCCGGAGCTGCGACGCCTGCTGCCACCGCTGGTCGTTGGCGGAGCGCCAGTCGTCGCCCTTCTCCGTGGCCGCCGGCGGATCCTGCGTCACGGGCTGCGTCCGGCCGGCCGTGCCGTTCGCGGTGGAACCGCGGCGGGGCAGTCCGGCGTCGGTCAGCGCGTGACCGGCGGAGGGGGTCTGTCCCGGACGGTCGAAGCCTACGCGGTCCTGCTCACTCACGTCAGCGGCCTGCGTGGATTCCGTTTCCGGAGCGTAATCGGCGCGGTAGCCGTTCTGGAAGTCGTCCCTCTTCGACCAGTCGTCCTGGTAGGGCGACTCGTCGAAGGCCGTGAACGTATCCGAGGCGGTGGCCTGGCCCGCAGAGTGGTTCTGCTGGAGCGGCTCCGTATAGCCGGGCTCCGGGTAGCCGCCGCCGGACGGGAAGCCGTCACTCTGCGGCAGGGCGCCGTTCTGCGGGAAGTACTGCTCGTCGTACGCAGGCTGCTGGGGCTCCTCGTACGCCGTCTGCCGGTCGTACGCGGCCTGCTGGTCACCGTACGCGTGCTGCCCGTTGCCGTAGGCCTGCTGGCCGTTGTCGTACGCGGGCTGGGGCGTCTCGAAGCCCTCCTGGTACGCCGGAGCGGCTCCCTGCTCCTCCTGCGGCCTGCTGTGACCCTGTGCCTGGGCCTCCAGAGCAGCACGGCGCTCCTCGCGCATCAGCGAGCGGCCGACGGGGTCCAGTCCGCGGATGTCGTCCGGGGCCTCGGAGTAGCGGCTGTCGTCGAAGCCCAGCTCCGCGGCCGTACGCATCGGCAGCGGCGAGCCGAAGTCCTCACCCTGGAACCTCTGCTCCGGGATGATCTGCGACACCGTGAACTCGTCTCGCTCCAGCGGCTGCTCGCCGCCACCGCCGTGGGTGATGGCGTCGGGGAGCATGACCAGCGAGGTGGTGCCGGCCTGCTCGCCGGAGGGGCGCAGCTGGACCCGGATGCCGTGCCGGTCGGACAGCCGGCCGACCACGAACAGACCCATGCGCTGCGAGATCGCGGCATCCACGGTCGGCGGGTTGGCCAGCTTGTGGTTGATGTCCGCGAAGTCCTCGGCCGTCAGGCCGATGCCCTTGTCGTGGATCTCGACCATGACGCGGCCGTCTGGCAGACGGGTCGCGGTCACCCGGACCTTGGTCTGCGGCGAGGAGAACGTGGTGGCGTTCTCCAGCAGCTCGGCGAGCAGGTGGACGAGGTCGGTCACGGCGCGGCCGTGGATCTCGGCCTCCGGGACACCGGACAACTCGATGCGCTCGTACTGCTCCACCTCGGAGGAGGCCGCGCGCAGCACGTCGACCAGCGGAACCGGCTGGTCCCAGCGGCGGCCCGGCTCCTCGCCCGCGAGGACGAGGAGGTTCTCGCCGTTGCGGCGCATACGGGTGGCGAGGTGGTCCAGGCGGAAGAGGTTCTCCAGCTGGTCCGGGTCGGCCTCGTTGTTCTCCAGGTCGGTGATCAGGGTCAGCTGGCCCTCGATCAGCGACTGGTTGCGGCGCGAGAGGTTGGTGAAGATCGCGTTGATGTTGCCCCGCAGCAGCGCCTGCTCGGCGGCGAGCCGGACCGCCTCGCGGTGGACCTGGTCGAAGGCGCGGGCGACCTCGCCGATCTCGTCCGTGGTGGCGATCGGGATGGGCGCGACACGGGTGTCGACACGGCCGGGGTCGGTCCGCGAGAGCTGGTCGACCAGCATCGGCAGCCGCTGCTCGGCGACGCCGAAGGCGGCGTTGCGCAGCTGGCGCATCGAGCGGCTCATCTGCCGGGCCATGAGGCCGGCGATGATGAACGCGGCGAGCAGGGCGACGACGACGATGGCACCGGTGATGAGCGCGGACTGCTGGGCGTCGTCGGCGATGGCCGAGGCGTCCGACACGGCCTTGTCGGCGAGGTCCGACTCGATCTGACGGTAGGCGTTGTACTTGAGGGTGGTCACCGCCCACCAGTTCGCGGGGGTGACGCCCTGCTGGGCGAGCGCGGCGACGGCCGTCTGGTTCGGGGCCGGCAGGGTGGCGAGCGCCGACACCATGTTCGTCGCGGGGTCGGACGTGGGGGTGGAGGGCGGCGGCACGTACGTCTTGCCCTCGGATTGCGCCTTGGCGGCCGCCTGCTGGGCCAGGGCCTTGCCGTCCGCCTGCAGCTGTGTCTTGGCCTCGTCCAGTTTCCTGGCGTCCGCCGCGGTACCACCGCCGATGTACTCCTCGACGGCGATGCCCTCGAGGTAGGCGTACGAGGAGAGGGAGACACGCTGCTTGGCGAGGTTCTGGGCGTCGGGGCCGGGCTTGATCAGCAGGTGCATACCGATCGAGCGCTCCAGCGAGAGCGCGGCCTTGGTGAGCGAGATGGCGTAGACGGTGCGGCCGTAGCTGGTGATGTTGCCGGTGCCGAGGCCGAGCTCGTTGGCGAACTCCATCAGCGGGTGCGCGACCTCGACGTAACCCTCTTCCGTCTGCACGCCCTTGAGCTTGGAGGTGTACGCCATCTGGCGCAGTGCCGGCAGCTTCTTCTCGGCCGTGCGGAAGATGCCGAGGCGGCGCTCCAGGCCGGGCTTGTGCGGCATGTTCCGGGCGGCCAGGTCGAAGGCTTCCGCGGCCTTGTCGGTGGCGGCCCGTACCTGGCGGACGGTCGGGTCCTTCGCGCCCTCGCTGTCCGGTTTCAGCAGGGGTTCCGCGGACGCGTCGCGCTCCTGGTAGAGCGCGTCGGCGTAGCGCAGGGACGCCTGCACCAGCCGGGCGGTGTTCTCGGCGTCCTTGGCCTGGTTCCAGGTGTCGATCGAGCTCTTCACCTGGAAGCCGCCCATGACCAGGCCGACCAGCACGGGGATGAGCAGGATCGCGTTCAGCCTGGTCGGCACGCGCCAGTTGCGCGGGGAGAAGCGGCTGCCACTGGGCGGCGTAGCCGTCGGCTCCGGACCGGGCACGTGTGCGGGTGCCGCTCCGCGCGGCGGCGGGGTGAAGTTGCCCCGTGCCGACGGCTCGGGACTTTTCTTGCTTCGCCTCACTCGACCAACAACCTCTCGGCGACGGCACCTACGTCGTGCCGCGGTGTCTCCAGAGCCCCGTCTGAGACCTGTACGTCCTTGACTACTGGGCAGTTCAGGCATTCCAGCACGTCAACCTGCGCGATTCCAAACACTCGGAAGTGAGGTTTCCGCCCGCTGTAAGCCCCAGATAAAACGGTCATAAAGAGCGAGCCCCGCCAAAAGGCGGGGCTTTTGTGAGCGCAGTGACACCGAACGACCGCGACGCGTGTCGATACCACCGGATTTCTCTGTCGAAACGTTATGAACAGCGGGGCCGACCGTGTCAAACACCACAGCCGGCCCCCGCATGTCTACGACAACTGCCGTATGGTGCGGACGACTTGATCTACCGCAGCCGGGCCATGAGGGCATGTTCGACCAGGGTGATCAGGGCGCTCTTGGCGTCCGCGCGGTGGCGGGCGTCGGTGGTGATGATCGGGGTGTCCGGGCCGATCTGGAGTGCCTCGCGGACCTCGTCGGGGGCGTAGGGCTGGTGTCCGTCGAAGCCGTTGAGGGCGATGACGAAGGGCAGGCCCGAGTTCTCGAAGTAGTCCACGGCCGGGAAGCAGTCGGCCAGGCGGCGGGTGTCGACGAGCACGATGGCGCCGATGGCGCCGCGGACCAGGTCGTCCCACATGAACCAGAAGCGGTCCTGGCCGGGGGTACCGAACAGGTACAGGATCAGGTCCTGGTCCAGGGTGATGCGGCCGAAGTCCATGGCCACCGTGGTGGTGGTCTTGTCCCCGGTGTGGGTGAGGTCGTCGATGCCCGCGGACGCGGACGTCATGACGGCCTCCGTGCGCAGCGGGTTGATCTCGGAGACGGCGCCGACGAACGTGGTCTTGCCGACACCGAAGCCGCCCGCCACCACGATCTTCGCGGAGGTGGTCGCCCGGCCTCCGTCAGAGCTTGCGAAGTCCACTGAGCACCCTTTCGAGCAGTGTCACGTCCGGCGCGCCGCCGTTGTTCTCGTCGCCACCCGGCTGGTGGATCGCGACAAGACCGGCTTCCGCGAGGTCCGCGACGAGGATCCGTGCCACACCGAGCGGCATGGCGAGGAGCGCCGACACCTCGGCCACCGACTTCACCTCGCGGCACAGGTGGCAGATCCGCTGGTGCTCCGGCAGCAGTCCCATCAGCTGGGCCGGGTCTGCCGTCGTGCTGATCAGCGCCTCGATGGCGAGCTGATAGCGCGGCCGGGTCCGGCCGCCGGTCATCGCGTACGGACGTACCAGCGGCTGGTCGCCCTCGTCCCCGTACGGCTCGGCGTACGGATCATGATGGGCGGTGGGCGGGGTCATGAATCCTCCGGGCGGGACAGCAAGTCGGTCAGTCGTGCCGTCTGACGGGGCCGGTGGGGGGATTGTGGCGGCCGGACGGTGATTTGGTGAGGTGGGTGGTGCCTGGACCTATCAGTGGAGCAGACTGCCCTGGAGCTCGGCGCGCAGGTCGGGCGTGAGGACCGCCCCCGCGCGGTCCACCAGGAGCGCCATCTCGTAGCCGACGAGACCGATGTCGCACTCGGGGTGGGCGAGCACGGCGAGCGACGAGCCGTCCGAGATGGACATGAGGAAGAGGAACCCGCGTTCCATCTCGACGACCGTCTGCGCCACGGTGCCGCCCTCGAAGATCCGGGAGGCCCCGGCGGTCAGCGAGGTGAGCCCGGAGGCGACGGCCGCCAGCTGGTCGGCGCGATCCCTTGGGAAGCCTTCCGACAGCGCCAGAAGGAGTCCGTCGGCGGACACGACGACGGTGTGGGACACCCCGGGGGTGTTGTCCACGAAGTTGGTGATCAACCAGTTGAGGTTCTGTGCCGCCTGGCTCATCGGGCTCAACTAACGCTCCTGCTGGTGAGTGGGGCTGGGGAAGTTGCCGGTCCGGCCGGTACCGGCCTGGCGACCCTGAGCGATGCCCCGTCGGAGATTGGTCAGCCGGCCGCGTACGTCGTCAGGCGAACGCGAGACCTGCGGACCGGTTTGGTGCTGTTGCTGCTGAGCCGTGCCCGGCACGAGGTTCGCCCGTGGGACCCGACGCGGCAGGCCGGAGGTGGTGATGCCGCCCGCCGCGGGCTGCCGCACGCGCTCGGCCTGTCGGACGAGCTCGTCGTTCGGCGAGGTGCGCCAGGCCGTGTTGGCGGCCGGACGCTGCGGCGGTGTGGAGGACTGCTGCGGGGCCTGCGGCGCGGAGCCGTTGCTCTGCTGCTGCCCCTGTCCGCCACGGAACCAGTTGGTCTCCAGCGTGTCATACAGCGGGGTGCGCCCGTCACCGGGGCCCGGCGCCGGTGGCAGCGCCTCGGGCTCCTGACGGCGCGGCGGCTGCTGCTGCGGACGGTGCTGGGCCGGCGGCAGGGATGCGCCGTAGCCGTCGCCCGCCGTCTGCGGCCGCTCGAACTGGCCGGTGGTGGAGGGGTCCTGACGGTTTCCGTACCCGGGGGCGGCGAACTGGCCGGTGCCGGAAGGGGCGTAGCCCTGGGCCGGGAACTGGCCGGTGCCGGAAGGGTCCTGACCGCGGCCGGGCGCCGGGAACTGCCCGGTGTCCTGGCCGTGGCCCGGTGCCGGGTACTGGCCGGTGTTCTGGCCGTGACCTGGTGCCGGGTACTGGCCGGTGTTCTGGCCGTGACCTGGTGCCGGGTACTGGCCGGTGTTCTGGCCGTGACCTGGTGCCGGGTACTGGCCGGTGTTCTGGCCGTGGCCCGCGGCCGGGAACTGGCCCGTCGCGCCACCCTGGTCCGAGCCGAAGACGTCCTGGCGGACGAACTGGCCGCCGCCCTGCGGGGCGTTGACGTCCGGTCGCTGGAACTCGGGGCCGACAGCCGATCCCTGGCGGTCGTCGACACGCGGGATCTCGGCGGTCGCTCCCGGGCCCTGCCGGTCGTCGATCCGCGGCATGGGGGAGGTCGTGGACAGGGCGTCCGGCTCCTCGTGGCCGCGCGGGGCGTCCAGCGAGGCACGCGGCACCGACGGCTGCGCGTTCTCGTCGCTCCAGCTCGGAGTGCGCTGCTGCGGGCTGCCACCGGGCAGCTCGGCACGCGTACCGCCGCGGCCGGGCAGCTGCGGGCGACGGCGTCCACCGCGCTCCTTGGGCTGCTTCTGCTCAGGCTTCTGCTGCGGCTGCTGCGGAGCGCTCGCCGGGGCGCCGTCGCCGAAGCCGGCCGGGCGCATGCCCGAGCCGCCGTCGCCGAAGCCTCCCTGACGGGACCCGGAGTCCTGGAAGGAGCCGCCCTGGCCGAAGGCGCCCGCGCCGGGCCGGCCCTGCTGCGGGGAGGAGGCACCCTGCGGTCCGCCGGGACGGCCGCCGGGGGTGGTGCCGGGCAGTGCGGCACGCGGGCCCTGTCCGGCACCCACCTGCCCGCGCTGCGGGGCGGCACCCAGTCCGGGGCCGCCGGACGAGCCGGTGCCGAAGGACGATCCGCTCTGCTGGGCCTGGCGACGGGCCGCGGCCGCGCCCGCGGCGGCCTGCGCGGCTGCCGGACCGCCCGAGGTGGGCGCACCCGGCTTGCCGGGAGCGGGCTTCTTGCCGCCCTGGGCCACGTCGACCGGGAGCATGACCAGCGCCGTCGTACCACCGGAGTCGGAGGGCCGCAGCTGGATGCGGATGCCGTGGCGCTGCGACAGACGGCCGACCACGAACAGACCCATGCGCCGGGACACCGACACGTCCACGGTGGGCGGCGAGGCGAGGCGCTCGTTGATCTGCGCGAGGTCCTCGGGGGACAGGCCGATACCCGTGTCGTGGATCTCGATCAGGACGCGGCCGTCGGGCAGCGCATGACCGGTGACCTTGACCTTGGTCTGCGGCGAGGAGAAGGAGGTGGCGTTCTCGAGCAGCTCGGCGAGCAGGTGCACGAGGTCGTTGACGACCCGGCCGGCGACCTCGGTGGCGGGCACCGCGGCGAGCTCGATGCGCTCGTACTGCTCCACCTCGGACGCGGCGGCGCGGAGCACGTCGACCAGCGGGACCGGGCGGGTCCAGCGACGGCCGGGCTCCTCACCCGCGAGAACGAGGAGGTTCTCACCGTTACGGCGCATACGCGTCGCGAGGTGGTCGAGCTTGAACAGCGAGGACAGCTGGTCCGGGTCGGCCTCGCGGGACTCCAGTTCGGAGATCAGCGACAGCTGGCGCTGGATCAGACCCTGGGAGCGGCGCGAGAGGTTGGTGAACATCGCGTTGACGTTGCCCCGGAGCAGGGCCTGCTCGGCGGCGAGGCGGACCGCCTCGCGGTGCACGTCGTCGAAGGCCGCGGCCACCTGGCCGATCTCGTCCCGGGAGTGCACACCGACCGACTCCACGGACGTGTCGACGTCCTGCGGGTCGGACTCGGAGAGCTGCTTGACCAGCTCGGGCAGACGGTCCTGGGCGACCTTGGTCGCGGTCTCCTGGAGGCGACGCAGCGAGCGGATCATGGAGCGGGCCACGACGAAGGCGCCGACGAGGGAGACACCGAGGACGAGCAGGACCAGCGCACCGGAGATGATCGCCTCGTTCTGCGAGGCGCTCTTCAGCTCGCGGGCCTTCTGCTCCATCTGCTCGAGCAGCGTGCCCTCGATCTTCTTCATCTGCTCGATCTTGGTCGAGTCGTCGTCGACCCAGTCCTTGTACGAGCGCTTGTCCTGGTTGCGCATACCGGACGAGCTCTTCAGGACGCGGCTGGCGTACTGGTCGGCGGCCTCGATCGTCGGGCTGCCCTGGTCGATCGGCTTCGTCAGGTCCTCGGCGCCGTCGCCGTAGATGCTGCGGAAGCTGTCCAGCTGGGAGTCCTGGCTGTCCAGGGCCGACAGGGCGTACTGCCGGTCGTTCTCGGAGAGGGTGCCGAACGTGTCGATGTTCGCGGGCAGGGCGGCCGCGATCACCGCGCGCTGCATGGAGGCGTACTCCTTGGCGGTGGAGAAGGCCGCCAGTGCGCGGGTGCGCTGGATCATCTCCGGGTTGCTGGTGGCCTCCGCCATGTCCTGGGAGAGGCTGAGCAGCTGCGTGATCAGACGGTGGTACGCCTCGACCGTCTGCGTGGAGTTCTTCGGATCCTTGTAGGCGTTGGCCCGGATCGCGCTGAGGTTGTTCAGCTCGCTCGCGATGCCGACCACGCTCTCGCGGACACCCGAGAGCTGGCCGCTGTCGGAGGCGTCGCCGATCTCCTGGGTGCCCTCCAGGAAGGAGGAGCGGGCGCGGTTGGTCTTGTCGCGGACACCCTTGACCGTGTAGTCGGACGCCGTGGCGCCGTGGGCGAGCGGACCGGCGGACTGGTCGCGCTCCTCCTGGAGCGCGGCGGCCAGCTGGGTCGCCTGCTTGGTCATGTCCGTCAGCAGCTTCATGTTGTCGAGCTGCTGGATCTGGTCCATGTTGTCGCTGATGCGCAGGGCACCGAGCGAGGTGGCCGCGACCACCGGGAGCGCGAGCAGCGACACCAGGCGCGTGGAGATGCGCCAGTTGCGCAGTGCCACGCGCGAGCCGGAGTCGATCGGTCCCGGGGTCTTGGGCGGGGCCGGCGGCGTGGGTGCCGTGGAACCCGCGGGCGCGCCGGGGCGCCCGGGCCGCTCGGGACCGCCGCCGGCCGCGGCCGGTCCTGGGTTCTGGGCGTGCTGGGGCGAGGAACCGCGGTCGGTCCCGCCGTGCGCTTCCGGCTCGGCCGAAGCGCTGCCATCCCTCTTGAAACGTCCCTGCACTAGCGTCGCAACCTCTGGACCAGGCGCCCCTCCGCGTGAACGGTGGGACGGTGTCGGCGTTGTGAGGGGCGCCCTGAATACGCCCCCCGGGTGGTCGTGAGTGACCGGCGCTGGCTCCCCCTCCCCGTCGCTGCCCGGCGCTGCGTTGCGCCCCCTGCGCGCCGGTGCGATCCCGCGGCGGTCCGTGGAATTCCAGCACAGTGCAGGATCTCCAACAAGGCCAAGGGACGAGGCTGTGACCTCCGTGACACCTTGTGAGGGGTGCGTCACAAGGCGTAGAAAGTGATCTCGCACATAACGGGCGTATGTGCACGAGTCATTGAGGTGGACCCGGTGTCCCAGTCGCCATGATCAGGAGCGGAATGCAAGCTTCAATCAAGCAATGCCCGTTTTGTCGTGACGTAATGGCCGGGTGAATTGACCCTTTTGCCTGCGGCTTAGTGAGCAAACTCACACGGGGGTCACAGTCTCTTCACGGCTTCGGTGGGGAATTGCATGTTTAGCCTGACGCTTTACAGGGATGGCGAATCCGACAACTCGCGCCCCGGCGGCGGCCCGCGCCGCCCGCCCGGCGCCCCTCACGACAAGGTCAACGACACCAGTGAAGACCACGATGATGTTCCGCACCATAGCCAACCCGCGGCGCACGACGCTGGCGCACCTCGCCGACGCCGACGAGCTGCAGGCCCCGGCGACACCGGAACACTCCGTCGACCTTCCCACCCAGACCGCCAATCCCAAGCGCACCGTCCTCATGAAGGTCCCGGTCCAGACCTCCGTCGCGGAGTAATACGCGCGCCGGGCGCCGCTTGCTCAGTGCCCTCGCGGGTGACCTCGGGAAGCGGCCCCCCGTGCGCGCCGCGGCCGGCCGGACGGCAGCGCTCCGCAGCCGGCCGCTCACACCCCCGGATCCAAGCCGATCGCTCATGCGCCCCCCGGTCCATACGCACGGTCCCCGCTCGCTGCCGCGTTAGCCTGGAGCGTCAGACTCCAGCCAGCTCAGTTAAGGGGCGCAAGGATCCCGTGCGCATCGCCAGATTCTCCATCGACGGGAACGTCGCCTTCGGCGTGGTCGAGGGTGACAAGCCGGACGAGCTCGTCCTCGACATCATCAAGGGCATCCCGTTCGCGGACTTCGAGCTCTCCGGCACCAAGGTGCCGCTGAGCAAGGTCAGGCTGCTGCCGCCGGTGCTCCCCAACAAGGTCGTGGCCTTCGGCCGCAACTACGCGGAGCACGCGCGTGAACTCGGCAACGAGGTGCCCGAGGCCCCGTTCGCCTTCTTCAAACCGTCCACCTCCGTGATCGGCAGCGGCGACGAGATCGCCTACCCCTCCTTCTCCCGGGAGCTGCACCACGAGGCCGAGCTGGCCGTGGTGATCGGCCGTATGTGCCGCGAGGTGCCGCGCGAGCGCGTCAAGGACGTGATCCTCGGCTACACCTGCGCCAACGACGTCACGGCGCGCGACGTCCAGCGGCGCGAGAAGCAGTGGGCCCGGGCCAAGGGCTTCGACACCTCCTGCCCCCTCGGCCCCTGGGTGGAGACCGACCTCGATCCGAGCGACCTCACCATCCAGCTCACGGTCAACGGCGAGCAGCGCCAGCTCGGCCGCACGGGCGAGATGATCCACTCGATCGAGGATCTGATCGTCAACATCACCGAGGCCATGACGCTGCTTCCCGGCGACGTGATCCTCACGGGCACCCCCGCGGGGGTCGGCCCCCTCAACGTCGGCGACGAGGTCGCCGTCACCATCGAAGGCATCGGCACTCTCACCAATAAGGTGATCAAGCGTGGCTAACGGATCCGTCCGCGTACGTTTCTGTCCGTCCCCGACCGGCAACCCCCACGTGGGCCTGGTCCGCACCGCCCTGTTCAACTGGGCGTACGCCCGTCACACCGGCGGCACGTTCGTCTTCCGCATCGAGGACACGGACGCGGCGCGCGACTCGGAGGAGTCCTACCTCCAGCTCCTGGACTCGCTGCGCTGGCTGGGCTTCGACTGGGACGAGGGCCCGGAGGTGGGCGGCCCCCACCCGCCGTACCGCCAGTCCCAGCGGATGGACATCTACAAGGACGTCGCGGACAAGCTCCTGGAGGGCGGGTACGCCTACCACTGCTACTGCACGACGGAGGAGCTGGACGCCCGCCGCGACGCCGCCCGCGCCGCCGGCAAGCCGTCCGGCTACGACGGGCACTGCCGCGACCTGACCGCCGAGCAGGTGGCGGCGTACGAGGCCGAGGGCCGCACCCCCATCGTGCGCTTCCGGATGCCCGACGAGACGATCACCTTCACGGACCTGGTCCGCGGCGAGCTGACGTTCACGCCGGAGAACGTGCCGGACTACGGCATCGTGCGGGCGAACGGGATGCCCCTGTACACGCTCGTGAACCCGGTCGACGACGCGCTGATGGACATCACCCACGTGCTGCGCGGCGAGGACCTGCTCTCCTCCACCCCCCGCCAGGTCGCGCTCTACAAGGCGCTGATCGAGCTGGGCGTCGCGAAGGCCGTGCCCGAGTTCGGTCACCTTCCGTATGTGATGGGCGAGGGCAACAAGAAGCTCTCCAAGCGCGACCCGCAGTCCTCGCTGAACCTCTACCGCGAGCGCGGCTTCCTGCCGGAGGGCCTGCTCAACTACCTCTCCCTGCTGGGCTGGTCGCTCGCGCCGGACCGCGACATCTTCTCGGTCGAGGAGATGGTCGCCGCCTTCGACATCTCGGACGTGAACCCCAACCCGGCCCGCTTCGACCTGAAGAAGGCCGAGGCGATCAACGCCGATCACATCCGCCTGCTGGACGTGAAGGACTTCACGGAGCGCTGCCGTCCGTGGCTGAAGGCCCCCTTCGCGCCCTGGGCCCCGGAGGACTTCGACGAGGCGCGGTGGCAGGCGATCGCGCCGCACGCCCAGACGCGGGTGAAGGTCCTGTCCGAGATCACGGAGAACGTCGACTTCCTGTTCCTGCCGGAGCCGGTCTTCGACGAGGCCTCCTGGGCCAAGGCGATGAAGGAGGGCAGCGACGCGCTGCTGCGCACCGCGCGGGAGAAGCTGGAGACGGCCGACTGGACGTCCCCGGAGTCCCTGAAGGAGGCCGTCCTGGCCGCCGGCGAGGCCCACGGCCTCAAGCTGGGCAAGGCCCAGGCCCCGGTCCGTGTAGCCGTCACCGGCCGCACGGTCGGCCTGCCCCTGTTCGAGTCCCTCGAGGTCCTCGGCAAGGAGAAGACGCTCGCGCGCATCGACGCGGCGCTGGCGAGGGCGGCGGCGTAGGCGCCGGCTGCCGGGACGGACGCGGACACACAGGGCGGCAGCCAGGAGGCTGCCGCCCTGCCGTTGTCCCGCCTTTGCCTTTCGCGCCCCCGAAGAGCCGCGTGTGTCAGCCCCGGGCACTACCGTTCGGGGCATCGCATCGCGCGGTCACCGCGGGGCCGAAGTCCCCCGGGCCGCCTGCGGATCCGATCGCCCACGGCCCCTATGGAAAGGCGCCCTCATGCCGATGCCCGCCCGTGACTACGCGTGGCTCTTCACCCCCGGCAGCACATTCCGCTACGAGTCCGGAACGGTCGGCACGATCGGCGTGGCCGACGGCGGCGAGCTGTGGCTGCCCACCGGCCGGGTCGTGGCCTGTGACCCGTTCGTCTGCCTCGGCCAGGGGGACATCGAGCCCTTCACCGTCTCCGTGGCGCCCGGCCGCTACCGTGTCGACGCGGCCGTGGCGACGCTCACCCAGCCCGACGAGCCGCCGTCCGGCGACCCCCATCTGCGGGTGGCCGCCGCGCGCCTGGTCATCCGCGACGAGCCCACCGCCGGGTGGGAGCTCGCCCTGCTGCCGGGCCAGGACACCGGCGCGCTCGGCGAGGACGAGTTCTACGGCTACGGCGTCGACGCCGGCACCGGCTGCTTCTACGACGCCGCGGCCGACGCCTCCTTCCAGGGCTGGGGGGAGGGCGACGAGGGGCCGCTGTGGGACGCCTTCGAGAACAGCGACTGGGCTCCCGGCCCCCATCTGGTCACCGCGCCGGACGGCGGGGACACCCTGGCCGCCTTCACCTCCGGATGGGGGGACGGCTGCTATCCCACCTGGATCGGCCGTACGGCGGCCGGCGAGATCACCTGCTTCGTCACCGACTTCTTCGTCGCCCCGGACCCGTCCGAGGCCGAGGAGCCGAGCGGGACTGCCGCCGCCACCGGCTGAGCGGCTACCGTCGTCAGGGGCCGGTCAGGCCATGAGCCGGAGGTGAACCGCGTGCCGATCAAGGCCGTCGTCTGGGACGTCGACGACACCCTGTTCGACTACACCACCGCCGACCGCGCCGGGATGCGCGGGCACCTGGCCGCCGAGGGGCTGCTCGGCGGCCACGGGAGCGTGGAGCAGGCCCTCGCCCGGTGGCGGCGGATCACCGACCTCCAGTGGGCCCGGTACGCGGCCGGCGAGACCTCCTTCGAGGGGCAGCGCCGGGACCGCGTACGGGTCTTCCTCGAGCGGGCGCTGACCGATGACGAGGCGGACGCCTGGTTTCGGCGTTATCTGGGCCACTACGAGGCCGCCTGGGCCCTCTTCCCGGACGTCCTGCCCGTCCTGGACGCCCTCGCCGCCAGCCACCGGCACGCGGTGCTGTCCAACTCCAGCGTCCACGTCCAGGAGTACAAGCTCCGCACCCTCGGTGTCCGCGACCGCTTCGAGGCCGTGCTGTGCGCCGCCGAGCTGGGCGTCTCCAAGCCGGACGCCCGCGCCTTCCGTGCGGCCTGCGACGCGCTCGGGCTCGCCCCGCACCAGGTCGCCTACGTCGGCGACCATCCGGAGATCGACGGCCGTGGGGCGGCCGAGGCCGGGCTGCTGTCCGTGTGGATCGACCGTGCGGGTGTGCGTGTCGTCACGGACGGACAGCCCGCCGTGCGGCCGGAAGGCCCCGCCGGCCTGCACCGGATCGCCTCCCTCGACGAACTCCCCTCGGTCCTCGGCGCGGATACCCGTTTTGGAGCGCCGTCCACCTTCGGGTAATGTTCTTCCTGCGCCGCCGGGGAGCGGGCCGAAAGGCCGGAAACCGGAGGCGCGAGCTAGAACAAAATCCCCTCAGGGGCTTGCGTTCCAGTGGCCTATGGTGTAATTGGCAGCACGACTGATTCTGGTTCAGTTAGTCTTGGTTCGAGTCCAGGTAGGCCAGCTCGCAGAGCTCATCTGCATGTGCGGATCTCATCCGCAAGCCCCCGTTGTGTAGCGGCCTAGCACGCTGCCCTCTCAAGGCAGTAGCGCCGGTTCGAATCCGGTCGGGGGTACAGATCCTTCCCGCGAGGACAGCCGGGTCGCTCCCGCTGTCCTCGATGCAGGATCGCTAGGGCCCCCGTTGTGTAGCGGCCTAGCACGCCGCCCTCTCAAGGCGGTAGCGCCGGTTCGAATCCGGTCGGGGGTACGGTCTGGTCTAAACCACATTGGTCTATGGTGTAATTGGCAGCACGACTGATTCTGGTTCAGTTAGTCTTGGTTCGAGTCCAGGTAGACCAGCTCGGATCTGCGGAAACGTAAGATCCTCGCCCCCGTTGTGTAGCGGCCTAGCACGCCGCCCTCTCAAGGCGGTAGCGCCGGTTCGAATCCGGTCGGGGGTACACAGCCCGCAGGGCCTCCACTTCGGTGGAGGCCCTGCGGCGTTTTCCGGGCCCGTGCGTCCCGGCGCGGCGCGGTGTGTGCCGGCGGCCGAGGTGGTGAACCAACTCCGTGGCCGGCCCCAGGACTTCGGCGCCGGTCGTGGCTGCTGTGGCGTCTGAGGCTGATGTTTCTGGTGTGGCGGGACGGCCCGGACCTCGGGCGACTCGCCCGCGTCTCGTGGAAGAGGACCTGCCGCGGCGTTGAGGCCGGCCCTCTTCCCTGCGGTCACCGGGCCGTCAGCCGGAGCGGCGCAGCGCCTCGGACAGGCGGCCGGCCGCGTCGATGACCGCCTGTGCGTGCATACGGCCCGGGTGGCGCGTCAGACGCTCGATGGGGCCGGAGACGGACACCGCGGCCACCACACGGTTGGAGGGGCCGCGTACGGGCGCGGAGACGGACGCCACGCCCGGCTCGCGCTCCCCGATGGACTGGGCCCAGCCCCGGCGCCGTACGCCCGACAGGGCCGTCGCCGTGAAGCGGGCGCCCTGGAGGCCGCGGTGCAGCCGCTCGGGCTCCTCCCAGGCCAGCAGGATCTGTGCCGAGGAGCCCGCCTTCATCGTGAGCGTGGAGCCCACCGGCACCGTGTCGCGCAGGCCGGACAGCCGCTCCGCGGCGGCGACACAGATACGCATGTCCCCCTGGCGGCGGTAGAGCTGCGCGCTCTCGCCCGTGACGTCGCGCAGGTGGGTCAGCACCGGACCCGCCGTCGCCAGCAGGCGGTCCTCGCCCGCCGCCGCGGCCAGCTCGGCCAGCCGGGGGCCGAGGATGAAACGGCCCTGCATGTCGCGCGCCACCATGCGGTGGTGCTCCAGCGCCACGGCCAGGCGGTGGGCCGTGGGTCGTGCCAGTCCGGTGGCGCCGACCAGACCCGCGAGGGTGGCCGGACCGGACTCCAGAGCGCTCAGGACGAGGGCCGCCTTGTCCAGAACGCCGACGCCGCTACTGTTGTCCATGCAACGATACTCACGTCTCACTCTGTGAAACGCAAGTTCAATTTTCCGTGGAACGCGCCACCCTGGATGTCACGGCGGCCCGTGGAGCAACGGGCCTGGCGGCAGACGCCCGGAAACCAGGGGTACGGGCGTCGCCACCCCAAGATCTCTAGTTGGGTCGGTGCGGTCTTTGCCGGCCGGAGGGAAAGCGATGGGTAGGACACTCGCGGAGAAGGTCTGGGATGACCATGTCGTCCGGCGCGCCGAGGGCGAGCCCGACCTTCTCTA
>NZ_JBIVNO010000017.1:0-188854 GCF_044753645.1 Streptomyces sp. NPDC093261
ACCAGCGGCTGCAGCCTGCTGTCGCCCACACCTCCAGCAGACCGCAGCCGACTGGCCGCTGTCACCGCCCAGACTGCAATCTGAAACGAACGACGCCTCACGTGGCGAAACGTGAACTCAAGACCAGATCACTAGGTGTTCTGTCCCGGGAGCCACGCCTCCGCGGCCGCCATCTCATCCGGCGCATAAGTATGCGGCCGATCGAAAGGTCATTGACCTTCGGTCGGTCGCATTCCTATGCTCTGAGAACATGGAGCTGATCCAGCACACGTCGGACCTGTCCGCCTACTTGGCCGCAGGCGAAGCCATCGATCACCGTCATCCGGTAGTGCGCGAAACGGCCGCGCGGCTGGCCGGGCGGGTCGCAGACTCGTATGCCTATGCGCAAGCCGCCTATGAGTTCGTGCGCGACACCATCCCGCACTCCGCCGACAGCGGTGACCCGCGGGTCACCTGGCGCGCCTCCGACGTCCTCCGGGAGCGCACCGGCATCTGTCACGCCAAGGCGCACACCCTGGCCGCGCTGCTGCGGGCCGAGGACATCCCGACGGCGCTCTGCTACCAGCGGCTGCTGCACGACGACGGCAGCGGCCATGTCGTGCACGGGCTGGTCGCCGTGCGGTTCCGCGGTGCCTGGCACCGGCAGGATCCCCGCGGGAACAAGCCGGGGGTGGACGCCCGGTTCTCCCTTGGCGGTGAGCGGCTGGCCTGGATCCCCGACGAGAAGTCCAATGAGGTGGACTATCCAGACCTGTACACTGAACCTCACCCGGCCGTGCTGGGCGCCCTCAAAGCCGCGCCCGACCGGCCGGCCCTCTGGAAGACGCTCCCCACCGCACTCTGAGGCAGCCGATGACTCTCACCCTGACCGTGTCCGACGAGGTGCGCGCCCTCGCGCCCGGCTTCACGCACGTCGCGATCGAGGCCCATGGACTCGTCAACGGGCCCAGCAACGAGGGCACGTCGGAGCTGCTCGACGAGGCGGCCCGCCGTCTCGCCATACGCCTGGACGGGCGTGCACCGCACGAGGATCCGCACATGGATGCCTGGCGCGCGGCGTACACGGCCTTCGGCGCCAAGCCGTCGCGCACCCGCAACTCGGCCGAGGCGCTCGCCCGGCGGGCCCTGTCGGACGCCGGCCTGCCCAGGATCAATCTGCTCGTCGATGTCTACAACGCGATCAGCGTGGCCCATCTGATCCCGGTCGGCGGCGAGGACCTCGCTCTCATCCAGGGCGCCATGTGGCTGGTCAGGGCCACGGGTGAGGAGGAGTTCACGACCGTCGCGGGCGGCGAGGCGACCGTCGAGCGCCCGGAGCCGGGCGAGGTCGTCTGGCGCGACGAGGCGGGTGTGACGTGCCGCCGCTGGAACTGGCGCCAGGGGCCTCGCACCCGGCTGACCGAGGAGTCGACTTCCGCCGTCTTCCTGCTGGAGAGCCTGGCGCCGATGCCGGTGGCCGACGTGGAGCGAGCCGGTGCCGAACTGGCCGAACTCCTGGAGAAGTTCAGCCCCGGAGCGCGGATCACGGTGCACGCCCCGGCCTGACCCTCGCTCAGTGCGCCTCGGCGGCGCGCAGCTCCTCGACGGTCGGGGCCGTGCCGCCGAGGTGGGCCGGCATCCACCACGCGTCCTCGGGGCCCTTGGGGCGCGCGGGGTAGGCGCGCTGGGCGGCGTCCAGCAGCTCCTGGACGCGCTCGCGCAGCTGACGGGTCAGCGCGCCCGCGTACGAGTCCCGCGAGGCCTCGATCGCTTCGCCGACCCGGATGGTGATCGGGGTGTGGCTGCGCTTGAGGTTGCGCGGGTGACCCTTGGTCCACAGCCGCTGGGTGCCCCAGAGGGCCATCGGGACCAGCGGGACGCCCGCTTCCTGGGCCAGCCGCACCGCACCCGACTTGAAGCTCTTCAGGGTGAACGACTGGGAGATCGTGGCCTCGGGGAAGACGCCGACGACCTCGCCCGACCGCAGCGAGTCCAGCGCGTGCGCATAGGCGGCCTCGCCCTCCCTGCGGTCCACCGGGATGTGCTTCATGGCGCGCATCAGCGGGCCGGAGATCCTGTGCCGGAAGACGGACTCCTTGGCCATGAAGCGGACCAGGCGCTTCTGCGGCAGGGCCGCCAGGCCGTTGAAGATGAAGTCCAGATAGCTGATGTGATTGCTCACCAGCACCGCGCCGCCCGAGCTGGGGATGTTCTCCGACCCCTTGCAGTCGATCTTCAGGTCCCATGCCTTGAACATCGTGAGGGCGAGACCGATGACGGGACGGTAGACGAGCTCAGCCATGGACGGGGCGGACCCTTCTCTCTGCCTGGGAAGGGACTCCCGGCGGAAGTTACGCAGCCGTAGGTTTACGGCGTCTCGCAGATCGTGCCCCAAGAACGGACGCGGGGCCAGTTCTGGTGCCCGCGCGCGGCGAGATCCTCATCACGTCGGGCGTATGACCCATCGTGGGGTTTTCATACGGTCATAGTCCGCCATATGCCTTGTGTACCGGCGCGCGCCCTAAGGGCGGATGCGGCTCGCACCCGACGCGGTGCCCGAACCCGTCGTCCGGGGGGCGGTGGAGCGGAGTGCGGGAATCTTTGCGGTCGCGGGAACGCTGCAACGGAGAATGACCGGATGGGTGACGTGGGGCCGTGCTCGCCCCGGCGGCGTCGACGGAGTGCCGCAGTGGCGGCGGAGCGGGAGGGTGGAAGTGCGCGGGCTGGACGACGGAACGCGGCTCGGACGGCCGAGTTGGGCCGGGGGCTCGGCGAGCGAGCGACACTCGTCCAGTTCTCCAGCGCCTTCTGTGCCCCCTGCCGGGCCACACGCCAGGTCCTCGCGGAGGTCGCCGGGATGGTGCCAGGGGTCGCCCATGTGGAGATCGACGCCGAGCAGCGGCTCGAACTGGTCCGCGCGCTCGGCATCCTGAAGACGCCCACGGTGCTCGTGCTGGACGCGGACGGGCGCATCGTGCGACGGGCGGCGGGCCGGCCCCGCAAGGCGGATGTGATCGCGGCCCTCGGCGAGGCCGTCTGACGCCGCTCCGGCCGGGGCGGCCCGGCCGCTTGAAACCATGCGAGGTGAACTGTGAGGCAGCCGGTGACGCATCTCGCGGATTCAGGGGCGCACTTGACTGTGCGCACCACCTATCGTCAGCCTGACCGTATGCCCCCGGAACTCCTTCTTTTCGAGCGTGTCCACGTGGATCTGGCCCGCACCGCAAGTGCCCGCTGTCCGGCCTGCTGACCAGCCACGGTTTCTGCCCCACGCCCCCTCCCAGAAGGACGCTCCATGACGGCAACGCCCGGCCTCGGCGCCGCTCGGCTCGCTTCCCCGGACCTCCTGCGTGCCGTCTTCCGCCGGCACGCGGCGGGGGTCGCCGTGATCACCGCCCGGGGGGACGGCGGTCCGGTGGGCTTCACCGCCACCTCCCTCACGTCCGTCTCCGCCGAGCCGCCTCTCGTCTCGTTCGGCATCGGCGTCGGCGCCTCCAGCTGGCCCGCCGTCTCCCGGGCCGGCCATGTCGGCGTGCACATACTCGGCGAGCACCAGGAGGCCCTGGCCGGCACCTTCGCCCGCAGCGGCGCCGACCGCTTCGGTGCGCCCACCCGCTGGCGCGAGGGCCCCCACGGGGTTCCCGTCCTGGACGGCGTGCTCGCCTGGCTCGTGTGCCGGGTGGTGGCACGGGTGCCCGCCGGCGACCACCGCCTGGTGCTCGCCGAGGTCGTCCACGGCGACCCGTCCGGCGCCGGCCGCCCGCTGCTCTACCACCAGGGACGCTTCAACGGACTGCGTGACTGAACCTACTGGCCGGTTACACAGCGTTGCCAAGGTCACAGTTCAAAGCGCTTGCTTAGCGGGCAGGTAGTGGGTGTACTGGCGAGTAATATTTCGTTCGGAGCGCGGGGTCGCCCCGACCGGGATCGGCCGCTTCAGGCGCCTATGCTGCCTGCAAGAAGGCAGCCCAGAAATGACGATGCAGTAGGAGAGCCGGCGTGAGCTTGAGGATCGTTGTCACTGTGAAGTACGTGCCCGACGCCACTGGCGACCGGCACTTCGCCGATGACCTGACCGTCGACCGGGACGACGTGGACGGTCTGCTCTCCGAGCTGGACGAGTACGCCGTCGAGCAGGCGCTGCAGATCGCGGAGGACGCCGACGACGCCGAGGTCACCGTGCTGACCGTGGGCCCGGAGGACGCCAAGGACGCGCTGCGCAAGGCCCTGTCGATGGGCGCCGACAAGGCGATCCACGTCGAGGACGACGACCTGCACGGCACCGACGCCATCGGCACCTCGCTGGTGCTGGCCAAGGCCATCGAGAAGGCCGGCTACGACCTGGTCATCTCCGGCATGGCCTCCACCGACGGCACCATGGGTGTCGTGCCGGCGCTGCTGGCCGAGCGCCTGGGCGTGCCGCAGGTGACGCTGCTGTCCCAGGTGTCCGTCGAGGACGGCACCGTGAAGGGCCGCCGTGACGGCGACGCCGCCTCGGAGCAGCTGGAGGCGTCCCTGCCGGCCGTCGTGTCGGTCACCGACCAGTCGGGCGAGGCTCGTTACCCGTCCTTCAAGGGCATCATGGCGGCCAAGAAGAAGCCGGTTCAGTCCTGGGACCTCTCCGACCTGGACATCGAGGCCGACGAAGTGGGCCTCGAGAACGCCTGGACCGCGGTCGAGGCCGTTGCGGAGCGCCCGGCGCGCACCGCGGGCACCATCGTCAAGGACGAGGGCGAGGGCGGCAAGCAGCTCGCTGAGTTCCTCGCGAGCCAGAAGTTCATCTAAGGCTCCTCAGCCTGACCGCCCCTGAAGACTTCGCAATCCGCAAGGAGATCCATTCCCATGGCTGAAGTTCTCGTCTACGTCGACCACGTGGACGGTGCCGTCCGCAAGCCCACCCTGGAGCTGCTGACGCTGGCCCGGCGCATCGGCGAGCCGGTCGCCGTCGCCCTCGGCAACGGTGCCGCCGACACGGCCGCCGCGCTCGCCGAGCACGGCGCGGTGAAGGTGCTCACCCACGACGCGTCCGAGTACGCCGACTACCTGGTCGTGCCGAAGGTGGACGCGCTGCAGGCCGCCTACGAGCAGGTGTCTCCGGCCGCCGTCCTGGTCCCGTCCTCCGCGGAGGGCAAGGAGATCGCCGCCCGTCTCGCGCTGCGCATCGGCTCCGGCATCATCACCGACGCCGTCGACCTGGAGGCCGGCGACGAGGGCCCGGTGGCGACCCAGTCGGTGTTCGCCGCCTCCTTCACCACCAAGTCCCGTGTCTCCAAGGGCACCCCGGTCATCACGGTCAAGCCGAACTCGGCCGCCGTGGAGGCCGCCCCGGCCGCCGGCAGCGTCGAGGAGCTGGCGGTGACGTTCTCCGACAAGGCGACCGGCACCAAGGTCACCGGCCGTACGCCGCGTGAGTCGACGGGCCGCCCCGAGCTGACCGAGGCCGCGATCGTGGTCTCCGGTGGCCGTGGTGTCAACGGCGCGGAGAACTTCGCGATCATCGAGGCGCTCGCCGACTCCCTCGGCGCGGCCGTCGGTGCCTCGCGTGCCGCCGTCGACGCCGGCTGGTACCCGCACACCAACCAGGTCGGCCAGACCGGCAAGAGCGTGTCGCCGCAGCTGTACATCGCCTCCGGGATCTCCGGTGCGATCCAGCACCGCGCCGGTATGCAGACCTCGAAGACGATCGTGGCGATCAACAAGGACGCCGAGGCCCCGATCTTCGACCTGGTCGACTACGGCGTGGTCGGCGACCTGTTCGAGGTCGTCCCGCAGCTGACCGAGGAGATCAAGACCCGTAAGGGCTGAGTCACCTCGGGGTACGAGGCCCCCGGGACCGCGTTGCGGTCCCGGGGGCCTCGCTCATCCCAGGGTCAGGGACGCCTGCACCGGCAGATGGTCGCTCGGGAACCGCCCATCGGGGGCGAAGGTGTTGACGCAGGCCCAGTGCGCGGTCACGCCGGGCGTCGCCAGGATCCAGTCGATGCGATCGCCGTACGCCGTCGGCGGACGGTAGCCGTGGAACGTGCCGTACGGCGCGGTGCGCTCGGCCGCCGTGTCCCAGGTGTCCACGAGACCGGCGCCGAGCAGGGTGTCGTAGGCGGGGTTCTTGTGGGCGGGTGCGTTGAAGTCGCCCGTCACCACGAGCGGCAGAAAACGGTCCAGTCCGGCGATGCGGTCGGCGATGAGGGACGCGGCACGCGCGCGTGCGTGCTGACTCTTGTTGTCCAGGTGGGTGTTGAGAACATAGAACTCCCGCCCGGGGGCCTGCGCGTCGCGGAAGCTGACCCACGTGACCATGCGGATGCAGGCACCGCCCCAGGTGTTCGAGCCGATCACATCGGGGGTGTCGGAGAGCCAGAAGTGGTCGTACTGCACCGGGGTCAGCCGGCGCGTGTCGTAGAAGACGGCCACGAACTCGTCGCGGCTGCCGCCCGCGCGGCCCGTGCCGAGCCAGGCGTACTCCGCCCCGAGGTCGGCCGCGATGTCGCGCACCTGGGCGTACAGACCTTCCTGCGTGCCGATGACATGCGGCCGTTCGCGGCCCAGCAGTGCGCGCATCGCCGGGCGGCGGACCGCCCAGCGGTGGGGTCCTGTGCCGCTCGCGTACCGCAGATTGAACGACATGACCTCCAGATGGCGCTCGCGAGGGCCCGGGGCCGAGGCGCGCTGCGGTGACAGTGCCGCACCGGAGACGGGCACGACGACCGCTGCCGCCACGGCGGTCTTGAGGCCCAGGCGGCGCGTGACGCTGCTGAGAGGGGGCACGGGAGGCTCCTTCTGGGGCGGGTGCCGGACGAGCCCTGCGCCCCGTAGTGTGACAGAGCCGGATGAGTTGGGCGTGAACAGCGCGAGCGCGGGAGTGTCCCGCCCTGAAGGAAGGAGCGCCTCACGCGTCCGGAAGGTGTTGACCCACGACGACAGCCACGGATAGCTTCGCTCTACGGATTGTTGATTCCGTGCAGCGGAAAGTGGGAGGGTGCGGGATGGGCCACGGCCGGCAGGAGCGGGTCTCGACGACCCTCGCGGGTGCCGTCAGCGAGGAGATCGGCGCCTCCCTCGCCCCGGTCGACGCCGAGTTGGAGCGCCGCTACCCCGGTGACCCCGGCACGCGCCAGCCCGTCCACACGGTCTACGTCCCGGGGGACGCCTTCGCCGCCGACACCATCCGCTCCTGGGGCGACGCGGCCCTGGCCGCCCTCGACGAACACGCCCCGGACGCCGCGTCCTTGGCCGCCGTGCTCGGCCTCCCGGACCACCTCGCCGAATCCGTCCACGACCGCGTCCGCGCGAAGCTGGAGCGCGAACCGGTCGAAGACCTGCGCGTCGACTTCGAGGACGGCTACGGACCGCGGCCGGACGCCGAGGAGGACCAGGCGGCCGCCCGCGCCGCGCGACTGATCGCGCGGGCCTGCCACGACGGCACGGCGGCCCCGTACATGGGCATTCGCATGAAGTGCATGGAGGCGCCGGTACGTGACCGCGGCATCCGCACGCTCGACATCTTCCTGACCGGCCTGATGGAGGCCGGCGGGCTGCCGCGGGGCCTCGTCCTCACCCTGCCCAAGGTCACCTACCCCGAGCAGGTCACCGCGATGGTGCGGCTGCTGGAGGAGTTCGAGAAGGCGCACGGGCTGGAGCCGGGCCGGATCGGGTTCGAGATCCAGATCGAGACCAGCCAGGCCATTCTCGCCGCCGACGGCACGGCGACCGTGGCACGCATGATCCAGGCCGCCGGGGGACGGGCCACCGGACTGCACTACGGCACCTTCGACTACAGCGCCTGCCTCGGGGTGTCCGCCGCGTACCAGTCCAGCGACCACCCGGCCGCCGACCATGCCAAGGCCGTCATGCAGGTCGCGGCCGCCGGCACCGGCGTACGCGTCTGCGACGGCTCCACCAACGTCCTGCCGGTCGGCCCGACCGAGAAGGTCCACGAGGCGTGGCGGCTGCACCACGGCCTCACCCGGCGGGCCCTGGCCCGCGCCTACTACCAGGGCTGGGACATGCATCCCGGTCACCTTCCCACCCGGTACGCGGCGGTCTTCGCCTTCTACCGCGAGGGCTTCGAGCAGGCCGCGGCGCGCCTGGTCCGGTACGCGGGCCGGACCGGCGGCGATGTCATGGACGAGCCGGCGACCGCGAAGGCGCTGAGCGGCTATCTGCTGCGCGGGCTGGACTGCGGCGCGCTCGACGTGGCCGAGGTCGCCCGGGCGACCGGCCTGACCCGGGCGGACCTGGAGGGCTTCGCGAGGCCGCGACGCGGCGACCTGACGGCTTCGCCACAGTAGGCGCGCGCCGGGGCGGGAGCCCGCGACGGCGTCGGCCCGGCCCGGCCGGCCTGCCCCGGCGCGCCCGCTCTCGCAGGACCGGTCCCTCCGCGCGGGCGACGGCACGATGCCCGTCGCCCGCGTGCGCCGCCCGTCAGTCCGCGGGCGGCAGTTCGCCCGAGCCGCGGGTGATCAGACGGGTCGGGAGTTCGATGCGCTCCGGAGTGACGAGCGAGCCGTCGAGCTGGCGGAAGAGCCGCTCGGCGGCCGTGCGCCCGAGGGCGGCGGCGTCCTGGGCGACGACCGTGACGCCGGGCTTGAGGAGATCGGCCAGCTCGAAGTCGTCGAAGCCGACGAGGGCGACCGGACGGTCGTGCTCGGCCAGGACGCGCACGACGGTGACCGTCACCCGGTTGTTGCCGGCGAAGATCGCGGTGACGGGCACGGGACCGGAGAGCATCTCCTCGGCGGCCCGCCGCACCCGCTCGGGGCCGGTGACGCCGAGGGACATCCAGGAGGGCTCGACGGGTATCCCCGCGTCCTCCATGGCGGCCCGGTAGCCGCGCAACCGCTCCGCCGCGGTGTGGATGCGGGGCATGTCGCCGATGAAGCCGATCCGCCGGTGGCCGTGCGCGATGAGATGGGCCACCCCGGCCCGGGCGCCGCCGAAGCTGTCGGACAGCACCACATCCGCGTCGATCCTGCCGGCCGGGCGGTCCACGAACACCGTGGCGACGCCCGCCCTGAGCTCGGGCTCCAGATAGCGGTGGTCGTCCCCGGCCGGGATGACCACCAGCCCGTCCACCCGGCGCGCGCACAGCGCCAGCACCAACTCCTGCTCGCGCTCCGGGTCCTCCGCGCTCGACCCGTTGATCAGCAGGGCACCGTGGGCGCGGGCGACCTCCTCGACCGCGCGGCTGAGCGGTCCGTAGAACGGGTCCGCGAGATCCTCCAGGACCAGGCCGATGCTCGCGGTGCGCCCCTTGCGCAGGACCCGCGCGCTGTCGTTGCGACGGAAACCCAGGGCCTCGATGGCCTCCTGGACCCGGCGCTCGGTGTCCGGGGTGACTCCGGGCTCGCCGTTGACGACACGCGAGACCGTCTTCAGGCCCACTCCGGCTCGTGCCGCGACGTCCTTCATCGTCGGACGATTGCCGTAGCGGTTTCCGGAGGCGCGGTCTCCTCGGCGTGCGGTCTCGGGCACGATGCGCTGTCCTGTCCTGTCGTCCACGGGGGTGCGGCGGTCCATGGGGTTGTATGAGGATGTGGCGTCGAGCATAGAGCCTGGACAACGTTGTCAGATGCGGGGGACACTGTCCACCGTAATCTCCGGCCTGCGCCTTCCCCCACAGGCGCCTCCTGCCCGTACCCGGCCGGAGGCCCGGACCCCGCGGTGACCGCCGGGGCGCGTCCGGTCCGGCACGACTCCGGTACGACTCAAGCCTTGGGAGATCCGACACTGATGCACAACGACCTCGTGGCCGCGCTCGACATCGGCGGCACCAAGATCGCCGGGGCACTGGTGGACAGCCACGGCCGGATCCTGCTGCGCGCGCAGCGCGCGACCCCCGCGCTGGAGGACGGCGACACCGTGATGGGCGCCGTGGCGGACGTCATCGCGGAGTTGGCGCTCTCCCCGCTCTGGTGCAGGGCGCGTGCCGTCGGGATCGGCAGCGCGGGCCCCGTGGACGCCTCCGCGGGGACGGTGAGCCCGGTCAACGTACCGGGCTGGCGGGGCTATCCGCTCGTCGAGCGGGTCCGTGCGGCGACGGGCGGCCTGCCCGTCCGGTTGATCGGCGACGGCGTGGCGATCACGGCCGCCGAGCACTGGCAGGGTGCCGCGCGCGGTCATGACAACGCGCTCTGCATGGTCGTGTCCACGGGCGTCGGTGGCGGTCTCGTCCTGGGCGGGCGGCTGCACCCGGGCCCGACCGGCAACGCGGGCCACATCGGGCACATCAGCGTCGACCTGGACGGCGACCCCTGCCCCTGCGGTTCGCGCGGCTGCGTGGAACGCATCGCGAGCGGACCCAACATCGCGCGCCGCGCGCTGGACCACGGCTGGCGGCCGGGCCCGGACGGCGACACCTCGGCCGCCGCGGTGGCCGCCGCCGCCCGTCAGGGCGACCCGGTGGCCGTGGCCTCCTTCGAGCGGGCCGCGCAGGCGCTGGCCGCGGGAATCGCCGCGACCGCCACGCTGGTGGAGATCGACATCGCGGTCATCGGCGGGGGAGTGGGCAAGGCGGGCGAGGTTCTCTTCACGCCCCTGCGCAGAGCCCTTTCCGACTACGCCACCCTGTCCTTCGTCCAGGGCCTGACGGTCACTCCCGCGTTGATGGGCACCGACGCGGGACTCGTGGGCGCGGCCGCGGCGGCCCTGGGGGGCCGGGACAGCATGCCTACGGCGGGCGTCGCGACCTGACGGGAAGCCACGGGGAGGGACCGGGCCGGGCCGTGCACCCCAGCGGCGGGCGCGGGCCAGGCGTCGACGGCCCGCGTCCTCGGGCGGACGCCGCTTCTTCTTATGGTCTGCGGCGTCCTCGGCCAGGAGTCCGCAGATTCGGCAGGCGGCTTCTCGGCAAGTAGTCCGCATCGCGCATGACGGGCCGCTCTGTCGGGCGGTGGTCCGCTTCTTCGCGGGCGGACGGCCCCCGGGCTGGGGTTCCATGAGGCGCGCGGCGGGCCGCTCCCTTGGACGGGCCCGTCATCTCCTACGCCGGCCGAAAACGCGCAGGAGCCCCGGCACTCGTGTGGAAGCACCGCCCTCTCATGCGACGCCCGCCACGTCGCACGCAGCGCCAGTGAGGCCAGGCCGACGGGGCAGACGTGGTCACAGCCGCACTCAGGACCGGGGCCGCCGGCCCCGCCAAGTGCTGCGGAGCGCGGCCCTGTACGACGGCGCCGGAACCCGCCGCATGGTGGCGCACGCGACGATGGGCTTCAGCGGTTTCAGCGGTAAGGTGCCTGGCCATGACGCGTACCGAACCATCCGACGCGCCAAGGGTGTTCATCTCCTACGCGCACGAGGACGACGGCGGGGCCCACGCCGACCAGGTGTGGGAGCTGTACCTCCTGCTGCGGGCCAACCACGTGGACGCGAAGTTGGACCGCGTCGCGGCCGGGCGGCGTCAGAACTGGCCCAGTTGGATGCTGGAGGAGGTTCAGAAGGCGGACTTCGTCCTGGTGATCGCCTCACCCGCCTACAAACAGCGGGCCGAGGGCGGCGAGGCCCCGGGGGTCGGACGAGGGGTCGCCTGGGAGACGGGACTCCTCGGGGAGTATGTGTACCGGCACCCCCGGACCTGGTACCGCCGCGTCCTCACCGTCGTGCTGCCGGGAGCCTCCCCGGACTCTCTGCCCGCATACCTCCTGCCCACGGCCGTACCGCCCTTCCTGGTCGATCCCCTTGCCCCCGGGGGCGCCGAGGAGCTGCTGCGCTATCTGCACCAACGGCCGTGGGAGGTCGAGCCCGAGCTGGGACCGCCGCCGGTGCTGCCGCCGCGTGACACCTCGGCGTGCGCTCGACAGGGCGGGGATCCACCGGAGTTGGCCGAGTTATGGCACAGCTCGCAGGCCGCCGCCGCCGAGGCCGAGATCGTCGGCGTGCATCCCCTGGGCCACGACCTGCTGCTCTCCCACGGGCTGTATGTACAGCGCACCATCGAGAAGGACGTCATCGCGGCCCTGGAGGGCCCGGGGTGCACAGCGGTGGTGGGTGAGGCCGGCTACGGCAAGACGAGCCTCGTCTGGAGCCTTCACCGGCGCTTCGCGGAGCAGGGACGGCGTCCGTTGTTCGTCCGGGCCAGCAGCCTGCTGTCCGGCCTCTACGAGGCGGGGCGGGGCGGCTCCGCCCGGCGCAGGGGCGTTCTCGCGCCCGAGGTGGTCCTGCGCGCCATCGAGCAGGCGGCCCGGCGGGAACCCACGACGCCTCTCCTGGTCGACACCGTCGACCTGCTCATGCACAGTGACGACGCCTGCGCCCTCGTCGTCGACGTGGTGCGCGCCGCCGACCGCCTGCGCCTGCCCACGCTCCTGACCTGCCGCCCGGTGGAGGCCCAGCGTCTGACCACGGCCGCGGCAGGAGCGGGAGTGGACGTCTGGACCCGGGTCCTCGCGTCCTACGACGCCGACGAGTGGCCCGAGGCGGTCCGCAGCTACGCCCGCGGTTTCTACGACGGACTGGCCGGCGCGCGGCCGACCGAAGAGGTCGTCGACCGGGTCACGAACGCCGCCTCGATGGGCCGCGCGCTCCGGGAGGTGTGCGCCAACCCCTTCGCGCTGCGCCTCCTGTTCGAGCTGTACGCGCCCGAGATGCCCGAGGAGGACGTGGACACGCCTCATCTGTACGACCGGTTCTGGAAGCGCCGGGTGGTGAGCGATCAGCGGGCCTGGCGGACGTCGACGGCCCTCCCCGCGGCCGATCTGTCCGCACACGCCAGGGCTGCCGCGCGCCTGATCCTCGCCTCGAGCCGGCTCGATGCCCGGCGGGCCGTGCTGGAGGACGGGATCGGGGCCCAGCTGGCCCGCACCCGAGGCCCGGCCGCGCAGGACCGCCCCGAGGTGCCGGCTGCCCTGGAGGCGCTGCGCTCACGGGGCGTGCTCTCGATCCGGGAGCAGACCGGGTACCTCTGGTTCTTCCATCAGACGTTCTTCGAGCACGCGGCGGCGCGGGGCGTGCTCGCCTGCGGCAGTTCCGCGGTCGACGACCTGATGAGGAGAGTCGCCCGCGACCCGGCGGACCTCTACTTCGGCGAGGTGGCGGGTGAGGTCCTGCTGATGGCCGGACGGCTGCCCGAAGCGGGCGGCGAGACCTTCTCCAAGGACCGGGCCGACGCGGCACTGTCCGACTGGCTCGCCTCCGACGACCCCGCTCTGCTGGGCATGGGACTGCGGGTCTACGCCAAGTTCAAAGAGCCCGGCCCGCTGGTGCGTGAGAAAGCGCCGGGCGCACTGAAGCGCGCCGACACCCCCCTGATCGACCGCTTCCTGCGGCTGCTGCCGTCCGTGACCCATGGGGACCTGCGCCGGCCGCTGGACGACCTGGCGCTGCTGTGGGCGCGGGAGCGGGACGGAAAGCGGGTCCGCAAGGGCGTCATCGAGGCGCTGGTGCGGCTTGGGACCCAGGACGCCGTGGCCGTCGAGGCGTTCACCCGGGACCACGGCTGTTTCGAGTGGCTGCGTTCCCTGCCCGCCAACGAACTGCATCACAACGAAAGACTGGCCTTCCGGCTCCTCGACGCCGTGGTGGTGGCCAACCAGGAGCGCGTCGTCGATCTCGCCGCCGAGTTCTGGCGGGTGGCCGTGGGCACCGGAAGACTCGCCCTGTTGACCGACCTGCTGGTGCGCATGGCCCGCTGGGCCCTTCCCCCACGGCTCGTCCGGAAGTCCATCAAGACCTTCATGGAGGAGCTGGGGGACCTTCGGCCGGACAAACAGGACACCGTGCCCTTTGAGAGGGCATTCGGCGGCCTCTTCCTCACCAGTGCGCCGAGGGCCGAGGAGGTCCTCCCGGAACTGCGCAGACGGCTGGGGCTCGGCAAGGGCCGGGCGGCGGCCGACGGGCAGGAGCGCCGCACGAACGTCCTGGCCCTGCGGACGACGCTGCGCATGTACACGGCCGCCGTACTCGGCGGACTCGCCGTCGATCCCGCCGGCTACCTGGACACGGTCCTGTCCACGCGGGACCCGGCGCACCAACTGGCCGTGTGCTATGGCGTCCTGACGGAGTCGCTCATCGGACGGGCGGGGCGCTTCGGGCACGACCCGCGCTCCACCGCCGACGACACGGACACCGCGCCGGAGGCCGGCAATCCCCTCACCGCCGAGGCACGCCGACGCTGCGTGCGGGCACTGCGGGACCTGCCGTGCGAGGAGAACTCGCCGCTGGGCGGCAAGGACGAGAAATGGCTGTGGCGCAACGCCCTCCAGGAGGCGCGGCTGCCGGCCGAGATCCTGCTCGCGGTGCTGCCCGAGGCGCGGCCCGGTCCGGCCGACCCGGACCGGTCGCTGTGGCTGAGCAACAGCGGCCTGAGCTCCTTCCTGATCTCCGCCGCCACCGCCGGACATGCCGAGGCCCGAACGGCCCTCACCGCCCTCGTCGGCGACCGGGAGGTCCAGGACAAGCTGCGGGGCACAAGGCAAGGGCGCGCCGCACTGGAGAACATCGTTGGCCGGCTCCAGTACGCCGTGCCCCGCCACCCCGGACTCGTCGACCATCTGATCGTCTACGCGCGGACCGCGGCGAGGCCGGACGTGCTCCACCAGACGCTGGGTGACATGGCCAAGGCCGAGCGATCCGACGCGCACGACGCCGCGCCGGTCCGGGCATGGCTCCCGTCCCCGCACCGTCAGGCGCTGGTCGAGTACCGGCAACGGCTCGTCGCCGACCGCAGACCGGACATCCGCCGGCACGGCTTCATTCTCTGGAAGGTCCACCTCGAACTCGGCTTCGACGACTACCCGACGATCGACGAGATCGTGGGGGCCTGGGAAGCGGCGGCGGCGCAGGACCTGCGCAACGCCCTCCTGGAACTCGCGACGGTGACCGTCCCGGCCCGGGTGTGGGACGCGAAGGCTCCCACGGTGCTGCTGCGCGCCCTCAGGCCGCTGCTCAAGGCCGGCCGGGCGGCACGGGCCGAGCCGCCGTGCCGGGCCACCGAGCAGGTGATCAGCCATGAGTCGAAGGTCCGCATGCTGCTGACCCAGGCGCACGCCCATCTCGGAGCGCTGCACCGCGCCGACGGCATCGTCGCCTTCGCGCTCTGCCTGGCCGAGCGCGCCGGCTACGACGTGCGCTCGAATCTCGGCAGCGGGACGGTGAGCGAGATCTTCAGGTCTCTGGGCTTCCTCATGGAGCGGCTCGTCTCCCAGGACCCCGTGGAGGCGGCCCGTCTGACGGCGACGATCGTGGAGGCGATGCACCGGGTCCAGCCCGAGAACGTGAAGTGGAAGCGCGACATCGCCCGGCCCTGGGCGGTCTTCCTGGGGGACCTGTGCACCCGCCTGGCGCCGGTCGACCAGGAGCGCTGGATACGGCGCATGCTGTGCGAACCGGCGTTCTGCGCCCCCGTGGTGTCGGCCGCGGCCCAGCTCAAGCCCAAACCGGCCTGGCTGGACGCGCTGTTCCGCGAGGAGGCCACGCCGGCCTCGCTGCGGGAGAGCATGAGGGGCAGCAACTACCTCCATGGTAGGACGGAGGGCACCTTGGGCGGCTGGCCGGAACTGCGGGAGATGGCCCCGCTGTACTGACCGGCCCCGGCGCACGGGCCATACGACGGACACGAGGGCCGGCCGGCGCTCCACGCCCGTGCCATGCCACCGGAGAAGGGCGAGCGGGGGCCGTGACCCGAGGCCGGTGGCGGCAGTTGAACCGGTCATGAAGAAGCGCAGCATGCTCGCCCTCGCCTCCCTCGCCACCGGCTTCGTCGTGGCGGCCGTCACCCCCTCCCACGCCGCCCCCCGCGACGCGGTCGGCGACCTGAACGTCAAGGACACCCTGAGCGCGGTGGACCACACCATCGACCAGGACGGCCTCACCACCGAGGACGGCGCCCTGGGGCAGAACGGCTGAGGGGGAGCCGAAGACGCGGCGCCGGTACCCCTGCGGTCCAGGGGTACCGGCGCCGCGGCATGCGGCCACCGGCGTCCCCGTGATCGGCCCCGGACGCACCCTCATCAGCGCCGGGTTTCCGTGGCAGGGTGGAGCGGGCAAGCCACAGGGGGCCAACAGAAGAGGGGGGAACCGTGATCGTCTGGATCAACGGCGCGTTCGGTGCGGGGAAGACCACCGCCGCACGGGAAGTGATCGAGCTGATCCCGAACAGCACGCTCTTCGACCCCGAGGTCATCGGCGGAGCGCTCACGCACCTGCTCCCGCCCAAACGCCTCGCCGAGGTCGGCGACTTCCAGGACCTTCCGATCTGGCGACGGCTCGTGATCGACACCGCGGCAGCCATCCTCGCGGAACTCGGTGGTGTCCTCGTGGTTCCGATGACGCTGCTGCGCCAGGAGTACCGCGACGAGATCTTCGGCGGCCTCGCCGCCCGGCGTATCTCCGTATGCCATGTCCTGCTTGCCCCGGCCGAAACGATCCTGCGCGAGCGGATAGCCGGCCGGGAGGTGCCACCCGACCTTCCCGACGGCGAGATGCGGACCCGCCAGTGGTCCTACGACCACATAGAGCCCTACCGCACCGCTCTGGCCGGCTGGCTCGCCGCCGACGCCCACCCCGTCGACACCAGCGCGCTCACGCCGTACGAGAGCGCTCTGCGGATCGCCGAGGCCGTACGAACCGGCGACGCGCCCGTCAGCGACATCGTGCAGACCCCCGAGCCGACCTCCGAGACCCTTGCGGCCGGTGTGCTCCTGTTCGACGAGCAGGACCGTGTGCTGCTCGTCGACCCCACCTACAAGGCCGGCTGGGAGTTCCCCGGGGGTGTCGTCGAGCCCGGCGAGGCCCCGGCCCGCGCCGGCATACGCGAGGTCGCCGAGGAGACCGGGATCACGCTCGAGGAGGTCCCCCGGCTCCTCGTCATCGACTGGGAGTCCCCCGCGCCCCCTGGATACGGCGGACTGCGCCTCCTCTTCGACGGAGGCCGCCTCGACAGCACCGAGGCCGAGCGCGTCCTGCTGCCCGGGCCCGAGCTGCGCGCCTGGCGCTTCGTCACCGAGGCGGAAGCGGCCGATCTCCTTCCGCCCGTGCGCTACGAGCGTCTCCGCTGGGCACTACGGGCCCGCGAACGCGGCGCGGCGCTCTATATGGAGGCTGGCGTGCCGCTGGGCTGACGGGCCATCACATGACGCCAACGCGGACGTCGGGCGTGGGTGACCGGCGCGTCCCCGTGGTGAGCGAGTCCATGGGGGGAGGACGTAGGAGAGGGGCCCGCCCCTGGGCGAGGGCCCCCTGCCGTGAGCGGAGCCGCTCAGCTCGCCGCGTAGGCGCGCAGGAAAAGGGCCTCGGCGAGCGACAGGCGCTCCAGTTCCTGCGGGGACACGCTCTCGTTGAGCGCGTGGATCTGCGCCTCCGGCTCGCTCAGGCCGATGAGGAGGATCTCGGCCTGCGGATAGAGCGATGCGAGGGTGTTGCAGAGCGGGATGGAGCCGCCCTGGCCCGCGTACTGCATCTCCTCGCCCGGGTAGGCGACCGCCATCGCCTCGGCCATCGCGGTGTACGCCGGGCCGGAGGAGTCCGCCCGGAACGCCTGCCCCTGCCCGATCTGCTCCGTCCGCACCCGGGCGCCCCACGGCGTGTGGGTCTCCAGGTGGGCCTGGAGCAGCTTCGTCGCCTCGGCCGCGTCCACGCCCGGCGGCACCCGCAGGCTGATCAGCGCGCGGGCGCTCGCCTGCACCGACGGGGTCGCGCCCACGACCGGCGGGCAGTCGATGCCGAGGACCGTCACGGCGGGGCGGCTCCACAGACGGTCGGCGACCGGACCGGAGCCGATCAGCTCCACACCCTCGATCACCTTGGCGTCCTTGCGGAACCGCTCCTCTTCGTACCGCAGGCCCTCCCAGGCGGACCCGCCCGTGAGACCGTCGACGGTCGTCGAGCCGTCCTCCGAGCGCAGCGAGTCCAGGACGCGGATCAGCGCGGCCAGGGCGTCCGGGGCCGCGCCGCCGAACTGGCCGGAGTGCAGATTGCCCTCCAGGGTGTCGATCGCCACACGGACCAGGGTCATCCCGCGCAGCGTGGTGGTGGCGGTCGGCAGACCCAGCCGGAAGTTGCCCGCGTCACCGATGACCATGGCGTCGGCCGTCAGCAGGTCCGGGTGCTGCTCGGCGTACCGCTCCAGGCCGCCTGTGCCCTGCTCCTCCGAGCCCTCCACGATCACCTTCACATGGACGGGCACCCCGCCGTTGACCCGCAGCGCCCGCAGCGCCAGCAGGTGCATGAGGACACCGCCCTTGCAGTCGGCGGCGCCGCGCCCGTACCAGCGGCCGTCGCGCTCGGTCAGCTCGAAGGGCGGCGTGGTCCAGCCGGCCTCGTCGAGCGGCGGCTGCACATCGTAATGGGCGTACAGGAGAACGGTCTTCGCGCCCTCGGGGCCCGGCAGAAACCCGTACACCGACTGTGTGCCGTCCGGAGTGTCCAGCAGTGCCACGTCCTGGAAGCCCTCGGCGAGCAGCGCGTCGGCGATCCAACCCGCCGCGCCCTCGCTCTCCGCCCTGGGGAACTGGCCGAAGTCCGCCACCGATTTGAAGGCCACCAGTTCGGTGAGCTCCTCCTTCGCCCTGGGCATCAGCGAGGCGATGGTCTCGGCGACTGGATTCGACGACATGGGAACGCTCCTTGGGGTGCGATGTGGCACCGATGGGTACTTCTGTGTAGGTGTGTACTTCCGTGTGCGAGTGATCACGCGGTGGTACGAGCACACGGGCGTGCAGGGCACGTACGCTGCCGATACTCCCACAGCGGCCTGCGACGACGCCGCCGTAGGATGCGGGGGACAGGTGCGGCAGGCGGCTTGATCGGGAGCAGTAGACCATCGTGAGCAGCGAGAACTCTTCGGCGGACGGCGTGCAGCGGGTGTGGGACGTCGTCGTGGTGGGCGCGGGACCCGCGGGGGCCTCGGCCGCCTACGCGGCGGCCGTCGCGGGACGCAGCGTGCTGCTGCTGGAGAAGGCGGAGCTGCCCCGTTACAAGACCTGCGGCGGCGGCATCATCGGCCCCTCGCGTGACTCCCTGCCGCCCGGGTTCGAGCTGCCGCTGCGCGACCGAGTGCACGCGGTCACCTTCTCCAACAACGGCCGCTTCACCCGCACCCGGCGCTCCAAGCAGATGCTGTTCGGGCTGATCAACCGTCCCGAGTTCGACCAGCAACTCGTCGAGCAGGCGCAGAAGGCGGGTGCGGAGCTGCGGACGGGTGTGACGGTCTCGCGGGTCGAGCAGCACGGCTCGGCGGTGCCCGACCGGCGCAGTGTCGCCGTCGTGCTCCAGGGCGGTGAGACGCTACTGGCGCGCGCCGTGGTGGGCGCGGACGGCAGCGCCAGCCGGATAGGGGCCCATGTCGGAGTGAAGCTCGACCAGGTGGACCTGGGCCTGGAGGCGGAGATCCCGGTTCCGGAGACCGTCGCCGAGGACTGGAAGGGGCGGGTGCTCATCGACTGGGGGCCGATGCCCGGCAGCTACGGCTGGGTTTTCCCGAAGGGCGACACGCTGACGGTCGGCGTGATCTCCCGGCGCGGTGAAGGCGCCGCCACCAAGCGGTATTTGGAGGACTTCATCGCCCGGCTCGGGCTCGCCGGCTTCGAACCGAGCATCTCCTCCGGGCACTTGACCCGCTGCCGTGCCGACGACTCACCGCTGTCGCGCGGGCGGGTGCTGGTGTGCGGGGACGCGGCCGGGCTGCTGGAGCCGTGGACGCGGGAGGGCATCTCGTTCGCGCTGCGGTCGGGGCGGCTCGCCGGGGAGTGGGCGGTCCGGATCGCCGAGGCGCACGACGCGGTGGACACGCGGCGCCAGGCTCTGAACTACGCGTTCGCGATCAAGGCCGGTCTGGGTGTCGAGATGAGCGTCGGCAAGCGGCTGCTGACGGTGTTCGAGCGGCGCCCCGGTCTCGTCCATGCGGCGCTGACCGGCTTCCGCCCCGCGTGGAAGGCGTTCAAGGACATCACCCAGGGATCCTCCTCCCTGGGGGAGATGGTCCGCACCCGTCCCATCGCCCAGCGCGCCCTGACCGCGCTGGACCGGGGGCCGGAGGGGGAGGAGGTCAGCTCCTGAGCGTGATGTGGAAGACCGGGTGGTCGGGGGCGATCCGGCGCAGCTCCTGGTCCGGCGAGTCGGGGCCGACACCGTTGAAGAAGACCCCGACCTCCGCCTTCCAGCGCTTGAGGTAGGCGCGCAGCAGCGGAACCTTGTCGTCGTCGGCGACTTCGGTGGCTGTGAACACGTCCACGTTCTTGCCCAGACGCAGTTCGCCGCCGCCGGCCGCGCGCATGTTGCGGGTCCACTGCACATGGCCGCGCGGGGCGACCAGATACTGCCGGCCGTCCACGGTCAGCAGATTCACGGGGGTGGTGCGCCACTCGCCGCTCTTGCGGCCGCGGACCGCCAGCACCCTGGATCCCCAGATGCTGATGCCACGGCGGGTCACCCAGGCCACGGCGCGGTTGAAGACGTTGACGGTGAACCAGCCGGGCTTCCGGACGTGCGTGGACATGACCGTCCTCCATGGGCGGAAAGAAAGTGTGAGCGGTGCTCTCGCTGTGAGGAACAGTGTGGGGGAGATCGGTGCTCCGCCACAAGAGCGGTGCTCACTTTTTGGGGCGGTGCTCTGGCTTTGGCCGCTCTGGTTGGGGTGCGCTGCTCTGGTTGGGGTGCGCTGCTCTGGTTCGGGTGCGGCCGTTCCGGTTGCGGTGCGCTGCTCTGGTTGGGGTGCGCTGCTCTGGTTCGGGTGCGGCCGTTCCGGTTGCGGTGCGCTGCTCTGGTTCGGGTGCGGCCGCTCTGGCTCCGGCGCGCTGCTCTGGTCCTGGTGCACTGCTCTGGTCCCGGTGCGCTGCTCTGGTTCCGGTGCGCCGATCTCGTTTGCGTGCGGCGCTCTCACTTGTGTGCACTGCTCCGGAAACATGGCACACTGCGGACATGAGCACCCCCCAAGGAGCCCGCGCCCGCGCCCGGATCGAGGTCACCGCCGCCATCAAGGACGAGGCCCGCAGACAGCTCGCCGCGGAAGGCGCGGCCAGGCTCTCCCTGCGCGCCGTCGCCCGTGAGCTGGGCATGGTCTCCTCCGCGCTCTACCGCTACTTCCCCAGCCGGGACGACCTGCTCACCGCGCTGATCATCGACGCCTACGACGCCCTTGGAGAAGCGGCCGAGACCGCGGCCGCGCGGGCCGGCGACGTCGCCCCCGCGCGGCGCTGGGTCGCCGTGTGCGAGGCTGTGCGTCGCTGGGCGCTCGCGCACCCGCACGAGTACGCGCTGATCTACGGCACACCCGTGCCGGGTTACTCCGCGCCCGAGTCGACCATCCCGCCGGCCGCCCGCGTGGGGGTCCTGCTGGCCGGCATCGTGCGCGACGCCTACCGGGAGCGCGGCGTGGCCCGTACCCCGTTGCCCGCCGAACTCGAGCCGGAGGCCCGCCGTATGGCCGCCGACCTGGCGTTCGATCTGCCGCCCGAGGTGGTCACGGCCCTTGTCGCCTCCTGGGCGCAGTTGTACGGACTGGTCGGATTCGAGCTGTTCGGGCAGTTCAACAACGTCGTCGAGGACCGGGAGGCGTTCTTCCGGCACGCGGCGACCCAACTGGCGCATGGCGTGGGCCTGGTCTTCCCGTAGCCGCTGCTCACTTGGAACCGAGCCTGCTCCCTGCTTCCCAGCCGCTTCGCCGCTCCCTGGATCTCGGACCCTGGATCTCGGGCCCCGGGCCCCGGACCCCGGGCCCCGGACCCCGGACCCCGGGCCCCGGGCCCGGGCCCGGACGTACTCCCCGGGGAGTACAGGTGATCACCTCGCCCGGCTGACGTCGCCCGCGGCCCGCTGCGTCTAGCGTGAACGTCATGGAGGAGCAGAGCGCAGCGGCGCCACGTCGGTGGTCCGGACCGCCCTGGCCGCCCGGACCGCCCGGACCGTCATGGCGGCCCGGACCGCCGTGGTGGAGCCGTGGGCTCGACGAGCCCCGCGGCTCCCGTCTGCCCTGGCGCTCCACCCTGCTGCTCACCGCCCTGGTGCTCGTCGGTACGCATGTCGCGGCACTCGACCGGCAGGGCGACCGTGCGCACCCGGATGCCTTCGCCTACGCGCTGCTGCTGGTGGCCGCGGGGGCGCTGCTGTGGCGGCAGCGGCGTCCCGTGCCCGTCGTGTTCGTGACAACCGCGGCCGCGACCGTGTATCTGGGCGCCGGATACCCGTACGGCCCGGTGTTCCTCACTGTCGCCGTAGGCTGTTTCGGCGCGCTCGTCGCCGGGCGTCGCATGGCGGCGTGGACGGCCGTCGGGATGTTCTGGGTGGGGCATGTCCTCGTGTCGCACTGGCTGTACCGGTGGTTGCCCCCGCCCGGGGACTCGGCTGCCTCCTGGGGACAGGAACTGGTCGTCGCCACCTGGGTGATGGCGTTTGTGGCGGTCGCGGAGCTGGTGCGGGTCCGGCGCGAGCAGTGGGCGCGCGAGCGGGCCGAACGGGCGCAGGCCGCGCGCCGTCGTGCAGACGAGGAGCGGCTGCGCATCGCCCGTGAACTTCACGACGTCCTCGCCCACAGCATTTCCGTGATCAACGTCCAGGCGGGGGTCGGTCTCGCGCTGCTGGACTCCGACCCGGAACAGGCGCGCACGGCGCTCACCACGATCAAGGCCGCCAGCAAGGAGGCGCTCGGGGAGGTGCGTCAGGTGCTCGACACCCTGCGGACGCCCGGTGACGCGCCCCGCGCGCCCGCGCCCGGGCTCGGCCGGCTGCCGGAGCTGGTCGAGCAGGCCGCGGGCGCCGGGCTGACGGTCACCGTGGAGGGCACGGCGCCCCGGCTCGCCCCCGGTACCGATCTCGCCGCCTTCCGCATCGTCCAGGAGGCACTCACCAATGTCGTACGCCACTCCGGATCGCGGCACGCGCGCGTGCGCATCGGCACCGGGGCGGGGGCGCTGCGCCTCCGGATCGACGACGACGGGCCCGCGACCCGCGCCGAGGCGGGGGGCAGCGGCAACGGGCTCGCCGGAATGCGGGAGCGGGCCGCCGCGCTCGGCGGCACGATCGAGGCGGGCGCGCGGGCCGACGGCGGCTTCCGGGTGCTCGCCGTGCTGCCGCTGAGGCCGTCGCCCGAGGAGTCCGTCGAGTACCGGGAGGACCGATGATCCGTGTCCTGCTCGCCGATGACCAGTCGCTGGTCAGGGCCGGGTTCAAGGCGCTGCTGGACGCCCAGCCGGACATCGGGGTGGCGGGGGAGGCGGCCGACGGCGAGGAGGCACTGCGCAGGGTCCGCGAACTGCGGCCCGACGTCGTCTTGATGGACATTCGAATGCCGCGCGTCGACGGGCTCGCGGCGACCCGGGGGATCACGGGGGACCCGGATCTCCAGGCGGTGAAGGTGGTCATGCTCACCACCTTCGAACTCGACGAGTACGTCTTCGAGGCGATCCGCTCCGGAGCCTCGGGCTTCCTGGTCAAGGACACCGAGCCCGAGGAACTGCTCCGCGCCGTACGGGCCGTGGTGGAGGGCAACGCGCTGCTCTCGCCGGGTGTGACGAGGCGGCTGATCTCCGAGTTCGCCGCCCGCTCCAAGCAGCCCGCGGCCCTCGCCTCGCTCTCAGCGCTCACCGAGCGGGAACGGGAGGTGATGGCCCTGGTCGGGATCGGTCTGTCCAACGAGGAGATCGCCCGCCGGCTGGTCGTCAGCCCGCTCACCGCGAAGACCCATGTCAGCCGCACCATGGTGAAGCTCGGCGCGCGTGACCGGGCTCAACTGGTGGTACTGGCCTACGAGTCGGGGCTGGTACGACCCGGCTGGCTGGGCTGACCCCCGGCACCGCGCCCCAAGCGCACCAGCACGCTGACGACGCGCACGGTGAAGAGCGCGGCGGCCCCGATGGCCCCTGAGACGAGAAGTGTGTGCCGCGCGGTGCCCGCCAGGCCGAACGCGAACACCGGTCCCGCCACGGCACCGAACAGCAGGGCCGCCGCGAACGCGGCGGTGGCCAGCGCGTAGCCGATCTCGACCGTGATCGCGTCCCGCTCGGCCTGGGTGCGCCGTCGCCGGCCGCCGAGTGGACGCCCCCCGTGGTTCTCCATGTCCCGAGTCAACAGGCGTGCGCCCGGCGAAGCAAGGAAGCCCCGCCGGGCGCACGCGTGGAGGTGCCCCCTAGTCGCGGACCGCCACGCGCTCCGCGTCCACCTCCTGCGCGAGGGTCCCGTCCTGCTGCGGAGGGGACGCGGCCTTCTGCGGAAGGGACGCGGCCTTCTGCGGAAGGGACCCGGTGACGACCAGGGACCGCTGCGACCGGCGGGCGCGCAGTCCGGTCAGGGTGATGAGCAGGCCCGCGAGGGCGATGCCGGTGACCACGATCAGACCGGGCCGGTAGCTGTCGAGCACGGCCTGCGGCGAGGGGTGCGCGGGCGCGTGGGCGGTCACCACGGCCGTCACCACGGCCAGAAAGATGGCGCCGCCCACCTGGACCGAGGTGTTCAGCAGACCGGAGACCATGCCCTGCTCGTGGTCCTCGACACCGCTCGTGGCCTGGATGTTGAGCGAGGGGAAGACCAGGGCGCAGGCCGCGCCGATCAGCAGCATGCTCGGCAGGATGGCGGCGGCGTATGCCGGGTCGAGGCCGACCCGCAGGAACAGCGCATAGCCGACGACCATGAGCGCGAAGCCCACCGCGATCAGCCGCTGGGTACCGAAGCGGTCGACGATCGCGCCCACCTTCGTCGACGAGACGGCCACCAGGGCCCCCGCGGGCAGGAAGGCGAGCGCCGTGTGCAGCGCCGACCAGCCGAGCAGCGACTGCATGTACAGCGTGACCAGGAACTGGAAGCCGACATACGACCCGAAGAAGGCCATCGCCCCGAGCTGCGCGCGGATCTGGATGCCGGAGCGCAGCACGCCCAGCCGGATCAGCGGGCCGGCCGAGCGCCGCTCGACGGCGACGAACGCGGTCAGCAGGACGGCCACGGCGAGGAAGGACAGCAGTGTCCGGGCGGATGCCCAGCCGGCCTGCGGTGCCTGGACGACGGTGAAGACGAGCAGCAGCATGGACGCGGTGCCGATGACGGCGCCGGGGATGTCGTAGCCGTTGTGGTCCTTCTCGCGTTCGCCGCGGGGCAGCAGCTTCAGGCCCGCGAGCAGGGCGATCAGCGCGATCGGCGCGGGCAGCAGCATGGTCAGGCGCCAGCTCGCCTCGGTGAGCAGACCGGAGAGCACGAGGCCCATGGAGAAGCCGGTGGCCGCGCAGGTGGTGTAGATCGACAGGGCCCGGTTGCGCAGCGGGCCCTCGGCGAAGGTCGTGGTGATGATGGACAGTCCGGCGGGCGCCGTGAACGCGGCGCTCAGGCCCTTGACGAAGCGGCTGGCGATCAGCAGCGGACCGGAGTCGACGAGTCCGCCCAGCAGTGAGGCCACGGCGAAGACGCCCAGGGCCACCAGGAACACCTGGCGCCTGCCGAGCAGGTCCGCGGTGCGTCCGCCGAGGAGGAGCAGGCCGCCGTAGCCGAGGATGTAGCCGCTGACGACCCACTGCAGGGTCGACGTCGTCAGATGGAGATCCGAACCGATGGACGGCAGGGCGACGCCGACCATCGACACGTCCAGGGCGTCCAGGAACATCGCGGCGCAGAGCACCAGCAGGGTGCCCCACAGCCGGGGGGTCCAGCGTCCCTCGGACGCGAGGGAGGGGAGCGGAGAGGTCATGTTCCAGAGACTTTCATGTACATGCATTGGATGCAAGCGCATTTAATTCAGATGCAACAAAGTGCGTTCTTTGCTACGGTGCGGCCATGGAGGCGGTGAACAAGGCCGAGCGGGCGCTCGTGGACCAGTGGCGCGACATCCTGGCGCTGCACGCGCGCACCCAGTGCGAACTGGATCGCGCCCTGCAGCCGCACGGCCTGTGCGCCAGCGACTTCGAGGTGCTTGACCTGCTGTCCAAGCCGACCGCTGGGGACGCTCTCTGCGCCTACCGCGTCCAGGAGATCTCCGAGCGGGTCCATCTGAGCCAGAGCGCGCTGTCGCGGCTCGTCGCCCGCCTGGAGAAGGACGGACTGGTCGAGCGGGCCATGTGCCCTGAGGACCGGCGCGGCGTGCGCGTGGCCCTCACGGCCAAGGGAAGCGAGCTGCACCGCGAGGTGCTGCCCATCCAGCGAGCTGTGCTGGCGAGGACGCTGGCGGGCTGAGACCACGGCTCCCCGCGGTCCCCGCGCCCCGGCTCAGCTCCAGGTGACGGCGGACCTCTCGCGCCACAGCGCGGCGACGGAGGCGTCACCGGTCACGTCGGGGAACGGCAGCCGGTTCCACAGCGACAGGTACAACCGCTCGGCGGGCCCGGACACTTCGCAGTCGGCGTCCCCCGTCTCCTCCCGCACGGCCACGGGCGGCCCTTCCGACAGCCGTACGCTCCACACGGCGTCGCCGGCGTCCGTCGCCCGCACCCGCAGCACCCGAGGCTCCTCGCTGCGCACCCGGCTCCCGGCACGGGCATGGAAGCCGCGCAGCAGCTCGTCGATGCCGTCGAGCGCGAAGTCAGTGCCGAGCGCGGCGGGCCTCCCCCCGCGCGCCGACTCGGCGTCGAACCGGTGCACCGCCGTCTCGTGCGCCTGCCGCCGGGCCCAGAAGACGAGCGGTGAGGGCGCCGGCAGGAAATGCCAGCACCGCACGTCGGGTGCGGCGCCGGAGAGGGTGTCGACGAGGAGGCGATGCCCCTCGCGGAACCAGGTCAGGAGCGCCGCGCCGTCGAGATCCGGCAGCCCCCCGTCGGGGTGGTACGCGGTGTGCCCCTCGGCGACGAAGGCCGCGGCCCAACGGTGCACCATTCCCGTGTGCCGCAGCAGATCCCGCACCAGCCACTCCGGGCAGGTCGGCACCTTGGCGGTGGTACCCGACTCCTCCGCCGCGGCGGCCAGCAACCGCCCCTCCCGGTCCAGGACCCCGACGAACTCGGCAGTTTCCATGAGAGCGAGTCTGCCGTACGGGATCCCGCCGGGGGGAGATGCCCGCCGCGAACGGGGCGTGAGCGTCGCGTACGTCCCTCAGATCCGCATGGGCAGCCGCAGCAGACGGAATGCCACAAGCGTGCGGGCGGCCGCCTTCACCGGGTTGCACCGTGGCTTCACGGCCGTCCGACGGCCCTGGCGCGGGGTGACATGCCCATGTGACGCCGGGGGTGCCCCGGCCCGATTCAGGGCCGAACGGCCCCCGGCCCACCCCGGACAGCCCATGGAATGGCCCCCGGAACCGCTGGATGCTCGAAGTGTCGAGAGGCAGGGAAGGGGGCCCGCGACGACGGACGCGACCGGGCGGGTCTCCGTGCTCGACGCCCGCGTAAGCCTCCTGCCGCGCGGACCCCGGGATCCGTGTCTGCGCCGACTCCGCTGAGGAGGGAAGGGGCATGAAGCACAACAAGGTCGGCTCGGTGATGACCGCGGATGTCATACGCGCCGAATACCGCACTCCGTTCAAGGAGGTCGCGCGGCTCCTCGCGGACCGCCACATCAGCGGACTGCCTGTCGTGGACGACGACGACAAGGTCATCGGCGTCATCTCCGAGACGGATCTGGTGGCCAGACAGTCGGAAGCACTCGGTGCGGACGAACCCAGGCGCCGTTTCCGCTTCGCCGGGCTGACGCCCGGGGCTCGCAGACAGGCCGCCAAGTCCAGGGCTTTCACCGCCGGCCAGCTCATGACCGCGCCGCCCGTCACCGTGCACGCCGAGGAGACCATCGCCGAGGCCGCGCGGACCATGGCGCAGCGGCGTGTGGAGCGGCTGCCCGTACTGGACGAGGAGGACCGGCTGGTCGGCATCGTCACCCGGCGGGACCTGCTCCAGGTCTTTCTGCGGTCCGACGCGGAGATCCGTGACGAAGTGATCGAGGAAGTGCTGATCCGCACATTGCGGCTGTCACCCAGGACCATCGACGTCTTCGTGGTCGAGGGCGTGGTCACTCTCACCGGCCGGTTGGTACGCAAGAGCGAGACGGGGATCGCCGTCTCCATGACCCGGCAGATCGACGGAGTGGTCGCGGTGATCGACCAGCTCACGTACCGCTTCGACGACTCCCGCCTGCCGCGCCACGAGCGGTCACCGTACGGCGTCGTCGGCGACTGGCTGCGCAATCCCTGAGAGGACGTGCCTTCCGGTACCGCAAGGAACGGTCCGTTCAGCCCAGGGCCCGGTCCAGATTGAACGCCGCGCTGATCAGCGCGAAGTGGGTGAACGCCTGCGGGAAGTTGCCCTGTTGCTCACCGGTGCGGCTGATCTCCTCGGCGTACAGGCCCAGATGGTTGGCGTAGGTCAGCATCTTCTCGAAGGCCAGCCGGGCCTCGTCGAGCCGCCCGGCGCGCACCAGTGCCTCGACATACCAGAACGAGCAGATGGAGAACGTGCCCTCATCGCCGCGCAGGCCGTCCGGGGCCGCCTGCGGGTCGTAGCGGTACACCAGTGAGTCGGACACCAGGTCCTGGGTGAGGGCGTCCAGCGTGGACAGCCACTTGGGATCGGTGGGGGCGACGAACTTGGCCAGCGGCATCATCAGCAGCGCCGCGTCGAGCACGTCGCCGTCCTCGTGCTGCACGAAGGCCCCCCGCGCGGTGGACCACCCGTGCTGCATGATCCGCCGGTAGATCGCGTCCCGGCACCGCCGCCAGCGGAGCAGATCGGCGGGCAGGCCACGGCGATTGGCGAGCCGGATGGCCCGCTCGATGGCGACCCAGCACATCAGCCGCGAGTACAGGAAGTTCTTGCGGCCGCCACGGGTCTCCCAGATGCCCTCGTCGGGCTGGTCCCAGTGATCGCGGACCCAGTCCACCAGGGCGCAGACCTGGTCCCACTGGTCGCTGGAGATGGGCTGCGCCCACTTGTCGTAGAGGTAGATGGAGTCGATGAGGGCTCCGTAGATGTCGAGCTGGAGCTGGGTGGCGGCGGCGTTGCCGATCCGCACCGGCGCGGACCCCTCGTAGCCCTCCAGATGGTCGAGTTCCTGCTCGGGCAGGTCGGTGCGGCCGTCGATCCCGTACATGATCTGCAGGGGGCCGGACGGCCCGCCGTCCCCGGGGATGACGTGCCGGGTCACAAAGCTCATGAACGCCTCGGCCTCGCCGCTGAAGCCCAGCCGCAGCAGGGCGTAGACGCAGAAGGCCGCGTCCCGCACCCAGACGTAGCGGTAGTCCCAGTTGCGCTCGCCGCCGAGCCGCTCGGGCAGGCTGGTGGTCGGAGCGGCGACGATCGCGCCGGTAGGAGCGTAGGTGAGCAGCTTCAGGGTGAGGGCGGAGCGGTGCACCATCTCCCGCCACCGGCCGCGGTAGCGCGAGGCGGACAGCCAGCGCCGCCAGTACGCCACCGTGGTGGCGAACTGCTCCTCCGCCTCCAGGCGTGCGCACCTGCGCGGCTGCAGCGAGTCACAGATCTGGTCGAGGGAGAACACCGCCGACTCTCCCTCGGCGAGCTTGAAATCCGCCCACACATCCGAGTGATCGCCCTCCAGGGGCATGGTGGCGGTCAGGGCCAGCGTCAGGTCGGCGGACTCGAAGACCGCCACATCGCCGAGCAGACGGAGCGTGTGCGGCTCGGCGCCGTACCCGAACCGGGGGGCCATCCGCGCCCGGAACGGGAGGGAACCGCGCACGCACAGCACCCGGCGGATCAGCCGGTGGCGCTCGGCCTCGACGCACCCCTCGCCGACGGGCATGAAGTCCTGTATCTCGCCGACCCCGTCCTCGGTGAAGAACCTCGTGATCAGCACGTTGGTGTCGGGGAAGTAGAACTGCTTGGTATGGGCCGGCACGGTCGCCGTCAGCTCGAAGGACCCGCCCTTGTCCGCGTCCAGGATCGACGCGAAGACGCTCGGGCGGTCGAAGGCCGGGCAGCAGTACCAGTCGATGGTGCCGTTGGTGCCCACCAGGGCGACGGTGCGGAGGTCACCGATGAGTCCGTGGTCGGCGATCGGCAGGTACCGGGAGCCTCCGGGCACATATGCATTGCACAGCGTCTCGGCCATCGCAGCCTCCCTGAGCACCGGGCACGCCCCACCGCCGGTCCCAGCTTAGGCGCGGGCAGAGGCGGGAGCACGGGGAGCGAGGTGGGCGGGGCGGTGCAGGCGGGTTCGGGAGCGAGGTGGGCGGGGCGTCGCCGACCGCCTTGGAGCCGTCCGTCAGACCGCGAGCACCCGCAGACCCGCCTCCTCGAACCGCCGCACCACGTCCACGTCGGCCGCCGCATCCGTGACCAGCGTGTCCACCGACTCCACCCCGCAGATCCACGCGAACGCGCGCTGTCCCAGCTTGCTGGAGTCCGCCGCGACGACCACGCGCTCCGCGCGCTCGCACAGCAGTCGATTGATCGCGGCCTCCGCCTCGTCATGCGCCGCCGCGCCATGGGTGACATCGAGGGCCACCACACCGAGCACGGCCACGTCCAGGGTGACCCGGTCGAGCACCCCGTCCGCGAGCGGGCCGATCAGCTCGTACGACTGCGGGCGGGCGACCCCGCCCGTTACCACGATCTTGAACTGGGGCCGCACGGCGAGTTCGTTGGCGATGTTCAAAGCGTTGGTGACCACTGTCAGCGCGGGGGAGCCTGTCGCCAGATCACCGCGCACCGCCAAGGCGCGCGCCACCTCCGTCGTCGTGGTGCCGCCGGTGAGACCCACCGCCTCCCCGGGGGCGATCAGATCCGCCACCGCCTTGGCGATGCGCTGCTTCTCGGAGGCGCGGCGGGCCGTCTTGTAGCGCAGCGGCAGTTCGTAGGAGACGCCGTGCACCACGGCGCCGCCCCGCGTGCGCACCAGCATCTGCTGCTCCGCGAGCTGGTCGAAGTCGCGGCGGATGGTCGCGGCCGACACCCGCAGTTCGGCCGCGGCCTCCTCGACATCCAGCCGGCCCCGTTCGACGAGCAGTTCCAGCAGCGCCTTCCAGCGGGCGTCGCGCGACATCCGCATGTCTCCGTTCCCCGGCCTTCGCTCCTCGGCCGCTGCGGCGACCCTAGCGCACCCCGCTCCCGCCTTAATGCTTGATTCTGCTTGAAAGCTGCTTATATCTTGCAGGAAACCGCACACTGGGGTCGCGCGTCAGATGGTGCACCGAGATCGTGCATCGAGATCGCGCGCCGGGGAGGGTGGAGCATGACCCATGTCGAGGACGAGCTGAGCAGCCAGCCCGAGTGCTGGAGCCGCGCGGCCATGGAAGCGGCGGAGTACAAGGGGGTTCTTCCGGCGGCGGGGGAGCGGGTCGCGATCGTCGGATGTGGTACCTCCTGGTTCATGGCGCAGTCCGCCGCCGCGTTGCGCGAGCGGTTTGGACAGGGCGAGACGGACGCCTTCGCGGCCTCCGAGTTCCCCTACGGGCGCTCGTACGACCGGGTCGTCGCGCTCACCCGGTCCGGCACCACCACCGAGGTCCTCGAACTCCTCGGCCGGCTGCGGGGGCGGGCCCGGACCACCGCGATCACAGCCGACCCGCGCACACCGGTGATGGAGTGCGCCGACGACGTGATCGTGCTCGACTTCGCCGACGAGCGGTCCGTCGTCCAGACCCGCTTCGCCACCACCGCGCTCACCCTGCTGCGGGCCCACCTCGGCCTGCACACGGACGCCGCGGTCGCCGACGCCCGTACCGCACTGGAGACCCCGTTGCCCGCGGGCCTCGCCGACTGCACGCAGTTCACCTTCCTGGGCCGCGGCTGGACGGTCGGGCTCGCCAACGAAGCCGGCCTGAAGATGCGTGAGGCCGCCCGGGCGTGGACGGAGGCCTATCCGGCGATGGAGTACCGGCACGGACCCATCAGCGTCACCACCCACGGCACCGCCACCTGGATGCTCGGCGAGGCGCCCGAGGGGCTCGCCCGGCAGGTGCGGGACACGGGCGGGCTGTGGGTCGCCGGCGAACTCGACCCGCTCGCCGAACTCCTCCGCGTCCAGCGGCTCGCCGTCGCCGTCGCCGCCGCCCGGGGGCTCGACCCGGACCGGCCACGCCATCTGACCCGCTCAGTGATCCTCACCCCGGGCGCGAATCCGGCCCCGGGCGCGCACCGGAACCCAGGCGAGGACCCGGACCCAGGCGAGGACCCGAACCCGGGGGCGAACCCGAACCCGGGGGCGAACCCGAACCCGGGCGGGCGTGCGAACCCGTGGGCGAGCCCGAGCCCCGATCCGCGTACCCGGTGAGGGGGAGAGGCCATGCCCCTCGCAGCCACCGGTGACCTGATCGCCGCCGCCGCGGCAGCGAACCACGCCGTGCCCGCGTTCAACGTCATCACCCTCGAGCACGTCGAGGCCGTCATCGCGGGCGCCGAGCACACGGGCGCCCCCGTGGTGCTCCAGGTCAGCGAGAACGCGGTCAGGTTCCGCTACGGACGTCTGCTTCCCCTCGCCCGGGCCTCCGCCGCGGCCGCCGAGCGTGCCGCCGTGCCCGTCGCCCTCCACCTCGACCACATCCACAGCGACGCCCTTCTCCGGCAGGCGCCCGGTGCCGGGTTCAGCTCCGTGATGTACGACGCGGCCCGGCTGCCGTACGCGGACAATCTCGCCGCCACCCGCGCCGCCGCCGACTGGGCGCACGCTCAAGGGCTATGGATCGAGGCGGAGTTGGGGCAGGTCGGCGGCAAGAACGGCGAGCCGCCGCCCGACCCGCACGCTCCCGGTGCCCGGACCGATCCCCGGGAGGCCGCCGCCTTCGTGGCCGGCTCAGGCGTCGACGCCCTCGCCGTCGCCGTCGGCAGCACCCATGCGATGACCACGCGCACGGCCGTGCTCGACCACGGTCTGCTCAAGCGGCTGAGTGCCGCGATCGACGTGCCCCTTGTCCTGCACGGCTCCTCCGGACTGCCGGACGACGAGCTGACGGCGGCCGTCGCGGGCGGGATCGCGAAGGTCAACATAGGGACCGCGCTGAACGTCGCGATGACCGGCGCGATCAGGGAGTTCCTCGCCGCGCACCCCGAGGCGGCCGACTCGCGGGGCTATCTCGGAGTGGGACGGGAGGCCATGGTCCGGACCGTGGCCCGGCTGATCACGGTGCTCCAGGGCGGTGCCGCGCCCGCACCCGCGCGCGAGTCCCCCTGATCTCGCGTGGTGGGTCCTCCTCGGTGCGGGTCAAGGGGATCCCCGGCTATCTCTCTTTCTTGACGGCCCTCAGGACCACGAACTTCGCATCGCTCGCGACCACTTCACTGTTGCCGAACAGCCGGCGCAGCTTCACGTGGTAGCCCAGATGACGGTTGCCGATCATCCACAGCTCGCCGCCCGGCCGCAGGGCGCGCCGCGCCCCGGTGAACATGCGCCACGCCGTGGCGTCCGTCGTCGCCTGATGGGAGTGGAACGGCGGATTGTTCAGGACGAGGTCCACACTCCCGGCGGGCACCCCGGACAGGCCGTCCCCCACCCGGAACTCGGCTTTCCCCTCCGCGTTGTCCCGATAGGTCGCCTCCGCCGAGGCCACCGCCTGGTACGACTCGTCGACGAACAGCACCTCGGCCCCGGGCGCGTCCAGCGCCGCCGCCAGACCGACCACCCCGTTGCCGCAGCCGAGGTCCACGATGTGCTCCGCGCCCCGGCCGCGCGGCAGATGCCCGAGGAAGAACCGCGTCCCGATGTCGAGGCGGTCGGCGCAGAAGACACCGGCGTGGTTGGTGACGGTCCGGCCCGACAACGGGCCGATGCCATCGGGGAGTCGATACCGGTACGGCCACGGGTTGGCACCCCGGTCGAGCGCCGGGTCGGGAGTGCAGAAGATGAGCCGTGCCTTCTGCTCGGCGAGGGAGGTACGGGTCGGGCCGAGGATCCGCTCGAACAGCTTCAGAGTCGAGGTGTGGATCTCCTTGACCATCCCGGTGCCCAGGACCACTGTCCCCTCGTGAACGGCGGGCGCCAGCCGGTGCAGCTGGTCCTCCAGCAGCGCGAGGCTCTTCGGGACCCGCACGAGCAGGACGTCGATCCGGGGCGGCGGGGCGTCCTGCGTGGTCAGCAGCCGTACGGTGTCCGGGTCGACGCCGTTGCGGGCGAGATTCGCCCCGGTCGCCTCGCGGGCGAGGAACGAGTCGCCGATCTGCGTCGGGCGGTGCCCCGCGAGCGCGGTGGTGAGCGCGCCCCACCGGTCGCCGACGACCACGACCGTACCGTCGAGCGGGGTCTCGCTCGCCGCGAGGTGCCGCAGCAGATACGCGTCGGACGCGTCCCAGGCACGCAGCCGGTCGCGGGGATCCTCGGGGAAACGGGTCAGCGTGTACGCGCCCCAGGGCGTGCTCATACGGTCGTTCATCGTGGGTCCAGGCTAGCCGAGGCGCAGCTCGGCCCCGGTCTTCGGCCGCGGGCGACGGCCCCCGGAGGCAGGGCCGGGCCGAGCCCCGTGCCCCGGGCCCGCGCGCCTCCGCCCGCCCGGCCGGATACGTGATGATGGGGCCATGGACGCCGAGCTGTTTCCGCGAAGCCGCGTGCGGATCGCACCCGGCGCCGTCCATGTGCCCGACTGGCTGGACGCGGATCGGCAGCATCGGCTGCTCGAAGCCTGCCGGGGGTGGGCCCGGCCGCCCGCGGGACTGCGGACCGTGCGCACCCCCGGCGGCGGCACGATGACCTCGCGCCAGGTGTGCCTCGGTCTGCACTGGTACCCCTACGGCTACGCCCGCACGGCCGTCGACGGCGACGGCGCCCCCGTCAAGCCGCTTCCGGACTGGCTCGCGGTGCTGGCCCGCGAGGCGGTCTGGGCCGCCCTCGGCCCGGAGGCCGTGCCGGCGGAGCCCTACGACATCGCCCTGGTCAACTACTACGACGCGGACGCCCGCATGGGCATGCACCGCGACAGCGACGAGAGGTCCGGCGCCCCCGTGGTGTCGCTGAGCCTCGGCGACACCTGTGTCTTCCGCTTCGGCAACACCGCGACAAGGGCCCGCCCGTACACGGATGTCGAGCTGCGCAGCGGGGATCTGTTCGTCTTCGGCGGCCCCGCGCGGCTCGCCTACCACGGAGTGCCCCGGGTGCGTCCCGGCACGGCGCCCCCCTCGCTCGGGCTGACGGGCCGGCTGAACATCACGCTGAGGGTCGGCGGCTTCCGGCCGGACCCGGAACGGATCATGGGAGACTCGCCCTCATGACTGGCAAGGAGGCCCCCCGGACGGCAGGGGAACCGAACACCCGGACGCGGCTGGACCGGGGGCGCGGTGCGCTCGGTCCCGCACTGGAGCTGGTGCACACCGGGCGTGCGCCGACGCGTGCCGTGCTCACCGCCGAGCTGGGTGTCACCCGGGCCACCGCCGGAGCGGTCGCCGCCGAACTGGAGGCCCTGGGCCTGATCCGGGTCGACGCGCACCCCGGTGCAGCCGCCGGTGCGCAGGGCCGGCCCTCGCACCGGCTCGAGGTCGCCGAGGACGGGCCGGTGGCACTCGCCGCCCAGGTGCACGCGGACGGCTTCCGGGCCGCGCTCGTCGGGCTGGGCGGCCGGATCGTCGCGACCGCGCCAGGCTGCGAGACCGTTGACGCCGACCCGGCGAAGGTGCTCGGCTCGGTGGTCGAGACGGGCGCCGAGCTGCTGCGCGAGACCGGTCGGCGCTGTGTGGGCGCGGGGCTCGCCGTGCCGTCCGCGGTCGCCGAACCCGAGGGCCTCGCGCTCAACCCGCTGCATCTGGCCTGGCCGGCGGGCGCCCCCGTGCGGGAGATCTTCGCCGAGCAGGTGCGTGCCGCCGGCATCCCCGGGCCCGCCTTCGCCGCCAACGACATCAACCTCGCCGCGCTCGCCGAACACCGGCACGGCGCGGGACGCGGCTCCCGGGACCTGTTGTGCGTGGCCACCGGTCACCGGGGCGTGGGCGGTGCGCTGGTGCTGGACGGACGGCTGCACACCGGAAGTTCGGGGCTCGCGCTGGAGGTGGGACATCTCACCGTCAACCCCGAGGGCCGCCCCTGCCACTGCGGCAGCCGAGGCTGTCTGGACGTGGAGGCGGACCCGCCGGCCTTCCTGACGGCGGCCTGCCGCGACGCGGGCCCCGCGGTGTCGCAACTCCAACAGGCCAATGACCTGATCCGCGACGACTACCCCGCCGACCCGGCCGTGCGCACCGCCGTCGAGATCCTGATCGACCGGCTGGGCCTCGGCCTCGCCGGGCTGGTCAACATCCTCAACCCGGACCGGATCATCCTCGGCGGACTGCACCGCACCCTGCTCGACGCGGACCCCGAGCGGCTGCGCGCCGTCGTCGCCGACCGCAGCCTGTGGGGCCGCAGCGGCGGCGTCCCCATCCTCGCGTGCACCCTCGACCACAACAGCCTGGTGGGGGCGGCCGAGCTGGCATGGCAGCCGGTGCTCGACGACCCACCGGCGGCGCTGGCGGGCGTCTAGCGTCGCGACCCCCTGCTCAGCGCCACTCCACGGCGAAGGCCCGCCCGGGGTTCTCCGTGAGGATGCGGTCCACCAGGTCCGCGCCCAGGGCGGCCTCCAGCCTCGGCCGCAGCCGGCGCAGCAGATACGGCATCCCGGGGCCGCCGTCGACCGAGCGGGCCGCGGCCGTCGTCGTGTCGCCGCCCAGGAGGAGCCGGTCGCCGAAGCCGGCGTCGGCCAGGGCCCGCAGGGCGTCCGGCAGCCGCCAGTCGATGGCGTGGTGGGCGCGTGACGGTCCGTCGAACGCGAGGTGACAGCCGCTTTCGGCTGCCTGGCGCTGCATCACCGAGTCGGGGAAGCGGTTGAGATGGCCCAGGATCACCCGGTGCGGCTCGACGTCCAGCGTTCCGCACAGCAGGTCGAGTACGTCGAGGGCCGCCGTGCCCAGCTCCAGGTGGACGGCGATGGGCGCGCCCGTCGCGTGGTGTGCCTCGGCCGAGGCGGTCATCGTCCAGCGCGCGTGCGCGTCGAGGGTGTGGAAGCCGCCCGCCACCTTGATGAGCCCGGCCCGGACCCCGGACGTGCCGATGCCCTCGGTGAGTTCGGCGACGAAGACGTCGGCGAGCCTGCCGCGCAGCCCGTCGAGCGTCGCGTCGTCGTAGTGCGCCGCCTGGTGCAGTCCGGTAGCCGCCACCACATGCACACCGGTCTGCCGGGACAGCGCCGGCAGATCCGCGGCGCGACGCCCCAGACCGTATGGCGTCCACTGCACCACGCCTCCACCGCCCCGGGCCTGGAAGGCGGTCAGCTCCGCCCGGGCCGCCGACACCTCGCGCAACTCCTGTCCGGGCAGTTGGGGACTGGCGAAGAACAGGTGGTCGTGGGCGTCGCACACACCCAGCTCCTCGGGGCGCAGGTCCCCGAGAACGGTACGGACACGCCTCACCACTGTCGTCCGCGGGGCAACCGCTCCCTCCCCGGTGCCGACATGTGCAGTACCTGGAACACATCGCCGGGCGCCTTGGGCTTGTCGTGGTCCCAGAGCGAGAAGTGGACCACCTCCCAGCCGCAGGTGTCGACGGCCGCGGCCGCGAGCACCGCGCCGTCCCCCGCGGCCAGCCGCCCGGTCTCGCGCACCACGTCCTCCAAGGCCTCGGACAACTCCACGCCGTCGGGAACCCGCTCGCGCCTGCGCACCGCGACCACGGCGGGCGAGCCCGCGGCGGCCCCCTCCTCGTATGCCAGCCCCGTCCACCGCCGGACCACCGGCCGCCCGAAGTCGTCGACGAGCCCTTGGAAGGGGCCCGTCCACAGGAAGGTGTTCATGCCCTCGACGGTGTTCCAGAGGTAGAACGGCGCGTACTGGTTGACGGATGAGCCGTGCACTCCCCGCTCCCGTACGAGGTACGTCTTGAAGCCGAGGCCGTCCCAGTCGTCCAGCAGATGCCCGACGCGGGACACACGGTCGCGGATGATGTCCATGTCGTAGTCGGCGGGCAGGTTCAGCTCGTACTGCATGGCGTGCATCGGATGCCTCCTCAGGCGGGGTACGTGCCGTGGCCGACGTGGGCGTCCCACTCGGTGGTCGTGCCGTCCTCAGCCGCCTCGACGACCGCGAGATGGGTCATGAAGGTGCGCGGCGCGGCTCCGTGCCAGTGCCATTCGCCCGGGTCGATCCACACGGTGTCGCCCGCCCGGATCGCCTCGATGTCACCGCCCCTGCGCTGGACCAGTCCCTCGCCCTCCAGGACGTGCAGGACCTGGCCGTGCGGGTGGCGGTGCCAGGCGGTGTGGGCGCCGGGCGCGAAGTGGACGTTGAACATCCGCAGCCGGGACGGCGGCCGCGGGGCGGCGATCTCGTCCAGCCAGACCGTTCCGGTGAAGTGCTCCGCCGGTCCGCGCAGGGTGTCGGGACGCCGTCTGGTGATCTGCATGGGTGCGGGGACTCCTTCAGGAGGTCGGCCGGAGAAGGGAGAGCAGGCCCCGGACCGCCGTGTCGAAGGCGGCCGGCGAACCCGAGGCGCGGGCCAGGACATAGCCGCCCTGGACGGTCGCGAGGATGGTGGCCGCGATCTCCTCCGCGTCCAGGGACTGCGCGAATCGGCCCTGTTCCTTGCCCTCTTCGACGAGCTGCGCGAGCTGCTCGCGCAGCCAGTCGATCGTCTCGTCGACGGGGGCCCGCAGAGCGTCGCTGGCGATCACGTCGGGATCCATCGTCAACCGGCCGACGGGACAGCCGCGCAGCACGTCGCGCTCACGCCGCAGATACGCCTCGATGCGTTCGTACGGCGTCCCGGGGCCGGCGAGCACGGCCTGCGCGGTGGCGCGCATCTCCTCGGCGGTGCGGCGGATGGCGGCCAGCGCCAGGTCCGGCTTGCCCTTGAAGTGGTGGTACATACTGCCCTGGCCGGCGCCGGAGCGCTCCAGGATCGCCTTGGGGCTGGTGCCCACGTAGCCGCGCTCCCACAGCAGTTCGCGGGTGGACTCGATCAGCCGCTCCGGAGTGTTCATGAAAGTACTGTACATACTAATAGGTACAGAAGTCGAGGAACCCCAAGGAGCAACGGCGGAGGTCCCCGTACTCCCGAAGGGGTACGCGCACTGCCGCCGGTCGTACGACGACCTCGCACCCTTGCCGGCGCGAATCTGGGGGCATCACCGAGAACCCACCGAGGAGATGACCGAGATGCAGACCCTGGCTCTTGGCGACGGCGGTCCCGGCCCCTGGATCCTGTTCGTCCCTTTGATCTGGGCGGCCGTGGTCGCCGGCGTCGTCACCGCCGTCCGCCGCACCGCCTGGCGCGGCCGCGGAGCCCCGTGGCGCGGAGTGGACGGCCGTCCGTCGGCCGACTCGCCGATCGCCGTGCTCGGCCGCCGTTTCGCCTCCGGCGAGATCGACGAGGACGAGTACTGGCGCCGACTGGCCGTCCTGGACGAGCAGTTCGGCCGTGCGGGCAGGGAGCGGGCGGCCTGAGCGGTGCGGCTGCCGTTGGGGTGCCGGTCGCCGGGCGGGCGAAAGCCGCGCTCCTACGGGACAGGGGTCACCGCCCGGTCAGCCGGCAACGGCTGACCGGGCGGGAGCGTGTTGTGTCCTGCTCTCGTCGACCGCGAGCGCGCGGGGCGGAGCCTCCAGGGCCCTCTCGTACGGCGTGAGGCCGGGAACCGGGCCGGCCGGCGCCGGCGACGGCGCGGGCAGCGCGAACCAGACGACCTTGCCCGAGTCGCCGTCCGGCCGTACGCCCCAGCTGTCGGCGAGTGCGGCGACCATCGCCAGGCCACGTCCGCTGGTGGCGGTGGGATCCGGCTCGCGCAGCTCCGGCAGGCGCGGGTCGTGGTCGTGCACCGAGACGGTGAGCCGGTCCAGCAGCAGTTCCATCTCCACGGTGCACGACTTGTCGGGCTGTGCGTGCAGGTGGACGTTGGTCAACAACTCCGTCACACCCAGGGAGGCCCGGTCTATCAAGGGATCGAGGTGCCAGTAGCGCAACTGCGCCGATACGATTCTGCGGACCTGGCCGATCCGCGACGGCAGGGCTTGGAGCTCCACCGTGCAGTGCCTGCTTGGCTGGCTGATCACGGCTGCGACTCCTCGAACTGAGGTCCGGAAGAAGACGGAGATCGGATCCAGCAGGAGGGCTGGGCGTACCCGCCGCCTGCTGTGCGGCTGAGTACTCCGGCCGCTTGGTGCGGTACGGCTTCGTACGGGGGCCGCCCGCTGTCGTACCGGCGGGCTGGTTCTTCAGCGTGATCGCCGGTAAACCCAGAGTGATGTGAGACCAGCGTGACGCACGGGGTGACGTACCGCAACTCGCGCTCCGCTCAGCCGCCCCGCCCCGACGCCCTGCGCACCGCCTCGATGAACCGTCGCGCCGACGGCTGTCCCTGCTGCCCCGGAGCGGGGTCGTGGCCGCCGAGCGTCAGCGAATAGCGGGTGCCGTTGAGGTCCGCCGACGCCCGGCCCTCCGGCGCGAACCAGGGTTTCGACGCGCGCACCGCCTGCACCGGCGCGCTGTCGATCTCGCTGCCGTAACTCGTGAGCAGACGCAGCCGGCCGTCGCTGATCCGGACCTCTCCGGCCCGGGTGAGCGACCGCAGTCCCTTCCCGATCCGCACACCCGTGGCCGTGAACTCCGGCTCCGCCATGATGCCCCGCCCCCTCGCGCGTTCGCCTGTGTCCGTACCGGATCCCGTCCGGATCCCGCGCGGCGCGCGATCCGGCGTGGCGCTGATCGAGTCCGGTCGTGATCGAGTCCGGTCGTGATCGAGTAACCGATTCCGCGCAGGCCGGTGCCCCGGTGACGCCAGGCTGCACCGACCGGCGTTCCTCGCCGTGCAGTCTGCCCGCACCCGGCGCCTCGCACCAGTGCACACGGCGGGGGCGCGCCGGGCAACCGGCGCACTCGCGCGGATGCGCCCCCACCGTTTTCCGCCGCTCCGCAAGGGAGGCCTTTGAGCTGCTCAAAGATGCGTTTATGCAGGTGAGAAGCCATGTGAAAGCTGTTTATGATGCGTGACGTCCGACCGTGTGAACCGGCCTCGGCACACCCCCGCTAAGGAGCCCCGCCGTGAGCACTCCCCAGATCACCCGCCCCGGCGAGACGCTCGACGTCGATCGCAGCGACGCCGAGTACCGCACCTGGCTCAAAGAGGCCGTTCGCAAGGTGCAGGCCGACGCGAACCGCTCGGCCGACACGCATCTGCTGCGCTTCCCGCTGCCCGAGCACTGCGGCATCGACCTGTATCTGAAGGACGAGTCGACACACCCCACCGGAAGCCTCAAGCACCGCCTTGCCCGCTCGCTGTTCCTGTACGGACTGTGCAACGGCTGGATCCGCCCGGGGCGCCCGGTGATCGAGGCGTCCAGCGGTTCGACGGCCGTCTCCGAGGCGTACTTCGCGGGGCTCATCGGCGTGCCCTTCATCGCGGTCATGCCCCGCACGACGAGCGCCGAGAAGTGCCGGCTCATCGAATTCCACGGCGGGCAGTGCCACTTCGTGGACGACCCGCGCAAGATGTACGAGGCCTCGGCCGCCCTCGCGGCGGAGACCGGCGGCCACTACATGGACCAGTTCACCTACGCTGAACGGGCCACCGACTGGCGCGGCAACAACAACATCGCCGAATCCGTCTTCCGCCAGTTGGAGCTGGAGCGGTTCCCGGAGCCCGCGTGGATCGTCGCCACGGCCGGCACCGGCGGCACCTCGGCGACCATCGCGCGGTATGTGCACTACATGGGGTACGACACGCGCATCTGCGTCGCGGACCCGGAGAACTCGTGTTTCTTCGCAGGGTGGACCACGGGCGACCCGGACGTCACCTGTGAGAGCGGCTCACGCATCGAGGGCATCGGCCGGCCCCGGATGGAGCCCAGCTTTGTGCCCGGCGCCATCGACCGGATGATGAAGGTCCCCGACGCCGCCGCCGTCGCCGCGGTACGGGCCCTGGAGGGGGCCATCGGCCGCAGGGCCGGCGGCTCGACCGGCACCGGGCTGTGGAGCGCGCTGAAGATCGTCGCGGAGATGGTGGCGGAGGGGCGCACCGGCAGTGTGGTGTCCCTGCTGTGCGACCCGGGCGACCGCTACCTCGACAAGTACTACTCCGACACGTGGCTCGCCGAGCAGCGACTCGACATCGCGCCGTACTCGGCGGCGATCACCTCACTTCTGGCGACCGGAGTGTGGCCGGGCTGACCCCGGCCCGGCGCCCTCCGCCGCCAGCCTCGCCTCCAGGGCCGTCATCGCGCCCCTGAACGCGCGCCCGAGGCCCCCGCGTGCCCATCGCAGGCCAAACAGCAGAACACCCGGCCCGTCGGCCGCGAAGGTCCACTGCACACGGGTGCCCGTGCCCGCCGGTGTCAGCCGCCACTCCTCCAGGAGCGCGCGCAGCCCCGGCGCGTTCGTCTCGTCGACCCGGTATGCGTACACCTCGTGCGGCACGGCCGCGACGACCGTCTCCCGGAAGCGGGTGCCGCCCATGAGGCGCACCTCGCGCCCGGCACCGCCGTCGACCGGGTGGACCGAGGTCACCGCGGTGAACCACTCGCTCCAGCCGGAGACCTCCTTTGCGAGGGCCCGGAACACCCGCTCCGGGGGCGCCGCGATCTCCCGGGCGAACACCAGCCGCACAGGGGCGGTCCGCGTGAAGTCCCGCTCCACCGGGCGCAGACGGCGTGCCATGGGCGACGACCTCCTCGGGGGCACCGGTGCCCCGGGCGCGAGCGGATGGCGCCGGGTGCGTCACCCTAGCTGGCGGACCGTCAGATGTCTGCAGCGTCCTCGGTCTCCCCGGCCACCATCAGCCGCAGGTGCTCCGAGATCTCCGCGCGCGCCTCGCCCGGCAGCCCCGCGTCGGTCACCAGCGTGTCGACCTGTTCCAGCGTGGCGAACGAACTCAGGCCCACCGTGCCCCACTTGGTGTGGTCGGCGACCACCACGACACGGCGTGCCGACTGCACGAGCCGCCGGTTGGTCTCGGCCTCCGCGAGGTTCGGCGTCGACAGACCCGCCTCCACCGATATGCCGTGCACCCCGAGGAACAGCACATCGAAGTGGAGCGACGCGATCGCCTGATCGGCGACGGGCCCCACCAGGGAGTCGGACGGGGTGCGCACCCCACCGGTCAGCACGACGGTGGCGGCACCCTGCCGCGGGCCCGAGGTGCGCTGCGCCGAGTGGAAGACGTCCGCCACCCGCACCGAGTTGGTGACGACGGTCAGCTCGGGCACGTCGACCAGGCGGTGGGCCAGCGCGTAGGTCGTCGTACCACCGGAGAGGGCGATCGCCGTGCCCGGCGCGACCAGCTCGGCCGCCGCGCGCGCGATGTCCTCCTTGGCCGTCAGCTCCAGGCCCGACTTGGCCTCGAAGCCCGGCTCGTGGGTGCTCGCCTCCACCACCGGCACGGCACCGCCGTGCACCTTCTCGAGGACACCCTGACGGGCGAGCGCGTCGAGGTCGCGACGGACGGTCATGTCGGAGACGCCGAGCTTGCGTGTCAGTTCGTTGACCCGGACGCCGCCGCGCCGTCGCACCTCGTCGAGGATCAGGGCACGGCGCTGCTCCGCGAGGAGGTTCTGATTCTCACTCACGTTCGCTCCGTTCTCCTTCATCCCGAATTCACCCGAATTTCCGACAGACCATCCGCACCGGCGTCCACGAGGCCATTCTCCCGTCACCGGCGCCGAGGAGGTCTCATCCTCGCATGGGTCGCCTCCACCGGCGCCACCGCCCGCGCCCCGGGACCTGCTCGTTCCTTGCCCCGCGTCGTCACACATATCGGGGAGATTCCGTGACAACACGTGTGCACCGTCACGCCGGAGGCGATCCTGAGCCTGCGACGACACACCGTACGCGGCACGGGGGATGTGCGAAACAGTGGAGGGTGCACGGAAACATGAGGGGGACCGCGGCGCCGCCGGACCGGCGTCCACGGAGACCATGACGGCCCTGGAGCTCCTGGTCCACGGCGTCGGCGGCACCACGCCCGGGGAGATGCTCGGCGATCCCCGCACGGTCCGGATCACCGGCGACGACACGGCAGCCATGTACCGGCGCGCCGGCGACGCGGAGGCGGAGCGGCACCCTGACGACCGGCACGGCCGCCCGGTGCCCGAGGCGTACGTCTGGTGCAACCTCACCTCGGGAAACGCCGCGCGCACCCTGTGGCTGTTGCTGCTGCCGTTCATGGTGGCCAACCTGGCCCACTGGATGCGGCCCACGACGACCGACCGGCGGCAGACCGTCCGTCTCCACGGGCTGATCGTGCGGCTCATCGGGCTCACTTTGACCGTGCTGCTGGTCGCCGCCGCCTGCGAGGTGGCCTTGGACCTCGCGGCCTGGCAGTGTGCGGGCACCCGCGCCTGCGCCCGGCGCCACGCCTGGCTCGGGTTTCTCTCTCCGGCCGGCGCCTCGGCGGGCTGGTGGAGCCTGCCCGGCCGGCGCCTGGCCCTGGCCGCCGTGGTGCCCACCGCCCTCACCGGCCTGCTCTGGTATCTGTCGCACCGCACCTGGTGCGCCTACGAGTCCCAGGAGCCGATCCCCCGCCCGCCGGAGCCCGACGAGAACCCGCACCGCCCCGCGCTCGGCCGCCCCGGGTTCTGGTACGGCCGCCGCCTCGTGGCCCGGCTGCGCGCCGCACACACCGCCGCCGGCTTCCTCACCGTGGCCGCCGCCCTCACCGGCTCCGCCGTACACGACGACCGCCGCCACGGCGCGAGCACGCTGCACCTGACCGGTCTGCTGCTGGAGGCCACGCTCATCGCGGTCGCGGTGCTGGTGGTGGCCGTGGTGTGCCGGCGGGGGCGCACCGAGAACCTGCTCGACCGGCAACTCGACCGCACCGTGGTGCGTCTGCTGCCCGCGGGCGCGCTCGCGCTGGTGGTCGCGGCCATGGTCTACGCGGGCTGGTCGCGTCCCGGTTGGCGGTCACAGGGGCGGCTGCCGGGTGCCCCGACGTTCGGCGCACTGACCCTGGCGCAGGGGGCCCTCATTCTCGCGCTCGCCGTCGTCGCGCACGTCCTGTACCGCGCCCACCCCGACCCACGCACCGCGCTGCGGGGACTGGCCGGACCCGCCGTCGCGCTGCTCGCCTGTGCGCTGGGCGGGGTGATGTCCGGCGGCGTGGCCCAGCGGGTCGCCGACTGGCTGGACGGCACCGGCCACTCGCTGGCCGGGCCACCGGTCCTGCTCACCTGGCAGGCGTCCACCATCCCGCCGTTGCTGATCGTCCTGCTGGGCCTGGCCGGCCTGCTGGCCCGACGCACCCGGCTGCTGCGGCGCGCCGAGGCGGCCGAGGTCGAACGCGACCACCGGGGCGAGCCCACCGACTCGGCCCGTACCGCGCGCATCGCGGGAAGCCGCGCGATGGCCACGCTCACCGACCGGGCCCCGCTCGTCGTGGGCGTCACCTCCGCCATGACCCTGCTGCTCGGGGCGGCCGCCCTGGTGGGCGCCGTCGCCACCGACGACACGCCGGCGGGCGCCGCGCACACCGCCCAGCCCGCCATCCGGGGCACGGCCGAGACCGTGCAGACACTCGGCTCCTGGCTGATCGGTGTCGGCTTCCTCGTCTTCGTCACCTGGGGCCGCCGCGCCTACAGGGACGCCTCCGCGCGCCGCACCATCGGCATCCTGTGGGACGTCGGCACCTTCTGGCCGCGCGCGGCCCACCCCTTCGCCCCGCCGTGCTACGCCGAACGCGCCGTGCCCGACCTCACCTGGCGGATGGACACCTGGATGCGCCAGAGCGGCGGACGCATCGTGCTGTCCGGCCACTCCCAGGGGAGCGTGCTGGCGGCTGCCGCCGCCTGGCAGCTGAGGCCCTCGGTACGCGGGCGGGTGGGCATGCTGACCTACGGCTCACCCCTCGAGCGGCTGTACGGGCGCTGGTTCCCGGCGTACTTCGGCCCGGCCGCGCTCAGCTCCCTGCACCGCGAGGTCGACTGCTGGCGCAATCTGCACCGCCTGACCGACCCGATCGGCGGCCCGATCCGGCTGCCCGGCGACTGCGGCCCGCAGGTGGACCGGGCACCGCTCAAGGACCCGCTCGCCTACGGCCGCACACCCCGCCATCCGCTGCCCGCGCCGATTCTCGGGCACGGGCACTACCAGGCGGACCCGGCGTTCGCCGAGGAACGCGCCCGGCTGCTCGCACGACTGCGGCCCGGACTGCCCGGACCACGTCCGGCGGGCACGCCGCCCGGGCCGGACGACGAGGGCTCCGGGGGCACGGGTCAGGGCAGCTCGGGCAGATCCTCCGGGTAGAGCAGGCTCAGGTCCTCCGTGCTCGGCTCCGCCAACTGGGCGACCCGGCCCGCGTGCCGCTCCACCATCGCCTCGAAGGTCTGGCGTGCGGTACGTCCGTTGCCGAACGCCGGTCCCTTGGGGATCTCGCCGAAGTACTTGAGCAGCGCCTCGCCCGTACCCGGGCCCAGCCGGTACTCGTGCTCATCCGCCTGCTGCTCCACGATCCGCAGCAGCTCCTCCGGCCCGTAGTCACCGAAGGTGATGACGCGTGAGAAGCGGGAGGCCACACCGGGGTTGACGGAGAGGAAGCGCTCCATCTCCGCCGTGTAGCCCGCGACGATCACCACGACCGCCTCCCGGTGGTCCTCCATCAGCTTCACCAGCGTGTCGATCGCCTCACGTCCGAAGTCCCGTCCGGAGTCCTCCGGGGACAGCGCATACGCCTCGTCGATGAACAGCACCCCGCCGCGCGCCCGGTCGAAGGCTTCCTGGGTGCGGATGGCGGTGGAGCCGATGTGCTCGCCGACCAGGTCGACCCGGGACACCTCCACGAGATGGCCCTTCTCCAGCACACCGAGCGACGCCAGGATCTCGCCGTAGAGCCGGGCCACGGTCGTCTTGCCGGTGCCGGGAGAGCCCGTGAACACCAGATGGCGCCGCACGGAGGCCGCCTTGAGGCCGGCCTGCTGCCGGCGGCGCCCCACCTCGATCATGTCGGTGAGCGCGCGGACCTCGCGCTTGACGCTCTCCAGGCCCACCAGCGCGTCGAGTTCCCCGAGCACCGCCGTCGACGTTCGCGCCGGCTTATCCGACTCCGGGGCGGGGGCGACGAAGGGCTCCTGCTCGGTGATGCGCTGGCCGGGGATCGCGCCGAGCAGACCGGTCGACTGGGTCGTCGGCTGCACGGCGGACTCGTGGGCCACCATCGGCCGAAGTCCGGCGCTCTCGTCACTCGTGCAGTCCTCGACGATCGCGGCGCCGCCCTCGGGCGCGCCGGGGCCGCCGTCCGCGAACTCGTAGCCCCCGCGGGTGCAGCGCTCCGTGCGGCACTTCCTCAGTGTCGCCCGGCAGCCGTCGATCACATGGAAGCCGTAGCCACCGCTGTCCGTGACCCGGCAGTTCAGGAAGCTGCCCCGGCCGCCCGCGGAGACGTAGAAACCCGCCTCCGACGGTGAGGTCACCGCGCAGCGCTCGATGGTGGGGTCGGCGCCCTTGGTGACGATCACGCCCGTCTGGGTGCCGTCGATGGCGCAGCCCGACAGCGTGCCACCGCTGCCGTGGTCCCGGAACCAGGCGCCCGTCGCCGCGTCCCGGATCCGGCAGTCGTCCAGCTGCGCGGTGGCCCCGTCGCTCACCGACACCGCGGTGTTGCGCACCTGAGTGAGATCGCTGTCCACGACGTCCGCGCGTGAACCGCGGTCGAGGACGAACAGGGCGTCGGGCACGTCGTGCACCCGGCACGCCTCGAGGACGGCGGTTGCCCCGTCGCTGACCCACACCGCCGGATAGTCACCGGTGCTGTCGAAGATCTCGCACTGGTTGGCGTCCACACGCGTGCCCGGGTCCCACACCGACAGGCCGTTGCGCCCGAACTGCCGCACCGTCGTGCGGGTGAGCGTGAGCACCGAACGGGACCGCAGATCGACCGCGTTCTCCGGGATGTCGTGGATACGGCAGTCGGCCAGGGTCATCACCGCGTCGGTGTCCAGCGTGATGCCGTCCGCGGTGGTCCGGTGCACATCGCAGTCCGTCAGATGCGCGGTGCCCCGTCCCGTGACCTGCACTCCGGAGCCCCGGACCTCGTACACCTCACAACCGACCGCCTCCAGCGCCGAGTTCTCACCGGTCGCCGACAGGCCGGCGCCCGAGGTGTGGTGCACCCGGCAGCGCTCCAGCCGCGGATGCGCGCCGCCGCGGACCGCGACGCCGGTCTGGCCGGCCGCCACGACCTCGCACTCCTCGAACACCCCGCCACCGCCGTCGACGACCGCGATGCCGATGCCGGCCGGGTTGTCGACCGTGCAGCGGCGGACCGTGGGGCGCGCGCCGCCACGGACCTCGATACCGGCCGCGGACCGCGTCATGACCCGCACATCGACCAGCTCCGGGGTGCCCGCCTCCACGAGCACCGCGGGCGCGGCCGCGTCCTGGCCCTCGACATGCAGGTCCTGGACCACGGCGGAGGCCCGCACGGTCAGCGGCACGCCGTCCACCGGCGCGATGCGCACGGAGCCGGGGGAGCCCTCGGGACCGCGCAGCGTCACCGCCCGCTGCACGACGAGGTTCTCCCGGTAGGTGCCCGGGGCGACGGTGAGGACGTCTCCGTCGCCCGCGGCCTCCAGGGCGGCGGCGAGCGATGCGTACTCACCCGTGCGGCGCCGCCACCGCGAAGTGCCGGTGTGCGTCACCTGGACCGTGCCCTGTGCCATGGCGCTGCTGTGCCCCCACCTCTGCTCACGCGGGCTCTCGCGAAGATGCCGGACAGCCGAACAGCCCGGTCGGTCCACCGTAGCGTGCGCGGACGCCGCTGGTTGACCGGAGTCCGCAGGCCGTCAACTGCCCGTCCCGGTACGGCCCCAGTCCGGGCCCGCCTTGTCCCATGCCTGGTCCCAGCGGGCGTACCGGCGCCGGAGCATGCGCCAGACGATCAGGCGGCGGCCGGCCTCTATCAGCCCGGCGGCCATCGCCGCCGCGCCGAATCCGGCCAGCACGGCGTGCATCGTCGCGGTGGCACGGTCCAGCGGGCGGGCCACTATGCGGCCGTAGTCGTCGGTCCAGAGCGCGAACTGGTCGCCCCGGTGCGGGGAGTCGAGGTCGGCCAGGACCGTGCCGCGCCGGGCGGTGCCGTCGGGGGCGGTCCAGTCGGCGAGGACACGGCTCTGTCTCTGCCGTGCCGCGGGGGATTCCGGATCCGGCTCCAGCGGGGCACGGTTGAGCCGTCTGACGACCGTGGCCGCCACCTGGTGGTGGGTGCGCTGCTGGGCCCGCACGGACCGCTGCAGGGAGTTCTGGGCGACCGTCCCGATCACGGCGCCCGCCACCGGCGCGGCGACGAGGACCAGTACCAGGGTGATCAGCGCCAGCCAGGCCTCGACCAGATCGGTCGTACGGCGCAGCGGATTGCGCCGCCAGCGCCACAGGCCGCCGATTGCTCGCACGTCCCGCACCCCCTTCCGCCTCCGTCATAACCCCCCCGACCGCCCGTTCATGTGCGGAACCGGTGAAGAGAGAGCCATATCACCCCTCTTCCGCCTCACCGGTCTCTCATGAACGTCTCACGCACACTCAACGACCGCGTCGGCTGCCCGGGTTCCCACCGACGGGACGAATCGTGGACCCCGCTCGGCCGGTGAGACGCGGGGTCTCCCGGTCCGGCGGCCGCGTCGGGATGCGGGGGAGGGGCGGAGGGACGGACGGCTGGGTGGGGACACGGCCGGGGAATGGGGGTTCGTCGGGGAGGGGAGACGGGGCAAGGGGGCCGCCGGGCCGCCCGGCGCCCTGCTCACCAGGGGATCGTGGCGCGCCTCATCCGAGAATCTCGACCGGATCCCCGATGCTGACCGTCCCGCGCTTCAGCGGCACCAGATTCTGGCCGAAGATCAGCCGGCCGTCGATGCGCCGATGGCGGCCGAGGGTCCGCAGGGGCTCCTTGCCGCGCTCGGCGGTGGTCTGGTCCGTGGTCGTCACCACGCAGCGCCCGCACATCTTGGCGATCCGGAACTCGACCTCGCCGATCGCGATCCGCTCCCAGTCGTCCTCGGCCCAGGGTGCCGTTCCGGACACGACGACGTTCGGCCGGAACCGGTTCATGGGCAGCGGGCCCTCGTCGGGATGATCACCCTGTGCGATCAGGGAGTTGAGGGCGTCCAGGGAGGCGAGCGTGGTGAGCAGCAGCGGAAAGCCGTCGGCCAGGCTGACGGTCTCGCCCGGGCGCCCGTACGGCGGGTCGATGGGGCGGCGGTGCGCGGGGTCGTCGAGATGGACGAGGGTCACCCGTTCGCCGAGGTACGCGCTGAACCACTCGCTTGCCCCGGGGGCGGCCGGCACCGTCTCGATCTTCTCTCCCGCCCACCGCGCCGTCGTCGTGCCGGCCGGCTCGGGGACGGACACGCTCAGCGGCCCCCGGCCGGAGGCGGACACCCGGACGCCGCCGTCGGGCAGGGACTCGGCGGCGGCCAGCGCGAGGCGTGGCTGCTCGCGTTGGGTCACGACCCTGCCCGTCTCGTCGATGAGTGCCCAGCGCCGGTCCCCGGACAGCCCCCATGGCTCCACCACGGCCTCGTGGAGCCGCTGGCCCCGCAATGCCTTGACCGGGTGGACGTGAATCGAGTGCAGCGCTGGTGTCGGCATGAGGCCATCGTGCCATTTGCGCACCGACGGCCTCACGCCACGCGGTGGATCAGTATCCGCGGTACTGCTGCCCGTTGTTGTACGGGTCCTGGTACGCCGCCGGGGCGGGGCGCGGTGCCGCGGGGCGCATCGCCTCGTAGCCGGTGGGAGCGGCCATCGGGCGCGGCTGCTGCATCTGCTGCGGGCCCGGATAGCCGCGCGGACCCGCCTGCTGCGGGATGTACGCGGTTGGAGCCTGCTGCATCGGCATGGGCTGCGGAACCTGGGGGTAGCCGTAGGCCGGGGCATGGGAGGGGCCGGCCGGCAGCGCGGGAAGCGCCGACGGCAGTGCGGGCAGGTTGCTGCCCGGCGTCTCGTACGCGGAGGGGACCCGGATCGGAGCGATCTGCGGGGTGCCCCGCTCGGCGACGAGCCTGTCGTAGATCGGAGTGTCCGGGAAGGGCGACGCGGAGTAGTAGCCGCCGCCATAGGTGGAGCGGGGGGAGGTCATGGCACATAAGTTAAGCCCACGATGTGCTGGTTGGGGAGACCGATAAGAGGGTTGTTTTCCGTGCCCGGGGTGACGCGGGATCCCCAATGCGAGCGAACTTGTCAAAAAAGGGCAGCACTCGGGGTTTGGATCGCGTAAAGGCCGAGTTCCAGGCGGGTTACCGGCGGTTGACCATCGCTCTTCGGCGCCGGTGATGGGAGTTCGGGGCCCGGGAGAATAGGTTGTCCGGAACGGATGCGACGGCCCGCCCGGATCCCTTCCCCGGCGGCGCGACAGGTGATGGGGGCGGACATGTCAATGTCGAAAGGATCCAACCTCCGGGTGCCGACAACGGCTCTGCGTGTCGAATTGGGCTGGCGTTCCGGACCGGGCGTCCCCGACGCGGACGCCTCGGCGCTGCTGCTGGTCTCCGGGAAGGTCCGCGGCGACGGCGACTTCGTCTTCTACAACCAGCCGGCCCACTCCTCCGGCGCGGTGCGTCACGAGGGCAAGCGGGATCTGGGCGGCCAGGTGACCGATGCTCTCCTCATCGACCTCGCGCGCGTGGAGCCCGCGATCGAGACCGTGGTGCTCGCCGCCTCCGCCGACGGTGGGACGTTCGGGCAGGTGCCCGGCCTGTACATCCGGGTGCTCGACGCCGGGCGGGGTACGGAGGTGGCGCGCTTCGACCCCACCGCGACCGTGGAGACGGCGTTCGTGCTCGGGGAGTTCTACCGTCGTCAGGGCGCCTGGAAGTTCCGTGCCGTCGGACAGGGCTACGACAGCGGACTCGAGGGGCTGGCCACCGACTACGGGATCACGGTGGACGAGCCGCCGCAGGCTCCACGGCCCACCGGGCCCGCACCCACGCCCCCCACGCCGGCGGTCACCGCGCCGCTCCCGCCCGTCGCCCCGCCCTCCCCGGTGACCGCTCCGGCTTCCACGGGCGCGTACGGGACGCCGCTCCCGCCCCCGAACCCGCCGTCCGTCCCGTCCAGTCCGGTCCGCCTCACCAAGGTCACGCTCACCAAGCAGGCCCCGTCGGTCTCGCTGGCCAAGCAGGGCGGCACCTCCGGTGTCCTGCGGGTGAACCTCAACTGGCAGACGCGTAAACAGTTCTCGGGATGGGGCGGCAAGCACGGCCGGGCGGTGGCCCGGCACTCGGACCTCGACCTGGACCTGTGCGCCCTCTACGAGCTGTCCGACGGCAGCAAGGGAGTCGTCCAGGCCCTCGGCAACGCCTTCGGGTCGCTGCACCGGCCGCCGTACATCCATCTCGACGGCGACGACCGCACCGGCGCCGTGGAGACCGGCGAGAACCTCACCGTCAACCTCGACCACAAGCAGAGCCTCCGGCGCATCCTCGTCTTCGTCACCATCTACGAGGGCGCCCGCTCCTTCGCCGACCTGCACGCCACGGTCACACTCCGGCCGCAGCACGGCGCACCCATCGAGTTCTCCCTCGACGAGTGCACGGTGCCCTCGACCGTGTGCGCCCTCGCTCTCCTCACGAACAGCGGCGGCGACCTGGTCGTCCAGCGCGAGGCCCGCTACCTGGTCCCCGAGCGGGGGGTGAGCCCCCAGCGCACCATCGACCGCGCCTACGGGTGGGGCATGAACTGGACCCCCGGCAGGAAGTGACCGGCCCGTCCGCCCGCCTCACCGCTCTTCGAACGCCGCGTCGGGGCGGGCATAGGTGCGGCCCTTCCAAGCCGCACCGCGCCCCCGGTAGTGCTGCACCGCCGAATCGACCGTCATCAGGAGATACAGAAAGGCGGTGACCGGCAGCAGCACCGAGAGCCACAGCGGTTGCCGGTAGTAACGCAGCATCGGGATGTACGTCGCCGTCATCACCAGCTTCGCGAGACCGCCGACCACCATCACGGCCGTGTTCCCGCTGACGACTCCCGCCACGATCGTCAGGGACGGCACCAGGTAGACGACGGTGAGCCCGAGCACCGTGCCGAGGAGCAGCAGCGGACTGTGCCGCAACTGCGCATACGCGCTGCGTGAGACCATCCGCCACAGGTCGTGCAGCCGAGGATAGGGACGCACGCTGTCGACCCGGTCGGCGAGCCCCAGCCAGATATGGCCGCCGCCGGCCTTGACCGCCCGCGCGAGCGCCACGTCGTCGATCACCGCTCCCCGGATGGCGTCGGGGATGCGCGCCCGCTCGGCTGCCTCGGTACGCAGCAGTACACAGCCGCCCGCGGCCGCCGCCGTCCGGGATCCCTTCACCGCGATCCACCGGAAGGGGTACAGCTGCGCGAAGAAGTACACGAAGGCGGGCACGACGAGCCGCTCCCAGACACTGTCCACCCGGAGCCGGGCCATCTGCGACACCAGATCGAAACCGCCGGTGCGTGCCGCCGCCACCAACTCCCGCAGGCTGTCGGGCGCATGCGCGATGTCGGCATCCGTCAGAAGCAGGTATGCGGGGGTACGTGCGCGTGCGAGGGCGATTCCGTGCCGTACGGCCCACAGCTTGCCCGTCCAGCCCATGGGTGGCTCACCGGGGGAGTCGACCGTGAGCGGCAGCCCGCCGTGCCGCTCGGCCAGCGCGCGGGCCAGCTCTCCGGTGCCGTCCGAGCTGCCGTCATCGACGAGGATGACCTCGGCCCGTCCGGGATAGTCCTGTGCGAGCAACGACGGAAGGCTCTGGGGCAGGACCGCCGCCTCGTCCCGCGCCGGTACGACGACACAGACGGACGGCCAGGACTCCGGCTCCCGCCGCGGCGGCAACCGTAGATCCGTACGCCAGAAGAAACCGTGGCCGAGCAGCAGCCACAACCAGGAGGCCAACGACACGACGGCGATCCACACAAGGGCAGTCACCCGTCGCAGTCTGCCCCATGAGGGGGTCCGTGGGGGCCCATCGTCTATGGTTGCGGGGTGAAGATCGCGCTGATGGACTCAGGAATCGGACTGCTGCCGGCCGCCGCCGCGGTGCGCCGTCTGCGGCCTGACGCAGATCTCGTGCTCTCGCTGGACCCCGACGGGATGCCCTGGGGGCCGCGCACTCCCGAGGATGTCACCCAGCGGGCCGTGGCCGTCGCCGAGGCCGCCGCCGCACGGCGGCCCGACGCCCTGATCGTCGGCTGCAACACCGCGTCGGTGCACGCCCTGCCCGCCCTGCGTGCCCTGCTCGAACCCGGACTGCCGGTCATCGGCACGGTCCCGGCGATCAAGCCGGCCGCGGCGGGCGGCGGACCGGTCGCCATCTGGGCCACGCCCGCCACCACCGGCAGCCCCTACCAGCGCGGTCTGATCCAGGAGTTCGCGGACGGAGTGGACGTCACCGAAGTCCCCTGCCCCGGGCTCGCGGACGCCGTGGAGAAGGCGGACGACGCGGCGATCGACGCGGCCATCGCCGCGGCCGCGGCGCGCACACCGGCCGAGGTGACCACCGTGGTCCTGGGCTGCACCCACTACGAACTGGTCGCCGAGCGGATCCGCGCCGCCGTCCAGCAGCCCGGCCGGCCCCCGCTCGTCCTGCACGGCTCCGCCGGCGCCGTCGCCGCGCAGGCACTGCGCCGCATCGGTGCCGGCGTGGCTCCGCAGGCCCCCGCGGGAACCGGTGTGACGGTGCTGCTCAGCGGACGCGAGGGTGGTCTGCCGGCCGCGGCGCTGGCGTACGACGAGGGCAAGCTCCTTCAGTCGGTCAGCACGGCGGGCTGAAAAGCCGGCCCCGAGCCCGGTCGTCACCCGGACCGGTGACGCTGTGCAACACCATGCCCGCGCTCCGAAACATGGGTACTCTCGAGGCATGAGGGACCACCTCGACCGTGACAGGGCCCCGCAGTCCGAGGTCTGGACCGGACGCGCGACGAACCGTGCCCAGTGGCTCGCGGCGCTCGGCGGTGCCGCCTGCATGGCGCTCGGTATCGAACTGGCCGTCGACTCGGCATGGTCGTCCGGCATCCTCCCGCTGGTCATGTCCGTCGTGGGCTGCATCGCGGCCGGTCTGCTGGTCCTCTTCGGCACGCTCGCGTTCGTGCATGTCGCGGTGAAGGTCGACAAGGAGTGTCTCGAGGTGCGCTGCGGCCACATCGGTCTGCCGCGTCGCCGCATCCCCCTCTCCCTCGTCGCCGGAGCCGAATTCGCCCCCCGGGTCACTCCGCGCCAGTGGGGCGGCTGGGGCTACCGCTGGCGCCCCGAGAAGGGCACGGCCGTGATCGTACGGCGTGGTGAGGGCGTCGTGCTGCGTCTGTGGGACGGGCACACCTTCACGATCACCGTGGACAACGCCGAGTCCGCGGTACGGGTCATCCGGGCCCGGCTGCACCCGAGCCTGCCCGGCGCCACGCACTGAGTCCCTCGCCCTCCCCTCACTCCTTATTTACTACGTCGTTTACCAAGCCGTATTCACTACGTCGTCTACCAAGCCGTACGCGGATCGCTGCGCCCTGTACAGAGCGATTCCGGGCGCCCCGTTGCGCGGCGCGGCGGCGGTCATCGCGGCGGTGCGCTCCTCCCGGCCGGTCGTGCGGCCCCCACGCCGTCCCACAGGGGGCGTGCCGTCGCAATCCCGGCCAGCAGGCTCGCGCTCACCGTCACCGAGGTGAAGCTCAGCGCGTCGCCGGCCGACGCGATCACCGCCAGCGCCGTCAGGGCCGCGCCCGCCGTGAGGGCGATCGGCGTGGGTCTCCGGGTGCGCCAGAGGGCGTGGAGGAACCAGCAGAAGACCGCCGCGAGCAGTGCCACCCCGATCAGACCCTGTTCCGCGGCCTGCTGCAGGGATGCGGAATGGGGCTTGTCGTCGGGCAGGAGCGACTGCGCGGACCCGGGGCTCAGCTCGCCGAAGCGTCCGGGACCCGCCCCGATCGCCGGATGTTGCCGGACCAGGGTGAGCGCGTCGTGCCACAGCAGAACGCGGTGGCCGCCGAACTGGTCCTCGAGGGCCGTCAAGGGGCCGCCGGGCGTGACGTTCCCGGCCATCGCCCAGGTCGCCGTGGTCCCCGCCGTCACCACGAGGGCGAAGGCGGCCAGCACCCTGGTGCGGTGGCGTGTCCGGTCAGCGGCGAGCGAGTACAGCAGTACGCCGAGGGACGCCGCCGCGCCCACCGTCGAGCCCAGCGCCCCCGCGACCCCCGCCATCCCCGCGACCGACAGACGGAGCGCGAACCGCGACGCCGGGTCCCGGGCCGCCCATGCCGCGCAGCACGCCGCTCGAGGAAAGCGTCAGCAGCGCGGCGACCGCACCGGTGTGGCCGAGCGGGACGAGGAACTCCGGGTCCGGCGCCGCGTGCGATGCGGCGACCGCGAACGCGACTCCGCAGAAGGCGCCCACGGCCGGTGCGGTGACCGGCAGCAGAGCCCCGAGGATGCGCCCGGAGGAGTAGCCGGCGGCGACCGCCAGCACCGCGAGCAGGACGCCCTCCGGCCGCCCGCCGTGCGCGGCGGCCGTGATGAGCGACCAGGCCGCGCACGCGCCGAGCAGCAGGACGCCCGTCGCATCCGAAACGTTTCGTCTTTCGTCTTCCGCATCCGCGGCCCCGGCCGCGGACTCCGTTCCCGTGGATCCCACTCCGCCGCCCCCCTGAGCCGGCCCCCACCGTCCCGGCCCGTGTCCGGCTGCACGTCACAGGCTCGCGCACACCGTAACGGCTGATGCGCCGGTTTGTGGACGAGCTGCGTATGAACGTTGTTGCCCAGGGGCGGAGCAAAACGGTCGAAGAGCGGGCGTATGTCACAGGGTTCGGGGCGGACCGAGCTGTCCGGTGTCCGGTTACGCGCCGTACACTCCCCGGGTGACCGTCACCGCAACCCCCGTGGGCGAGCCGGAACAGCTCGAACCCCAGGCCGCACCCGCACCCCGCGGTGTCCGCCGGGCAAAGCACCTCCTTCCGACCGCCGCAGCCGCGCTCTCCGGAGTGCTGCTCTACGTCAGCTTTCCGCCCCGGAGCCTGTGGTGGCTGGCCCTCCCGGCCTTCGCCCTCTTCGGCTGGATCCTGCGCGGCCGCACCTGGAAGGCGGGCCTCGGCCTCGGTTATCTGTTCGGCCTCGGCTTTCTGCTGCCGCTGCTGGTGTGGACCGGCGTGGAGGTCGGTCCCGGCCCCTGGGTCGCGCTCGTCGCGGTGGAGGCCGTCTTCATCGCGCTCGTCGGTGCGGGCATCGCGCTGGTCTCCCGGCTGCCGGCCTGGCCGCTGTGGGCGGCCGCCCTATGGATCGCGGGAGAGGCGGCACGCGCGCGTGCGCCCTTCGGCGGCTTCCCCTGGGGAAAGATCGCCTTCGGTCAGGCGGACGGTGTCTTCCTGCCGCTCGCGGCCGTCGGCGGCACCCCGGTGCTCGGCTTCGCCGTCGTATTGTGCGGCTTCGGTCTCTGCGAGATCGTGCGCGTCGTCGTGGACGCACGGCGCAACGCGGGCGTCCTGCGGCGCGGAGCGGCCGTCGCGGCCCTGCTGAGCATCGCGGCTCCCGTGGTGGGCGCGGTCGCCGCGCGCTCCCTGGTCAGCGACAAGGCCGAGAACGGCACCACGACCGTCGCCGTCGTCCAGGGCAACGTGCCGCGCTCGGGCCTCGAGTTCAACGCCCAGCGGCGCGCCGTTCTCGACTACCACGCGCGTGAGACCGAGCGGCTGGCCGAGAAGGTCAAGGCGGGCAAGGCCCCGCGGCCCGACCTGGTGCTCTGGCCGGAGAACTCCTCCGACATAGACCCCTTCGCCAACGCCGATGCCGCCGCGGTCATCACCGGCGCCGCCCAGGCGATCGGCGCACCCATCTCGGTGGGCGGTGTCGTCGAGCGGGACGGCAAGCTCTACAACGAGCAGATCCTGTGGGACCCGCACAAGGGCCCGGTCGACACCTACGACAAGCGGCAGGTCCAGCCGTTCGGCGAGTACCTCCCGCTGCGCCCGCTGCTCGGCGCCATCAACAAGAACTGGACGTCGATGGTGCGTCAGGACTTCAGCCGGGGACGCAAGCCGGGCGTGTTCGCCATGGCGGACGCCAAGGTCGGGCTCGTCACCTGCTACGAGGCCGCCTTCGACTGGACGGTGCGCTCCACCGTCACGGACGGCGCCCAGCTGATCTCGGTGCCCAGCAACAACGCGACCTTCGATCGCAGCGAGATGACCTACCAGCAGCTCGCCATGTCCCGGGTGCGCGCGGTCGAGCACAGCCGGACCGTCACCGTCCCGGTGACCAGCGGCGTCAGCGCGGTCATCATGCCGGACGGGAAGATCACCCAGCGGACCGGGATGTTCGTGGCCGACTCGCTCGTCCAGAAGGTGCCGCTGCGTTCCTCCGAGACCCCCGCCACGCGGCTCGGCACCCTGCCGGAGGGCCTGCTCGTGCTCGTCGCGGTCGGCGGGCTCGGCTGGGCGGTGACGTCGGCGGTGCGTGGTCGCCGTGACCGCGTCGTCCAGGACGTCCGGCCCGGGGATCCGGAGGTCTCGGAACCGGCCCGGTAGGGTCCCCCCATGGCCACTCCCGACTTCATCAGGACCATCCGCGCCTCCGCGGGCCATCAGATGCTCTGGCTTCCCGGCGTCACCGCCGTGGTCTTCGACGACGACGGCAGGGTCCTGCTGGGGCGCCGGGCCGACAACGGGCAGTGGTCGGTCATCGGAGGCATACCGGAGCCGGGGGAGCAGCCCGCCGCCTGCGCCGTGCGGGAGGTGTACGAGGAGACGGCCGTGCGGTGTGTCGCCGAGCGGGTCGTCCTTGTCCAGGCGCTGGCTCCGGTGACCTACGCGAATGGCGACAGGTGCCAGTACATGGACATCACGTTCCGCTGCCGTGCCATCGGCGGCGAGGCGCGGGTCAACGACGACGAGTCGCTGGACGTGGGCTGGTTCGCGGTGGACGCGCTGCCGGAGCTGAACGAGTTCGCGCTGCTGCGGATCAAGCAGGCACTGTCGGAAGCACCCACATGGTTTGACCCTACTAATCTGCTGTGAAGTATGGGGGTTGACCATATGCGGCGGGGGAGGAGCCCTGCCTAGGGTTGACACATGACCGAGCCCCGCCCCCTGTTGGCCCCCCACACTCCCTCGCTCGATCTCGGCGGCCGCACCGCCCTCGTCACCGGAGCCGCCGGCGGCATCGGCCGCGCCTGTGCGCTACGGCTGGCGGCCGCCGGGGCCAAGGTGAGAGCGGTCGACCGGGACGCCGCCGGTCTTGACGCCCTCACCGACGCGGCCGACGGGCTCCCGGGCAGCGTCGAGCCGCACGTCCTCGACCTCACCGACCTGGACGCGGCCGAACGCGCCGCCGCCGGCACCGATGTCCTCGTCAACAACGCCGGACTCCAACTGGTACGGCCGCTGGAGGAGTTCCCGCCCGATGTCTTCCACACCGTGCTCACAGTGATGCTCGAGGCGCCGTTCCGGCTCATCCGCGGGGCACTGCCCCACATGTACGCCCAAGGCTGGGGCCGTATCGTCAACGTGTCGTCGGTCCACGGCCTGCGCGCCTCCGCCTTCAAGTCGGCGTACGTCGCCGCCAAGCACGGCCTCGAGGGCCTCTCGAAGACCGCGGCCCTGGAAGGCGCCCCCCACGGTGTCACGTCGAACTGCGTCAACCCCGCCTATGTGCGCACGCCGCTCGTGGAGAAGCAGCTCGCGGACCAGGCGAGGGCGCACGGAATCCCCGAGGAGCGCGTCCTGACCGAGGTGCTGCTCCAGGACACGGCGGTCAAGCGGCTCATCGAACCGGGGGAGGTCGCCGAGGCCGTGGCCTATCTCTGCAGCCCAGCGGCCTCCGTCATCACCGGTACCTCGCTGGTCCTCGACGGCGGCTGGACGGCCCACTGAGCGGGAACATGCCAGAAGTTGTCCACAGGACCGGTCGCCTCGGCCCGGCGGTGGGCCATCCTGAGGGCATGTCACGCGATCACGCACAGTCCGCGGCACGCCTCGCCACCCATGCCGAGGCCCCGTTCCTGGAACTCCTGGCCCGGCGCGCGTCGGCCGACGCCTACGAGCAGCCGGTGCTGCTCGCCCGGGCCGAGGGCCTGCCGCCCGAGCACATCGACGCGCTCGACGAGGCCAAGCGGCTCGCGCTGCACGTGCGTGCGGAGCTGGAGGGCAGACGCCGCCGGGAGGCGGAGCTGTCCGCGCTCTTCGAGACCGCCCACGACCTTGCCGGCCTGCGTGATCTCGACGCCGTGCTCCAGGCGATCGCCCAGCGCGCCAGGTCGCTGCTGAGCACCGACGTCGCCTATCTGACACTGCACGACGAGGCGGCCGGCGACACCTATATGCGGGTCACGGAGGGTTCGGTCGCCGCACGGTTCCAGCAGCTGCGCCTCGGCATGGGCGAGGGACTCGGAGGACTCGTCGCCCAGACCGCCCGCCCTTATGTGACACCCGACTACTTCCATGACGCCCGCTTCCAGCACACACGGACGATCGACACCGGCGTCCGTGACGAGGGACTCGTGGCGATCCTCGGCGTACCCCTGATGATCGGTGCGCAGGTCATCGGGGTGCTGTTCGCCGCCGACCGGCGCGCCCGGGTCTTCGAGCGGGAGGAGATCGCCCTCCTCGGCTCGTTCGCCGCGCTGGCCGCCGCGGCCATCGACACCGCGAACCTGCTCACCGAGACCCGTTCGGCCCTCGACCGGCTGGCGAGCGCCAACGAGATCATCCGTGACCGCAGCTCGGTCATCGAGCGTGCCTCGGACGTCCACGACCGGCTCGCCGAACTCGTGCTGCGCGGCGGCGGGGTCCACGACGTGGCCGCGGCGGTCTCCCAGGTCCTCGACGGCACGGTCGAGTTCGCCGAGGCGGACGCCGCCCCCGCCTCGGCGCTGGAAGCCTCCCGCGCCGAGGGCCATGCCGTGCGGCACGCGGACGACTGGGTCGCCGCCGTGGCGGCCGGCGGCGAACTGCTCGGTGCGCTGGTTCTGCGCGGCCATCCGCGGCTCGACCCCGTCGACCAGCGCACCCTGGAGCGCGCCGCGATGGTGACCTCCCTGCTGCTGCTCGCCCGACGCTCGGCAGCGGAGGCCGAACAACGCGTCCGCGGCGAGCTGTTGGACGACCTCCTCGACGCCCGTGACCGTGACCCGCGTGTGCTGCGCGAGCGGGCCGCGCGGCTGAGCGCCGATCTCGACGCCACGCATGTGCTGCTCGCCGCCCGCCTCGACGGCACGGCGGCCGACGCCGATCAGGAGGCCGCCGCCCGCCGCCGCCTCGGGTCCGCCGCCTCCCACCTCGCGGCCACCCGGCATGGGCTCGCCGCCGTGCGCGACGGCGGTACGGTCCTGCTGCTGCCCCTGGAACCCGGCGCCACCGCGACGCACCTCGCCCGCCGTACCGCCCGGCAGTTGCGCACCGCCGTCCACGAGGCGGTCACCGTCGGCGCCTCCGCACCCTTCGAGGACGTCGCGGCCCGCCCGGACAGAGTGTCCGCGGCCTACACGGAGGCGCAGCGCTGCCTGGAGGCCCTTCGTCTGCTGGGGCGGCCGGGCGACGGTGCCGCGGCCGAGGACTTCGGCTTCCTGGGACTGCTGCTCGCCGGGGACAGAGACATCTCCGGGTACGTCGAGCGCACGATCGGCCAGGTCGTCGACTACGACGCACGGCGCGGCACCGATCTCGTGCGCACCCTCGACGCCTACTTCGACTCCGGGATGAGCCCGGCACGCACCAAGGACCGGCTGCATGTCCATGTGAACACGGTGGCGCAGCGCCTGGAGCGGGTCAGCCGGCTGCTCGGCGACGACTGGCAGAGCCCGGCCCGGGCCCTGGAGATACAACTGGCCCTCCGGCTGCACCGGTTGTCGTCGCCCCGGCGCTGACCTTGAGCCGTGGCCGCGGCACGGCACGCCCGGCGGAGCGGACACCGTCAACCGGCCGAGCGAAGCCGGACGCACAGCGGCCCCGGGCGCCGCAACGCCCGGGACCGGCAGGAGAGATGGGGGATCAGACGGTACGGGCGTTCGCCTGCCGGGTCTCCCCGGACGCGGTGTCAGCCGAGTCCTCCACCCGGGCCAGATCGCGGTGGCGTGTCTCCTTCGCGACGCCCACCGCGACCAGGGTCAGCACGGACGCCGCGATCACATACAGGGCGATCGGCGTCGAACTGCCGTAGTCCGACAGCAGCGCGGTGGCGATGAGCGGGGCCGGGGCACCGGCGGCCACGGAGGCGAACTGGGCACCGATGGACGCCCCCGAGTACCGCATACGGGTGGCGAACATCTCGGAGAAGAACGCCGCCTGGGGCGCGTACATCGCCCCGTGCAGCACCAGGCCCACGGTCACGGCGAGGACGAGGTCGCCGAACCCGCCCGTGTCGATGAGCGAGAAGAACGGGAACATCCACAGGCCGACTCCGGCTGCGCCCAGCAGATAGACGGGACGGCGGCCGATCCTGTCCGACAGTGCGCCCCACGCCGGGATGACGGCGAAGTGCACGGCGGAGGCGATGAGTACGGCATTGAGAGCGGTCTGCTTGGACACACCGGCCGACGTGGTGGCGTAGACGAGGATGAAGGCGGTGATCACGTAGTAGCTGATGTTCTCCGCCATCCGCGCGCCCATCGCGACCAGGATGTCCCGCCAGTGGTGACGCAGGACGGACACCAGCGGCGGCTTCTCCGCGTCGGTCTCGCTGGCCGCCTTCCGGGCCTCGGCTTGCGCCAACGCCTGCTGGAAAACGGGCGATTCATCGACAGAGAGACGAATCCACAAGCCGATGATCACCAGCACTCCGGAGAGAAGGAACGGTATGCGCCATCCCCAGGACCCGAACGCGCTGTCGGAGAGCACGGCGGTCAGCAGGGACAGCACACCCGTGGCAAGGAGCTGCCCGGCCGGCGCGCCGGTCTGCGGCCAGGAGGCCCAGAAGCCGCGCCGCCGCGCGTCACCGTGCTCCGATACGAGCAGCACGGCGCCGCCCCACTCACCGCCGAGTGCGAACCCCTGCACCAGCCGCAGGAGGGTGAGCAGCACGGGGGCGGCGGTGCCGACGGTCGCGTGCGTGGGCAGCAGACCGATGGCGAACGTCGCCCCGCCCATCATCAGCAGGCTGAGCACCAGCAGCCTCTTGCGCCCGAGCCGGTCACCGTAGTGCCCGAAGACCAGAGCACCGAGCGGACGGGCCGCGAAGCCCACCGCATACGTCAGGAACGACAGAAGGGTGCCGACCAGCGGGTCGGAGTCCGGGAAGAACAGCTTGTTGAAGACGAGTGCGGCAGCGGACCCGTACAGGAAGAAGTCGTACCACTCGATGGTGGTGCCGATGAGGCTGGCCGCGACGATTCTGGGGAGGCTGGCGGGGGGTGGGGGAGCGGTGGTTCCGGAGGCCATGTGCGCCACTTCCTCGTGTGCGGTGGGGACGGGTACGTGTCGGCACACGGTAGGAAGATGCAGGTCAGGGGCACATGTGGTGGGGCACCATAGTTCGAGGGTTGGCTATGCGTGTGGCCACCATGCCGGCTCGCGACAGGGTGATTCAGGGCCTCGCAGGTGGTCGAAACGACTGCCGTCCGGGACGCGTAGTTCGAGGTGATTTGACGGTGCGGTGCCGACTCCCGTGCCGGTTTGGTGCTGACTAAAAGCCCACGGCATCACCCGTCTTCACCTCTCCCGTGCTGACTTGCGGCGGACTAGGGAGCGTAGAGGTCCGGCATGAGTCGCAGATCGGGCGCCGTAAAACTGTCGGGGCAGGGGCCGACCGGCCCCGGCACACCTGATGGACGACGGCTCAGGTGGGTGGGCCCGAGGCTTAGCGCCCGGTGAGGAGCACCGGTGGGCCGAGCTGCCGGACGGCGGCGTGCGAGGCCTGGGTCAGCGCGCCGTGCGTCATGGTGAGAGCCTGGGCCCGCGTCTGTTCGCTGTCCAGGCGCAGCGGTCCACCGATGTGTACGTGAAGTCGTGGGCGGCGCAGGGGAGCGGTGAGCAGTCCGGCCGCCTGTTCGAGGGGGCTGCCGGATGCCAGGGCGCGGGCTCCGGTCTGGCCCACGGGCACGATCTGGGCGCCGGTGGCGTGCGCGAGGTGGAAGAGGCCTGGATGGAAGGGCCGGGGCGGGGCCTCGCGGACGCCCTTGCGATGCGGGAGCCCGCCTTCCGGGTAGAGCAGGACGGACCGGCCCGCGGTCAGTGCGGCTTGGGCTTCTCGGAGTGCCAGGGCGGCTCGTGGGTCGTGTCGGTGAACCGGGATGTGCCCCTCCCGCGTGAGGAGACGGCCGAGCACGGGGATGCGCCACAGCCCTGCGGCTGCCAGCACGATGGGCTCGGTGCCGAGGCGGCGCAGGGCGGCGAGGACGATCACGGGGTCGCTGAGGGAGGTGTGGTTGGCGATGATGCTGCTGCCCGCAATCGGTCCAGGACCGACTTCCGTGGTGACGTCCAGGCGGCCGAAGACTGGCGGCACTACGGCGTCTGCGAGGTGACTGAGCACGACAGCGCCCCCCAGGGTGGCGGCAACCGATAGCTGCCCTTGTCGTTGCCGCGGGGGCGAGCACTCCTTGATCACCTCATGCCGGGCGTGCCGCTCCGGTCGGCCGGCCCGGCCGGTTGTGAAACCCCGTCAACCCGCCCTGACCGACTGGCGGCTCGACCTGCTTGGTTGGCCGGGTAATCGACGTGCTGCCTCCTCGTCAGCAGACTGAGGCCACTCCATCCTGGATGGCGGCGACGCCCTGGAGGAAAGGCGGAGTTCGGCCAGTTGACCGTCTGGTCGGGCGCGCTGTTTCGGGCACCCGACCAGGTCCTGCCTCGGTTACAGATACGGGCGTGTGATCAGCTCAATCGCGTGACCGGCGGGGTCTTTGAAGTACACGCCTCGACCGCCGTGCTCGTTGTTGATCTCGCCTGGGCGGCGCATCTGCGGGTCGGCCCAGTGCTCGATGTCGCGATCACACAGCCGCCGATACGCGCGATCGAACAGCTCGTCGTCGAGCAAGAATGCGTAGTGCTGCATCTGGATCTCCACCGGCGGCTCGGCGAACTGCAGTAGCACGCCGTCGGTGAGCTGGATGTTGGTGAATGGGCCCCAGGACGGCGCTTCTGAGAGTTCCAACAACTCCCGGAAGAACCGAGCCGACTCGTTGCGGTCCTTGGCAGCGATGATGGTGTGGTTGAACGTGGCTGTCATTCGGCTGACCTCGTTGTTGTTCGACACGGAAAACGGACTCGCGGTGCGCGAGTGCCGGGAGGTCCGCGTGCCGAACTGAGGGGGTGCGTTCTTTGCACCCACCGTGCGATCAGCCCTCCACCGGGTGGCCAATCTGTGCGTGGCGTAGCGCCGGTCCGGTGTTCACGTCGGGTGACCCTACTTGATCGGACTGACTGCCACAACAGGGAAGCGATCGGCGGCGGTTCGTCAGGCGGCCTTGGCAACGAGACCGCCCTACCCACCGAACTCACGCGACTACTTGCGCTGGCAGCACAAGATGGAGAAGGTCCAGGAGAAATTCCCGGGATACGTGGGGATCGAACGCTTCAGGCCGGTCCCGGGGATCGAGGAGAACTGGGTCGTCGTCTTCCGGTTCGACACCCGTGAACATCTTGAGAACTGGCTCAGCTCCGAGGCGCGCAGGAAGCTGCTCGAGGAGGGACGTGATGCGGTTGGCTCCTACGAGGTGCGCCGAGTCGGCTCGGCATTCAGCGGATGGTTCGGCGCCGAAGGTGAAACCGACAAAGGGGCCGTTCCCCCCGACTGGAAACAGGCCATGGCCGTGTTCCTGGCTATCTATCCGACCGTCGTTCTCCTTTCGCGGACGGTGAACAACGCACTCTTGGCTGCCGGATTCCCCACATTCGCCATGCTCTTCATCAGCAACATTGTCAGCGTCCTCCTCCTGACCTGGGTGTTGATGCCGATGGTCAACCGACTCCTGCGGTTCTGGCTGGCCCCCGCACCGACAGCCAGGGCACGTACTGATGTGCTGGGCGCTGTGGTGGTCGCAGTCAGCTGCCTGGTGCTCCTGGCACTGGCACCTCTCGCATGGAAGTACTGACCTATAGGGGCGTGTCTCACTGCGTAAACTGGCGAAGCTCACCGCGGACACAACACACTGCCTGGATCGTTGAGTCGGCTGGGCTTGACTCAATCGTCGGCGACGCGACCCCATTCCGCTCAGCGACGCCCCGCCGCAGGGCCCGGGCGAGTGCTGTCGGCGACGAACACCTCGATCTTCCGGGCCGAACCCGGCCACCTGACGATCCTGAACACCGGCTTCCTGCGCAAGGCGGGGTGTCGGAGGAGCGCATCACGGCCGTCTCCTCGTGGCAGGACGCCCCGTACTCCAGCGACGCCGAACGTGCCGCCCTCGCGTTGGTGGAGGCCACGCTCCAGCCCGCGCCGCGCGGTAAGGAGCGCGTTTCCGACGAACTGTACGCCGAGGTGGCGAAGCACTACGACCAAAAGGCGCTGGCCACCCTCACCATCGCGATCGGCCAGATCAGCTTCTTCATCGCGCTGGCCGTCATCGGCAAGCCGCAGCCGGTCAGCTCTCTCGCGGACGAGCAGTGGGACTGACCTGATCCGTCCACCGCGCAGGCGCGATCTGTCGGCTTCTCAGTGGCCGGCACTGGCCCCGAATGAGGTGACCTGTGAGGCCGTCCGTTCATGGGCGGTCTCACGAGTTGGCGGGTGCCCTTCGCTCGCCGGGAGCAGGCGCGGCTACGCGAGCCGACGGCGCTCATGCGGGTGTTCAGTGTCCTGCTCGCCGGCCTCGACCAGCGGTCGGACGAGTGGGGTGCGCCGGAGGCGTCGGCCGTTTCAGCTCAGCTCGAAGGAGAGCGACGGTGGTCTCGCCGTCGACTTCGTCGAGTGCTGACTGACGCCCGCACCGCGGCGCGTCACAGCGTCGCGGTCGTCCCCTCACCGGACGCGCTGCCCGCGAGCCACTGGTCCCATCCCAGGTTGAAGTCGGCGTAGCCGTTGTCGGCTGAGGCCTTGGCACGGGGCGAGCCGGTGATGGTGACGGGGTCGCCCTGCTTGACCTGGCCGTAGAACCACTTGGCGTCCGACATGGACAGGTGGACACAGCCGTGCGAGCCGCGAGCGCTGCCGCTGCCCGGGTAGGGGTCGCCGGTCGAGTAGTGCACGTACGTGCCGGACTCGGTCAGGTGGACGTCCCAGGGCAGCGTCAGGTCGTAGAAGTTGGGACTGCCCTTGTCGCAACTGATGCCAACACTGCAGGAGGTCATGTGGACCTTCTCCTGCTTGTCGATGACGGCCATTGTGCCGTTCCACGTCGGATACTGAGCGCTGCCCGCATTGATCGACAGGGTGCGCACCACCGCGCCGTTCCGGGTCACCTTCATGGTGTGGCCGGTCACCGAGACGTCCGCGCGCACGTCGTCGCCGATCGTGAAGGTGTGCGTGTAGCTGCGCACGCCGTAGCGTCCGTTGCCGTTACTGACACCGTTCATATCGGCGTCGATCTTCACCTTCGTGCCGGAGGGCCAGTACGTCTTCGGGCGCCAGTCGGCGCGCCTGTCGCCGAACCAGTGCCAGGCGCCGGCCACTGGCTGCGAGGCGCTCACCTTCATGTGCTTCTCCACCGTGGCCCGAGCCTTTTCCGCCACAGGGTTCGTGAAGATCATCGAGATCGGCATGGCCACACCGACCGTGGTTCCCGTCTGCGGGGTGATCGTGTCCAGAAGCATTGGCGGGCCTGCTGGCTTCGTCGGTGACGGGGAGGCGCTCGCACTCGGCTTGCCCGACGCCTTTGCGTCGTTCCCGCCCGCCTTGTCACTGCCACCCCCGCCGCAGGCACTCGCGCCCACCAGCATCGCAGCCGTGACGAGTGCGATCCCTATGCTGCCCTGGCGCCGCCCCACGACCTACCCCGCTCTCTCGCTGTTCAGCCCTGCCGGGCCCGACTGTCTGTCAGACAGAGAGAAGGGGCCAGCAGTTGCCTGCGCCGAGTAAAACGTGTCTCAAAACTTTGTGCGCATCCTGGACTCTGTTGCTGAATTGCCCGCAGAGGGTACGGGGCGATTGGCGTCATCGTTGGTGCGGTCGTTCTGTCTGCCCCGGCCGCAGGTTGGGCCGTGACGCCGTTCCACCAGGGCCGTTCGGCTCTTGGCACGGGCAGCGAGGGCGAAAGACTGGGACGGTAGGCAAATCGACGGAGTCAGGAGGCCGCCGTGAACGAGCACGAGAACCTCTCCGCGGAGGCCGAGGCCCGGCAGGATGTGCCCTCCCGCCCCTGGAGCTCCGGCGAAACAGCACGGCAGGACACGCTGCTCCGCTACCTGGGTGCCGTGGCCACCGCCGCCGCCAAGCATGCAGGTACAGAAGCGCAGGCTCCGACAACTGTGCCGAGCGCTACGGCCCGCCCCACACCTCCGTCCGTCCCGCCCACGCAGTCCGCAGCCGCGCCCGAACAGGGACTGCCCCTGGTACGGGATGTGATGGACGTGCCCGCCGCCTCCCTGCGCGAAGACCTGCCGTACCGCGACATCGCCCGCTCGCTGGCGCGCGAGCACGTCGGCGCGCTCCCGGTAGTGGATGCCGAGGACCATGTGGTCGGCATCGTCTCGGAGTCCGATCTGCTGGCCAAGGTCGCCTTCGAGGCATCCGGTCACCGGCCCGGCCGTATCGGCAGGCTGCGTGAGCGCCGGATCCATGGCAAGGCCCGTGGCGACCTGGCCGCCGACCTGATGACAAGTCCAGCGATCACCGTGCTCCCGGGCGCGACCGTTGCCGAGGCGGCCTGGCTTGCCGCGCTGTCCCGGCTGAAGCGGATGCCTGTCACCGACCGCGATGGCCGCCTGGTGGGCGTTGTGCGCCGTGATGCGCTCCTGCAGTCGCTCATCAGGGACGACGCCGGTATCCGGGCGGAGGTAGAGGCAACGATCGCAGCGTGCTGCTCACCGGGTGACCGGGAAAACGTGGAAGCGGCCGTGCACGACGGCATTGTGGAGCTGACCGGCCGGATGCCCTCGCCGGCACTGGCCCGGTTGGTGGCGGAGGTGGAAGAGATCGCCGACGTCGTAGAGGTGAAGAATCTGCTCACCGCCGTCTGATCCCGGCCGCTCCCAACGGGAAGAACGATCCTTCACTTCGTGCGGGCCGGTCTCGTGCTCGTCCGGCGGCGAGGAGCGCGCCTGGACGCGGCGTTGCACGCCCAGCTTGGCCGGCAGCCGTGAGATGTGGTTCTTGACGGTCTTCTCCGACAGGCACAGCTTCTTGCCGAACTCGCGGTTGGTCAGACCGTCGCCGATCAGCGCGAGAATGTCGCGTTCTCGGGGCGAGAGGCTGGCCGGTTCCGGAGGCAGCGACGGCACCTCTGCCGGGGCGGCTCGCAGGGAGCGCATAAGCCGGGCGGTCGTCGCCGGGTCCAGCATTGATTGCCCGAGGCGACGGTACGCACCGCCGACACGAGGTCGGAGCCCTTGATCTGCTTCAGCACGTATCCTCACGCCCCGGCCATGATGGCGTCCAGGAGGGCCTCCTCGTCGTCGAAGGAGGTCAGCATCGGGCACGCCAGTTCCGGCATCCGGTCGCGCAACTCGCGGCAGACCGTGATGCCGTCGCCGTCGGGCAGGCGGACGTCGAGCAGAGGGTCGGTCGGTCCCCGAAGGGGCCGTGTGGCCCCTGATGCGGCATGGCGCCGCGGCACCACGCTGATGGCGGAACCCTTGCACCGGGAGGTGGGGACCATGTCCCGCATGCACCGGGAGGTGGAGACCATGTCCCGCACCGTCACCGTCGGCGTCGACGACTCGCCCGAAAGCCGGGCCGCAGCCGGGTGGGCGGCGCGAGAAGCGCTGCTTCGCGCGCTGCCGCTGAAGATCGTGCTCGTCCGCGAGCCGGCGCCCGCGCGCCTCGCCCAGACCCCGCTGTACGACCCCGAGGTCTACCGGCGCTGGGCCGAGCGGACGGCACGCGAGTCGGCGGAGGGCATCCGGCTTCGCCACCCCGGCATCGAGGTGACCAGTGAGCAGCTCACGGGGGCCGCGGCCGACGCGCTGTGCGAGGCGGCGGGCTTCGCCGAGTTGCTGGTGCTCGGCTCGCGGGGCCTCGGTGGACTCGGCGGGTTCGTGGTCGGCTCGGTGAGTCTTGCCGTCGTGGCCCGCGCCGAGCGCCCGGTGGTCCTCGTCCGTGCGGGGGAGCAGGCCGCCGACGAGCACAGGATGGACCCGGCCGGTGTGCCGACCGCCGCGGCGCCCTTCCGGCCCGTCGTGCTCGGCCTGGACATCGCCGAGCCGGACGACACTCTGCTGGAGTTCGCCTTCGACGCCGCGGCGCGCCGCAAAGCCCCCCTCAGGGCCGTCCACGCCTGGCCGGACCCGACGATCTCTTTCCATGGAGTCGCCGGTGGCGCCGGGTTCTACGCCTCGCTCGAGCGTGGGCAGGCCGCCCTCCTGAGCAAGGTGCTGCATCCCTGGCGGCAGAAGTTCCCGGACGTCGAGGTCATCGAGGCGAGCCGGTGCGGCAGCGCCGCCCAGGTCCTCGTCAACGACTCCCGGGACGCCTCCCTGGTGGTCGTCGGCCGGCGTATCCGCACCGGCTCCTTCGGTGCGCACATCGGCCCTGTCACCCACTCCGCCCTGCACCACATCGCCGCCCCCGTGGCGGTCGTCGCGCACAGCTGACCTGCCACACCGAGGGGGAGAAGCCATGAGCGCATCGGCCGCACATGCCTTCGGGGAGTCCCTGGCGGTTCCCGCGGTTTGATCGAGAAAGAGGTGACGGCCATGACCGAACAGACGAGCGCTCATGCCGGGCCGGAGGCGCCGCTGGGCGACCTGGGGCGCCGCCTGGCTACCCAGCGGGCGCGACTTGGTCTCACACGAAGTCAGGCGGCCGCCCGTGCCGGCATGGCCGTCGGCTACCTCCGGTATGTGGAAGAGTACCCCGGTGCCGCCCCCAGCTCTGGCGTGCTGCACCGGCTGGCGGAGGCGTTGGACACCACCGTGACCGAGCTGACCGGCGGCGCGGTCGACGTGCCACCGGGACCCGGACGCGCCGCCCGTGACCCCCGCCTCACCGAATTGAGCGCCGTCGAGTGCCAGGCGTTGCTGGGGTCACATGGAGTCGGGCGGCTGGCGGTTTCCACGAGCTCCGGGCCGGAGATAGTGCCGGTCAACTACAGCGTCGTGGATGGTGTGATCGTCTTCCGGACCGCTACCGGCGCCACGCCGGCGCTGGCCGACGGCCGCCAGGTGGCCTTCGAGGTCGACCGCATCGACGACGCGTTCAGCCAGGGCTGGAGCGTCCTGGTGCACGGCGTCGGGCGGGTGGTACTGAACCCACGACAGCAGCGCCGGTACGACGAGAAGGCACACAGCAAGCCATGGGCGGGCGGCCACCGTGAACGGTGGATGCGAATCGACACCGGAATGGTCACGGGACGCCGGATCACCGTGTGAGCGACTGCTGCTTCATCACGACGGAGGTGGTACGAGTGGCTCGATACTCGTACCACCTCCGCCATGTATGCAACTGCACGCCGGCCGTCAGCCGGTTGTGTTCGCCGCGCCGCCCGTCTCCCTGAGGAGGACACCGGTGACCAGCGTTCCATCGGCACCCAAGGCTGCCGGCAGCGAACACGCCGAGACCCTGAAACTGATCGCCGAACGGGCACGCGAGATCATCGGGTCGGCCCTGGCGGCCGTGGCGATACCCATGGAGGCCACCGAGTCCCTCACCGTGGAGATCGCCGTGGGCATGGACGCGGAGGCAGAGATCGTCGACCACGTGGTGGCAGTCCTCTCCGAGGCCCTCACCAACATCGCCCGCCACGTCCATGCCGACCGGGCGCAGGTCGCCCTGACGACCGACGGCAGAGAGGTCTCTCTCACGGTCGCGGACAACGGTGTGGACATTTCGCCGGACGGCCGACGCGGCGGGCTGCGCGACATCGCCGAGCGTGCGGAGCGGTTGGACGGGCGCTTCGAGGTGTCCAGCCCCGACGGGGGCGGTGCCACACTGCGCTGGTGCGTGCCCCTGCCCGGCACATGGGAAAGCGGGCATTCCACGGTGCGGGGCGGAGTCCGGCAGGTCAGCGCTGAGGGACCACATGGGCAAGGGGGCCCAGGCACGGGGCCACTCGGCCCATGTCCCGCGACCGCTCGTCGGCGCAGCCTGAAGGTGTCGTAGAACGGCACCCAGCCCCCTGGAGGACGCCATGAACGGCACTCCCACCGTCGTGAACGACGTGATGACCCGCAGGGTCGTCGCCCTGCGTACGGGGGGCGGCCTTCATCGTGCGGACGATGCAGGAGTGGCGCGTCAGTGCCCTTCCCGTGCCGGACGAGGGTGGACGCGTCGTCGGCGTCGTCTCCGAGGCCGATCTGCTGCCCAAGGAGGAGTACAGCGAGGGCGACCTGGGCCAGTCCGGGCAGGTGCCGCACATCGCGGAGGTCCGCACGTCGGACGCGGTGACCGCCGGTGAGCCGATGACCGCTCCGGCTGCCGCTGTGGACGTGCACTGTGCACTCAGCGGTCCGCCCCGCCATTCGGGCCTCGACCCGGCCTGCCGGACCCGCAACGGTCGGCCCGTGCCTGACGGAGGCCGACAGCATGCCGAAGGAGGGCGAACCGATGGTACGGACACCTCCCACGACCGTGACACGGGTGAGGCTCTGGCGCTGGCGGCACAACCCACTCAAGCGGCACAGTGACGTCATCGAGGCCTGGATCGTGCTTGTCACGTGGGCCCTGGCTCTCCTCGGAGGAGTGCTCGCGGGTGTGGTGGCGGCGCAGGCGATGCACTCGGCGTTCGCCGCCCGGCGCACTCAGGTGCACGCCGTGTCCGCCGTACTCACCGACGACGCGGCGAAGACCCCGCCCGGCGGCAGCGGGTACGACGACGGCCGGGTGTGGGCCGCCGTGCGCTGGACGGACGCGGTCGGCAAGGTGCACACCGGCCAGGCGAAGATCTTCCCGGGGTCCCCGGCGGGTAGCGTGCTCACGGTGTGGACGGACCGCACCGGCCGGATCGTCTCCCCGCCTCCCAGCGGGACGGGGGCGACGCTGCAGGTGGTTCTGACCGGCGCCCTGGTGGCTCCGCCGGCCGGTGCGACGGTCTGGGCCGGCGGCTGGCTGATCCGTACGCGGCTCCTGCGGCGGCGCCTGGACGAGTGGGACGAGGAGTGGGAGCAGGTGGGACCCGAGTGGCGGAGGCGGAGCGGGGGCAGAGACTGATCGGCAACGCCGACCGCGAGAGGTACGGCAGCAGCAGGCCCAGGGCAACGGCCGACGGCTCGGTTACACGACGGCGCAGTCTCAGGACAGAGCAGTGGCCCAGCCCCTCGGTCGAGTGAGCTGGTCGGTCGGACGCATAAACGAACGCCGATCGGGTGCGCGCTGAGGGCGTCACCCGGAGTCGGCGGCGGTAAGTCGGCAGTCCACGCCCACGACCCCTTCCACACCTCGGACGAGGCGCGCGTCCAGTGGATCCGTGCGGCGTCTCCAACGCGTCCCGTCAGTGTCGCGACGCCGTCGTTGACGATGATGTGCACGGGCTCGACCGGGACTGGGGAGAGAACGTCGACGATGTCGCGCCGGATCTCGTCCACCAGGTCGTTGTCGGGACGCGGGAACACCTTCAGCAGATCCCCGCGACCGACCACGCCTTCCAGGACGCCCTCGGCATTCACCACGGGCAGGCGTTTGAGTGCCGCAAGGCCATGATCCGCGCCGCCTCGGCGAGCGTGGCGTCTGAACGGACGGGGACAGCCGGGGTGCTCGTCAACTCCTCGGCGGACACCGCCCCGGCCTTGGCCAGGTCGGACAGCCGGCGCAGCTGGGTGAACCGGTCCGGGTCGCTTCCCGGAACTCCTCCTTCGGCAGCAGATCGGCCTCGGAGACCACCCCGATCACCCGCCCGTCGCCCTCCAGCACGGGAAGGGCACTGACCTTCCATTCTTCCATGCGTTCGACGAGGTCCTTGAGCAGGGCCTTGCGACCCACTGCGACAACGGCATGCGTCATCACGTCACTCACACGGCGCGGGCTATTCTCCATGCTTTCCTCCGAAGCCGTGCGGCCGGACGGAGCCGGAATGCGGTCAGAACAGGTCACCGCTGCCGTAGGGGGCGTACAGGTCGAGCAGCCGGACCCGGGTGGCGTGCAGCCGCTGGGCGACCACACGTCCCACCCACACCGCTATGGCCCGCCCGAACGCGGGATCCGCGGCGCACATCGCGCGCACCGCCTCGGCGTCGTACTCCCAGGCCCGCACCGGGGTCATGGCCTCGGCGCCCAGGTGCCAGAGGTACGGGGGAAAGTGCCAGGACCAGCCGACCAGTTCGCCGTGGCCGAGCGATTCGACGACGGCCGGCCGGTGGCCGGGCACGCGCAGATCGAGGGCGACGGTTCCGGTGCGGACGATCCAGAAGCGGTCGGCGTGCAGGCCCTCCTCGAACAGGCGGGTCCCGGCCTCGAAGGAGACCTCGCGGGCGAGGCTCATCAGCCGTTCGCGGTGCACGGGCTCAAGCGCCGTGCTCATGGTGGTTGCGGAGGTCATCGCACCGGCTCCCTTGATGGGCTGTCGATTGATGGGCTGTCGATCCCAGCGTGCGCGACCTCGGGAGCTGGCACCACGGGCCGCCCGGATCCGGCCGTGGGCCCTTCGGCTCATACCGCGCGGGGTGTCGCCGGGCCGCCCTGGGCCTTGTCGGGCCTCTTCGCTGGCTCCGCCGGCCGGTGCGACGCTGGACGCCCGCCGACTGGACCGGCCGAACGCCATGGTTGCTCGCGGACTCGGCGAGGCCGTCGAGGTGGCCTGGGAGGCCGCGTCTCCGGGCGCGGGCGCCGCGGGCGGCGTCAACCGGCTGTCCGGTCACCTGGTGGCGTACGCCGTCGAAGCCGCCGACACCTCTCTCGGGCCGTGGCTGACCCTACCCGTCAACGCCGTGGTGGGCGTCCTCGTGAGGCGAGAGTCGAGGACGAGATCGTCCGGCACAGGGTCGCCGCGGCGCGTGGGGCCGACGGCGCGGCCATGGCATGACTGGACGGGGAGGGCTCGTCACCCGCTTCTCGCGGATCCCGATTGCGCGGTGCGCGGCCGACGGCTGCTTCTCCGCGTCTCCTACGGGTCCTTCCCGCCGCTACCAGCACACCACCGAAACCGCCGGCCCACCAGGGCCGGTCGGCCCCGATGCGGCGGCAATCGCGAGGAGCCCGAGCACATGACAACCGCCAATCACGACTCCGTGGCCCGGCCGGCCGTAAGGCCCCGGCCCGCGCTGCTCACCTTCCTCGGCGCTGTGGGCACGGTCACCGGCAACAAGTTCCCGGTCGAGAGCGACCATGTCCGGTTCCTGGTCGACTGCGGCCTCCAGGGCCTCGCCGACCTTCGCCGACGCAACTGGCGCGGCCTGCCCTGCGACGCGGGGGGCATCGAGGCCGTCGCGATCACGCATGCCCACCTGGACCACTGCGGCTACCTGCCGCGGCTGGTCCGCCACGGCTTCCGGGGCGGGTCGTGACGAGGGAGTTCAGCGCCCGCCTCATGGAGATCGTGCTGCGCGACGGCGCGAAGCTGCGGATGGAGGCCGCTCAGCACGCCAGCGAGCACGGCTGGTCCAGACACCGGCCCGCGCAGATGGTGATGCCGATGAGGCCGGCGGCGACGATTCTGGGGAGGCTGGACGGGGCTGGTGGAGCGCTTGCGGGCGACGACATCGGCACCACTTCCTGGCATTCGGCGGGGACGCTTGCGTGTCGCCACACCGTAGGAACGCGCAGGTCAGAGGCGTATTTGGTGGGGCACCATAGTTTTGGGCGCAGGAGTGCGTGCAGCCACCACGTGACCCCGCAGTGGCTGCTGTCGGGCGGCACGCTCAGGAGCTTCACGATGCGTCCGACATCGGGTCCGACCGCCGCCGGCGCCGCTGCCGGGTAGCTGTGCGGAGTGCGTCGGTGACTTTCCGCTGTCCTCGGCCTCGGGCCCTCAACCGCATGCTGCGATACGCTGCTGTATGGCCGTCTGTGCCCGTCGGTACCTCGTGGCTCAGAGGCCCCGAAAGTGCGGTACGGCGGCCATATTGCACGGTCAGCGGGAGATCAAGTCCAACAGTGCCAGGGGACGGTTTCTTCGCGTAGGTCCGTTCTTTCCGGAGGTCGGTTTTCATGGACCTCAACACCATCACCGAAGTGATCCGGCGACCGTCCGAGCGGCCAGGGCTGGACTGGCATGAGGGCGACGCCTGGCTCGCAGGCGGGACCTGGCTCTATTCCACGGAGCAACCGGAGCTGCGCCGGCTCATCGACCTGACGGCGTTGCGTTGGGAGCCTGTTGTTCCGACGGGCGAGGGACTGGAGATCAGCGCCACATGCACCATTCGTGACCTGTACGCCTTCCCGTGGCCGGTGGGCTGGACCGCCGGAATTCTCCTGCGGAAAAGCTGTGAGGCATTCCTGTCCTCGTTCAAGGTCTGGAACGCGGCGACCGTCGGCGGAAATATCTGCATGTCCTTGCCCGCCGGCCCGATGATCACGTTGACGGTCGCGCTGGAGGCGCAGTACGAACTCTGGGCGCCCGATGGCTCTGTGCGCTTCGTCGACGCCCTCGATTTCGTCACGGGCGACCACCGCAACGTCCTCGCCCCCGGGGAGATCCTTCGGCGCGTCACCATTCCGGAGCACGCGCTGCGCAAACGCACCGCGCACCGTCGCTTCACGCTGACCCGGCTCGGTCGTTCGACGGTGTTCCTCGTCGGCACGCAACGGCTGGGAGCGGATGACCTGTTGCTCACCGTCACCGCCGGCACCACGCGGCCGGTCCGCATCGCCTTCGACCGCGTGCCCGATGTTCCAACCCTGCGGCAGAGCATCGACGCCGTCCCGGCAGACGTCTGGTTCGCCGATCCCAACGGGACCCCTGATCACCGTCGGCATCTGACACGGTACTTCGCCGAAGAGATCTGCCGCGAACTCATGGCTGGGGACCTGGCATGAGCTACATCGTCAACGGCAAGGAATTCGACCGGGAACCAGCCCCCGGCCAGTGCCTGCGCACCTTCCTGCGCGAACTCGGGCACTTCGGCGTCAAGAAGGGGTGCGACGCGGGCGACTGCGGCGCCTGCACGGTATGGCTGGACGGCGCACCGGTACACAGCTGTATCACCCCGGCGTTCCGGGCGGACGGCCGTGAGGTGACCACGATCGAGGGCCTTGGACGGCCCGGCGCCCTGCATCCCGTACAGCGGCAGTTCGAGGACGCCCCGGGGTTCCAGTGCGGATTCTGCACCGCAGGGATGATCATGACGTCGGCGGCCTTCACCGAAGACCAGAAGGCGGATCTGCCACGGGCGTTGAAGGGTAACCTCTGTCGCTGCACCGGGTACCGGGCGATCGAGGACGCCGTGAAGGGCGTCAGCGCGGTGGAGGTGCCGGCACCGGGCAAGGCCGTCGGGACGAGCGTCGGCGCGCCCGCGGGACACGACGTGGTGACGGGTCACGCCGAGTTCACCATGGACACGCATATCGACGGCATGCTGCACCTCAAGGTGCTGCACTCCCCCCACGCGCACGCCCGGATCCTCTCGATCGACAAGAGCGCCGCCCTCGCGGTGCCCGGCGTACACCGGGTCTACACCTGGGAAGACGTACCTCGCAGACGCTTCACCACAGCGATCCACACCGACCACCTGGTCGACCCGAGCGACACCTACATTCTCGACGACACCGTCCGCTTCGCCGGCCAGCGCGTCGCCGCGGTCCTGGCCGACACGGTCGGGGCGGCCGAGGAGGGCTGCCGGCGTCTCGCGGTCGAGTACGAGGTGCTGCCGGCGGTGTTCGACCCTGAGGCGGCGATGGCCGACGGCGCACCCCAGCTGCACGGCTCGGAGGATCCGTTCGTCCGCGACCCCGTCCACAACATCCTGCTCGAACTCCACTCGCACATCGGCGATGTCGACGCGGGATTCGCCGCAGCCGACGTGATCCACGAAGGCACGTACTTCACACCGCGGGTACAGCACGCGCATCTGGAGACCCATGGTTCGATCGCCTGGATGGAGGACGGCCGCCTGAACGTCCGCACCAGTTCGCAGTCACCGTCGATCGCGAAGGTCAAACTGGAGTACCTGTTCGCGCTGCGCCCGGACCAGACAAGGGTGTTCTGCAAGCGTGTCGGCGGCGGATTCGGCGGCAAGCAGGAGGTGATCGCGGAGGACCTGGTCGCGCTCGCCACCCTGGACACCGGGCGGCCCACCTGCCTCGAGTACACCCGCGAGGAGGAGTTCACCACGGCCTCGCCGCGGCATCCGATGACCCTGACGGTCAAGCTCGGCGCGCAGGCCGACGGAACGCTCACCGCCTTCCAGGTGCGCAACGTGTCGAACACCGGCGCCTACGGCAACCACGGCGGCGAAACGCTGTTCGCGGGCGGAGCCGCCGTGATGATCTACCGCTGCCCCAACAAGAAGTACGACGCGTACTCCGTCTACACGAACACCGTGCCGAGCGGGGCACTGCGCGGTTACGGGATGACACAGCCGGCGTTCGCCGTGGAGTCGGCGATGGACGAACTGGCCCGCGCCCTTCACATCGACGCGCTGGAACTGCGCCGACGCAACATCGTGCGGCCGAGTGAGCCCCTGGCCGCTCTGCACGACGGCCCCGACGACGTGATCTTCGCTGAGGACGGACTCGCCAAGTGCATCGACCTGGTGGGCGCCGCCCTGGCCCGCACGGCCGACCAGCCGCCCCCCGGTCCCGAGTGGCTCGTCGGAGCCGGCGCAGCCAGTTCCCTGCACGAGACCGCGCCCCCCACGGAACACCTCTCCGAGGCCTGGGTCACGCTGGGCGACGATCTCATCTACGAACTGGCTGTCGGGACCCCCGAGTTCGGGGAGGGAACCTCCACGGCCCATGTCCAGATCGCGGCCACCCAGCTCGGCACGACGCCGTCGCGGATCCGTCTGGTCCAGTCCGACACCGACCGCACGGGATTCGACACCGGTGCCTTCGCGAGCGCGGGCCTCTTCGTGGCGGGCAACGCGGTCCTGCGGGCGGCCAATGCCGTGCGGGACCGCATCCTGCACTTCGCGGCGGCGCACACGGGCGTCCATGTCGTGATGTGCATGATGGATGACGACGGCGTCGTCTGCGGGGAACGGCGGGTGACGCTGGCCGAACTTGTCGCGCTGGCCCGGACGCGTGGAATCCGTTTCACCGCCGCCCGTAAGGCCTACGGCTCGCCCCGGAGCGTCACCTCCAACACGCAGGGGTTCCGGGTCGCCGTGCACCGCGTGACGGGGGAGGTGCGGATCCTGTACAGCGTGCATGCGGCGGACGCCGGAGTGATCATCAACCCGGCGCAGGTCCGGGGACAGGTGGAGGGTGGTGTCGCCCAGGGAATCGGCTTCGCGCTGACCGAGAACCACCACGTCGACGAAAGCGGAGTCATGGTCAACCCGAACCTCCGGAACTACCGCATCCCCACCTACGCCGACATCCCGCGCACCGAGGTGCTCCTGGTGGGCTCGGCGGATTCGGTGGGACCCATGCGGGCCAAGGGGATGGCGGAGTGCTGTATCAACCCGGTCGCCCCCGCGCTCGCGAACGCGGTGCACGACGCCACGGGCGTCCGCTACCGTGCGCTGCCGCTGACTCCGGAACGCATATACAGCCGACTCCCTGCGGAGCGGTCGGTGTCGGCCGGTTGAGCCACCATGAACACCGAAAGGAACGTAGCAGCCGCGGCGACGGCGATCATCGGCCAGAAGGTTCTGCCCGGAATGGACCGGGAGTTCGAGTCATGGCAGGAGGGCCTCAACGCCGCGGCCGCCTACTACCCCGGCTTCCTCGGCGCCGAGGTCTCCCCGCCGACACCGCTGCAACCCGACTGGGTCGTCGTGTACCGGTTCGACTCGGTGGCGCATCTGCAGGCGTGGATCAACAGCGGGACCAGGCAGACGTATCTCGACGTCGGCGCCAAGTACTTCGACGGTCCGGCGACCCAGCAGGTGGTCAGCAGCGGCACCCGGTCACTGGATCCGCTGGTCACCGTGGTGGTCACCCACCGCGTCCACCCGAACCAGGTCGACGACTTCCTCGACTGGCAGCACCGCATGGTCCAGGAGGAGAGCAAGTTCGAGGGGTTTCGCGGGACCGAGCTCTTCCGCCCCATCGAGGGGCTGCAGGAGGAATGGACCACGCTGTACCGCTATGACAGCGCCGAGCACCTCGATGCCTGGCTGACGTCGCCCCAACGGCATGAGATTTTGGCCGAGGGCAAGAAGTTCAGCGACTTCACACTGCATACGATCGACAACTCGTTCGGCAGCTGGTTCGCCTTCGAGGGCAACGGCAAGCAGGTACCGCCGCCGCCCTCCGAGGCCAGGACCTCCCTCGCCGTCTGGGTCGGCCTGTACCCCACCGTCGTGCTGCTGACCCTGGCTCTGTCCCCGCTGCACATGCGGCTCTGGATCGGCCTGCTCGTGGGCAATCTGCTGTCGAGCTTCACCATGAGCTTCCTTACCATGCCCTACTACGTGAACCCGCTGCTCGGGCGATGGCTGCGGCCACCGCCGCACGAACCGGCGGCAAGGAGCTACCTTCGTGGCCTCGGTATCGTCGCGGTGGCGATGGCCTTCTGGGCTGTCCTCTTCTACCTCGTCACGGTCCGGTTCTGGACGCTGCCCTGACCGGCGACCACCCGGAGGTCGGCATCCGGGGGAGCGAGTACGTGTCGGCACACCGTAGAAATATGCAGGTCAGGCGCACATATGGCGGGGCACCCTGGTTCGGGGGTCGGCTATGCGCGCGGCCACTACAGGCGCAGGTCTGGGGTGCGGTGCGCGTTCGGCCCAGCAGTGTCTCCGTCTGCTCGTGGTTCAGCGGCTCCGCCCAGCGTCGTCCACGCCCAGCGTCGTCCGCGGACCGGATCGGCCGGCATCGGCGGCTGATCCGGTCCCACATCGGGTCAGTGATCACCAACCGGACGGATGGATCCGATCGACTGGCCATCCCGTCAAAGGGGCGTGCCCTAGCCGCACGTCAGCGTCGGCATGGCCCAGTCGCCGTGGTCGCTTCCGTTGCCGTCGCCGGCGTCACCGACCTTGAGGTCGACCACCTGCGCGCCGCTGACGTCGACGTCGATCGGCACCGCGGCCTGTCTGCCCCGGATCGTCGGCGTGGTGACCAAGGCCTTGCCGTCGGCGATCACGGAGAACGTCACCGTTCCCGCGCCACCTGTCTCGTCGTCGACACCGACGTCCGCCGTCATCCGCGAGCACTTTCCGGCAAGATGGAGCTCGACGTCGCTGACCGAGTTGGTGCCCAGACCCTTCGGGTAGCCGACACCGGCGACAGTGATCGGGCGGCCGTCCCCGGCCGCCTGCTCGCCCACGCTGCTGTCACGCTCCACCGGGCCCCACCCGTTGGTGGACGACAGGAACGGCAGGTCGCTCACGGCGTCCTTCCCGGCCGGCGGAGCGGGCGGGATCCCGCCGACGATGCGTTCGTCATCGCCGGCGGCCTGCCGTCCGTCCTGCCGGTAGTGCACCGTGGCGGTGAGGGCCGAGAAGGAGGGAAGGTCTCCGGTCGGCGGCCGCACCCTCCAGGTGTAGACGGCGGATCCGCCCGGGTGCAGGCGCTTGACGGACATGGGGCTCGTGGCACTCACGCTCCAGCCTTCGGGCGCGGAGAGCGAGGCCGTCAGCCGGGAGGCGGACGGTCCGTCCTTCGGCAACCGCACCGTCGCCTCGGCCGTGAAGGCCTGCCCTGACCGAGCGGTGTCCGGCACGTCCAACGTGACATCCGCTCCCGGATGCTTCGGCATCGCGTACGCCCGGCGGTTGTAGCGGGGGCTGTCGTTCTGGGCGACGCTCAGGGACGAGGCATAGCTGCCGTAGTTGGTGAGCGAGACCTTGCCGAGCCCGCCGGTGCTGCCGTCCAGGTTCCAGACAGCGAGGGCGATGCTGTTACGGCCGTTCGGATTCAGGATCCCGTTGGGCACCGGGAAGGTGCTCTGCGGGCCCAGGTAGTTGACGTAGTTGCCGACCTGCCAGCCGTTCACGAAGATCGTGGCACGGTACTTGCGTGACGGATCGTCGGTGAACGTCAGTCCGAGCGAGGTGTCCTGGCCGTGCGGCAGGTCCAGGTTGACGTCGCTGCGGTACCACGAGACCCCGGGACGGGTGTCGGTCGTCGGCAGGGACACCGGTGTCCAGTTGCCGTCCGGGTAGCCCGGCAGGGACCAGCCGGCCCGCTCGCCGTACAGGCCACCCGTCGAGAGCGGGCCGCGCACCGTGTCCCGCGGCTCCTCGCCACCCCGTACGCCCTGCAGCCGCCAGGTGACGGAAGTCAGCGGCGCCCCGACGAGGGAGGCGCCGGTCAGGCCGCGCGCGGCCTTGTTGCCGTTCGTCGCGTCGTAGTCCTCCTCGTGCCCCATGTTCACGGTGAGCACGGAGATGACGTTGTCACCCTTCGACTTCACCGACCCGGCCGGGAAGGTGAAGTCGGCGCTGCCTGCGGTGGAGCTGCCCAGGAAGGTGCCGTTGAGCCAGGCGGAGAACGCCTGCGCCTTGCCGCCCGAGTCCGAGACCAGGTGGATGCCCGTCTCCTTGCCGGTGGCGCGGAAGCGGCCGCGGTACCAGGTGTTGCCGGTGTGGAACCCGTAGTCGTCCGCGTAGAGCACCGGAAGCGAGTTGACGCCGGAGACGCTGTTGGTGGTCGTCTTGTCGGCCACCTGCCAGCTGGAGTCGTCGAAACCCGGGGCCGCTTCGGGGGATTCCTCGGCCCGCTTCCAGTTCGTCAGCGCCGGCAGACGGATCGGGGCCGCGACCGGGATCTCCCCGGTGAGGCTTGCTGTGTCGGTGGCCCCGGTCTCCAGCGCGTTGCCGTTCCAGGTGACCTGGTCGGCAGAGGTGAACACCTCGATGTTCTTGTCATCGGCGTTGTCGCCGGTGAGTGCGAGGGTGTGGCCGCCGTTGAGGCTGGTCGCCGTCCGCAGCAGGTGGGTGCCGCGCACGAGCACCGGACCGGTCGCCGTGTCCTGACGCCAGAAGGTCTCCGCTGTGGCCTTGTCGCCGATGAGCAGCAGCAGCGGGCGTCTTCCGTCGCCGCTGATGCTGATGCGGATCAGGCCCTTGTGCGTGTAGTTCAGTCGCAGGTCGCCGGTGGCCGCGTCCCAGGTGGTCGTGACCGCGCCGCCGGCGGCGGTCACGGTGGGCTTGGAGGAGTAGCGCAGCACGGTCTCGCCGTCGCTCCCGGAGTTGCCGTAGAGCAGGGCGACGTCCCGGTTGCCGATGGTCGCGTGGGTCATGATCTCCGACGTCGAGTACTGCAGCCGCGCGTCCCCGAGCCGGTAGTTCGCCACGATCACGTGCGAGTCGCGCCCGTCGAGTGTGATCGCGGTGCCCGGCTGCTGCGGCACGACCGGGTAGGTCGGCGTCGCGGTGGCGGCCGTCGGCACGTCGATGGCGTCGATGGACACGTAGTTGTCCGACGACCCCGAGCCGTGGTTCCCGTCGACGACGATCCTCAGGGTGTGCGCCCCGGTCGTCAGGCCGGTCTTCTGGAAGACCACCGCCTGGTTCTCGCCGCCGGAGTCGTCGACCGTCGCCACCTTGGTGCCGTCGAGGTAGACGTCGGCGTAGCCGTGGTTGTCGGTCTTCGACCCGATCCAGCGGACCGCGGTGCCGTCGAAGGGGACGGTGACCGAGTCACCGGCCTTGTTGGAGAACGACTCGGTGTGCTTGTAGTCGCCGCCGGTGTAGCTCTGGTCGGCCACGTGCGACCACGAGCCGGTGTACTGCAGCGCGGAGTCGGTGTCGTCCCAGGTGTAGCTGGTGTCCGCGGACGGCTGGGCGTTGAAGTCCAGCGAGACATGGGTCTTGTCGACCGCGGTGGACGTGGAGTTCCCGTGCCGCAGGACGTGGAACTGCGTCTTGCTGTCGGGATTCATCCGGGCGGTGTCGACGACCGCCGGGTCGTCCGGCGGCGCGACCTTGATCGCTTCGGTCTTCGTCAGCGGGGCGACCGACTGCGTGAAGTACCCGATCAGCTTGTCCTCGTAGTACTTCGGGTCCAGCCGGCGGTTCTCACGGATGGCGGCGCCGTAGTCGTAGGACGTGTAGTTCTCCGGCATGCCCAGCCAGCCCCAGTTGGTGCCGCCGTAGGTCATGTAGAAGCTCTGCGCGGTCGCGCCGACGGCTATGTTCTGCTTGTAGAACACGTTGGCGAACTGATCGTTGATCAGCTGGGCGCACTTGTCGTAGCCGGGCCCGCCCCAGGGGTCGAAGGCGCCGCCCTGGAACTCGGGCGAGTACAGCGGCCTGCCGGCGGGATGGTCGTAGCCGATGTCGGGGACGCCGTTCCACTTCGAGGGGCTGGAGCAGTTGAAGCCCTGCGGGTAGGAGTCCGGGCCGTCGACGTCCAGGGCGCCCGTACCGGAGTTGAAGGTCCCGTTGTTGTTGCCGGTCAGAGGTACCGTGATGCCGTCGGCGCGGGCCTTGTCCTCCAGGTGCTGCATGTAGGAGCGGCCTGCGGCCGAGCCGTTGTAGTACTCGTTCTCGACCTGGTAGGCGATGACCGACCCGGTGCCGTTGGTCAGTTGGTGGCGGGCGATGATCCGGTCGATCCGGGTCAGCCACTCGTCCGCGTACTTCAGGAACTGCGGGTCGTCACTGCGGTTGTGCCCGGCCTTGGTGGTCATCCAGCCGGGCAGGCCGCCGCTGTCGACCTCCGCGTTGATGTACGGCGCCGGGCGCGCGATCACGTAGAGCCCGGTCTCCTGGGCCATGTCGAGCAGCCTGTCGACGTCACGCACCCCGCTGAAGTCGTACACCCCGGGCTTCGGCGAGTGGTATCCCCAGTCGAAGTACAGCGAGGTGGCGTTGAAGCCGGCGGCCTTCATCTTCTGGAAGATGTCGCGCCACAGGTCCGGACTCGGGAGCCGGAAGTAGTGGAACTCGCCGGACCACAGGTAGGTGCGCTTGCCGTCGACGAGGAAGGAGTAGCCGTCGAGGCTCACCGTGTGCGCCCCCGGGCTGGTCGCGGGCGCGGCGGCGGGCGCCTGCCGACCGGCTTCTCCCGCCGTGGCGGGCGCGGTCATGCCCGTGGACAGGGCGATGGTCGCGGCCATTGCGAGGACCGCCCTCCACAACCGACGGCGGCCGGGTCTCGCAGCCTCTGAACCGATCCGATCACTCTGCACTGCGGCCTCCATACGGACTGAGCAATCAGCATCAAACAAACTCAGGCAAAGTCGAACAGTAGGGGGGTGCGAGGCACGGCACAATGGGGCGGGGCATCAAGGCCCGGCTGGCCGCTGTAGTGGGCGACGGCGCGCTCGTGCCGGGCGCGGGCGCCCTCGGCACGCGGGCGCCCGGTGTCCGTGGGCCCAGTGGTCGGCGGTGGCAGTGACGGTCGTCATTCCGGCCCTTCGCAAGCGGTCAGGCGGAAGCGTGCCTGCCCGCCTCTCCGCCGGTGCGTTGCTGAAGTTCCCACAGGAAATGGAGAACCAGTGCGGGCAGCCGCCGTGCCGTCGTGCCGGTCGTCATCTGCGCACCGGCCCGGCGCCGCGGTGCGTCGCGGTACGGGAACTCCTCGTCCTGTGTGCTGATCGCGTCGTCCGGCGTGCCGGCGTCTTCGGTGTCAGGAGTCGGTTGTTGTTGGGTGCCGGCTGAGGTCGACGTGTCCCCCCTGACGGTCGCGCCGCCGGCTTGTGAGGCTCAACGACCAGGCTCGGATTCCGGACACATGTGTCTCAGGCGGGCGTGGGACCCCGGGATCGAGCGTGCGCCGGAGCATGTGGGGTGCACCGACCCTTGCCGCGCACGGGCCGGGCTTGGAACGGCGGTGGCCGAAACGCCGAGGGTGCCCCGCCCGTGACGACTCCTAGGCGGCGCAGCGGAACAGGGCCGTCCAGAGGAAGGGCTCCCCGAAGTGCGGGGACTCGGGTGGTTCGTCGTGCATGCGGCGCAGTTCGACTTCGGTCAGGTCGGAGAAGATCCAGCGCAGGGACCCGGGACTGTAGGCGAGGCCGCCGTGAAGGCGGGCCTGGCGGTAGAGAGCCGCGTCCGGGAGTTCGGAGCCCATCCGCCCGGACGCGAAGCAGGTGAGGGCGAAATGGCCGCCGGGAGCCAGGGCGCGCTCGAGGAGGGCGAGATAGCTGATGCGGCGGTGCGGCGGCAGATGGTGGAAGCAGCCGGAATCGTAGATCAGGGCATACGGTCCGCCGAGACCGTCCGTGGTGAGGTCGAAGGCGTCGCCGCGGTGGAACCGGATGCCGGCCCCCACCGCACGGGCGCGCTCCTCGGCCCAGGCGATGGCAGCCGGAGAGAGGTCGACGGCGCAGTTCCGGCGGCGCGGTGACATGACGTCAGTGGGTGCCTGAAGAGTTCTGGAGCCGGCTTCACCCCGCTGACGGGCTCGCCGCCTCCGGGGGTGCGGAATCGGAGCCTGCGCATCCTGCCTGACCGCCGGGGGGCACGCCGGCGGTGCCTTCGGCGGGCAGCAGGTGGTGCCTTCCCGGGGCAGCGGGCAGTGCCTTCGGCAGGCATATCACCCGACCGGCCGCCGTGATGTGTCGTCGGCCCTCGGGCGCGGAAGTCTAGACTCCGACAGCAGCCACCAGCACTTCGCCTGCCCCGGTCCGGCACGGGTGGGGCCGCCCGCGCGACGGAGGAGGCGCCATGCTGCACCACTCCAGCAGAACGTGCTGGAAACGCTTCGCCGCCGTCCTTCTCCCGGCCGTCGCCGCCGCCGCGGCCCTCGGCATCGGCATGGCACAGGGAGCGCTGGCCGCGTCGTTCTTCATCTCCGGCCAGAGGTTCCAGCTCTCCGCCGACACGCTGCGCGGCCGTGGCGTGAGCATCTACCCCATGGTCGACGTGACCCGGAAGGGCACGCTGGTCCCGGTGGTGGTCCTGGGGTTCAACCATGCGGACATCACCGGGCTGTGCCAGTCCGTGGAGCTGCCGGTTCCAGGGCTCGGTCCCTACACGCTGCTGCTCACCAGCGCACGACAACGGCGCGTGGAGGCGGCGAACCTGTTCATCGACGCGATCTCCGTGACAGCCGATCAGGGGGATACCCACGACATCGACATCGGTGTGGCGGCGGGTGCCATCCGGAAGGGGCCGATCAATCCCGGAGACAGGAACTCGCGGTTCTTCGACCCCGATGTCTTCGCCCAGCAAGCGGACTCGGTCCTCCTGACCAACGTAAGGGTGACCTCGGTCGCGGCCTCAGCCGTCACGTTGAACATCCCCGGCCTCGATCTGCGGATCGAGCAAGGGAGTCACCGCTGCTTCTGATGCCCGCTCCCGTCCGCGGTCGGCGTACGCGCCTGGCGCCCCCTCCCCGTATGTCCCCGTGAGCCCTCACCACAGGGAGAGACGTGTTCCTGGATCCCTTCCACCACCGTCCGTCGCGTTGCGCGACCGCTGCCGCGATGTGGCGCCGATTCGGCGAATGGCGAGGTGAACGGCCCTTCTGGGCAGGGACGTTCACCCTTTGCGCGGGGCTGCCCATCATGTACTTCCCCTACACGCACCTCAATCTTCAGGGCGTCGCACTGGCCCTGTCGACCACGTCCGGGGCGGCCTCCCTGATCATCGGGGTTCTGCTCGTGGTCCTGGGCGTCTCCCTGTGGTTCCAGCAGCACGCGCGCGTGTTCGCGGGGGTCGCCACCCTGCTGCTCTCCCTCGTCTCGTTCCCCCTCGCGAACTTCGGGGGCCTGTTCATCGGCCTGCTCTGCGGCCTGATCGGCGGCTCCCTGGCCTGCGCCTGGATTCCCCCCGAGGCACTGTGCCCGGAGAACGCCTCGGCGTTCCGCGCGAGCGGCGCGGACACGGCCCAGGGAGCCGGTGCGGTCGGGACGGGTACAGGCGATTGAAGACGTACGGAGCGTGAACGTAGCATCCGGGCTCATCAGTTGTGCTGCCACGACAGGCGCCCGGGCAAGCAGCGTGCCGGACAGCCTCGTTGCCGAGGGCAGACTCGGAGTACGGCTCGGCGAGGATCCGGCCGAGGCAGTGGCCGACTTCGAGACCTGTGTGGCCGAGGCATGCGCCGACGACCCCTGGCTGCGCGACCACCCCGCACGGGTCAGCTGGCCCGGCGGCCGGTTCGCGAGCGGCCGCCTGCCGGCCGGACACCCGCTCGCGGATCTGGTGCGGGACGCCCACGGCGACGCGGTCGGCGGGTCGCGCCCACGTGAGCGCGGGACGCCGTACGGAAGCGACCTCCGGCTGTACGCGGCGGCGGGCGTCCCCACGCTCCAGTTCGGGCCCGGCCATGTGCGGCCGGCCCACGGCCCCCGGGAGCGGATATCCGTCCCGGAGATCGCTGCCGTGGCCCGCACCCTCGTCCTGGCGGTGCCGCGCGGCGTCGGCACCAGGTAGCGCGCCCAGGAGGCGGCAGACCGCACACAGGTGAGCGGACGCCACGCGGCCGTCAGCGCGCCGGGCGCGGGGACAGCGGCTTGATGAAGTGGGTGACCGGGCGCTCGAGGCGTTCGCCGTCCACGGTGAGGTCGACCGCCTCGTTGTAGAAGGCGAGCAGCCCCTTGATGGCGGCCGCGGCGGGCAGCGGATCGGGGTAGCTCCAGACGATATCGGGCGGGAGGTCCGCCTCACCGCGCCAGGACCAGTACTCGGCGGTGCCCTTGTAGGGGCAGCCGGTGCGGTGGTCGCCGGGGTCGAACAGGTCGAGGCGGACATCCTCGCGGGGGAGGTAGTAGCGGGTGGGCAGGCCGGTCTCGAAGAGGAGGACCGGGCGCCGGGTGTCGGCGACGAGCGTGCCGTCGATCTCGACCCGGACGTGCCGGCTGCTCGGGATGGCGTCGACGCGTTTGTGCGGGTCGCGAGGGTGGACGAAGATCTCCTCTTCCTCCTCGTACCAGTGGTCGAGGCCCGTGCCGGTCCGCTGCAACCACTCGAAGGCGATGTGCCCGGCGAGGTCGTCGGCGGGGAACGTCCAGGCCGCGTTCTCCAGCAGCTCGCCGGCGACCTCGAGGTCGTAGAAGAGCGTCGATCCGGTGTGGGCGCCGGTGGGCGGGTTCTTCGCGGGGCGGAGCAGGTCGAAGCGGACCTCCTCGCGCGGGAAGGCGTACAACGGCACGGGCACGCCCGGCTCCCATACGAGGACGGGGTGGCGGCTGTCCACGACCGTGACGTAGGCCTTGCGGCCGCGTACCCAGCGCTCGCTGGACTCCCAGAGCAGGCCTTCGGGGGTGGTGCGCACGGACTTCTCGGTGCCGAGCCGGTTCATGATCGGGTCTCCTTCCTCCTCTCATCCTCGTCCTGGTCGCGGCCCAGCTCCACGAGACCCGCCGGGTACCGGGGCAACCTGGCGCCGGCCGCGTCAGGCGCCCGCCGCCGCCACGCCCAGCACCGGCAGGACGCCGGTGGCCACCCCGAGCCCCCGGTGCTCCGCCGGCCCGCTCACCAGCGCGCTCCCGGTGGACCAGCCGGTGACACTACGACGTCGCTCGCCCAGGCCCTCGTCGGCGCGGGCAGTGGAGTGTCCCTGGTCTCGCGCCTTGCCCCGACCGGTGTCCCCGGCACGACCCACCGTGACCCGGCCCGACCGCGGCCGCATCGCGGCATCCACGCGCTGACCCAGGCGGACACGACGCTCACCTCGCGGGTGCAGGGGTTCCCCGGGCTGCTGCGGACGTCGCGCGAACGCACCGCCACACCACCCGGGAGGAGACCGCTCCAGGCGGCCGACGGCGTCGGAGCCGGGCGGCTTCGCCCCGCTCGGCGCCCGGCCGGTCCGGCGGGGACACGGGCGTGGGATGGCCTCGCTCGGATGTCCCAGTTCCGTAAGGGGTCCGGACATTCCGAAGCGGCCTCGCGGCGGGTGGGATGAAGGCATGGAACTGCGCTTCTCTCCCCCCGTGTTCAGGGGCAGGCTGCACGACGCCCGCACGGCGACCGTGATCGGGCGGTGGCTTGGTCTGGCGTTCGTGGTGTGCTTCGTCACCGGCCTGGTCAGCCATGTCCTGCAGCATCCGCCGTCCTGGGCGGCCGACGACCTGCCGAGCCGCCCGGCGTGGGGCTACCGGCTCACCCAGGGACTTCATGTCGCCTCGGGCATCGCCGCGATTCCGCTGCTGCTCGCCAAACTGTGGACGGTGTATCCGCGCCTGTTCGCATGGCCGCCCGTGCGGTCGGTGCGCCATGCGCTGGAGCGGCTGTCGGTGGGCGTGCTGGTCGCGGCGGCCGTGTTCGAGGTGGTCACCGGGCTGCTGAACACGGTGCAGTGGTATCCCTGGCCGTTCTCGTTCGTACCGGTGCACTACGCGATGGCCTGGCTGACGACCGGGGCGCTGGTGCTGCATCTGGCGGTCAAGTCCCCGGAGATCCGGGCCCATTGGACCCGGCGGTCACCCGGGACGCTCACCCTGCCCGAGCGGGACGCCATTGACCGACGCTCGTTGCTCGCCGGCGTGGGCGCGGCGGTCGGAGCGGTCACGCTGACCACGGTCGGCCAGTCCCTCACCCCGCTGAAGGACCTGGACCTGCTCGCGCCGCGCCATCCGGACCACGGCCCGCAGGGCCTGCCGGTCAACCGCACCGCCGCCGCGGCCGGAGTCGGCCGGATCCCCGCCGAGCACTACCGGCTGGTCGTGACCGGCCCGCGCCCCTTCGTCCTCACGCTGGACGAGCTGCGGGCCATGCCGCAGTACGAGGTGGAGCTGCCGATCGCCTGCGTCGAGGGCTGGAGCAAGTCGGCCCACTGGACGGGCGTGCGGATCAGGGATCTGCTCGACCGGGCCGGCGCCCCGCCGCACGCGCGGGTGCGGGTGGTGTCGCTGCAACCCAGGGGTGGATACCGGGTGTCGGAGATGGGCCACGAGTACGCCCGCGACCCGCTGACCCTGCTCGCGCTGCGCCTGAACGGGCGGGAACTCGCCCCCGACCACGGCTACCCGGCCCGCGTCATCGCCCCGGACCGGCCCGGTGTCCTGCAGACCAAGTGGGTCGGCCGGCTGGAGGTGCTGTCATGAAGGTGATCCGGTTTCTGACGGGCCTGGCCGGTGCGGTGTTCATGGGTACCGGCGTGTTCCTGCTGTCGGACACGGGCGACGTGACAGGCGTGCTGGTCTGGCTCGCCGGAGCCCTGCTGCTCCATGACGCGGTGATCGCCCCACTGGTGTTGCTCGTCGGGCTGCTGGTGGTGCGCGGCGGCCGGCGGGGGCCGGTGCGCGGGGCGCTGATGGCCGCGGGCGCGTTGACGGCGGTGGCGCTGCCGGTGCTGCTGCGTCCCGGGGCCACCGCCAACTCCTCGGTGCTGCCGCTGGATTACCCGCGCAACTGGCTGCTCGCACTCGCGGCCGTGGCGACGGTGACGGCGCTGCTGACGGCCGCTCGCGGGCTCGTCCGCGGCCGGCGGCGGCCGCCCTCTTGATGAAGTCCGTCGTGAGGGCTGTGATCGGGGCCGGGGCTTACGAACCCCTGACGTCCCTGCGTCGAGCGGCCCGCCGCCGGGTCTGCGGCCGTAGGGTCGATGGCATGCTGATCCTGGTCACCGGAGGCGCGGGCTTCATCGGCTCGCACATCGTCCAGTCCCTTATGAGCGCCGGGCACACGGTGCGCGTCCTCGACGCCGTGCTGCCCGCCGCCCACCGCACCGCGCCGTCCCTGCCCCCGGGGGCCGAATGGCGGCACGCGGACGTCCGGGACGCGGCGGCCGTGGCCGACGCCCTGCGCGGAGTGGACGCCGTGTGCCATCAGGCCGCCATGGTCGGCCTGGGCAAGGACTTCGCCGACGCGCCCGACTATGTGAGCTGCAACGACCTGGGCACCGCGGTGCTCCTCGCCGGCATGGCGGCGGCCGGGGTGCGGCGACTGGGACTGGCCGGCTCCATGGTGGTGTACGGCGAGGGACGCTACACATGCCCGGCCCACGGCGTCGTCCGGCCGGGCCCGCGCCGGGTGGCGGACCTGGACTCGGGACGTTTCGAACCGCCCTGCCCGCGCTGCGGTGAACCGCTCGCCTCCGGCCTGGTGGACGAGGAGGCGCCCGCCGACCCGCGGAATGTGTACGCCACCACCAAGCTCGCCCAGGAGCATCTCGCCGCCGCGTGGGCGCGGGCCACGGGCGGGCGGGTGGCGGTGCTCCGCTACCACAATGTGTACGGGCCCGGAATGCCGCGCGACACTCCCTACGCGGGCGTCGCCTCGCTCTTCCGTTCCGCGCTGGAACGCGGCGAGGCCCCGCGCGTCTTCGAGGACGGCGGCCAGCGGCGGGACTTCGTGCACGTACGGGATGTCGCCTCCGCCAACCTCGCGGCGCTGGACGCGGTGGACGAGCTGCCGGAGGGGACCCTGCGGGCGTACAACGTGGGCAGCGGTGAGCCCCACACGGTGGGGGAGATGGCGGCCGTCCTCGCCGGGGCGTACGGCGGTCCCACGCCGGTCGTCACGGGGGAGTACCGGCTCGGCGACGTCCGCCACATCACCGCCTCCTCAGACCGGCTCCGCGAGGAGATGGGCTGGAAGCCGCGGGTCGCCTTCGCCGAGGGGATGGCGGAGTTCGCGGGGGCACGGCTGCGCGACGCCTGACGTTTTGCTGCCGCGCCCGGCTGCCGGCCGGGAGGCTCAGCTCGCCGCCGGCAGGCGGACCTCGAAGCGGCAGCCGCCCGGGACGTTGCATACGGCGGCCTGGCCGCGGTGGGCCTCCACGATGCCGCGCACGATGGCCAGCCCGAGCCCGGCCCCGGCCGGCGGGGTGCGGGCGTGGGTGCCGCGCCAGCCGGTGTCGAAGACGCGGGGCAGGTCCTCCGGCGGGATGCCGCCGCAGCCGTCGGTGACCGAGAGCACGACGCTGTCGGCCTCCCGGCGGGCGCCTACGGCCACGGTGCCGTCGGCGGGGGTCCGGCGGATGGCGTTGACGAGCAGATTGGCCAGGACGCGGGACATCTCACGGCCGTCGACCTCGACCGGCACGGCCTCGACCCCGTCCCCGACGAGCCGTACCCCGTGCTCCTTGGCCAGGGCGTCGGCGCCCGCGATGGCGTCGCCGACGAGGTCGTAGACCGACATCCGGGTGGGCGACAGGGCGAGGACCCCGGCCTGGATACGGGAGAGCTCGAACAGATCGCTGACCATGCCGCTCATGCGCTCGACCTCGGCGCTGATACGGGTGTGGTAGACGGCGGGGTCCTCGACCACGCCGTCCTCCAGGGCCTCGGTCATCGCCCGCAGCCCGGCCAGCGGGGTGCGCAGGTCATGGGAGATCCAGGCGACCAGCTCGCGGCGGGAGGCCTCAAGCGCCCGCTCCCGTTCCCGGGAGGCGGTGAGCTTGGCGCTCGTGGCGGCGAGCTGACGGCTCAGCTCGGCGAGTTCGGCGGTGGGGGCCGCGGTGGGCGGGGTGAAGCTCCCGTCGTCACCGAGGGCTCGGGTGGCCTCGGCCAGCGCACGGCTGCCCCTGACGACGGTGCGGCCCAGAACGATTGCGACCGCCAGGGAGACGACCGCCGCCATGGCGCACACGGTCGTCACGACCCACAGGTCGTGGTCGGACAGAAGCATCGCCCAGGCCACCAGCAGGGTGCCCCCGAGCATCGCCGCGACCGTGACGGCCGCGACCACGGCCAGCGACAGCGCGACCGAGCGGCGTCGCAGCAGCCGCAGCGCGACCGCGCCGCCCAGCCCGGCGGCCGCCGCGCCGATCGCCGCGTACAGGGCGATGAGCAGTGCGTCAGCGACCATCGCCGGCTCCGTTCTCGACAGGTCCGTGTGGCCCGGGAGGATCGAAGCGGTAGCCGACCCCCCACACGGTGCTGATCAGACGGGGGTGCGCCGGGTCGTCCTCGATCTTCTCGCGCAGACGCCGCACATGCACGGTGACGGTCGACAGATCGCCGAACTCCCAGCCCCACACCCGGCGCATGAGCTCCTCGCGGGTGGTCGCCCGGCCCGGGTGGCGCAGGAAGAACTCCAGCAGGTCGAACTCCCGGATGGTGAGGGCGAGTTCCGCACCGTCGCGGGTGGCGCGCCGGGCGACGGGGTCCAGGGCGAGCGGGCCGACCCGCAGCCAGGGCGCCGCGGGTTCGGGACGGGGCGCCGCCGGTGTCCCGGAGCGGCGCAGCACGGACTCCACGCGCAGCACGAGCTCGCGGGGGCTGAACGGCTTGGTGACGTAGTCGTCCGCGCCGACCTCGAGGCCGAGGACGCGGTCCTCCTCGTCGCCGCGCGCGGTCAGCATGATCACGGGCAGGGGGCCGTCCTCGCGGATGCGCCGGCAGACCTCCAGTCCGTCCATGCCGGGCAGCATCAGGTCCAGAACGACCAGGTCGGGTGGCCGGACGGCGGCGCTGGCCACGGCGGCGGGGCCGTCGGCGGCCAGCTCGACGGCGAAGCCCGCCCGGTCCAGATAGCCGGCGACGACCTCGGAGACGGTCGGGTCGTCGTCCACGACGAGTACGCGTTTCACGTCACCGAGTCTCGCACCACCGTTCGGCCGGCCGGCGGGAGCGGTGGGCGATGTCAGGGATCCGTAAGGACGGCGGCAGACGCCCGCCGCCACGCCGGCGGACGTCAGCGATCCGTAAGGTCGCCAATTCCCTTTTGTCCGTTGTGCGTTCGTAGGGTGAGTGGGGTGATCGAGACAACCCCCTCCTCGCCTCCGCCTGTCGACGTCGTGCTGCCCTGCCTCGACGAGGCCGGGGCCCTGCCCTGGGTGCTGGACCGGATCCCGCCGGGATGGCGTGCGATCGTCGTCGACAACGGTTCGACCGACGGCTCGGCGGACGTGGCCCGCTCCCTCGGGGCCCATGTGGTCCGGGAGCCGCGTCGTGGCTTCGGAGCCGCCTGCCACGCCGGACTGGCCGCCGCCACCGCCGACGTGGTCTGCTTCTGCGACTGCGACGCCTCCCTGGACCCCGCGCTGCTGCCGGCCCTCGCCGGGCCGGTCCTCGCCGGGTCGGCCGACCTGGTCCTCGGCCGACGGCGGCCCACCACCCTCGGCGCCTGGCCGCTGCACGCCCGGCTGGCCAACCTGGAGCTGGCCCGGCTGATCCGCAGACGCACCCGACTGCGCCTGCGCGACCTCGGCCCGATGCGTGCCGCCCGCCGCGAGGCGCTGCTCGCCCTGGATCTGACCGACCGGCGCTCCGGCTACCCCTTGCAGATGGTCGTCCGCGCCGCCGACGCCGGCTGGCGCGTCCGGGAGACGGACGTGCCCTACCACCCGCGCACCGGCCGTTCCAAGGTGACCGGCACCTGGCGCGGCACCTGGCAGGCGGTACGGGACATGAGCGCCGTTCTCGCCGAACCGCCCACCGCGGACGCGGTGAGGCGAACCGCCGGCGGACCCGCGGATCTCGCGAGCGTCACCGGCGTCACCGGCGTCACCGGCGTCACCGGTGTCACCGGAGCCGGACGATGAGCGCGCGGGGCACGGTCACGGGGCCGGCCACGCTGCTGGTCATCGCCAAGGAACCCGTACCCGGGCGGGTCAAGACCCGGCTCACCCCGCCCTACACGCCGCGGGAGGCGGCCACGCTGGCCGAGGCCGCCCTCGCCGACACCCTCCACACCGTGCTGCGGACGCCCGCCCGGCGCCGCGTCCTCGTCCTGGACGGCGTCCCCGGGGCCTGGCTGCCGCCGGGGTTCGACGTCGTACCCCAGGCACCGGGCGGACTGGACGAGCGGATCGCGGCCGCCTTCGCCCACTGCGCCGACGGTCCCGCGCTTCTGATCGGCATGGACACCCCGCAGTTGACCCCCGGCCTGCTCGCCGGGGTCGGCCGCGACGGCCACGACGCCTGGTTCGGGCCCGCCGCCGACGGCGGGTTCTGGGCGCTCGGCCTGGCCGATCCGGCCCGCGCCGGGGCACTGGTGCGTAGCGTGCCCATGTCCACCGACCGTACCGGCGCGATCCAGCGAGACCGCCTCACGGCGGCGGGACTGTCGGTGGGTGACCTGCCGGTGCTGCGCGACGTCGACACCGCCGCCGACGCGGCGGAGGCCGCCGCCCGTTGCGCACCCGGCTCCCGCTTCGCCACCGCCCTGGACCGACTGGCGGAGGCCGCACGGTGAGCGCTACGGCAACCGGCGCCGCGCCGCGTGGAACGTCCCCCGCCGCCGAGTGGGCCGAGCCGGCCACGGCAGACCCGCACCCGCGCCCCCTGATTCCCGAGCCCCTGACTCCGCGGCCCGCCCCGCCCCGCACACCGGCGTCCGCCACCGCTCGGCCCGCCCCCGTGGCGCCGGGCGAGCCCTGGACGGACGACCCCTACGCCCACGCCCTGCGCGCGGGCCGCGGCCCGCTGTATCTGCGCCGTATGGGCGAGGGCACCGGGCCGGAGCTGCTGCTCCTGGATGTGGAGCGCTGGTGCGCCGCGGTCGACGCCGCCGACACGAGCGTGCTGCGCCGCTGCACCGGCCCGGTGCTCGATGTCGGCTGCGGCCCCGGACGCCTGGTCGCCGCTCTGGCCGCCCGTGGTCTGCCGGCGCTGGGCGTGGACATCAGCCCGATCGCCGTCTCCCGGACGCGCAGTCTCGGCGGCTGCGCCCTGCGGCGATCCGTCTTCGAGTGCCTGCCGAAGGAAGGCCGCTGGGGCACCGTCCTGCTGATGGACGGCAACGTCGGCATCGGCGGCGACCCGGCCGCCCTGCTGGCCCGGCTGCGCGAACTGGTCCGTCCCGGCGGACGGCTGCTGGCCGAGGCGGCCCCGCAGGACGTGGACGAACGTCTCACCGTCCGTGTCGAGGACGCCCACGGCCGCCACGGCCGCCCCTTTCCCTGGGCCCGCCTGGGCACCACCGCGCTGGCGCGTGCCGCCGACGCCACGGGCTGGATCCTCACCGGCCGCTGGACGGCGGGCGGCCGCCCCTTCGTGGAACTGGGGCAGCCGCACGCACGCCCCTCGGCCGACGGAAGGCCCGGCCACCCATGACCGACACCGCCCCCGCGCGTTCGCGGGACTCCCTCACGTTCGCGCGGCACCCGCGTTCCGGCTCCGCCGCACCGGCGAACCGCGGCACGGCCCGCATCCGCGTCGGCGTCACCGTGGTCCTCCTCGCCGCGCTCACCGCGGTCGTCGCCGGCACCGTCCACGCCAGCGACAACATCGGCGCCCCCGGCCGCCTGCTCACCGGCTACGGCATCGCCTGGACCCTGTTCGCCGCCGCGGTGTGGACCGTACGCGAGGTTCCGGCGCGTACCGCGACCGGGCTGGTGCTGGCCGGTGCGGCCGCCGTGGCACTGGCCGCGCTCACCGCACCGCCCCGCACCAGCGACGACATGTACCGCTATGCCTGGGACGGCCGGGTCCAGGCAGCCGGCATCTCTCCCTACGCCCATCCGCCCGCGTCACCCGAACTGGCCAAGCTGCGCGACGACTGGCTGTTCCCCACCCGGCAAGCGTGTGCGGGCTGGGGACTCCATCAGACCGGCAGCGGTCTGTGCGTGCGTATCAACCGTCCCACCGTTCCCACCATTTACCCACCCGTCGCCGAGGGCTGGTTCCTCGCCGTCCATGCCGCCTCCCCGCCGGACAGCCGTCACAAGCCGCTCCAAGTCGGCGGGGCGGCGGTCGCGTTCGCCACCACCGTGGCCCTGCTCGTGGTGGGGCGCCGGCGGGGGGACCGGCAACGTGCCCCCGCCCGGGCCGCGTTGTGGGCCTGGTGCCCGGCCGTGCCCTTCGAGGCGGTCGACAACGCCCATGTCGACACCCTCGGCGTCCTGTTCACCGTGCTGGCGCTCGGCACCGCGACCGCGGGGGCCCGCCGGGGCGCGCTGCTGGGCGCCGCGATCGCCGTGAAACTTCTGCCGGTCCTGGCCCTGCCCGGGGCCCTGTCCGGGCAGCGCGGACCGGCGCGGATCCTGCGGGTCGGTGCGGCGGCCGTCGCCGCGGTCGCGCTCGCCTACGTTCCCTACGTCGCCGCATCCGGCACGGGTGTCCTCGGCTACCTGCCGGGCTACCTCCACGAGGAGGGCTACGAACCCGGGGACGTACGCCGGTTCGCGCTGCTGCGACTGGTGCTGCCGGACGCCGCCGCCGAAGTGACGGCGGCCGTGATGCTCGCGCTGGTGGCCCTGTACGTGTGGCGCCGGGGCGACCCGGACCGGCCCTGGAGCGGCGCCCTGCTGCTCACCGGAACCGCGCTGCTGCTGTTCTCGCCGGATTACCCCTGGTACTCCCTGCTCGTCATCGCCCTCGTCGCCCTGGACGGCCGCTGGGAATGGCTGACGATCACCCTGGCCGGCACGGTCCTCTACCTCGCCGGCCGGCTGCTGCCCGGCTTCCCGCTCCAGGCGTGGGCGTATGGAATGGCCGCCGTGGCCGTCACGGCCGGCGCCTGTCTGCGCTCCGGCCGGGCCCGCGGGCTGCTGATGCCAGGCCGCGGCCGGCCACGGCACGCCGGCCGAGCACAGGCCGCCGGGGAGCGGTCATGACCCGGAGGCCGCGGTGGTCGCGGCGGCCTTCAGCGAGCCCCCTGCCCGCAGGATGCGGGCCAGGTCGTCGGGGGCGGCCGCGAGACGGACCGGCCGGCCCTCGCCCCATGGTGGGGAGACGGACCGGCCGGCCCTCGCCCCATGGAGCATGAAGGAGACGGACCGAGGAGACGGACCGCCGCCCCCGTCGCATGGAGGAGACGGACCGCCGTCCCCCGTCGCATGGGCGAGACGGACCGCCGTCCCCCGTCGCATGGGCGAGACGGACCGCCGCCCCCGCGTCGCATGGAGGAGGATGAGGCCTGGTCCGCCGTCCGTGGCCCGGCTCGCGGCCCGGCCGGCGTGGAGGTCGTCACACCGGTGGCGATGATGCATACGCGAGCGTCCATGGCGGGCAGATGATGGACCGGCCGGTCGTGGTCCGGGCGCGGGTCCGGCCCGGCGCCGGTGCAGACATGCCAACGCTTGCCAGGCGCCTGATCCGGCGCACCATGAGAAGGGACCGTTGATGTTCCGCAAGGTACTTGTGGCGAACCGGGGTGAGATCGCCGTCCGCGCGTTCCGCGCGGCCTATGAACTGGGCGCCGGAACCGTGGCGGTGTTCCCGTACGAGGATCGCGGCTCGCTGCACCGTCTCAAGGCAGACGAGGCCTATGAGATCGGGCGGAAGGGCCACCCGGTGCGCGCCTATCTGTCGGTCGAGGAGATCGTGGAGGCGGCGCGCCGGGCGGGAGCGGACGCCGTGTATCCCGGATACGGGTTCCTGTCCGAGAACCCGGATCTGGCCCGGGCCTGTGAGGAGGCCGGGATCACATTCATCGGCCCGAGCGCCGAGATCCTGGAGCTGACCGGCAACAAGGCCCGCGCCGTGGCCGCCGCCCGCGCGGCCGGGGTGCCGGTGCTCGGCTCCTCGCGTCCCTCGACCGATGTGGACGAACTGCTCGCGGCCGCCGAGGAGGTCGGTTTTCCCCTGTTCGTGAAGGCGGTCGCCGGTGGTGGCGGGCGCGGCATGCGGCGGGTGGCGGAGCCCGCGAGGCTCCGGGAGGCGATCGAGGCGGCGTCCCGCGAGGCCGAGTCCGCGTTCGGGGACGCGACCGTGTTCCTGGAGAAGGCCGTGGTGGAGCCGCGCCATATCGAGGTGCAGATCCTCGCCGACGGCCAGGGCGATGTCATCCACCTCTACGAGCGCGACTGCTCCGTGCAGCGCCGGCACCAGAAGGTCGTCGAGCTGGCCCCCGCTCCCGGCCTCGACCCCGCGCTGCGGGAGCGTATCTGCGCCGACGCCGTCGCCTTCGCGCGCACCATCGGCTATCGCAACGCCGGCACCGTCGAGTTCCTGGTCGACCGCGACGGCCGGCATGTCTTCATCGAGATGAACCCGCGCATCCAGGTCGAGCACACGGTGACCGAGGAGGTCACCGACGTCGACCTGGTCCAGGCGCAGTTGCGCATCGCCTCGGGGGAGTCGCTGGCCGACCTCGGCCTGGCCCAGGACACGGTCTATGTCCGCGGCGCGGCCCTCCAGTGCCGGATCACCAGTGAGAACCCGGCCAACGGGTTCCGCCCCGACACGGGAACGATCAGCGCCTACCGCTCGCCCGGCGGCTCCGGCATCCGGCTCGACGGCGGCACCGCGTTCGTCGGCTCCGAGATCAGCGCCCACTTCGACTCGATGCTGGTGAAGCTGACCTGCCGGGGCCGTGACTTCGCCACCGCGGTGCGCCGAGCCCGGCGTGCGGTCGCCGAGTTCCGCATCCGCGGCGTGGCCACCAACATCCCGTTCCTCCAGGCGGTGCTGGACGACCCCGACTTCCGGGAGGGCCATGTCACCACCTCGTTCATCGAGGAACGCCCCCATCTGCTGACCGCCCGCCATTCCGCGGACCGCGGCACCCGCCTGCTGACCTATCTCGCCGACGTCACCGTCAACAAGCCACATGGCGCGCGCCCGCGGCTGGTCGACCCCGTGACCAAACTGCCGCACGTCCCGTCCGGCACGCTGCCGCCGGCGGGTTCGAAGCAGCGGCTGACCGAACTCGGCCCGGAGGGCTTCGCCCGGGCGCTGCGCGAGTCGCCCGCCGTCGGCGTCACCGACACCACCTTCCGCGACGCCCACCAGTCCCTGCTGGCCACGCGTGTCCGCACCAAGGACCTGCTGGCCGTCGCCCCCGTGGTGGCGCACACCCTGCCCGAGCTGTTCTCCCTGGAATGCTGGGGCGGCGCCACCTACGACGTGGCTCTGCGCTTCCTGGCCGAGGACCCATGGGAGCGGCTGGCCCGGCTGCGCGAGGCGGTGCCCAACATCTGTCTCCAGATGCTGCTGCGCGGCCGTAACACCGTCGGCTACACCCCCTACCCGACGGAGGTCACCGACGCCTTCGTCGACGAGGCCGCCCGCACCGGCATCGACGTCTTCCGCATCTTCGACGCGCTCAACGACGTCAGCCAGATGCGGCCCGCGATCGACGCCGTACGCGCCACCGGCACGGCCGTCGCCGAGGTCGCCCTGTGCTACACCGCCGATCTGTCCGACCCGGCCGAGAAGCTCTACACCCTGGACTACTACCTCCGGCTCGCCGAGGAGATCGTCGACGCCGGGGCCCACATCCTGGCGATCAAGGACATGGCCGGGCTGTTGCGGGCGCCCGCGGCCGCACGGCTGGTGACGGCGCTGCGCCGGGAGTTCGACCTGCCGGTGCATCTGCACACCCACGACACGGCAGGCGGGCAGCTCGCCACCTATCTGGCCGCGATCGGCGCGGGCGTGGACGCCGTGGACGGGGCGGTGGCCTCGATGGCGGGCACCACCTCCCAGCCGTCGCTGTCCGCGATCATCGCCGCCACCGACCACTCCGAGCGGCCCACCGGGCTGAGCCTGCGCGCGGCCTGCGACCTGGAGCCGTACTGGGAGACCGTGCGCCGTATCTACGCCCCCTTCGAGGCCGGTCTGGCCGCGCCGACCGGGCGGGTCTACGACCATGAGATCCCCGGCGGGCAGCTCTCCAACCTGCGGGTGCAAGCACGCGAGTTGGGCCTGGGTGACCGGTTCGAGGACGTCGAGGCGATGTACGCGGCCGCCGACCGCATCCTCGGCCGCCTGGTGAAGGTCACTCCGTCGTCCAAGGTGGTCGGCGACCTCGCGCTGCACCTCGTCGGCGCGGGTGTGACCCCGGCGCAGTTCGCCGCGGAGCCGGGCGCGTACGACATCCCGGCCTCGGTGATCGGATTCCTCCGCGGCGAGCTGGGCGACCCGCCCGGCGGCTGGCCGGAGCCCTTCCGCGGCAAGGCCCTCAAGGGCCGGGCCGAGGCCAAGCCGACCGCCGAACTGACCGGGGAGGACCGCGAGGGCCTGGACAAGGACCGCAGGGCCACCCTCAACCGGCTGCTGTTCCCCGGACCGGCCAAGGAGTTCGAGGCACACCGCGACGCCTACGGAGACACCGGCGTCCTGCCCAGCAAGGACTTCTTCTACGGGCTGCGCCCGGGCGAGGAACACGCGGTCGACCTCGAGCCCGGCGTACGCCTGCTCATCGCCCTGGAGGCGATCGGCGAGGCGGACGAGCGCGGCATGCGCACGGTGATGACCACGCTCAACGGCCAGCTCCGGCCGGTCCAGGTCCGTGACCGCTCGGTCGCCTCGGACCTGCCGCCCGCCGAGAAGGCCGACAAGTCCGACCCCCGGCATGTCGCCGCGCCGTTCGCCGGGGTCGTCACCCTGGCCGTGCAGCAGGGTGCCCAGGTGGAGGCGGGCGCGACGGTGGCGACGATCGAGGCCATGAAGATGGAGGCCGCCATCACCGCGCCCGTCGCCGGCACGGTGGGCCGCCTGGCCGTCGACTCCGTGCAGCAGGTGGAGGGCGGCGATCTGCTGATGGTCATCGCCTAGTCCGGCGCTCCCCATAGGGCGGACACACGGCGGGAAAACCGGGGCCGCAGGCCGGGGTCAGTGCCCTGGTGCGCGATGCAGGTCGCGGATCAGGGCGATCTCGGCTCCGTGGTGCAGCACGACGTCGAACTGTCGCAGCAAGGGAACCAGTCGAGGCGGCTGCCGGCGTTCCTCGGCCTCGCCCTGCTCTCCTACGGGGTCTTCGCCCTCTCCCGCACCCCGTGCCTCGCGGGGTGCGTCAACCCGGAACGGGAGGAACCACGGCAGGGAGCGCGGCCCGCCCCGGCGGACCGTCACCATGCGACGGCCGACTGAGACGGGACCGCGGCTCCCCCGGATCCGGCTCGCTCAGGCGGTGAGGCGCTCGGCGAGGGCCTTGGCCCTGGTGGCCGCCTCCTGCAGCGCGCGCTCGCGCGAGGCCTCGAACAGCGGCACCAGCTCGGCCATGGCCGGGTTGTGCGGGGCCATGGTGAGCTCGGGCACGATGAAGTCGAGGTCGAGGCCGAGGGAGTCGGCGAGGATCGCCTTCAGGTAGTTCTGCACGTACTCGTACGGCTCCCGCGGCGTGCCCGGCGCGTAGGAGCCGCCGCGGCTGGCGACCACGGTGACCGGGGTGCCCTTGGCGGAGGGGCTCTCGCCCGCGGTGCGGCCGATCAGGATCACGTTGTCCAGCCAGGCCTTGAGGGTCGACGGGATCGCGTAGTTGTACATCGGGGCGCCGATCAGCACCGCGTCCGCGCGCTCCAGCTCCTCGATCAGCCGTACGCGCTCGGCGAAGGCGGCCGCCTGCTCCGGCGTGTGGGTGGCGGGATCGGCGAATCCGGCCGAGTGGGCGTCGGCGGTGATGTGCGGTACGGGGTCGGCGGAGAGGTCACGGTAGATCACCGTGCCCCCCGGGTGCTGCTCCTCCCAGGCCTTGCGGAAGGTGTCCGTCACCGCCCGGGAGGCGGAGGCGGAGGCCGGGAACACGGACGAGTCGAGGTGCAGGAGGGTGGCCATCGGGTCTCCAGTGAAAAGTGGTCCGAGGACGCCCGCCGGAGTGACGGCCGCCCAAGGGGCTAAGTTTTCGTACTCGACTATGAATAACACAGGTGCTTACTTTTTTTCACCTCCATACGGGGACGCAGTATCCTGAGGACATGACGGTCGAACAGAGCCACGATCCCGGGGCGTGCAAGCGGGTGGACGAGGGCATCACCCGTGTCTTCCAATTGCTCGGCAAGCGCTGGACCGGCCAGATCGTGGCCGTACTCGTCGGGCAGCCCGCCAACTTCGCCGCCCTGCGCCGCGCCATTCCGGGACTCAGCGAGCGCATGCTCTCCGACCGTCTCTCCGAACTCGGTGCCGCGGGGCTCGTGGTGCGCGAGGTCGACGAGGGCCCGCCGCTGCGGGTCTCCTACCGCCTCACGGAGGCGGGGGCCGCGCTGGAGCCGGCGCTCAAGGAACTCGGGCAGTGGGCGACCGACCATCTGCCGGGCAGCACCCCCTGCACGGAGACGCCCGTGGAGTGACGGCGGGGGCCGACGGGGGTGTGGCGGCTCCCGACGGGCCGGGTCATGGGGGTCTTCCGCCGCTGGGCGAGGCCGGGTTCCCGGTGTGTGGGGCATATCTCGTCACGGTGACGCATCCCCATGTCAGCGCGCCGGAATGACTGCTTCCGGAGGTGCTCGGCAGGCCCGCCGAGGGCGCGCGGGGCGGTCCGTATCCGTGCTCGTACTAGGATTGTCCGCTTGTTTGGAGCTGGACCGGAAGATCCCCAGGCAATCCTGCGGCCCCCCAGCACCCCGGCACGATCCGGGAACGACACGTGAGGACCCGATGGCAGCCCTCCAGCAAGGCCCCGCACTCGCGCTGTCCGACACCGAGATGCGCGGCGAGTCCGGCGACCGCGCGCGCTTCCTCGCCGCCCCCGCCGCCCCGCCGCGGACCCTCGTGGACGTCTTCGAGGCCACGGTGCGGGCGTATCCCGACGAGCCCGCCCTCGACGACGGCCGCCGCGGCCTGACCTACCGCGCCCTGGCCGCCGAGGTCGAAACCCTCCGCCGCCGCCTCGCCGACGCCGGCGTGGGCCGCGGCGACCGGGTCGGCATCCGCGTCCCCTCCGGCACCAACGACCTGTACGTGGCGATCCTCGCCGTACTCGCCGCGGGAGCCGCCTACGTCCCGGTGGACGCCGAGGATCCCGACGAGCGGGCCGAGCTGGTGTTCGGCGAGGCCGAGGTGCGCGCGGTCGTCGGCGCCGGCCACCGGATCACCGTCAACGGCCCGTCCGACGTCCCCGCCGCCCGCCCAGGCGGCGAGCACGACGCCTGGATCATCTTCACCTCCGGCTCCACCGGCAAGCCCAAGGGCGTCGCCGTCAGCCACCGCAGCGCCGCCGCGTTCGTGGACGCGGAGGCCGACCTCTTCCTCAAGGAAGAGCCGATCGGGCCCGGCGACCGCGTGATGGCCGGCCTCTCCGTGGCCTTCGACGCCTCCTGCGAGGAGATGTGGCTGGCCTGGAGGTACGGGGCCTGCCTGGTGCCCGTACCGCGCTCGCAGGTCAGGAGCGGCGCCGACCTCGGCCCCTGGCTGGTCGAGCAGGAGATCACCGTCGTCTCGACCGTGCCGACCCTGGCCGCGCTCTGGGAGCCCGAGACCCTCACCGACGTCCGCCTGCTGATCTTCGGCGGCGAGGCCTGCCCGCCCGAGCTGGTGCAGCGGCTGGTCACCGAGGGACGCGAGGTCTGGAACACCTACGGGCCTACCGAGGCGACCGTGGTGGCCTGTGCCGCGCTGCTCACCGGCGAGGAGCCGATCCGGATCGGACTGCCCCTGAACGGCTGGGAGCTGGCCGTCGTGGACGACGCCGGGTATCCGGTGGCGATGGGAGGGAGCGGCCAGCTGGTCATCGGCGGGGCCGGGCTCGCCCGGTACCTCGACCCCGAGAAGGACGCGGAGAAGTACGCCCCCCTTCCCTCCCTCGGCTGGGAGCGCGCCTACCGCAGCGGGGACCTCGTCCGGGCCGAGCCCGAGGGGCTGATCTTCCTCGGACGCGCCGACGAACAGATCAAGCTCGGCGGACGGCGGATCGAGCTGGGCGAGGTGGACGCCGCGCTCCAGGCGCTGCCCGGAGTGGCCGGTGCCGCCGCCGCGGTGCGCACCGCCCGCAGCGGCAACCAGCTCCTCGTCGGCTATGTCGTCACCCAGGAGGGCTGGGACCAGGCGGCGGCCGTCGAGCGGCTGCGCGCCGAGCTGCCCGCCGCCCTCGTCCCGCTGCTCGCGCCGGTCGACGACCTGCCGACCCGCACATCCGGCAAGGTCGACCGGAACGCGCTGCCCTGGCCGCTGGAGGGCCTCGAAGGCCCCGCCGCCCGGCTCTACGGCACCGAGGCCTGGCTCGCCGAGCAGTGGACCGAGGTCCTCGGCATCCCGGTGGCCGACGCCTCCGACGACTTCTTCGCGATCGGCGGCAGCAGCCTGGCCGCCGCCCAGCTCACCACCCGGCTGCGCACCCGCTACCCCAGCGTGGCCGTCCTCGACATCTACCAGCAGCCGACGCTGCGCAAGCTGGCCCGCCATCTGGAGGAGTCGGCCCACGACGACGGCGCGGAGCGCGTGGTCGCGCCCGTTCCGAAGCGCGCCGGCGCACTCCAGCTCCTTCTGCTCGTCCCCCTGTTCACGGTGCTCGGACTGCGCTGGACCGTGGCGCTGGCCGCGCTCGGGAACGTACTGCACTGGTGCGGTCCGTACCCGTGGGCGCCGGTCACCTCCTGGTGGGCCGTGGCCGCGGGAGCGGTGCTGTTCCACAGCCCGCCGGGGCGGCTCGCGATCGCGGCGGGCGGCGCCCGGATGCTCCTGCGAGGGGTCAAGGCCGGCCGGTACGCGCGCGGAGGCGGCGTGCATCTGCGGCTGTGGACCGCGGAACGGCTCGCCGAGTTCAGCGGGGCGACCTCGCTGACCGGCTCCTGGCTGGAGCGGTACGCCCGGGCACTGGGCGCCAAGATCGGCCCGGACGTGGACCTGCACTCGCTGCCGCCCGTGACCGGCATGCTCAAGCTGGGCCGGGGCGCGGCCGTCGAGTCCGAGGTGGACCTGGCGGGCTACTGGCTGGACGGCGACCGGCTGGAGATCGGCCCGGTCAAGGTGGGCGCGCACGCCGTCGTCGGCACGCGCAGCATGCTGTTCCCGGGCGCGCGCGTCGGCAAGCGCGCCGAGGTGGCTCCCGGTTCGGCCGTCGCCGGACAGATCCCGACCGGCCAGCGCTGGGCGGGCGCGCCCGCCGTCAAGCTCGGCAAGGCCAAGCGCAACTGGCCCCAGGAGCGGCCGGGCCGCGGCACCTTGTGGCGGGCGATGTACGGCGTCAGCGGCGCCGCGCTGACGGCCCTGCCGGTCCCGGCGGGCGCGGCCGCGCTCCTGGTGGCACACCTGTTCGTCGATCCGGCCGCCGGTCTCGGCACGGCCCTGTCGGGGGCCCTCGCGGCGCTGGTTCCCGCCACGCTCGCGTTCGGGCTGGCGTACGCGCTGCTGCTCCTCGTCGCCGTACGGCTGATGAGTCTCGGGCTGCGCGAGGGCACCTACCCCACACACAGCCGGATCGGCTGGCAGGCCTGGACGGTCACCCAGCTGATGGACCGCTCGCGCGAGACCCTGTTCCCGCTCTACGCCGGGCTGGTCACACCGGTGTGGCTGCGCCTGCTCGGGATGCGGATCGGCCGGGGTGCCGAGGTGTCGACCGTTCTCGCGCTGCCGAGTCTGACCACGGTCGGCGACGGGGCGTTCCTCGCGGACGACACGCTGACCGCGCCGTACGAACTGGGCGGCGGCTGGGTGCGGATCGGGCGTGCCGAGATCGGGCGGCGTGCCTTCCTCGGCAACTCCGGGATGACCGCGCCGGGCCGCAGCGTGCCGGACGGCGGGCTGGTCGGCGTGCTCTCGGCGACCCCCAAGAAGGCGAAGAAGGGCAGCTCCTACCTGGGGCTGCCGCCGGTGAAGCTGCCGCGCACCGCCTCCGACGGCGACCAGAGCCGCACCTACGAGCCGCCGGCCCGGCTGCTGTGGGCGCGCGGGCTGGTGGAGCTGTGCCGGATCGTGCCCGTGTTCTGCTCGGCGGGGCTCGCCGTGCTGACGGCCGCGGCGCTCAGCGCGCTGGGCGGCTGGGCCTGGCTGCTGTGCGGGCCGGTGCTGCTCGCAGCCGGGCTGGCGGGCGCCGGCGTGTCCGCCGTGGCGAAGTGGCTGCTCGTGGGCCGGCACCGGAGCGGGGAGCACCCGCTGTGGAGCTCCTTCGTGTGGCGCAACGAACTGGCGGACACCTTCGTCGAGGTCGTGGCCGTGCCCTGGCTGGCCGGGGCGGTGCCGGGCACGCCGCTGATGACGCTGTGGCTGCGCGCACTCGGCGCCCGGATCGGCCGCGGGGTGTGGGTGGAGAGCTACTGGCTGCCGGAGACGGATCTGGTGACGCTGGAGGACGGCGCCACGGTCAACCGGGGCTGTGTGCTGCAGACACACCTCTTCCACGACCGGATCTTGCGGACCGATACTGTGATCCTCCGTGCGGGCGCGACACTGGGCCCAGGCGGAATCGTCCTGCCCGGCAGCACGGTCGGGGCCCGCACCACGCTGGGTCCCGCCTCGCTCGTGATGGCGGCGGAGTCGGTGCCCGACGACACCCGCTGGCTGGGCAATCCGATCGAGGCATGGCGTCCCCGGAAGCGAACGGCGTGACTCGGGCGGAGCCGGATGACGGGGCACCGGCACGATGTACGAGCACAGCGCAGGGAGCAGACGCAGCAGTGACCCCTCAGCAGAAGGTGGAAGCGGACCCGTACTTCCCCGGCAACGGCGACCCCCGCTACCGGGTCAACCGCTACGAGCTCACGCTGGACTACCGCCCCGGCCCCAACCGGCTTTCCGGGACGGCCCGGCTGGGTGCCATAGCGGGCGGCGCCCCGCTCACCGAGTTCCAGCTCAACCTGGCCGACTTCCGGATCGGCCGGATCAAGGTCGACGGCCGGGCGCCGCACTACACGCACCGCGGCGGCCGGCTGCGCGTCCGTCCGCCGAAGCCCATCCGGGCCGGCGCCGCGTTCACCGTCGAGGTCCACTGGTCGGGCAACCCGAAGCCGGTCGCCAGCCCCTGGGGCGCGATCGGCTTCGAGGAGCTGGAGGACGGGGCGCTGGTGGCGAGCCAGCCGATCGGGGCCCCGTCCTGGTACCCGTGCAACGACCGCCCGGCGGACAAGGCGTCGTACCAGATCTCGATGACCGCGCCGTCGGCGTACTCGGTGGTGACCGGCGGGCGCCTGCTGACCCGTACGACGAAGGCGTCGACCACCACCTGGGTGTACGAGCAGCCGGCACCGACCTCCAGCTATCTCGTCGGACTGGCGATCGGCAGGTACCAGACGGTGCTGCTCGGCGATCAGGGCGACGGCGGTGTGCCGCAGTACGGGCATCTCCCCGCACGCCTGCTGCCGCAGTTCTCCCGGGACTTCGCGCGCCAGCCCGCCATGATGGAGCTGTTCCAGGAACTCTTCGGTCCCTACCCGTTCGGCGAGTACGCGGTGGTGGTGACCGAGGAGGAGCTGGACGTCCCCGTGGAGGCGCAGGGGCTGTCGCTGTTCGGCTCCAACCACGTGGACGGCGCCCGGGGTTCGGAGCGGCTGGTGGCACACGAGCTGGCGCACCAGTGGTTCGGCAACAGCGTGACCGTCGCCGACTGGCGGCACATCTGGCTCAACGAGGGCTTCGCGAAGTACGCGGAATGGCTCTGGTCGGAACGGTCCGGAGGCCCCACGGCCGCCCAACTGGCCGCGACGGCACACCGGAGGCTGTCCTCGCTGCCGCAGGACCTGCGGCTGTCCGACCCGGGCCGCAAGCGGATGTTCGACGACCGGCTCTACGAACGCGGCGGCCTCGTGCTGCACGCGCTGCGCTGTGCGCTGGGCGACGAGGCCTTCCATCGGATGCTGCGGAGCTGGGCGGCCGTGCACCGGGGCGGAACCGTGACGACCGGCGCCTTCGTCACGCACGCCGCCCGCTGCGCGGGCCGGTCCCTGGACGATCTGTTCACCGCGTGGGTGGAGGAACCGGCGCTGCCGCCCCTGCCGCCCCTGCCGACCCAGGAGGCCGCGGTGCCGATGCGTCCGCCCTATCCGCCCAGCAACGCGCGGTCCCTGTGAGCCGCGGGCGCTGACGCGCGGACATGCGACTCCTCATGGCCGGGGGGACCTGGACGCACGCGGCCGGCAAAACGCCCCCGGGCGGGCCGACGGGCTGCCGCCCGGGCGCCGCCCGGCCCCTCGGTCAGGGACCCTCGTACGTCCGCGTGAGGATCTCCAGTACCTCGGATGTGTCCGGCAGGCGCGGCGCGTTCTTGGTGACGGCGTCGGCGACCGCGCCGGCCGCGATGGCCGGCAGCAGTGCACGGTCGGCGCCCAGCTCGCGCAGCGGCCGCTTGATGTCCAGCGCCCCGGAGATCTCCCGCACCGCCGAGACGGCGGCCCCGGCCCAGTCGCCGTCGGCGGGCGGTGCGAGGCGCATCGCCCGGCCCACCCGCTCGTACGCGCCCTGCGCGGCGGGTGCGCTGAACTCCATGACCTCCTCGAGAACGGCGGCGAGAGCCACTCCGTGCGGGGTGCCGGTGTGCGCGGTGATCGTATGGCCGATGCCGTGCACCAGGCCGAGTCCGGAGAGGGTGAGGGCCTGCCCCGCGAGGTGGGCGCCCATCATCAGCTCGGCGCGCGCGTCGAGGTCCGAGCCGTCCCGGTATGCGAGGGGCAGGGCATGGCTCACCATGGTCACGGCCTGGGTGGCGTAGGCGACGGAGAACGGGTTCGCGCCCCGCGAGGCGAGCGACTCGATGCCGTGGACCAGCGCGTCGAAGCCGGTCGCGGCGGTGGCCGGGGCGGGCAGGCCGAGCGTCAGCTCCGGATCCAGAAGGGCGATGCGGGGCTTGACCGAGGGGTGACCGATATAGACCTTCCGGCGAGCCTCGGTGTCCTCGATGACGCCGAAGCCGTTGGTCTCCGCTCCCGTGCCGGAGGTGGTGGGGACGGCGACGACCGGCAGCCCCGGCGCGGCCTCCCACAGCCGGTCGGCGTCGGCGGCCACCGCGCCCGGGTTGCCGACCAGCAGGGAGATGCCCTTCGCCGCGTCCAGGACCGAACCGCCGCCGAGCGCGACGACCACGGCGGGACCGAAGGCGCGGGCCCGTGCGGCGCCCGCGTCGACATTGCCCGTGGACGGGTTGGGCGCCACCTCGTCGTGGACGGCGTACTCGACGCCCGCGCTGTCGAGGGTCTTGAGGACGCGTTCGAGGACGCCGGCGGCGCGCAGCCCCCGGTCCGTGACGACGAAGGCCCGGGTGTGGCCGGTCGTCGCGATCAGCTCGGGCAGCAGGCCGATGCGACCGGGCCCGAACTCGACCCGGCAGAGGGGATCGATGCTCAGCGAGGCGGTGGCGAGGCTGTCGCGCTGGGGAGGGGTCATGGGATGCGGCTCCTGAGTGCTGCGTACCGGTTCAGACCGTGACGGCGGTGGTGGGCGGCGCGGCGGCCACCGGAGCGGGCAGGCGGAACTCCTGCCCCGCGAGGGCCTCGTAGAGGCGGACCGGGCTCATCTCGCCCGCGAGATCGCCGTGCTGGGCCTTGGCGCGGCGGTAGATCTGCTCGACGAGGGCGGACAGCTCGGTGGACACGCCGAGCTCACGGCCCAGGTCGACGGCGAGCCCCAGGTCCTTGCAGGCGAGGGCCATGGCGAAGGAGTCGTCGTAGTCGCCGTCGGCGAGCACGCACATGATGTCGCTCTGAAGGAAGTGGGAGGCGGCCGGGCTCGCCAGCAGCGCGTTGCGCAGCACACCGAGATCCACCCCGGACTTCACGCCCAGGGCGAGGACCTCCGAGGTGGCGACCAGATGACTGAACCAGAGCAGATTGATCATCAGCTTGACGGTATAGCCCGCGCCCAGCGGCCCGACGTGCAGGATGCGGTCCGGGTCGCCCACGGCCTCCAGGACGGGCAGGGCGAGGCGGAAGTCGTCGTCGCGGCCGCCCACGAAGATCTGCAGGGTGCCGGCCTCGGCGCCCCGGGCCATGCCGCTGACCGGCGCGTCGAGCCGGCCGACGCCCCGGGCGTCCAGGACCTCCGCCGCGACCCGTTCCGCCGCGGCCGGCGTCGAGGTCGACATGTCGATCCACAGCGTGCCCGAGGGAAGCGCCCCGGCCGCCCCGCCGCGCAGCAGCACGTCCTCGACGATGCGCGGGTTGGGCAGCATGGTGATCAGGAACTCGGCGTCGCGTGCGCACTCGGCGGGGGAGCCGGCCCAGCGGGCGCCGAGCGCGAGATGGCCGGCGGCGGCCTCGGGCCGGGTGTCGTGCACGGTGACCAGGTGTCCCGCCTGGACCAGATGGCGGGCCATGGGGTGTCCCATGTTGCCCAGGCCGATGAAACCGATCCTCATCAGTGTCCTCGATGCTGTCGGAGAAGAGATGAAAGGGGGTGCCCGACCGAACGGTGCCCGACCGAACGGGTCGCGGGTCAGGCGAGGTTGATCCAGGTCGTCTTGAGCGCGGTGTAGGCGTCCAGCGCGTGCAGGGACTTGTCGCGGCCCGCGCCGGTGGCCTTGAAGCCGCCGAACGGCGTGATGACGTCGCTGGCGTCGAAGGTGTTGATCCAGACCGTGCCGGCCCGCAGCCGCCTCGCGGTGCGGTGCGCCACGCCGACGTCCCGCGTCCACACCGAGGCCACGAGGCCGAAGTCGCTCTCGTTGGCGAGCCGTACGCCCTCGTCGACGTCGCCGTCGAAGGCCACCACCGCCAGGACCGGCCCGAAGATCTCCTCCTGACCGACGACGGAGGTGTTGTCGACTCCGTCGAGAATGGTGGGCTCGACATAACTGCCCCCGGTCTCGCCCAGCGTCCGGCCGCCGCCGAGCAGCACGGTCGCGCCGTCCCGTGTGCCGCGCTCGACATAGCCGAGGATCCTGGCGAGCTGGGTCTCGTCGACGATCGGTCCCATCACGGTGGCCGGGTCGAGGGGGTCGCCGACGCGGAAGGTCTCGGTGGTGATCCGGCGCACGGCCTCCAGCAGCCGGTCCTTGACCCGGGCGTGCACGACGACGCGGGATCCCGCGTTGCACGTCTGCCCCGCGTTGTAGAAGATGCCCCAGGCCACGGCCGAGGCGGCGGCCTCGATGTCCGCGTCCGCGAGGACGAGCTGGGGTGACTTGCCGCCCGCCTCGACGGCGACCTGCTTGCCGTTGGACTGGCCCGCGTACACCTGGAAGAGCCGGGCGACCGCCGCCGAGCCGGTGAAGGCGATCTTGTCGACGTCCGGATGGCGGCCCAGTGCCTGCCCCGCGACCTCGCCCCGCCCCGGGACCACGTTGAGGACGCCGTCGGGCAGCCCCGCCTCGGTGGCGAGCGCGGCCAGCCGGAGCGCGGCGAGCGAGGTCTGCTCGGCCGGCTTCAGCACCACGCTGTTGCCCGTGGCGAGCGCGGGCCCCAGCTTCCAACTGGCGATCAGCAGCGCGTAGTTCCAGGGCACGACCACGCCGATCACGCCGAGGGGCTCCCGGGTGATCAGCGCGAGCGCGTCACCCGGGGTCGGTGCGACCTCGTCGTACGTCTTGTCGATGGCCTCGGCGTACCAGGCGATGGTCTCCGCGGCCTTGGCCACGTCCACGCGCAGCGACTCCGTGATGGGCTTGCCCATCTCCAGGGTGTCGAGGAGGGCCAGCTCCTCGGCGTTCGTGCGGAGCAGATCCGCCCAGCGCAGCAGGACGCGCTTACGCTCCTTGGGGGCGAGGTCGCGCCAGCGCCCGTCCTCGAAGGCCGTACGGGCCGACCGGACGGCCCGGTCGACGTCCTCGGCGGACGCGGCCCGCACCTCGCACAGGACCGAGCCGTCGCGGGGCGACACGCTCGGGAAGCTGTCACCGCTGGTGGCGTCGGTGAAGGTGCCGTTGATGTACGGGCGGGTCTCGAAGGTGAGCTTGTCGGCCGCGGCCCGCCACTCGTCGTGGGAGCGGGTCAGCAGTTCCTCGATGGTCACTCGACCCTCCAGCGGTCGATCGCGTCCTCGTCCAGTTCGATGCCGAGACCGGGCTTGTCCGGTACCTCGAGGCAGCCGTCGGCCGCCACCTGGACGGGCTCGGCGAGCATGAAGTCGCGGCGCTCGGGGGTCCAGCCGGGCGGGTCGTAGGGGAACTCGAAGAAGGGGCCGCCGCCGACGCCCGCCGCGACATGCAGATTGGCGAGCACGCCGATGCCGTTCGTCCAGCTGTGCGGGGTGAACTGACGATGCTTCAGTTGGGCCAGTTCGGCCAGGGTGCGGGCGCGGTGCATGCCGATCGCGAGCACCACGTCCATCTGGTAGACGTCGAGGGCGTCCTCTTCGAGGTAGCGCAGCAGCTCGGTGGGGGAGTGGTGCATCTCGCCGGCCGCGATCCGCACACCCGGGTTCTCGGCCCGCAGCCGCTTGAAGCCGTCCAGATCCGCGTACGGCAGCGGCTCCTCCACCCAGAACACATCGAGTTCGGCGAGCCGGGCTATGACCTTGCGGGTCTTGGCGAGGTCGGAGGCGCCTGCCGTGTCACCCGCCATCCGCCAGGACTGGTTGAGATCGACCATGATCTCGAAGTCGTCGCCCAGTGCCTCCCGTACGGCCCGCACCGCCGCGATGCCCTCGTCGACGCGGTTGCGGTCGATGCGGATCTTCATGGCCCCGAAGCCCGCCTCGCGCAGCTTCAGCGCCGTCGCCACCCGCTCCTGCGGCGACTTCAGCTCTCCGCACGAGGCGTACGCGGGCAGCCTCTTCGCCGCGTTGCCGAACAGCTCGGAGACCGGCCGGCCGTGCACCTTGCCGATGACGTCCCACAGCGCCGCCTCCAGCGGCCAGTAGGAGGCGCCGTGGAAGTTGGCGGTCTCGATCGCCCTGACATGCCGGGTGATGTCGAGCGGGTCCTCGCCGACGAACAGATGCTTGTAGGTGCCGAAGCCGTCCATGAGGTCGCCGGAGCCGATGCCGGTGATCCCCTCGTCGGTGTGCACCCGGACGATCGTGGCGTCGAAATGGCGGCGCGGCACGGGGTCCCAGGCGGCGTGGAAGGGAGGATCCAGTTCCAGCCGGAGCCGGTCCAGGGTGATGTCGGTGATCTTCATCGGGCGGCCGCCTCGGGCGCCGACGCGGCGAGCACCTCGGGGCTGGGTGTGTAGAAGGGGTTCGCCGGACCCACCTCGGCCGCTGCCAGGGCGTCGAAGACCGTCGGTGTCCCCGTCACGGCCGCGCGGATCGCGCCGTGCGCGGCGGCCCGCTGGTTGCGGAAGCAGGCGTCGAGGTCATGCACCGCCGGGTTGACCCACACCGCGGCGATGATCAGCAGGTCGTCGGCTTCCCCGGCCGGGATCAGGTCCTGCGCCACCGCGTCCAGCACGCCCTGGGCCAGGCCCGCCTGTGCGCTGCCCCAGGTGGCGCGCTCATGCAGATCGCTGCCGGCGGCGGCCTTGTTCACGAACAGGGTCAGCGGCCTGACCGGCACCGAGGGGCGTACCACCGTCATGAACGGCACATGTCCGCCGCTCGGTGTGGCCAGCGCGGTGGCCCACGCCGTCTCGACCGGGCCGCCCTTGCGGCCGATCACGACGTTCGTGTGGGCGGCGTTGGCGCCGTCGCCGACGAAGGACTCGCCGATCAGCGCGGTGGCGGCGAAGGGGGAGGGCATCGGAACTCCTGGACCGTTGGTGGCGAAGGGCTCCCCGGGGGAGCCCGGATGCGACGGGAGAGCGGGACGAACCTCGCATTCCGCGCAGTTCATCCGTCCCGATGCGGTGAATCTAGGTCCGCAACCACCCCCTCGCAAGGCGGTCACGGGAATCGAAACGCCGGTTGCTCTCCTGACAACTCAGGGGCTGACCTGGGGTTCCTTCCTCGGTTCACGGGCCTAGGATGACGCGCGTGACGGACACCTCCTCGGCCTCGCGGGGGCATGGCCTGCGCCGGGACATCGACCTGCTGGAGGCCCTCGCCTCCGACGAGGCACAGACCGCCGGCGGCCTCGGCGTCGTACGTCTGGCCCACCTCGTGGGGCGCGAGAAGACCCAGGTCTCCCGCGCCCTGAAGGCCCTCGCCGCCGAGGGGATCATCGAGCGCGACCCCGACACGCTGGAGTACCGCCTGGGCTGGCGACTGTTCTCCCTCGTGGCCCGCACCTCCGAGAGCCGCCTGGTGCGGGTGGCCGAGCCGGTCATGCACGCCCTGTCCGCGGACCTGGAGGAGACCAGCCATCTGTGTGTGCTCAGCGACCAGGAGGTCCTCACCCTGCTGTCGATCTCCGGTCACTCCTTCCGCGTCCACGGCTGGGAGGGCCGCGGGGTACCCGCCTGGCAGACGTCCGCCGGCCGCGTCCTGCTGGCCGACGCCACCCCCGACGAGCTGTACGTCCGCTTCGGCACGACCGGTGAGATGCCGGTGCCGGAGCTCTGGGGGCTCATCCAGGAGGCCCGGCGGCAGGGCTATGCGCGCGTCAGCGAGGAGTTCGAGGCCGGTCTCGTCGGGGTCTCCGCCCCGGTGCGCGACTTCCGGAGCCGGGTCGTCGCGGCCCTCAACATCTCCGCGCCCAAGACCCGGCTCGGCGACCGCCTCGACGAAGCGGGCCGCACCACGGCCCGGGCGGCGGCCCGGGTCTCGGCGCTGCTGGGCTGGGAACCCCGACGCGCACCGGCCAGGCCCGGACCGACCTGAGCGGCCCCGGCCGGGCGAACCCCTGTCTCCCCCGCGTTCACCGGCGTGGACGCCCGCCGGCCCCCACCGCCGCGCAGTGATCGTCGAGTTGCCCTGACAGCAACCCCCGTTGCGATCCGCGAACCCGGCCTTGTCCGCCGTATGCCGCGCTCGTACATTCACCGCCCATCGGACGAGCCCCTGTCCGGACGGAGAAAAGAGCAGCTCATGAACCTCGTCGGCATCGACACCCTCGCCAAGGCCCCGCTCGCCGACGGCGATGTGTTCATCGGCGGTCGCTGGCTCCCGGCCGCCGACGGAGGGACCTGTCCCGTGTACGACCCGGCCACCGGAGACCTCCTGCGCGAGGTGTCCGCGGCAGGCCCCGAGGATGCCCGCGCCGCGGTCGACGCGGCGGAGGCCGCCGCGGCCGCGTGGCGTGCGACACCGCCCCGGCACCGCTCGGAGATCCTGCACAACGCCTTCCGGCTGATGCGGGAGCACACCGAGCCGCTGGCGGCCCTGATCGTGCGGGAGAACGGCAAGGCCCACCGGGACGCGGTGGCCGAGGTCGGCTACGCGGCCGAGTTCTTCCGCTGGTTCGCCGAGGAGGCCGTCCGCATCGGCTCCTCCTTCGGTGACGCCCCCGGCGGCGGCTTCCGGCACATCGTCCGCAGGCACCCGGTCGGCGTCACCGCGTTCGTCACACCCTGGAACTTCCCGGCCGCCATGGCCACCCGCAAGATCGCCCCGGCACTCGCGGCCGGCTGCCCCGTCCTGCTCAAGCCGGCCCCGGAGACCCCGCTCACCGCCCTCGCGGTGGCCGCCCTGCTCGCCGAGGCCGGGCTGCCCGAGGGGCTGCTGAACGTCCTGCCCACCGACCGGGCCCCCGAGGTCGTCTCGATCTGGCTCGGCGACGAGCGGATCCGCAAGTTCTCCTTCACCGGCTCCACCGCCACCGGCAGGCTGCTCCTCGCCCAGGCCGCGGCGAACGTCGTCAATGTGACCATGGAACTCGGCGGGAACGCGCCCTTCGTCGTCTGCGCCGACGCCGATGTCGACGCCGCCGTACAAGGCGCGATGGACGCCAAGATGCGCGGCGGCGGCGAGGTCTGCATCGCCGCCAACCGGTTCTACGTCCACACCGACGTCGCCGCCGAGTTCACCGCGAAGTTCGCCGCCGCCATGTCCGCCGTGCGCACCGGACCCGGCATGGAGGAGGGCGTCACCCTCGGCCCCATGATCAACCAGGCGGCGGCCGAGAAGATCCGCTCCCTCGTCGACGACGCGCTCGCCCGCGGCGCGAGGATCGCCGCACAGGGCACCGTCCCCGACGGCCCCGGCCACTTCCACCCCGCCCTGGTCCTCACCGACGTCCCCGACGACGCCCGCATCCTCCACGAGGAGGTCTTCGGCCCCGTCGCCCCGCTCACCACCTTCACCGACGAGGACGAGGTCCTCGCGCGCGCCAACGCCACCGTCCACGGCCTGGCCGCCTACGTCTACTCCCGTGATCTCGCCCGCGCGCTGCGCCTTGCCGAACGCCTGGAGGCCGGCATGGTCGGCCTCAACCGAGGCCTGCTGTCCGACCCCGCCGCGCCCTTCGGCGGCGTCAAGCAGTCCGGCCTCGGCCGGGAAGGCGGCCGCGAAGGCATCGAGGCGTTCCTGGAGACGCAGTACATCGCACTCGACTGGCCCCTCTGACCCCCTCGCCCCCTCTCAATACCTCCCCACGCCCCCTTGAGCCTTCCCCCGCCATGCCCTGACCCGGTCCCTGACACCCGGCCCGGGGCCCGGACACCGAACAGACAAGGACCGCTCATGGCAACGACGCCTGCGACCCAACCCCAGTCCGGCACTCCGCCGACCCCCGCCCTGCTGCGCGAACGCCGCCGCCTGCACACCAAGCTGAAGCTGGCCACACAGATAGGCGAGGGCATCGACGGCTACATCATCGGCGGCATCGGCATGGCGATGGCCGCCCTGACCACCGACCTCCATCTGTCCACCGTGATGGAGGGACTGGTCGGAGCCTCGCCGCTCATCGGCATCTTCGTCGGCGGCCCGCTCTTCGGGCGGCTCGCCGACCGGTTCGGCCGGCGCCCGGTGTTCCTCGTCGACATGGTCGTCTTCCTGGTCGGCTCGGTGCTGCAGTTCTTCGTCACCGACGGACTCCAGCTCTTCCTCATCCGGTTGCTGATGGGTGTGGCGATCGGCGGCGAGTACGCCATCGGCGCGCCGCTGCTGTCGGAGTACGCACCGCGGCAGGGCCGCGGCAGACTGCTGGCCAGCCTCGAGATCAGCTGGTACGTCGGTTACGCGCTGGCCACGGTCGTCGGCGCCGTGTTCGCGGATGTCCAGGGCGGCTGGCGCTGGTCCCTGGCCAGCAGCGCGGTCATCGCCCTGGTGTGTGTGGCACTGCGGGGCGGCATCCCGGAGTCGGCCCGCTGGCTGCTGAGCAGGGGCCGCCACGAGGAGGCCGAGGAACTCATCGCGAAGTACGGCATCGAGATCGACGTCAGCGCCGAACTCGACGACCGCGCCGAGTCCGGGCAGGAGGGATTCCGCGCCCTGTTCAGCCGTCGGCACCTTCGCGGCACGGTGTTCGCCGGCGTCTTCTGGGCCGCGCTCGTACTGCCGTACTTCGCGATCGGCACCTTCTGGACCCAGGTCTTCGACGCCCTCCACATGGGCGACAACGCGGTCGCGGCCCTGCTCGTCTACTCCTTCACCGCCGTCGCCGGTGTCACCGCGGGCTGTCTGCTCGTGGACCGCATCGGCCGCCGCAAGCTGCTGATCCCGCCGTTCTGGATCACGGCCGGCTGCCTCGCGCTGGTCGCCGTGTGGCCGTCCTCCACGCCGGTCATCGTGGTCGGCTTCCTCTTCTTCATCTTCCTCAACGCCGCGTCCAGCGCACTGACCGCGGTCTATCCGCTGGAGGTGTTCCCCACCTCGCTGCGCGCCACGGGCGTCGGCTTCGCGACCGCCATGAGCCGTGTCGGCGCCGCCGTCGGCACCTTTCTGCTCCCGATGGGGCTCGACCACTTCGGCCCCCGCTTCGTACTCCTCGTCGGCGCGGGCGTGCTCGCCTTCGGCGGTCTGGTCTCGCAGTTCCTGGCCCCCGAGACCACCGACCTGGATCTGGCCAGGGCGGCCCGGACGGCCCGCGAACCGGTCGCCTGAGCAGGCACCGCGGGCATGGCGGCGCTCAGGAGCTTGTCCCGGAAACCGGCCGGGTAGCCGTTCCAGCCCACCAGACGCGGGTAGAACCAGCCCCTCGTCACGTTCTCCGGCGGTTCGTCGTTGGTGTTGGCGAAGCGGAAGTCGTGGGTCGAGACGCCGTCCTTGTGGTAGACGATCTTCGGATGGGTCCCGTCGAAGCGCACCGACGACCGCGCGGCCACCTGGTAGCCGGTGTGCTGCGACACGGAGACGTACTGGACCTCGACGCATGGCGGAGGCGCGGTTCCCGGGGTCCACCGATGGACGCGCGGACCGGGCGGCGAGATTCTCGCAAGGACTGGACCAGCGGGGCGAGCCGGCTGATTGAACAGTGACGCAAAGCCGGCTGAACGTCACCTGATACGACCTCAGAAGGCATCCTTCGCGAGGGCCGTGCGGATTGCCGGGCGCTCGTCCGGCCGGGAACCCGGGGGCCCCTCTGGCCGGGAACCCGGGGCCCTCTCCGGCCGGGAGCCAGGAGGACCTCTCCGGTCGGGAGCGCGCCGTCGCCCGGTCGGCGTCAGGAGCTTGTGAGGATCACGAGTTGCCCGGTCGCCCGGGTCATCGCGACATAGCGGTCGACCGCTCCTTCGATGCCCTTGCCGAACGCCTCCGGGTCGACGAGGACGACCAGGTCGAACTCGAGCCCCTTCGACAACTCCGGGGTCAGCGACCGGACACGGGAGGTCGCCCGGAACGTGGGATCGCCGATGACACAGGCGATTCCGTCGGCATGCGCGTCGAGCCAGGAGTCGAGGATCGAGTGCAGAGCCGCAGCGGATCCATGGATGACGGGAATGCCGCCGCTGCGGACGGAGGTCGGCACATTGGCGTCGGGGAGCACGGCTCGGATGACCGGCTCGGCCTCGGCCATGATTTCCTCCGGCGTCCGGTAGTTGATGCTCAGGGAGGCCAAGCGGACATGGTCGAGCCCGATCCGCTCGAGCCGTTCCTGCCACGACTCCCTGAACCCGTGCCTGGCCTGGGCACGGTCCCCGACGATGGTGAAGCTCCGGGACGGGCACCGGAGCAGCAGCATCTGCCACTGGGCGTCGGTGAGTTCCTGAGCCTCGTCCACGACGATGTGCGCGAACGGGCCTGCGAGCCGGTCCGGTTCGGCGCCGGACGGCACGGACTCGTCGACCAGGGCGTCCCGCAGGTCCTGCCCGCGCAGCATGGTCACGGCGCCTTCGCCGTCGTCATCGGCCTCGAGCAAGGCGTCGACGACCTTGGTCATGTGCTCGCGTTCGGCGGCGACGGAGAGACGCTGCCGGCGCTTGCGCCGCGCCGCCTCCGGGTCGCCGAGCCGCTGCCGTGCCGCGTCCAGGAGCGGCAGGTCGGACACCGTCCAGGCCTGGGCGTTCTCGCGTTGCAGCTTCCGAACGTCATCGGGGCTGAGCCAGGGAGCACACATCCGCAGGTAGGCGGGCACCGACCACAGGTCTCCTACGAGGTCGGTCGCCTCGAGCAGCGGCCAGGCGCTGTTGAAGGCCGTGAGCAACTCCCGGTTGCGTGCGAGCGACTTGCGGAGCAGGTCGGGCGGGGCGTCGCCGTCGTGCTTGTCCGTCAGGATCGTGAGCAGCTCCTCCCAGATCTGGTCGCGCGCCTCGTTGTGCGAAGTCCCGGGTTCTGCCGCCTCGAACGCCACGGCCCAATCGCCGGCGCTGAGTTGGATGTCCGACCAGTGGGTCGTGACGGTCATCCCTTCGGCGGGCGGTTCCTCGTAGAACCGGACGGCCGTCTCGATCGCCTTCACCAGCTTCGCCGACGACTTCAGAACGGCCACCTCCGGATCGGGCTCGGCCGCCGCCGCGGCACCTTCGGGGACGAGGTCCCGCAGGGTGCAGATCTGCACCCCCTCCTCTCCGAGGCTGGGGAGGACGTCGGCGACATAGCCCAGGTAGGGCTGGTGCGGACCCACGAACAGCACGCCGCCCCGGCGGTGACCGAGGCGGGGGTCGGCGTAGAGGAGGTAGGCGGAGCGGTGCAGGGCGACGACGGTCTTTCCCGTGCCCGGGCCGCCGTCGACCACGAGAGCGCCGCGGGAGCCCGCGCGGATGACGGCGTCCTGGTCGGCCTGGATGGTGCCGAGCACGTCTCGCATCCGGGCCGACCGGTTGCCGCCCAGGCTGGCGATGAAGGCGGACTGGTCGTCGAGCGCGGCGTTCCCGGCCAGCCCGTCCGGGGTGAACACCTCATCCCAGTAGTCGCTGATCCGGCCACGGCTCCAGCGGTACCTGCGGCGGCTGGTCAGCCCCATCGGGTGGGCGTGGGTGGCTCCGAAGAACGGCTCGGCCGCGGGGGAGCGCCAGTCGAGCAGCAGCCGTCGGCCCGCGCTGTCCGTCAGGCCGAGCCGTCCCACGTACACGGGCTCGGGGCTGTCCGCGCGGACCATCCGTCCGAGACACAGGTCCAGACCGAAGCGGCGCAGCGCCCGCAGACGAGCGGTCAGACGGTGGATCTCCACATCTCGGTCCATCGCCTGCCGGCCCAGGCCGCCGGGCGCCCTCCGCTCGGCATCGAGGCGGTCGGACAGTTCGGCGATCGTCGCGTCGAGGCACTCCGCGATGGCCGCGAAGTGCTGCTCATCCTGGGCGATCAGCGTCGGGTCGGCCTTGGGGGAGAGGTGGTCGGGAAGGGCGAACACGCTGGTGGTCGGGGGGTTCACGGCATCAGCTCCGATATGGGGTCGCTTCTTGTCTTGCGACCCTGGGCGCACGGCGAGGCGGCAGGTGCTCGGTTGTGGGTCCTGGCTCGACGATCCCGCGCGGTTCACACGGGCACGGGCGGCCTCCGTCAGTCGATCGCGTCGAGCAACGACCGCGCGGCCACCGTCGCCCCGTCGGCGCGGATCGTACCCGCCACGGTCTTCGCCCGTGCGCGCGTCTCGGGGGCCAAGGCCGCGGTGGGCGCGGCAGACAGGGACGCGAGTCCCGCCGGCGGTTCGACAACCCCACGCGAGCCATACGTCGACAACAGCACACGCACTTCGTAAGTCACCTGTTTCCGCAGGTTCCGGCTTCGGCCGATGATTCTGCGGTACGACCCGGGCCTTGCCGCAAGCCCCCCCATGCGCTATAGGTTGAGAGTGGAAAGGAGCGGGTACTCCCCTTTCCCTCTCGCCGTCCGTTCCGGACGACCCCCTCGCGAAGCAGTGGCTCACCCCTGAGCCCGGCCGGCGTCGGCCTCCCTGCGCGCGCACCGCTGCCCACCCGGTTCGCTCCGGTCGCCGACGCTGCTGACGGTCTGTCGGGGCGCGGCCGGTGCGGCGAGGGCCGCCAGTCGCCGCAGGCTGGCCCGCCGCTGCACCAGGCTCAGCCCGGTGCCTGCCGCACCGAGCGCCAGCCAGCCCGCCGGACCGGCCGTCATCACCGCAGCGGTCAGCAGCAGCGGACCCACCGACTTCTGTACCGACTGGGACATTCCGGCCACTCCCAGATAGGAAGCGCGGGCACGCGGCGGCGCCAGGCTGACCGCCAGCTCCCAGGAACTCACCGAGCGCATCAGTTCGGCCAGGGTGACCAGGAGCGCGGCCGCCAGCATGGCGAGGGAGGCCGACCAGGCCCCGCCGCCGGTGGCGGCCGCCAGTACGAGGCAGCAGGCGGCCAGGGCCATGCCGTACCAGCCCACTGCTCCGGCCGCCTTGCGCGGGCCTTCGGCCCATGCCGAGACCCGAAGCTGGAGGACCACCACGAGCACGGTGTTGACCACCAGGAAGGCGGGGACGACCGCGTGCGGCGCTCGGGTGTGGTCCACCAGCCACAGCGGCAGGCCGACGTTGAGAACCGAGTCGTCCAGGTTCATCGGAATGTCGAGCAGCACGAAGAGCAGGTAGCCGCGGTCCCGCCAAGGACTGGGGGCGGATGGCGGCCCGTCGGCGGTACCGCCGTCGATCGGTGCCACGACCAGGCCGTGGCCGACCGGCTCCCCGGTCCGCGAGACCAGCGTGGCGGCCAGTACGAAGGACAGTGCGTCGGCCAGGATCAGCGCACGGTAGGCGTTCGTGGTGCCCACGCCGAGGCCGAGCGCGGCGATGCCCGCGCCGACCGCGTATCCGGCGTTGGCCACGCTGCGGGACAGCGCTTGATAGGTGGCTCGCTGCTCACCCGCGGCCCGGGTGGCGAAGAGCATCTCGAGTGTCTTGGCCGCTCGCTCGCCCAGGCATGTGAGGGTGACCACGGGCAGCAGGGTGGCGAAGCTGTTCGCGACCAACAGCAGACCCATCGTCACCAGCCGCAGCAGGTGACAGCCGATCAGCAGGCCCCGCACCGGAAACCGTTCGGCGGCTCGCCCTGCGAGCGGTGACCCGGCTATCCCCGCGACCGCCCCCACTCCCAGCAGCAGCCCGACCTGGCGCGCGTCCAGCCCGCTCACGAAGGTGAAGTACAGCACGGAGGCCGCGGCCCACACCCCCGTCCCGGTCCGGTCCACACACTGCGCGAGCAGCATGATCCGCGCATCCCGGCCGCCCGGCGGCCGCCGCAGCTGCGCCATCAGTCCATCCCCGGTCCCTCGCATGGCCAGGCCCCCGTTCCACCGCCCAATCAATCTTGAGGTCAAGATACTTGATGTCGACAGACTTTGTGGTCGTTGGGCGGGGCGGGAGTGAAGAGGCGGCGTCCGGCAGAGGCTCACTCGGCACGCAGACGGCGCGGCGAGGTTCGGTCAGCGGGCCCCGGGACACGTGGATTTCGCCCGCGACTTCTTCCAGCCGGACGGCTTCGTTCTGCACCGCCTGGGCCGCGAACCCGAGAACCTCCGCCTGCCGGCCTCCCGGGCGACGGCCGCACCCACGAGACGCTGGAGGTGGCCCGCTGCCCGCGCGCCGGGCCGTCGCGTCACCGTTGGTACCGCTGGAGGGCGCCCGCGGGGTGACGGCGAGCCTGGACGCCGGGTTCCGGGCCGAACAGTCGGCCACAGGGATCGTAAAGCCTGGTCGCGGACCTTTTCCGGGCCGTGGGCGACGCCGCCTTCGGCGCGGAACGGGTATCGTCCGGCTGCGCGGGTCCTCGGAAGACGTCCGGGCAGGGCGTGCTTTCGGTCTCCTCCGCGGCGGCGGCCATCGGCGCTTCCTGTGGCGTACGCCTCCCCGGCGCCGCCCGGTGCCGTAGGCCGCTCCTTCGGCACCCGACCGCCCAGTGATCGACCCCGTCAGGAGCCGATGTGTCCGGACCCCGCATACGTGATGGCAGGTTCTCCCGCTCGGAGACCACGCGCGCCGAAGCCTTCAGTGACGGTGTGTTCGCCATCGCCGTCACCCTTCTGGTCCTCGGCCTCCACGACCCGCCGCACCAGCCGGGCGGCCTGGGCCACGCCCTGGTGGAGCAATGGCCGGCCTACCTCGGCTATCTCGCTTCCTTCAGCTATGTGGCGGTCATCTGGCTCAACCACCACCAGGCCTTCGTCCGGATCTCCGCCATGGACCGCGGTCTGCACGCGGCCAACCTCTTCCTGCTGTTCACCACCGGGGCGCTCTCCTTTCCGACGGCCGTGGTCGCCGACGCGCTGCGGGCCGACACGCAGGGCGCGGACGCGCGGGTCGCCGTGGCGCTCTACGCGGGCCTCGCCGCGGCGATGTGCCTGAGCTGGGTCGCCTTCTACCAGTGGCTCGCCTGGCGTCCCGAACTGCTGGCCCCCGACGTGGAGCCCTCCTATGTGAGCCACGGCCTGCTGCGCTCCTGGGCCGGTGCGCTGGCCTACGCCCTCGCGGGCGCGCTCGGGGCGCTGGTCACCCCTCTGCTCGCCCTCGCGGTGTTCGTGATCCTCCCGGTGTTCTACTTCGTGACGAGTGAGGGTCTGCCCACCGCGGCGGCGCGGGGGACCGGCAAGACCACCGGGAGCGAGCGGCCGTAGGGCCTGGACCAGGGCTTACGATGCGCGGGTTCACCCGCTGTACCGAGCTCGGCGCGGACGCCGAGCCTCGGCGGATCACGGAGGCACGGGAACACCTCGCCCGTCAGGACGCCGGCCGGGCCCCCGGACCCCCGGCCGGCATCCGCGCACCGGCCTCAGCGGTCGAGGAGCCGTGACGGGTCCAGGACGACGGGCAGTTTCTCCAGGCCCCGGAAGGCGGGGAACGGAACCTTGAGCCACTCCGCCTCGCCTGCGGGAGCCACGAGTTCGATGTCCGGGAACCTCTCGAACAGAGTGGTCAGCGCGATCCGCATCTCCATTCTGGCGAGCGGCGCACCGAGGCAGTAGTGCGGACCGCTGCCGAATCCGAGATGCGCGCTCTGGAGCCCCTGGCGTTTGACGTCGAAGGTGTCCGGCGCAGCGAACTTCTCCGGATCCCGGTTCGCGGAGGCCACCGCGATCTGGACCAGAGAGCCCTTGGGAATGACCGTGTCCCCGATGGTGATGTCCTCGAGCGCATGCCGGAACGTGGCGTTCTCCACCGAGCCCTCATAGCGGATCACCTCCTCGATCGCGTTCGGCAGGATTTCGGGATCGGCCAGGACCTCCCGCAGCTGATCGGGATGGGTCAGCAGGTTGAAAACGGCATTGCCGATGAGGTACGCGGTCGTCTTGTGCCCGGCGAAAAGCAGCACCCACAGCGTGGACAGCAACTCGCCGTCGTTCATGGCGCCTTGCTCGTCCTGTGTGCGGATGAGCACGCCGAGCAGGTCGTCGGTCGCCTCCCGGCGCTTGCGTGCGATGAGGTCGACGAAATAGTCCCGCAGTGCCCCCTCGGCCACCGCCAGCTTTTCCTTGTCCTCTTTGCTGAACCCCGTACGCGCCACCACGGCGCACCACTTCTGGACGTCCTCGCGCTCCTCCTCGGGAATTCCGATGAGTTCGCAGATCACAATGAGCGGCAGCGGGAACGCGAAGGACGGCAGCAGGTCGACGGGCACGTCGGTGGAACAGCGGCCCAGCAGTTCGTCGGTGATCTCCTGAATGCGCGGACGCAGGGATTCGATACGACGCGGGGTAAACGCGCTGTTGACGATGCGGCGCAGCCGGGTGTGCTTGGGCGGGTCCGAGAAGAGCATGTTGTCGTCGAGTGCGACGGACGAGTCACCGAAAATGGTGTGGTACGCGTCCATGGCCGCGTACATGTCCTTGCTGATGCGCGGGTCCGTCAGAGCGGCCTTGGCGTCCTCGTACCGGGTGATCAGATAGGTGTCCACCCCGTGCGGCGGGGAAAGCGGGCACACGGGCGCCGCAGCGCGCAGGCGTGCGTAGACCGGATAGGGGTCGGCGCGATACGCGGCCGAGCCGCGTGATGCCGCCGAAATGGCCTCCGTGGTGGCGTCCGTGGTGTCCCGTTCGTCGAGCTGAGTCATTCTCTCGGCCTTTCTGAAGGCTCCCGCCCCGGCCACGGGACAGCAGGTCTACGAGTTTCGGGTCAACCATTCCCCGGTCGGCTCCGGGCCGTAAACGAGATTCGCCCGTCTGGCCACGTGCCCGGCGTCCGACGGAAGTTGCTGCCGCTGTACGAGTGATTACTGCGTATTGCTCACCACGGCGTGGCAAAAGAACTGGGCGCGAGCCGCGAAAGCCCTCGGCCGCCGTGTCATGGAGATGGACCGCAGAGGAGAAGCACGCGATGGAAGATCGCGGGAACGACTACGTGCCCGTTCTGGTGGTTGGGGGATCGCTCGTCGGTCTGTCTGCCTCCGTTTTTCTCGGACGCCTCGGCATTCGGCATCGGGTCGTCGAACGTCATGCGGCCACGTCCGCACATCCGCGCGGCCGCGGCAACAACATGCGGACGATGGAGCTGTTCCGGACCGCGGGCCTCGAACCGGAGATCCGGAAAGCCGCGGCCACCCTGTCGAGGAACCACGGCATCCTTCAGGTGGACACGCTGCACAGCGGCAACCAGCGGTGGCTCTCGGCCCGGATCACGGGCAGGCCGCCCGAGGCCGATGTGTGCTCGACGGTCCGCTGCGCCTGCAGCCAGAACGATCTGGAACCGGTGCTGCTGGAAGGCGCCCGGAACCTCGGCGGGGACGTGCGCTTCAGCACGGAACTGCTGTCCTTCACCCAGGACGACGGCGGGGTGCGGGCCGTCCTGCAGGACCGGACGTCCGGCGAGACCCACACGGTGCACGCGGACTACCTCTTCGCCGCCGACGGTCCCCGCAGCCCCGTGCGCCAGCGGCTCGGCATCGAACACTCGGGATCCGGGGACCTGTTCCACAACATCAGCGTCACCTTCCGCAGCAAGAAGCTGCGCGAGGTGGCGGGGGACCAGCTCTTCGTGGTGTGTTACGTCACCGATCCCGCGGGCGAGGGAGTGCTGCTGCCCGTGGACAACGAGGAGCAGTGGGTGTTCCACGTGCCCTGGTTCCCCGAGCGCGGACAGACCATGGAGTACTTCACCGACGACCGGTGCGTCGAGCACATCCGGGCCGCGGCGGGCGTACGTGACCTGGACGTCGAGATCACGGGCAGGGCGCCGTGGCACGCGGCGGACCGTGTCGCGAACAGCTATCGGGAAGGACGCGTCTTCCTCATGGGCGACGCCGTCCATGAGATGCCGCCGACCGGAGCGTTCGGCTCCAACACCGGTATCCAGGACGCGCACAACATCGCCTGGAAGGTCGCCGCGGTACTGCGTGGCTGGGCGGGGCCCGCGCTGCTGGACAGCTACGAGACCGAACGCCGGCCGGTGGCCCAGGTCACCAGCGCACGGGCCACGGTGCAGGCGGCTCGTGAGCAGCACCCCGGCTACTCCGCGAGGTCGGCGTCGAGCGACGCCGCCGACCTGATGACCACGGCGCTCGGATACCGCTACGTCTCCGGCGCGGTGATCGGTGCGCCGGCGGACGAGCCCCTCATCCCGGACACCCTGTGCCTGCGCGCCGACCCCGGTACCCGCGCGCCGCACATGTGGGTCACCCGCGACGGGGAGAGGGTCTCCACCATCGACATGTACGAGCGTTCCTTCGTCCTGCTCTCAGGACGTCCGCAGTGGCGCGACGCCGCCCGCAGTGTGGGCACGCTGCTCAACGTACCGCTCGAGGCGTACACCGTCGGCCGGGGCGCGGAATACGACCTCGACGCCGGCGAGGGCGCGGACTGGGCCTCGGTGCACGGCACGACACCGGAAGGCGCCGTCCTCGTACGGCCCGACGGCTTCGTGGCCTGGCGGGCCGATGCCCGGCCGTCGCACGGGGAGGAGACGCTGACCGGCGTCCTCCGGCAGGTCCTCGGGCGCTGAGACACCCACGACCCGCAGGCGCAACCCTTCTGACGCGACCACAGGAACGGGGCCCCGCCCATGACACCACTGCACACGGCCACCGGCGCGGCTCCGGTGGCCGGCGTGGACGAGGGCGCGGCGGCGGACGCCGACGCGCGCCGGGCACGCGTGGACGTACACCACCACTACACCGCGCCACAGTGGATCGACTGGGCGGAGAAGAACGACATCGTCCGTCGCGAAAGCCTGCCGTCGTGGACGCGATGGGACCTCGGCAGCGCCCTCGCGCTGATGGACGGGGCGGGCATCCGCACCAGTGTGCTCACGGTCGCCATGCTGGGACGGCTCCAGGAGCCGAGGACCCGCAAGGAGAGCGCGCACGTGGCGCTCCAGGCCGCGAGCGACCTCGTCCGGGAGCACCCCGGCCGCTTCGCGTTCTACACCCCCGTCTTCCTCGACAGCCCGGAGCTGTCGCTCTGGTCGGTCCACCACGGCATGGACGACCTCGGGGCGGTCGGGGTCAGTGCGCGCACCAGCGTGCGCGGGGTGTATCTCGGGCATCCGTCCCAGGACGCGATCCTCGCGGAACTCGACGAGCGCTCGGCTGTGATCAGTACCCATCCCATGGAGGTCCCCGGGGGGAACGCGGAACTGGAGGGCGTGCCGCCGTTCCTGTGCGACTTTCTGATGGACACCACCCGGGCGGCCCTCAGCCTGATCGTCAACGGAACCCTCGACCGCTACCCGAACCTCACCTTCATCCTGCCGCACGGGGGCGGTTTCCTGCCGTACATCGCCAACCGCGTGGAGGTGTTCGGTCAGCATCTGTCACCGAAGGTGGAGCCGGCCCGGGTGCGTGACTACCTGCACCGTTTCTACTACGACACCGCCGGCCCCATGTCCCCGTCCGCCACGCCGAGCCTGCTGTCCGCCGTCGGTCCCTCCCGGATCCTGTACGGCAGTGACTGGCCCCCCACCCCCTCCCACCTGGTCACCGGGGTCACCGCGCCCGCGCTCGACAACGACCCGGCGCTCGACGACCATCAGCGCCGTCACATCAACCGGGACAACGCCCACCGTCTGCTGCCGGCGCTCGCGACGGGCCACACCCGGGGCGCCTGAGCGTCTACGGCATCGCGTCGGGGCGCCCGAGGGTCCACGGCACCGCGTCGGGGCGCCCGAGTCCCGGCACCGTCCCCGAGCCCCCGGGCGCCGGCGGCACCGCCACACCGGTCGCGCTCACCCGGCGGGCACCTCCGCCCACCGGCAGGTACCGCCCCGGTACACCTGCACACCGCACCGCGCCGAGAGCGTGGTGACGATGCCGAGCCCCCGGCCGTGCTCGTCCGGGTCGACGGGCCGGTCCGGGGCCCCCTTGGCGGGTCCGTTGTCGGTCACCTCGACGCGTACGGCGCCGCGCCCGTCCACCAGCACCTGGGTGAGCCGCAGCGTGGCCGGCGGCAACGCGTGCACCAGGGCGTTGGTGAGCAGTTCCGACACCACCACAAGCACATTCTCGGCGGCGTCGGTGGGCACGCCCAGAGTGGCCAGAACCGCGCACACGCGTCGCCGTACGGCCGAGACGGCCCTGGGGGCGTATGGCAGCGGGAACACGTAGGCGACACCCTCGCGAGGCGCGGCGTCGATCCGCGTTGCTGTCATGTGCCCTCCTCTCCCAGAAAGCGCGGTCGGTCGGAAACCGGACGTCAGGGCACGTTAGGGAGACAAGCGCCCGACGTCAATGAACAGCGGTCGTCATTGCCGAACGGCATGTGGATCGTGGCAAACCGGATTATGATCGCTTCATGGCCGGCCCGGTCCAATCCATAGAACGGGCGGCGGCGATCCTGCGTCTGCTCGCCGGCGGTCCCGGACGCCTGGGACTGGGCGAGGTCGCGGCGGCGCTGGGGCTGGCGAAAGGCACCGCCCACGGCATTCTGCGCACCCTCCAGCACGTGGACTTCGTGGAGCAGGACGAAGCCACCGGAAAATACCAGCTCGGGGCCGCGCTGCTGCATCTCGGCACCAGCTATCTGGACGTCAACGAGCTGCGGTCCCGCTCCATCAACTGGGCCGATGCCCTGGCCGCCCGCAGTGGGGAGGCCGTCCGGCTGGGCACCCCTCTGGAGGGCAAGGTGCTCGTCGTCCACCACGTCTTCCGCCCGGACGACACCCTTCAGACCCTGGACGTCGGAGCACTGCTGCCCCTGCACGCCTCCTCACTCGGCAAGGTCCTGCTCGCCTTCGGGGCCGCCCCCGTGGACCCACTGCTGGAAGCCGGCCTGGAGGCGTACACCCGGCACACCGTGGTCTCACCCGCCGACCTCAACCGCTCGCTCGCCGAGATCCGGGACCTCGGCTGGGGCGCCGAGGTGCAGGAGATGAGCATGGGCGAGGCCGGTGTCGCCGCGCCGATCCGGGGCCAGGGCGGCCTCGTCGTCGGAGCGATCGGCGTGTCGGGGCCGGTCGAGCGCATCTGTGACAGCCAGGGCCGGCCCCAGCCGGCCCTCATCACCTTGCTCCGGGAGGCCTCACGGGCGGTCTCCAGAGATCTCGGCGCGGCCCGCTGGTAGGTCCCGCACCGCCACGACGCATCGGAAGGCAGGCCCGATCATGGTTGAACGGTATGTGCTGTCCATCGACCAGGGCACCACATCCACGCGATGCATTCTGTTCGACCACCGGGGGCGGCTCGTGTCGGTTGCCCAGCGGGAGCACCAGCAGTACTTCCCCCGGCCCGGCTGGGTCGAGCACGACGCCGTGGAGATCTGGCGGAATCTGCAGCGCATCGTCCCGGAGGCGCTGTCGAACGCCGGCATCGACGCCGCTCAGATCGTCGCGATCGGCATCGCCAACCAGCGGGAGACCACCGTACTGTGGGACCGGGAGACCGGGGTTCCGCTCGGCCGGGCCATCGTCTGGCAGGACATCCGCACCGCTCCGATGGTCGACGGGCTGAGGGAGCGGCCGGGGGACGAGTTCTTCGTCGAACGCTGCTGTCTGGCTCCCTCGACCTACTTCTCCGCGCCCCGGATCCGCTGGATGTTCGACCATGTCGACGGGCTGGAACGCCGCGCCCGGGCCGGTGAGGTGCTCTTCGGCACCATGGAGACCTGGCTGATCTGGAATCTGACCGGCGGCACGGACGGCGGACTGCACATCACCGACGCCACCAACGCCAGCCGCACCATGCTCATCAACCTCCGGACCCTGACCTGGGACCAGGAGCTGATGGACTTCTTCGGGGTGCCGCGCCCGATGCTGCCGGAGATCCGCTCGTCGGCCGAGATCTACGGCGAGGCCCGCTCGGTGCTCCCGGGCGTGCACATCGCGGCCGCCCTCGGCGACCAGCAGGCGGCCCTGTTCGGGCAGACCTGCTTCTCGCCCGGCGAGGCGAAGTGCACCTACGGCACCGGCAGCTTCCTGGTGATGAACACCGGTACCGAGATCGTACGGTCCCGGCACGGGCTTCTCACCACCGTCGCGTACAAGATCGGGAACCAGCCCACCGTCTACGGCCTGGAGGGACCCATCGCGGTCACCGGCTCGCTCGTCCAGTGGTTCCGCGACCGGCTGGGCCTGATCAACAGCGCGCCCGAGATAGAGACCCTGGCACGCACCGTCGAGGACAACGGCGGCTGCTACATCGTCCCCGCCTTCTCGGGCCTGTTCGCCCCGCACTGGCGCAGCGACGCCCGCGGCGTCATCGTCGGCCTCACCTCCTACATCACCAAGGGCCACCTGGCCCGGGCCGTGCTCGAGGCCACCGGTTGGCAGACCCGGGAGGTCGTCGACGCCATGAACGCCGACTCCACGCTCGCCCTGCGGCAGCTCAAGGTGGACGGGGGCATGACGGCCAACAATCTGCTGATGCAGTTCCTGGCCGATGTCCTCGACGTGCCCGTGGTCCGGCCCATGGTCGCCGAGACGGTCTCCCTCGGTGCGGCCTACGCCGCCGGGCTCGCGGCCACCTACTGGGCGGACCTGGAGATCCTGCGGCGCAACTGGCACATGGCCGCCAAGTGGGTGCCCGACATGGACCCCGAACGGCGGGAGTGGGAGTACGAGTCCTGGAAGCGGGCCGTCGAGCGCTCCCTGGGCTGGGTCCGCCCGAAGCACTCCTGACGCGCCCGCCGAGGCGGCGTGGGCGAGGGCGGCACGGCGCAGGACGCCGAGGGCGCGCGCCCCACCTAGCATGCAGAAAGAGGCACTCTCCGCGAAGTGAGCGCAGCGGATGGGCAGAAGCGAGGACCTGCGGACGGCCACCGTCCAGGACCTGCTGGATCACATGCTGGCCCGGACGGTGGACAGCCTGGGCGCGCACGCCGGGGCGCTCGTCCTGCTCGACCCCGGTGCGGAGGTCCTGGCCCTGGACGTGAGTGTCGGGCTGCCCCCGGAGTTCATGGGACCGCCGCGCCGTATCGCGGTGACGGACGCCCCCGGTGACCCCGTGGCCGAGGCGGTCCGTCTGCGGCAGCCGGTGTGGACCGGTTCCGGGGACGGGAGGCAACCGGCGCGCGGCCATCCGCAGCACGTCGAGCTCTCCCCGTATCCACGCGGCGCCGCGGTGACCCCGCTCGTCACCCCTTCCGCCGTCTGGGGCGCGCTCCTGGTGCTGATCCCGCAGAACGGTCCCGGCCCGGACGAGGACGCCCGGCGCCGGCTCGTCACCGCGGGCCACTGTGTCGCCTGGGTGCTTCAGGGTGCCGCCGCTGCCGGGAACCGCCTCGTCCCCGGATCCGAGCCGCGCTTTCTGCCCCTGCCACCCACCGAACCCGTGGCGCCGGGCGAGGCCCGGGCCGCCGCCGACCTCGTCGCCTCCCTGCCCGAAGGGGGCTGCCGGCTCGACCCTCGTGGCCGGATCACCTTCGTCGACCCCACCGCGGCCGCCCTGCTGGGCCTGAGCGTCCCGCATCTCCTGGGCGCCCGGCTCTGGGAGGCGGTGCCCTGGCTCGACCACGCCGTCTACGAGCACCGGCACCGGATCGCGGTCGCCGAGCGGCTGCCGACCTCCTTCACGGCGCACCGGCCTGTCGGCGGGCGGCTGCTGTTCCAGCTCTATCCGGACCGCACGGGCGTGAGCGTGCGCATCGCCCTCACGGACGACGTGTTCGCGCCCCGGAGCCAGGAACCCGTCGGCATGGAAGCGGTGGCCGGCCCCACCCGCCTGGACGCGCTCTCCCACCTCATGTGCCTGTCCGGCGCCCTGGCCGAGGCGGCCTCCGTGCGCCAGATCGTCGACCTGGTGGCCGACCACCTCATGCTCTCCCTGCGCGCGCAGGCCTTCGCGCTGCTCGTCTCGGAGGCGGGGCGGGTCCGGGTCGTGGGCCACCGCGGCTTCGACCCGAAGGTGCTGGACGGCGTCGACCACGCCCCGCTCGTCTCGGACGTCTCCGTGCCGGGGCTGACCGCCGGTGCGCCGTCCTGGGAGCTGAACCAGGGGGTGCCGTCCTTCTTCGCCGACCGGGAGGAACTGCGGGCGGTGCATCCCGAGGGAGCCGACATCGACGACGGCATGGGCGCGTGGGCGTGGCTGCCGCTCATGGTCTCCGGGCGGGCCGTCGGCATCTGCGTGGTCGGCTATGAACGTCCCCGCGAGTTCACCCTTCCGGAACGCACGACCCTGACCTCCCTCGGCGCCCTGATCGCCCAGGCGCTGGACCGAGCACGGCAGTACGACGCCGCCCAGCAGCTGGCGGAAGGCCTCCAGGCCCGTCTGCTGCCCCGCACCCTGCCCCGCATTCCCGGACTCCAGGTGGCCGCCCGCTATCTGCCCGCCAGCCACGGCATGGACGTCGGCGGCGACTTCTACGACCTCATCCGGCTCTCCGACACGGAGGTCGCGGCCGTCATCGGCGACGTCCAGGGCCACGACGTCAGCGCCGCCGGACTGATGGGCCAGGTGCGCACCGCCGTCCACGCCTACGCCGTCGCGGGCGCCGCCCCGGGCGAGGTCCTCGCCCGCACCAACCGCCTGCTCACCGACCTCGACCCGGACCTGCTCACCAGCTGCCTGTACGCGCACATCGACATGGCGCGCCACTGCGCGCACCTGGCGACGGCCGGCCATGTCCCGCCCCTGCTGCGGCCACCGGGCCGGCCCGGTCATGTGCTCGACCTGCCGCCGGGTCCCCTGCTCGGCGTCGACCCCGCGGCGGACTACCCCACCCTGGAGGTCGACCTGCCTCCCGGCACCCTGCTGGCCGTGTACACCGACGGACTCGTCGAGACCCACGGCAAGGACCACGACGCCGGCATCGCGGAGCTCGCGGCCGTGCTCTCCGGCGCCCGCGGCCCGCTGGACGCCATCGCCGACGCGCTGCTCGCGCGGGCCCAGCCGTCGGGTGACCGCACCGACGACACCGCCCTGCTCCTGCTGAACGTCGAGGAACATCCCACCGTCGGGTCCGCGGTCTGACGGCGGAGGGTGCCCAGGGGATGTCCGACAATTCCCGCCGGGCGCGCGACGATCCCCCAGCCTGGCGGCTGGGAGGTGGCCCCAGGCACGGCACCTCGCCGCTGTCGGATCACCCGAGTACGCCCCAGTACGCGGATGACCGTCCGCCTTGCGATGCACCGCACCAGACGCCGCGCGCTGATTCGACGCGAATTGTCGGACACCCCCTAGTGCGTCGCGACCGCCGAGGGACCGGTCCCGGGCGGGGCCGTCATCAGCTTCGCGAACGACGCCATACACGCCGTACAGTGACCCGCCTGCTGGGCACCGGCCGTATCCACCGCCTCGACAAGCCGCTGGCCGCACAGGGTCGTTGTGGTCTGCTTGACCATGACGTGCCACACCAGCACGCCGCCGGGCTTCTCGGGGCCCGCACACATCTCATACATGATCGGCTCCTTTGACGGATGCCTCTCCCCTTCCAGGAGACCCCGCCCGAGCCCTGCGCGCGGGGCAGAGGGGGCCATTCGGGGGACATGGCCGCCTATCTCCCCAGCTCCGACCGGCAGTTGGCGCGGCGGCGCGCGGCCGCGCCGCGACCGCGCACGGTGACGGCGCGCCGGCACGGCCCTGGGCATGCCGACGGACCGCTCCCGTCACGGTGAGGCGCGCCGGGAGCGGTCCGCGGTCATCTGCGTGAGGCCTGGCGGCGGGACGCTCAGTACGCCTGCCGGGAACCGCCGCGGACTCCCACCATCCGCCAGATCCTGACCTCGCGGACCAGCCCGGGCAGCTCCCTGGCGAGCAGCGTCAACGCCACGGCGCCCACCAGCAGCCCCTCGGCGATCAGCACTCGTTTGGCCGTCATCCCCAACTCCTCTCGTCTCGGTGGCCGCGTCCGTGCGGGCGCGGCCATGGAGGCCGTGTCATCCCGGAGGGAGGTTCGGCATGGTCTTCGTGATCGCGTTGTGCGCCTTCCAGTGCACTCCGGTCGAGCGGCGCGCGTCCACGGTCCCGTCCTTGTGGTGGCCGGTCTGCCGCCTGTTCGGGCCCCTGTTGCCCTGATGCAGTCCGGAGACGTGCTGGGGCGTGTCGGGACTCACCTGCGCCTTGCCTACACGGATCCTTCCCATCGTCTGCTCCCTTGCCGGTTACTGCGGTTGTTCGGTCAGCTCCTCGAAGAACTGCTCGACGGCGGGCCACACCCGGCTGCCGCCGGAAAGACCCCGCCACTCCCGTCGGACGATGGCCACCATCCGGAAGCAGTCGTCGACCGGAGCGATCCAGTGCTGCCGCGCGGAGTGCGCGGTGTTCACCAGCAGTGCCTCCACGTCCGCTTGGAGGGTGGCGAGCTGCGGGCAGCCGGAGACGATCTCGCGCCAGGCCGCGCGGTCCGCCTCCCAGCGGGTGGCCCCCGCCGGGCTCGGCAGATGCGCGGTCACCGTGTCGTCCCCGTGGCGCACGAAGAAGGCCAGTCCCACCGGAACGCCGAGCCCCTGCGTGTCGACCGGGGGGAGACGCACTCTGCGTCGGGGCACCAGCCGGTAACGCCCTTCGCTCGCGCCCTCCTCGACGAAGAGCAGAGAGCAGGGCCGGCACGCGCACAGCACCGCCTCCCGGGCCGTGTCGAACAGGTGCCGGTGCCCGGAGACCACCTCGGCACCGCACAGGTCGCAGAACTCCGCGTCCGGTCGCCGGTCGGCGGCGGAGCGGATGACACGGGCCAGCGCGCCGGAGGTCATGACCGTCCCCCCGCGGACGCCGGACGCAGGGTGAGCGACTCGACCGGGACGAAGGCGGTCCGCCGCCCGTCGTCCCCCGGTGCCCGTTCGACGCCGGTCAGTTCCGGTGCCATGGCGAGCACGGCCTCGCGGACCGCGTCCTCCAGGGCGGCGGACGATGTCCCGCATCCCTTGGCCGACACGCGTACCCGGGCGACCCCTTCCTCCACGGCGTCCAGCTCGATGTCACCGCCCCGCTCGCGCACCGCCGGCCGCAGCCCGGCGACGGCGCGCTCGGCCCGGCGCTCCGGCGGCTCCGGATGGATGCCGTGGAGCACCAGGAGATGCCCGATCAGCTCGTCTTCGGCCATGCGCTCCACCAGCGGCCCGTCGGCGCCCTCCAGGACCCGGGCCAGTGCCTCGCCGTAGACCTCGGTGAGGGCCTGGACCGCCTCGATCGCGGCGCCCGTCATCGGGCCGGGAGCGCCCTGCATCCGCTCCAGCAGCCGGTCGATGCGCGACAGCCGCTCCGCGACCGCCGCCTCGTCGAGCCGTACCGTCTCAGGCATGAGCCGCCCCATAGGTGGGCGAGTGCAGCTTGGACAGCGTGTTGCCCTTGCCGAGGTACATGTGCACACCGCAGGGCAGACACGGGTCGAAGCTGCGCACGGTGCGCATGATGTCGACGCCCTTGAAGTCGTCCGGGCCGTTCTCCTCGAAGATCGGCTGGCCCTGGACGGCGTCCTCGTAGGGGCCGGGGGTGCCGTAGATGTCCCGGGGACTGCCGTTCCACGGAGTCGGCGGGTACGGGTGGTAGTTCGCGATCTTCTTGTCCTTGATCACCACATGGTGGGAGAGCACACCGCGCACCGCTTCGTGGAACCCGCAGCCGATCGCCTCGTCGGGCACCTCGTAGTTCTCGAAGACCTTGGTCTCACCGGCGCGGACGGCGGCCATCGCCTTCTCCAGGAACTGGAAGGCCATGGCGGCGGCGTAGGCGACGAAGTACGGCCGGGCCCGGTCCCGTTCGAGGGTGTTGCTCCACTTGGGGATCCTCCACTCCAGCGTCATCTCCGGCAGTTTCTCGCTCTTGGGCAGCGAGATCTGCACGCTGTGCCCCGTGGCCTTCACATACGGGGTGTCGACCAGCCCGTTGAGCGCGGTCGACCACAGCCGCGCCAGCGGGCCGCCGCCGGTGTCCAGGGCGAGATGGTCGCCGCTGTTGCCGTCGTACCAGCGCGGGCTCATCACCCAGCTGTAGTTGCCGTCGAAGTCGCGCTTCTGCGGCATCGGCACCGTGGTCTGGTTCCACGGGTGGCGCATGTCGACGGGGTTGCCCAGCGGATCGCGGGTGACGTACGGCTCCTGGTTCACCCAGTCCTCGTAGTACGAACTGCCCAGCAGGATCCTGATGCCGAGGTTGATGTCGACGAGGTCGTTGGTGACGAGTTTGCCGTCCACGATGATACCGGGGGTGACATACATCGCCCGGCCCCACTCGCTCATCGTCTCGTAGCGGTAGTCGCACACGTCCGGGTTCTGCCAGGCGCCCCAGCAGCCGAGCATGATCCGGCGGCGGCCGACCTCCTCGTAACCGGGCAGCGCCTCGTAGAAGAAGTCGAAGACGTCATCGTTCATCGTGACGGCCTTCTTCACGAAGTCGAGGACGTGCAGCAGCCGGGAGAGGTAGTCGGTGAACGTGGTCGGCTGCGGCATCGTGCCGACGCCGCCCGGGTACAGCGTCGAGGGGTGGACATGGCGTCCCTCCATCAGGCAGAACATCTCCCGGGTGATCCGGCTGACCTTGAGCGCCTCCTTGTACACCTCGCCCTCGAAGGGGTTGAAGGCGCGCATGATGTCGGCGATGGTGCGGTAGCCGTGGATGTGGCCGTTGCGTGCCTCGGTGCGTTCCGCCCGGGCCAGGACGCTCGGGTTCGTGGACTTGACCATGGCCTCGCAGAAGTCCACGAACACCAGGTTGTCCTGGAAAATGGTGTGGTCGAAGATGTACTCGGCCGCCTCGCCCAGGTTGACGATGGTGTCGGCGAGCGGCGGCGGTTTGACGCCGTAGGCCATCTGCTGGGCGTAGTTGGAACAGGTGGTGTGGTTGTCACCGCAGATCCCGCAGATGCGTGAGGTGATGAAGCCCGCGTCGCGCGGGTCCTTGCCCCTCATGAAGACGGAGTAGCCGCGGAACAGCGACGAAGTGCTGTGGCACTCCACCACTTCCCGGTTGGCGAAGTCGATCTTCGTGTAGATGCCGAGATTGCCGACGATCCGGGTGATCGGATCCCACGACATGTCCACGATCTGCGCAGGCTTGCGTCGCGTGCCCCGCGCCTCGGTTGCCGTCATGTCCGGGCCTTCCTCGCTCTCTCGCTCGCCCCCTCCGAGGGGCGCCAGTAGGGGTCGTAACCGCTGGTCAACTGGTCCTTGTCATGACGCCACCTGGGCTCGCGGTTGACGGCGATGTTGGTGAGGCCGCGCAGCCTGCGGATGACGGCCCCGTAGGGCCGGATGAGGGCCGACGAGAAGGTGGCGCCCGTCGGCTCGTCCATGAACGGCATGAACGCGTCCGGGAAACCGGGCATGGTGCAGCCGATGCAGACGCCCCCGACGTTCGGGCAGCCGCCCACACCCGACATCCAGCCGCGCTTGGGCACGTTGCAGTTGACGACCGGACCCCAGCAGCCCACCTTCACCTGGCACTTGGGCGAGTTGTAGTCCCTGGCGAAGTCGGCCTGCTCGTAGTACGCGGCGCGGTCGCAGCCCTCGTGCACCGTCTTCCCGAACAGCCACTGCGGGCGCAGCATATGGTCCAGCGGGGGCGGCGGCGCCGAGCCGGCCGCGTGGTACAGCAGCCAGGTCAGCGTCTCCATGAAGTTCTCCGGCTGGATGGGGCAGCCCGGCACGTTGATGATCGGCAGCGCGGCCCGCGACCTGAACTCCCAGCCCAGATAGTCGGCCAGGCCCATGGAGCCCGTGGGATTGCCCGCCATCGCGTGGATCCCGCCGTAGGTGGCGCAGGTACCGGCGGCGACGACCGCCCAGGCCTTGGGGGCGAGGTGGTCGATCCACCAGTTCAAGGTGAGCGGGTTGCCGGTCTCCGGATCGTTGCCGAACGAGGTCCAGTAGCCCTCGCCCTCGATGATGTTCTGGTTGGGGATGGACCCCTCGATCACCAGGACGAACGGCTCGAGTTCGCCGCGTGCCGCCGCCCGGAAGGGAGCGAGGAAGTCCTCGCCGCCCAGGCTGGGGGAGAGCACCTTGTTGTGCAGGTTCACCTTCGGCAGGCCCGGGACGAGTCCGAGGACGACGTCCTCGATCCCCGGCTGGCCGGCCGCCGTCATCGACACGGTGTCCCCGTCGCAGCTCATGCCCTCGGAGATCCACAGAATGTGAACCTCGTCGAACCCCTGCCTGTCCTCAGCCCTGGCGGGCTGCTGGCTGACCTCCGTGGTCCCGCTTTCGATGGTCATGTCCTCGGCCTCCCTTGCAGTCGGTCCCGGAGTCGGTCGTAGGCCGCGGCCACGGGTCCGGCGAGCGACAGCGCGGGAGGCTCGTCCGGTGCGTGTGGATGCGGTCGGGTCGGCGCGGTCTGTCTCGCCTGGGCGAGCAGTTCCCCGAGCCGGTCCAGATCCTTCTGGGACACGGCATCGCGGAGCCGGGGCATCAGCTCGCCCTCCTCCTCGTGCACGTGTTCCTCGATCTCCTGGCGCAACTGCTCGACGAGTTCTCTCTCGCGGTCGTCGTCCACGGACAACTTGTCGAGGGCCAGAAGCGTCTTCTTGGCCGCCATGTGCTCGGAGAGGAGCTCCTCGGTCTCCTGCACTCCGCCCGGCAGGACCTTCTTGGCCAGCGGATAGACCATCAGTTCCTCGAGCGCGGTATGCCGGGACAGCTCCTGGACCAGCGTCTCGACCACGGCCCGGCGCTGTCGGCCGGAGGCGGCGGAGTGATAGTCGCGGAACAACTGCTCGACCATCCGGTGGTCATGCTTCAGCAACTCAATGGCGTCCATGACACCCTTCCTGGTCCAGGACGGCGGTGGCCCGCCCGCCCGGTCCGGTGATGTGCGGGCGAGACGCGCCGCCGCCCTCGGCCGGGGCGCCTGGGGCGGGGGAGCCGTCCATGCGGGCGGACGGAGCCGCGGCGGAGCCGGACGCGGCGGCGGGAGCCAGCGACCGGATGGCTCCGTGCAGCCGGGCCCACACCTCCGGAGGCATGCTCTCCACCCGGTCCAGGATCCCGGCGGCTCTCGGATCGGTGGCGCGGGCCTCCCGTTTCTCGTCGTCCGTGAGCAACAGCGTCCGCAGGGTAAGGATCTCGTCGATCTCCGCCGCGTCGTGCAGGTCACCGGGGCTCTCCGGTGCCACCTGCGGATGGTCGGGCAGGATGATCGGCGACGACAGGACCAGGCCGTCGGACCCCTCCGCGCCGGCGAGCACCGGGAAGGTGTGCAGATTGCGGCAGTCGCGTACGAGCCCCGCGACCTCGTCGGGCGGATCGATGGAGGAGAAGAACCCGAGCCCCGTACCGCCGATGAACGTGTGCGCCGCGATGAGGGCATGGCCGAGGGCCTCGTCCCGTGGCGCCGCGGCCGCCGTCGACCGGCCGGTGTTCTCCGTGCGCACCCGCAGCCGGTACAGGGAGCCGGGGCCGGGCAGCCGTTTCGCGCTCAGCGTCGTCCGCGCCCGCACGGGACGGCGCCGGCGCACCAGGCGTCCCACATCCGAGGGCAGGTCCTCGGTCTCCTCGCCACCGGGGGCGCCCACGTCGAACTCCCGGTCCGCCGCCAGAAGGTCCGCCAGCGGAACGACCAGGTCCCGCTCCTGGGGCACCGCCTCCTCGAAGGAGAGGTGGACGGTGCCGGCGGCCTCCAGGCCGTCCACGGGCACATGGCGGCCGTCCTCGGCCCGGCGCTCGACGCTGCGGGCCTGCGTCTGCAGATAGCGCACCCGTACCCGCACCACGGCCTCGGGTTCGGCGCGCAGCAGGCACTCGGTCTGCTGCTGCCAGGACTCCACGGACCCCGAGAGGCCGGGCGCGACGGGGCCGTGCGCCTCGGCCCAGGCGCGTGGCGCGAGGATGCCGAACTGCCAGCGCACCCGGTTCTTGGGGGAGGACCTCCGGTACGGATAGAGCAGATACCCCTCGTAGAGGACAGCGTCGGCCACCGCGCACGCCTTCTCGAACGCGGAATCCGCATCGCCTGCGCTTCCGCGCCTCAGGTCAGGGTCGCTCACCGTCGCTCCTCGCTGACTGAATGCCCTCAGTGCATTGGTTTACAACCATCACACCTTTTATTGCGCGAAGCCCGTATTGGGGGCATACGGGTGAGTGACGGGCCGGCCTGGCGGGGTACTGCGGGAGGTGACGCGGGCAGTGGGCGCCGGCGGACCCGGCACCCGGTGCGCGGCGAGACGGAGGCGGAGGCGGAGGCGATGCAGGCGCAAGGCGACGACTCGGCGGAGGGCAGGGCCACGGTGGGCGACGCGGCGGCACGACTGGCCCAGGACACCGCGCAACTGGTCCGTCACGAGATCCTCGCGGTTCAGGGTGAGATCAGGGCGGCGCTGCGGCGGATCGGCGCGGGCGGCGCCCTGCTCGGCGCCGCCGGGGTGTGCGGCGGCCTGGCACTGTGGTCCGCGCACGAGACCGCGCTGCGGGTACTGGAGACGAAACTGCCCGGCCCCCGTGCGTCGGCCGTGCTGGGCTGCGCCTACGCCGCGGGGGCCGTGGCCCTGGGGGCGGCCGCGCGGGACCGCGTGCGCACCGGGGTCCAGACGTCGGCGGACGCGTTCGACCAGGTGGACGAGGCCGTCGCCGGCCGGTCCGACATCACCGGCCGGGACGGTGGGCCCGGGTAGCGGGACGGGGCGGCGCGAACCGTACGTCGTGCACTCCCGGCGAGTAGTGGAGCACCGGGGGACCGGACGGCGCCGGCAGGCCGGCCGCCGTCGTCAGCGTCTGGCGGAGGTCCACCGGATCGGCCCGGCACAGCCTCCAGGGTTCGTGGTCGACGGCCGTCTGCCACAGCACACGGCCGGTGTGGGTGAAGGCACGCCACCGGGAGGTCAGCCAGATGTCCAGGTCGCCGGCGGCGAGCGGTGCGCCGGGGCGGACCGTGAGGCAGTAGGACGGGAAGCCGCCGCGGCGGACCCCCGCGTACCGCACGACGCCGTCCTCGATGTGCAGGGTCAGGGCGCCCAGCTGGTACGGCGCGCCGATGGCCCGGCCCGCGAGCATGACGGGCGTGCCGACCTCCAAGGACAGGAACCACAGGCCGTCCAGGCCGTCGGGGCGGCGCGCATAGGTGCGCAGGTTGGTCTCCGGAAAGGACCACCGTGGGGGCGGCAGACCACCGGGTCGCAGGCCCGACATGACGAAGGGCGTGAACCCGACCCATGCCGCGCCCCCGAACGTGTCGACGGTGAGGCCCGACGGCAGCAGGGCCTGCACGATCCGTGGCTCATAGGGCCAGTGGACGAAGGTCTGGCTCAGCCACCGTGCCTCGGCCACGGGCAGGACGACATGGTGCTCGGCGGTCCTCGACACCATGCCTCCAGGCTACGTGCGCGACCGGCGGCGGCCCCCGGTCCTGGCATAGAGTCACCGGTCATGACGGACGACTGGCGCAAGGACCGGGTCGGCAGTGCGCTCCGGGGCGGGAATCCGACGGTGATACGCCGGCTCGACGCGGGATTCGCGGTGATCGGGGACGTCCAGTTCCTGCCGGGCTACTCGGTGCTCCTGACGGACGACCCCGCGGTGCGACGCCTCTCGGAGCTTCCGCGGAGCAGACGGCTGGCGTTCCTGTCCGACATGGACAGGCTGGGCGAGGCCGTGGAACACGCCTGCGGGCGCCTCGATCCGGCCTTCCGGAGGGTCAATCTGGAGATCCTCGGCAACACCGACGGGTATCTGCACGCGCATGTGTGGCCGCGATACACCTGGGAGGCCGGGGACCTCGTGGGGCTGCCGGTGTGGCTGTACCCGAGAGAGCGGTGGACGGACGAGCGGTCTGCGCTGGGCCCCGACCACGATGCCGTGCGCCGGGCCATCGGTGAGGAGTTGGACCGCTCGTCCTCGCCCTCGTCCTGATCCGGCGCTTCCGGCGCAGCGGACCGACCGCAGGTGCCGTCGAGGAGCCCGGGCCACCCCACACGTGAGGAGTTCCGCCCCGAGATGACCGACCCCCCGACGGCCGCCGCGCCGGGCCCCGGCTTCCGCCCCCGTACCGCCCTCGCCATGTCCCGGGAGGCCGCGGCGGCCGTGCTCGACCCCGAGACCCTCGACGCCCTCGCCGGGATCTGCGACCTCGTCCCACCGCCCGTCCTCGACGACCTCACCACACCGCGGGCGCGGGCGGTCCTCGCCGATGTCGACCTGCTGGTCACCGGCTGGGGCTGCCCTCCGCTCGACGGGGACGTGCTAGGGGCGGCCCCCCGGCTGCGGGCGGTGGTGCACACCGCGGGCAGCGTCCGCGGGCACATCACCGAGGCCTGCTGGGAACGGGGTGTCGAGGTCTCCTCCGCGGCCTTCGCCAACGCCCTTCCGGTCGCCGAGTACACGCTCGCGATGATCCTGCTCACCGGCAAGGACATCCTGGGACGCGCCCGCGAGTACCGCGCCACCCGCAGCCGCGGCGACTGGCTGAGCACCCCCCGCACCGTCGGCAACCACCGCCGCACCGTGGGCATCCTGTCCGCGTCGCTCATCGGCCGCCGGGTCATCGAGCTGCTGCGCCCGCACGACATCGAGGTGCTGCTGTACGACCCCTGCGTCACCGGCCCCGAAGCGGACGAACTCGGCGCCGAACGCGTCGAGTTGGACGAGCTGTTCGCACGCGGCGACACCGTCAGTGTGCATACGCCGCTGCTGCCCGCGACCCGCCATCTGGTCGGCCGGCGCCAGATCGACGCCATGCGGCCGGGGGCCGTACTGATCAACACCTCGCGCGGAGCGGTGGTCGACCAGGACGCGCTGACCGACGCCGCCCTGGCGGGCCGTCTCCGGGCCGTCCTCGATGTGACCGACCCCGAAGTGCTGCCGCCCGGGCACCCGTTGTGGGACTGCGACAACGTGCTCATCACCCCGCACCTGGCCGGTTCCCAGGGCAACGAGTGGCGCCGGCTGGCCGATCTCGCCCTCGCCGAGACAGCGCGCTGGGCGTCCGGTGCCGGGTTCCTGCACCCCGTACGACGCGAGAGGCTGGCGTTCCAGGCATGAGGATCCCCTTCGAACTGCCCCCGGAAGACCGGGAGTGGAGCCCCCGTACGGGATACACCAGGGCCCACTGGGAGGCGGTGGCGGACGGGCTGCTGGCCGCCGCCTGGCGCTGGAGCACACCGGGCGGCGCCCTGCTCGACCTGCCCGGACGGCCTTCACGCTCGGGGGCGCGCTCGGACGGCCTGGAGGGCTATGCCCGTACGTTCCTCGCCGCCGCCTTCCGGGTGGCGGGCGCCGACGGGAACGACCCGCACGGCAGGCTGGAGCGCTACGCGGCGGGTCTCGCGGCGGGGACCCGCAGCCCCGGCCGGGACGACACCGAGTCCTGGCCGCTGATCCTGGGTCACGAAGTACAGGGCCAGCCGATGGTGGAGTCCGCGTCGGTCGCCCTCGGACTGCGGCTGACCGCTCCCTGGCTGTGGAAGAACCTGGACGCGGGCGTCCAGGACCGGGCGGAGGAATGGCTGCGCGGGGCGCTGCGCCACACGCCCGCGCCGAACAACTGGTATCTCTTCCCGTTCACGGTCGCCGGGTTCCTGGAGTCGGTGGGCCGTGGGGACGCGGAGACGGCCGCGGCCCGGCGGCGCGCGCTGGACCTGCTGGAGGGCTGGTACCGCGGCGACGGCTGGTACGCGGACGGCGACGGGCGCGCCTTCGACCACTACAACGGCTGGGCCCTGCACCTGTATCCGGTGCTGGACGCCCACCTCGCCGGGGACGGTGACCGCCTGGCCGGGCACGGAGCCCGGCTGCGGGAGCATCTCGAAAGCCTCTCCCTGATGTTCGGCGCGGACGGCGCGCCGCTGCACTTCGGCCGCTCGCTGACCTACCGGTTCGCGGCCACGGCGGCCATCGCCCTGGGGGCCCTGACCGGCCACACCCCGCTCTCCCCCGGCGCGTCCCGGCGCGTGCTCAGCGGCGGTCTGCGCTACTTCCTGGACCGCGGCGCACTGACCCCGGACGGGCTGCTCGGCCTCGGCTGGCACGGCCCCCACGAGGCGACGCTCCAGAGCTACTCGGGCCCGGCGTCCCCGTACTGGGCCTCGAAGGCGTTCGTGTCCCTGCTGGCGCCCGCGGACCATCCGCTGTGGACGGCCCGGGAGGAGCCCGCGCCGGCCGAGGGGGCCGACCGGGTCCTCGCCCTGCCGGCACCGGGGCTGCTCGTGCAGACGACGGGCGCCGACGGGATCGTACGGCTGCACAACCACGGCAGTGACCATGTACTGCCCCACGCGGGCGAGTCGGCCGCCGAGGACGACCCCCACTACGGGCGCCAGGCGTACTCGACCCACACCGGGCCCACGGCCCGGGGAAACATCGCGGACAACCATCTGTCCGTCGAGGTGGACGGCCGGGGCAGCGTACGGCGCCGCATCCACCTCCTGGGCGCCGGGCACGGGGACGGCTGGGGGTGGGCGGCGTCCTGGCACCGGCCCGTCTTCGCCGTCGGGCCGCCGATGGTGCCGGGACTGCGCGTGGAGAGCGTGACGGTGGTCCGAGGGCGCTACGAACTCCGTGTCCACCGGGTGGTCGGCGCCCCGGACGGGACCCGCGTCACCCATACGGGCTGGGCCACCGGCCCGGAGGAGCCCGTGGTGTCGGCGCTGCACGGGCTGCATGGCTGGGACGAGGGCCCCGAACCGGTGCCCGCGCCTCAGGGCACGGCCTACACCCGCTGGGCCCGGGTGCCCCGGCTGCGCGGGCGGGCCGGCGGCACCTCGGTGCATGTGTGCCTGGCCGTGCTCACGGCCGAGCCCCGGCCCGCGCCGCCCGCGGACGCCGTCGCCGCCGTGGTGGCCGACGACGACGGCGTCGAGGTGACCTGGGCCGGGGACGGCGCACGGTCGCGGGTGGGGTTCCGGCCGCTGACCGTGGCCCTGTTGCGGTAGGCGCCCCGGGTCAGCCGATGTGGTAGCTGTCCCCGTAGACCTTCCAGTCGAGCGGCGGGTCGAGGTTCAGATTGCCCTTGCGCAGGAAGACGCGCTGCTCGGTGTCGACCCGGGTGGTGTCGCTGTGGGCCTCCTCCTGCTTCATGGCCCACACCCGCGCGTCGAGGAAGGCGTTGAGGTACGTCACCTCGTTGCCGCCCTGCGCCGGCGGCTTCGCCGAGCGCAGCGCGCGCTTGCGGATGTTGCGGAAGCTCGTCGGGTCGTCCCCGTCGCCGTGCATGACGATGGCGTCGTAGTACGTGAACTGCCCGAGCACCCCGAGCCCGTCGGCCTTGCCCTGCTTGACGGCGGGGTTGAAGTACACCCGGTCGCGCTCGTCGTTCTGCGCCTGCTGGAACGCCGGGTCCTGCGCGGCCTTACGCCAGTCCTTGGGGAAGTTCGGGTCCAGCCCCTGGTGCGAGTCGCTGCCGTTCACCGCGCGCAGGGCGGGCAGGTACTTGGCGAGGACGTTGCCGGGCTCGCGGTCGGTGTAGAGCTGGACCAGGTCGAGCATGTCGCCGGTGCCGGAGCAGAAGCCGATGATGCCGGCGGTGTAGCCGCGGCCGTCGCCGATGTCCTCGATGTACTTGTACTGGGCCTTCCAGTCGAGGGAGGAGTTCTCCGCGCTGGAGACCAGTTCCATGGCGATTTCCTTCTTCGCCGGGTCGTCGAGCCCCACGGCCCTGGCGGCCGTGGGTGCCGCCGAGGCGTACGGGGAGTTCAGGAGCGGCGCGGCGGCCAGGGACGCGCCGATGAGGGCGAGTACGGCGCGACGGGACGTGGCCGTGCGGCCCGACGCGCCGGGGGAGCGGTGCACCATGGGGACTCCAAGGGGTGGGGGGTAGGTTGCGCTGATAGGAAGGTTTCCTATCAGAAACTGGAGTTGAGGGGTACCCGTCAGACAGAGGTTCGTAGGGTCGAACAAGTCGCGGGGCGGCGCCGGCTCAGGGCAGCGGCTGCTCGGCCCAGATGACCTTGCCCGACGGTGTGTAGCGGGTCCCCCAGCGCTCGGAGAGCTGGGCCACGAGGAACAGACCGCGTCCGCCCTCGTCCGTCATGGCCGCGTAGCGCAGATGGGGCGAGGTGTTGCTGCCGTCGAAGACCTCGCAGATCAGGCAGTGGTCGCGCACCACCCGCACGTGGAGCGGCGGACTGCCGTAGCGGATCGCGTTGGTGACCAGCTCGCTGAGGATCAGCTCCGTCGTGAAGTTCAGCTCCTCCAGCCCCCACTCCGTCAGCCGCCGCGTCACCGAAGCCCGCACCTCCCCGACGGCCGCCGGATCCACCGGCACATCCCACTCGGCGACCTGGTCGGCCGCGAGGGCCCGGGTGCGCGCGACGATCAGGGCGATGTCGTCGCGGGACCGGAACGGCTGCCGGGCGTCCAGCACGGCCCGGCAGCTGTCCTCGGGCGACGGACCCGCCTGCGTCAGTGCGGTGCGCAGCAGCTCCAATCCGTCGTCGATGTTCCGTTCGCGGTCCTCGACGAGCCCGTCCGTGTAGAGGACGAGCCTGCTGCCCTCCGCGAGCTCCAGATCGGCCGTCTCGAACGGCAGCCCGCCGAGCCCCAGTGGCGGGCCGGCCGGCGCCTCGGGGAAGTGCACCTCGCCGTCGGGCCGGATCAGGGCCGGCGGTGGATGGCCCGCACGGGCGACGACACAGCGCCGCGAGGCCGGGTCGTAGATCGCGTACAGACACGTCGCGCCCGTGACGGGGGCGTTCGTGTCCTCGGCCGTCTCGTTCTGGTCGATACGGGCCACCAGTTCGTCCAGCAGACCGAGCAGTTCGTCGGGCGGAAGATCCAGGGCCGAGAAGTTGTGGACCGCCGTGCGCAGCCGTCCCATCGTGGCCGCCGCGTGCAGACCGTGGCCCACCACGTCCCCCACCACCAGCGCGACCCGGGCGCCGGACAGCGGCAGCACATCGAACCAGTCGCCGCCCACTCCGGCCTGCGCCGGAAGGTAGCGGTAGGCGATGTCCAGGGCGCCCTGCTCGGGCAGCCTCCGCGGCAGCAGACTGCGCTGCAGCGTCACCGCCATGCTGTGCTCGCGCGTGTACCGGCGCGCGTTGTCGATGGCGACCGCGGCGCGGGCCACCAGCTCCTCGGCGAGCGCCACGTCCTCCGCGTCGAAGGGCTCCGGCTTCTCGGAACGCCAGAAGTTGACGAGGCCCAGCACCAGCGACCCCGCCCGCACGGGCACGATGATCAGCGAGTGGATCCCGAAGGCCACGACCGCCGTGGTGCGCTCGATGTCCTGCGCGAGCCAGCCCGGGGCGTCGTCCAGCCGGGGCTCCAGAACGGGCCTGCCGGTGTGCAGGCTGTGGGCCTGCGGAGAGGACGCCACAAACTGGATCCGCTGCTCCAGCGGGTAGAGGGGGGCGCCCTCGCGGATCCCGGCGGACGCGGTCCGGCGCAGATCGGCCCCCACTTCCGGCTCCTCGCCGTCCAGTACGGCGTCGAACAGGTCGACGGTGACGAAGTCGGCGAACCGGGGGACCGCCAGCTCGGCCAGCTCCTCGGCGGTGCGCCGCACGCTCAGGCCCGTCCCCACGGCGCCACCGGCGTCGTAGAGCAGGCTGAGGTGCTCGCGTGCCGTCTCCGCCCTGCCGGACAGGGCGCGCAGTTCCGTCGAGTCACGGAGGGTGGCCACGCTCCCCGGCGGGCCCCCTCCCCGGTCCGTGGGCCGCTGGTTGATGGCCAGCAGCCGGTCCCCGACCAGCCGCACCTCATCGGTGGCGGTCCGCCCGGAGGCCAGCAGTGCGGCGGTCTCGGGGGGCAGGCCGAGGTCGGTCACATGCCGTCGCTCGGCGTCGTCGGGAAGGTCGAGCAGCCGCTGCGCCTCGTCGTTGCTGAGCAGCAGGTCGCCCTCGCCGCTGAGGATGATCACGCCCTCGCGGACCGAGTGCAGCACCGCGTCGTGGTGTTCGTACATCCGGCTCATCTCGCGCGGCCCCAGGCCATGCGTCTGGCGCAGCAACCGCCGGCTGACCAGCGCCGTGCCCGCCGTGGCCAAAGCCAGCCCGGCGGCCCCGGCGGCCAGCACCAGCGGCAGCTGCCGGTCCGCGGCCCCGCCCACGTGTTCGATCGTGACACCGGCCGACACCAGGCCCACCACCCTGCCGTCCATTGCCTTGACCGGGACGATCGCCTGCACCAGCCGGCCGAGGGTGCCGTTGATCTCCTCGATCACGGCGTTCCCGGCCAGCGCGGGCTGGAGGTTCCCGACGAAGTGCCCGCCGATGCGCTGCGGCACGGGATGGGTGTAGCGGATCCCCGCGTCGTTCATGACGACGATGAAGTCGACCTTCGCCGTCCTCCGCGCCGCCTCGGCGGCAGGCTGCAACACGGCCGTCGGATCGGGACCGCTCAGTGCCTCACGGGTGCCCGGGGCGTGCGCGAACGCCTCGGCGACGGCGAGGGAGCGGTTGCGGGCCTCCTGCGTGGTGTCGTGCCGCACCTGAAGGAGCAGTGCCGCGACCGCGGTCAGCACCAGCAGCAGCACGATGATCACGTGCAGCAGGAACACCTGTCGGGCGACGCTGCGCCCGGCCACCGCGGACCGCAGCGCCGCGAGGGCTCCCGGGTGCCGCCGGCCCGTCCCCCGCTCGTGCCCGGGGTGCGGCGGGGGCGCTGTCTGCGGCGGATGCGGCGCCTGCGGTGTCCCCGGAGAGGACACCAGGTCGGTGCGGTTCTGCGCGCCCGGGGAACGCGGACCGCTGGGACGACGGGACGACCGGAGACCGGTTCGACCCAGAAGTCGGACCATGTGCCATGTCTACACTCCCCGGCGGCGGGAGGCGAGAGAGGTCACACGCCGTCATCGTGCGTTCTCCGGTGCACTCGGCGGACCGGACCGGACCCGACCGGACCGGACCGCGGCACCGGCCCGTTCCTCCAGGTCCGCCTGTCTGCTCCGGCTGCTCCGTGTGCCACAACGAGACAGCCGCGCTCGCCGCCGAGTGGCGGCGCCACGCCCACTTTCGGGTGACTTCGCAGCCAGTCTGCGCCACCCCGGGACGGCCATGTCCGACCATCGCAGTCGGCCGGGCAACTCAGCCCACACCGTCCGCCGGGAGTCCGCCGTGCACATCCTGCTCGTGGCCACCGCGTTCAACAGCCTCACGCAGCGCGTCCACGCCGAGCTGCGCGACCGGGGGCACACGGTGGCGGTGGAACTCGCCCTGCCGCACGTCCCCCTGGCGGACGCCGTACGGCGGCATGCGCCGCACCTCGTGCTCGCGCCGATGCTGAAGACGGCGATTCCCCGGGAGGTGTGGTCCGCGTACCCGTGTCTCATCGTCCATCCCGGCCCCCCCGGGGACCGCGGGCCGTCCTCCCTGGACTGGGCGATCACGGAGGGCGCCAGGCGGTGGGGCGTGACGGTTCTTCAGGCGGAGGAGGAGATGGACGCGGGCGCCGTGTGGGCGTCCGTGGCCTGCCCGGTACCGCCGGTGTCCAAGAGCGACCTGTACCGGGGTGAGATCGCCGACGCGGCCCTCGCGGCCGTGCTGCTGGCCGTGGAGCGCTTCGCCTCCGGGACCTACACCCCTCTGGCGCAGGGTGCCGCGCGGAGCCGGCCGTACCTCGACCAGAGCGTCCGGCGGATCGACTGGGCCGCCGATCCCACGCTCACCGTCGTCCGCAAGCTGCGCGCCGCCGACTCCCAGCCCGGCGTGCTCGACGTGCTGCTCGGCGAGGAGTGGTACCTGCACGGCGGCCACCCCGAGGAGGGACTGCGCGGAACCCCTGGGGAGCTGCTCGCCACCAGGGCCGGGGCGATCTGCCGGGCGACCCGGGACGGTGCCGTGTGGATCCCCGAACTGCGCCGCCGGCGCGTTCCGGGACAGCCGCGCCCGATCAGACTTCCCGCCGTACAGGCCCTCGGCGACCGGTTGCCCCCGGTGCCCGAGCTGCCCGTGGCCCCGGACGCCGCACGGCCCGCCTGGACCGACATCCGCTACCGCGAGGAGGGCGGCGTCGGTTTCCTCTCGTTCGCCTTCCCCGGCGGCGCGATGAGCACCGCCCAGTGCCGGCGGCTGCTGGCCGCCTACCGGGCCGCGTGCGCGCGCCCCACCACGGTGCTGCTGCTGGGCGGCCCGCGGGACTTCTTCTCCAACGGCATCCATCTGGGCGTCATCGAGGCCGCCGACGACCCCGCGGCCGAGTCCTGGGCGAACATCAACGCCATCGACGACCTGGTCGAGGCGGTCCTGACGACCACGGACCGGCTGGTCGTCTCCGCGCTCGGCGGCAACGCCGCGGCGGGCGGTGTGATGCTCGCCTTCGCGGCGGACGAGGTCTGGTGCAGGTCCGGCTGCGTCCTGAACCCGCACTACCGGCTGATGGGCCTGTACGGCTCGGAGTACTGGACGTACACGCTGCCCCGTCGCGTCGGTGCCACGGTGGCCGACCGGCTGCTGCGTGAGGCCCTGCCGATGAGTGCCGCGCGGGCCCGGAGCCTAGGACTCGTCGACCGTGTGGTCGAGTGCGGGCCGCAGGACTTCGCGGCGGAGGCCGGCCGGCTGGCGGCCCGGCTGGCGGCATTGCCGGGAACGCGGTCCCGGATCGCGGCGAAGAAGGCGGAACTGGAACTCCAGCAGAGCAAGGAGCCACTGGCCGCCTTCAGGGAACGGGAGCTGGCCAGGATGCACCGGACCTTTTACGACCCGGGCGCGCCCTACCACGCACTGCGGCGCGCGTTCGTCCGCAAGGAGACACCGTCGTGCACACCCCCGCATCTCACCGCCGCCGCGAGTGCCCGGACGGCGGCGGAACCGGTCCGGTCCGAGGACACGGCCACCACCACGGCCGCCGAGGGGACCCTCACACAACGGCCCCACGACTGATGGCGGGACGCCCGACGGCCGGGAGCCGGCCGCTTCTGCCCCGCCCCGCTGCCGAAGACCGCCGCACCCGTGCGGGCGACCGCCGTCTTCGTGCCGATAGCGGCCGCCTCCACCCCGAAGGCTGCCGCCTACGCCCCGATAGCCGCCGCCTCCATCCCGAAGACTGCCGCCTACGCCCCGATAGCCGCCGCCTCCACCCCGAAGGCCGCCGCCTTCGTACCAAGGACCGTCGCCTCCCCGCCGACCACCGCTGCCCCCACGCCGAGGACCGCCGCCCCCGCGCCGCGTTTCGCGGCCCGCCGACGCCCGAAAGGACCGCCGCGTGAGCGTGACCGTGTTCGCCCCGGAGACGGAGGCACGCTTCGCCCTCGCCCGGCGGGTGGCCGACACCGTCCTCTTCGAGGGGTGTGCGCTCCACCCGTACCGCGGCCTCGCCGCCGAGCACCGGCTGCGCCGTCAGTCCGGGGTGCTCGTACCGCCCGCCTGGGGCGCCGACCGCGAGCAGGAGTACGACTTCCAGCACACCGAGTGCCTGATGGAACCCGGCGCGGACGCCACCGTGGCGGTCGAGCTGCGGTTCCTGCGCGCCTGGCGCCGTACGGTCCAGCGGGCCCGGGCCGACGGCACGTTCACGACCGTTCCCGAACTCCGGCTGGGGGACCGCGTCCTCGCTCCCCGGGACGAGGGAACCGTGGAGCGCGTCGAAGCGGTCGTGACACCGGCCGAACTCCTCGACGGCGAGGGGGTCACGCTCGCCTTCGGCCGCCCGGCGGAGGAGGAGAGCGAGCCGGTCCTCGACGCGGACGGCCGGGCCGTGGGCCGTCTGGTACGCCGGTGCGAGGAGATCCACGGCACCCTGCGGCTGTCGGCACGCCGGCTCGACGGCCCCTTCCGGGTCCTGCGGCTGACCGCCGTCGCCGAGAACACCAGCCCCTGGGCCCCCGCGGACGACGAGGCCGACGACCGGAACTCGGCTCTGCCCCGCTCCCTGATGGCCACCCACCTCCTGCTGGGACTGAGCGCCGGGTCCTTCCTGTCGATGACGGATCCCCCCGAGTGGGCGAAGGAGGCGACCGCCTCCTGCCGCAATCTGCACACCTGGCCCGTCCTCGCCGGTGAATCCGGCCGTGCCGACGTGGTGCTGTCCTCGCCGGTCATCCTCGGGGACCATCCGGCCGTCCCCCCGGGCCACCCCGGACCGCCCGACCACCCCGGCACGCTCTGCGCGCCGGTGGCGGCCGACGGGGGCCTCACCCCGGACGGCGTGCGCGCGGTGACGGGGGCCGCATCCGCCGAAGGCTTCCCCGACGAGTACGGGATCGTACGTCCCGACCCCCGGCGCGCGCCGGCGGGCGAGGGCGGCATCGACCCGGCCCCCGACGAGGTCGTCGTGGACGGCCGGCCGGTGCGCGCCGGAAGCCGGGTGCTGCTCCGCCCCGGTCTGCGGCGCACCGACGCGCAGGATCTGTTTCTGCGCGGCCGTATCGCGACCGTCGAGTCCGTGCTGCACGACGTGGACGGCTCGGTGCATCTCGCGGTGACGGTGGAGGACGACCCGGGCGCCGACATCCGGCGGGCGAAGGGGAGTTTCCTCTACTTCCGGACCGATGAGGTGGCACCCGTGGAGGACGCGACATGAGCCCCGGTGGCGACAACGGCAAGGTCCTGGTGGCCGGCATCGGGAACGTCTTCCTCGGGGACGACGGCTTCGGCGTGGAGACCGTGAGCGCGCTGAGCGAACGCCGGCTGCCCCCGCATGTCGAGGTCCTCGACGTCGGGGTGCGCGGAGTGCACCTCGCCTACCAGATCCTCGACGGCTACGACACGTTGATTCTCGTGGACGCCACCGCGCGCGGCGGGGATCCCGGCACGCTGTATGTGATCGAGCACGACGAGGTCGCGGCGGACGGCGTGCCGGGCGCGCCGATGGACGGCCACCGGATGACCCCCGACGCCGTCCTCGCCCTGCTCGGCACGCTGTGCGCCGGGACGGACGGGCAGCCGCCGCGGCGCACGATGGTGGTGGGGTGCGAGCCCGCATCCGTGGAGGAGCGCATCGGCCTCAGCCCGGCGGTGTCCGACGCCGTACCCCGGGCCGTCCAGCTGATCGAACAGCTGGTGCGGTCCGACGCGACGGACGGCCCAGCGCCCCAGGCACTGGTGGACGACACCGCGCGCTGACCGACGGCCTCGGCCCGCCCCGCCGGGGCGTTGCGGCGAACGGCGTACCCGTCCGGCGGCACCGGCGTGCCGGTCCGCGAGCCGATGGTGTCTCACCTTCAATGGACGTCGGCGGGCCGCGCACGCCCCGTCCCACGGGGCCGCTCCCCGGCCTCCCGCCGGGACGGAGACCCATGCACGAGATGTCGATCGCGCTGGCGGTGATCGGCCAGGTGGAAGAGGCCGCCGAGCGGGCCGGTGACATCACGGCGGTCCATGAGGTCCGGCTCCAGGTGGGCGAGCTGGCCGGCGTCGTCCCCGACGCCCTGTCCTTCTGCTTCGAACTGGCCTGCGCCGGGACCGTGCTCGAAGGCGCCGAACTGGTCACCGACCTCGTGCCGGGACGTGCCCGCTGCGCACCGTGCGCACACGAATGGGCCGTCGGCATGCCCCCGCTGCTGAGCTGCCCGCGCTGTGACGCGGGCACCACCGACCTGCTGTCCGGCCGCGAACTGCAGATCGTCGGCGTGCGGTGGGAGGACGGCCGCCCGCCCGAACCCACCACCCGCGAACCGATCCCCGAGGAGCGCTGAACCATGTGCCGTGTGGTCGACCTGCACGAGGCCGTACTAGCCAAGAACGACCGGGCCGCGGACACCCTGCGCGCCGAACTCACGGCCCGTGGCACCACCGTCGTCAACCTGCTCTCCAGCCCCGGCAGCGGCAAGACCGCCCTCCTGGAGCGCGAACTGGTCGAGGCCCGGGACCGGGCCGTGCCGGTCGCGGCGCTCACGGCCGACCTCGCCACCGAGAACGACGCGGCACGCCTTGCGCGTTCGGGAGTCCCGGTCAAGCAGGTCCTCACCGACGGCCTGTGCCACCTGGAGGCCGCGATGCTCGCCGGCCATCTGGCGGGATGGCTGCCCAGCCCGGTGCGGCTGCTGTTCGTGGAGAACGTCGGCAATCTCGTCTGTCCGGCCTCCTACGACCTGGGGGAGACGCTGCGGGTGGTGCTCGCCTCCGTGACCGAGGGCGAGGACAAGCCCCTCAAGTACCCCACCGCCTTCGGACTCGCCCACCTGGTCGTGGTCACCAAGACGGACATCGCCGAGGCGGTCGGCTTCGACGAGGAGACGTTCCGCGCGAACGTGGAACGCGTCAATCCCGGGGTGGAGGTGCTGCTGACCTCGGCCCGCCGCGACATGGGGGTCGGTCTCCTGCTCGACCGGGCCCTGGCGGCCGCGGCCGGCGCCCCCGTCCACACGCCCGTCATGGCCCGTGAGCCGCACCGGCACACCCACGGCCACACGGGCACCCACGCCGACCCCACCCCACCCCGGACCGGCGCTCAGGACGACACGAACGGCACCGCCGCCATGGCGCAGCCCCGCTCGTGACCGGTCCGCCCCCGACGGCCGCCGAGGTCCGGGCACCGCTGCGCCGGAGGGTCACCGTCGAGGGCGTGGTGCAGGGCGTCGGCTTCCGGCCGTACCTCCACGCCCTCGCCACCGCCCTGGACCTGTCCGGGCATGTGACCAACACCCTCGAAGGCGTCGTCGTGGAGGTCGAGGGCGAGCCCCTGGCCGTCGCCCGGTTCTGCGACCGCATCGCCGAGGACGCGCCCCCGCTGGCCCGTGTGGAGCGCGTCCACCACCGGGAGGTGCCCGTCACCGGTGAGACGTCCTTCACCATCCGCGCCTCGCGGGTGGACGGCCCCGCGCGCACCCTGATCCCGGCGGACACGGCGACCTGTGCCACGTGTCTCGGCGAACTCGCCGACCCCCGCGACAGGCGCCACCGCCACCCGTTCATCACCTGCACGCACTGCGGCCCACGGTTCACCATCGTCACCGGCCTGCCCTACGACCGGGACCAGACCACCATGGCCGGCTTCCCGATGTGCGCCGACTGCGCCCGCGAGTACGCCGATCCGGGCGACCGCCGCTTCCACGCCCAGCCCATCGCCTGCCCGGCCTGCGGGCCGCGATTGCGTCTGCTCGTCGGCCGCGTGGACGGAGGCGGCCCGCCGGGCCCGCAACGGCAGGGGGACCCGATCGCCGGGGCCCGGCGGCTCCTGGCGGCCGGCGCCGTTGTGGCGGTCAAGGGCCTGGGCGGCTATCACCTCGCCTGCGACGCCACCGATTCCGAGGCGGTCGACAGGTTGCGGCACCGCAAGGCCCGGGGGGACAAGCCGTTCGCGGTCATGGCCGCGAGCCTGGAGGACATCGAGCCCCTCGTCCGGCTCGCTCCCGAGGAGCGGGCCCTGCTCACCGGCGCCACCCGCCCCATCGTGCTGCTGCGCCGCCGTACGGACGGCAGGGCCGCGCGCGGCGTCCCCCGGCCGGCCGATGGCGTCGCGCCCGGAAGTCCCGACCTCGGCGTCATGCTGCCGTACACCCCCGTCCACCATCTGCTGTTCGGCCTCCCCGGCGACCCCGAGGGCCCCCGGCTGCTCGTCATGACCAGCGGCAACGTCTCCGGCGAGCCCATCGTCACCGACGACGCGGAGGCGCTGGAGCGACTGGCCCCTCTCGCCGACGCCTGGCTCACCCACGACCGGCCGATCCATGTGCCGTGCGACGACTCCGTGGTCCGGGTGTGCGACGGACAGCCGCTCCTCGTACGCCGCGCCCGGGGATACGCGCCGCTGCCGCTGACCCTTCCGGTCGAGGTGCGCCCGGCCCTCGCCGTCGGCGGAGACCTCAAGAACACGCTCTGTCTCGGCGCGGGCCGGCTGGCGTGGCTGTCCGCCCACATCGGCGACATGGACGACCTCGCCACCCAGCGGGCCTTCGAACGCGCCGTGGCGCAGCTGGAGTCGATCACCCCGGTGCGGCCGCGGCTGCTGGCCGCCGACCGGCATCCCGCCTACCGTTGCGCCGGATGGGCCCTGCGGAACGCCGCGGGCCGCCCCGTCGTGCGGGTCCAGCACCATCACGCCCATGTCGCCGCCGCGATGGCCGAGCACGGACTCGACGGCCGCAGGCCGGTGCTCGGCGTCGCCTTTGACGGCACCGGCTACGGCGACGACGGGGCGGTGTGGGGCGGGGAGTTCCTGCTCGCCGACTACGACGGTTTCCTCCGGTTCGGGCATCTGGCGTATGCGCCGCTGCCCGGGGGCGACGCCGCGGTGCACCGTCCGTACCGCATGGCCCTCGCGCATCTGCGCCGGGCGGGGATCGACTGGTTGGCCGGACTGCCCTGCGCGGACGCCTGCCCGGCGGATGAACGCCGTGTGCTGGAGCGGCAGTTGGAGCGCGATCTGAACTGTGTCCCCACCTCCAGCATGGGCCGGCTCTTCGACGCCGTGTCCTCCCTCGCGGGGGTCCGCCACCGGTCGCGGTACGAGGCCCAGGCCGCCGTGGAACTGGAGGCCGCCGCGCTGCGGGCGCCCACCGGGGACACCGCGGCCTACGCCTTCGCCGTCGGGCCACCGGGACCGGACGGCGGCCCGGTGCGGGCGGATCCGGCGCCGGTGATCGCGGCGATCGTCGACGACCTGCGCGCGGGAGCGCCCGCGGAGCTGGTCGCGGCCCGCTTCCATCGGGCCGTCGCCGGCCTCGTGCAGGCCATGTGCCGACGGGCGCGGGAGCGGCACGGAGTCGACACCGTCGCCCTCACCGGCGGTGTGTTCCTCAACTCCCTGCTCTCCTCGGCCTGCGCGCGGGACCTGCGCGCGGACGGCTTCACCGTGCTGCGCCACCACCTGGTGCCCCCGGGCGACGGCGGTCTGGCCCTCGGCCAGCTCGTGGTGGCCGCCCGCACGGGGGAGCGGACCACGGCCCCCGATTGACCGACCCTCCCGGCAGCGCCGGGCGACGCACATCCACAGCGAGGAGAGGCCCATGTGCCTGGCGGTACCCGGCAGAGTGCTGGACATCGAGGAACGCGACGGCACCCGGATGGCCACCGTCGACTTCGGCGGTGTCGTCAAGGAGGTGTGCCTGGAGTACCTGCCCGACATCCAGGTCGGCGAGTACGCCATCGTCCACGTCGGCTTCGCCCTGCAGCGCCTCGACGAGGAGTCGGCCAAGCAGACGCTCGAACTGTTCGAAACCCTCGGCCTGCTGCAGGAGGAGTTCGGCGATCCCTGGGAAATGGCGGCGGAGGCGAACGGAACGCTACCGCCCGGGTGCGAGGAGGCGCCTCAGCAGTGAAGTACATCGACGAATTCCAGGACCCTGAGCTGGCACGCCGGCTCCTCGACGAGATCCATGCCACGGTGACCAGGCCCTGGGCCCTGATGGAGGTCTGCGGCGGCCAGACCCACTCCATCATCCGCCATGGCATCGACCAACTGCTGCCTGGTGAAGTGGAGCTGATCCACGGCCCGGGCTGCCCCGTGTGCGTGACCCCGCTCGAGGTCATCGACAAGGCGCTGGAGATCGCCTCCCGCCCCGGGGTGGTCTTCTGTTCCTTCGGGGACATGCTCCGCGTGCCCGGCAGCGGCCGGGACCTGTTCCAGGTCAAGGGGGCGGGCGGGGACGTCAGGATCGTCTACTCCCCGCTCGACGCCCTGCGGGTCGCCCAGCAGAACCCGGACCGGCAGGTGGTGTTCTTCGGCATCGGCTTCGAGACCACCGCGCCCCCCAACGCGATGACGGTCCATCAGGCCCGCAGGCTCGGCATCCGGAACTTCAGCATGCTGGTGTCCCATGTACGGGTGCCCCCCGCGATCGAGGCCATCATGCGGTCGCCGAGCTGCCGCGTCCAGGGCTTCCTGGCCGCGGGCCACGTGTGCAGCGTGATGGGCGTCGACGAGTACCCGGACCTGGCCGAGCGCTTCCGGGTCCCGATCGTGGTCACCGGATTCGAGCCCCTGGACATCCTGGAAGGGGTACGCCGCACGGTGGCCCAGCTCGAACGGGGCGAGCACCGGGTCGACAACGCCTACCCCCGTGCCGTCCGCTCCGAGGGCAACCCGGCCGCCAAGGCCATGCTGGAGGACGTCTTCGAGGTCACCGACCGCGCCTGGCGCGGCATCGGCGTGATCCCCGACAGCGGCTGGCGGCTGTCCCCGAAATACCGTGACTACGACGCCGAGTACCGCTTCTCGGTGGACGGCATCCGCACCCGCGAACCCGCCGAGTGCCGCAGCGGAGAGGTCCTCCAGGGCCTGATCAAGCCGCACGAGTGCGAGGCGTTCGGCACCCTGTGCACCCCGCGCACCCCGCTCGGAGCCACGATGGTCTCCAGCGAGGGCGCCTGCGCCGCGTACTACCTCTACCGGCGCCTGGACCTGACCCCCGCGCCCCGGGAGGCGACCCCCGTTGTCTGACACCACCGATCTGGGTATGCCGTCCGTGGACCCGGCGGCCTGGACCTGCCCCGCCCCACTGCGCGACCAGTCCCGCGTCGTCATGGGCCACGGCGGAGGCGGGGCGCTCTCCGCGGAGCTGGTCCGGGACGTCTTCGCGCCCGCCTTCGGAGGAGAGGCGCTGGCGCAGCTCGGCGATGCCGCCGCGCTCTCGCTGGGCGGACTGCGACTGGCGTTCTCCACCGACTCCTTCGTGGTGCGGCCGCTGTTCTTCCCCGGCGGCAGCATCGGCGACCTCGCGGTCAACGGCACCGTGAACGACCTCGCCATGAGCGGTGCCCGGGCCTCGTACCTCTCCTGCGGTTTCATCCTGGAGGAGGGCGTCGAACTGGAGACGGTCTCCCGGGTCGCCGACGCGCTGGGCGCGGCGGCGCGGGCCGCCGGGGTCGAGGTGGCGACGGGCGACACCAAGGTGGTGGAGGCCGGCCACGGCGACGGCGTCTTCATCAACACGGCCGGTATCGGGCTGATCCCGGCGGGCGTCGATCTGCGGCCCCAGCGGGTCGTCCCCGGCGACGTGGTGATCGTCAGCGGCCCGATCGGTGTCCACGGCGTGGCGATCATGAGCGTCCGCGAAGGTCTGGAGTTCGGCGTGGAGACCCAGAGCGACTGCGCGCCCCTCGGCACTCTGGTGGACGCGATGCTCGCGGTCACCCCGGACCTGCACGTGCTGCGGGATCCCACCCGGGGCGGGCTGGGGGCCGCACTCAACGAGATCGCGCTCGCCTCGGGCACCGGTGTCGTCATCATCGAGCGCGAGGTCCCGGTCCCGCCGGCCGTCGCCAACGCCTGCGCCGTGCTGGGCCTCGATCCGATGTACGTGGCCAACGAGGGCAAGCTGGTAGCGTTTGTGCCGCGGCAGCACGCCGACGCCGTTCTGGACGCGATGCGGGCCCATCCGCTGGGCGTGGAGGCCAGGATCATCGGCGAGACGGTGGCGGACCACCCGGGCATGGTCGTGGCCCGTACCGGTCTGGGGGGCACGCGGGTGATCGACCTGCCGATCGGGGAGCAACTGCCCAGGATCTGCTGACCCTTCCGGTCCCGACGCCGAGTGGCGGCGACCCGTCTCCCACGGAGGATGTGGCGATCCCGGTCGTACGGCGGACGTGGCGATCCCGGTCGTACGGCGGACGTGGCGATCCCGGGTCGTACGGCGGACGTGGCGATCCCGGGTCGTACGGCTGACGTCTTGCCGTCCGGGCGCCGGCCGGCGGCGACCCGCCCGCCCCGGTGGCCGTGGGGCCCCGGGGCGTACGGCGGATGTGGCGATCCCGGTCGTACGGCGTCCGGCGGCGAGGCGGCCCGCCCGGGCCCGGACTCCTGCGCCGGTCTCCGGCGGCGCGGACCCGCGCAGGTGGCTGACGGTGGCGCGGACCGGCGCAGGTGGTTGACGGCGGAGCCCGGTGCGTCCGAGGCGCACAGGGAGAAGCCGGCCGCCGCCCGGGTGCGCCCGGGGCGTTGAACATGGTCCGCCGTTGCTGCGTACTCGACGGTGTGACCTCAGGGAGCCCGTTACCGCCGCCGTCGCTCATCGGGTGGTACCGGGCCGCGAGGCGGACTTCCACTCGGGGAGCGGGCCCCGCCGCGGACGACCGCGCGGTGGCCCCGGGCAGGCCCGAGACCGACACGAGGGAGGTGGGCGGGTGAAGACCCTGCTCATCGACAACTACGACTCCTACACGTACAACCTGTTCCAGCTGATCGCCGAGGTCAACGGCGAGGAGCCGGTGGTCGTGCTCAACGACACCCCGATCGACGCCCTGCCGGGCCTCGCGGCGTTCGACAACGTGGTGGTGTCGCCGGGACCCGGACACCCGGCCGAACCACGGGACTTCGGCATCGGCGCGAGAGTGATCGCACGGGCCGGCATACCCGTGCTCGGGGTCTGTCTCGGCCATCAGGGCATCGCGGTGGGGGAGCGGGGCCGTGTGGAGCCGGCGCCGCAGCCCCGGCACGGGTATCTGTCCACGGTCCGGCACGACGGCCGGGACCTGTTCCAGGGCCTGCCGCAGAACTTCACCGCGGTCCGTTACCACTCGCTGTCAGTCGCCGAGCCGCTGCCCGAGACCCTGGAGGCCACCGCCTGGGCCGAGGACGGGGTCGTGATGGGCCTCAGGCACCGCACCCGGCCCCTGTGGGGAGTGCAGTTCCACCCCGAGTCGGTGCTCACCGACTACGGCCACCGCATGCTCGTCAACTTCCGCAATCTGACCGCCGAGCGCGCCCGCAGGACCCGTACGAAGAACACCACGATCCCGCAGTCCGCGACGGCCGTCCCCCGCCCCCGCCGCACCACCCGGCCCGCCCACCGGCTCCACTACCGCCGGCTCGGCACCGCCGTCGACGCGGAGGCGGCGTTCGCCCGGATGTGCGCCGACGCGCCCCGGGCCTTCTGGCTGGACAGTTCACGCGTCGAGCCCGGACTCTCCCGCTTCTCCTTCCTCGGGGACGGCGCCGGCCCGCTCGCCGAGTTCGTGCGCTACGACGCCGACAGCGGCGTCTGCGAGATCGAGCGGCCCGGACGGCCGGTGCGCCGGGTCCGCGCGAGCGTCTTCGACTACCTCAAGCGGCAGTTGGCGACCCGTCATGTCGACGCCACCGGCCTCCCCTTCGACTTCACCGGCGGCTATGTCGGCTACTTCGGCTACGAGGCCAAGGCCGACTGCGGCTCGCCGAACCGGCACCGGGCCGAAACCCCGGACGCCTGCTGGCTGTTCGCGGACCGGCTGATCGCCGTGGACCACGAGGAGGGCGCCACCTACGCGGTGTGCGTCGCGGAGGACAACCCGGCCGCCACCCGAGAGGCCTCCGACTGGCTCGACAGCGCGGTGGCCCGGCTCACCTTCGTCTCCGCCGGTGAGCCCCCCGCCACCCCCGACCCCGTCGAACCGGAGCCGGCCGCCGCCGAACCATGGCTGGTGCGCGACCGTGCGGCCTATCTCGCGGACATCGAGGCCTGCCGACGTGAGCTGGAGGCCGGCACCAGCTATGAGATCTGCCTGACGAACGCCGTCCGGCTGCCCGCGCCCGACGACGCCTACGGCTTCTACCGGGTGCTGCGCCGTGTCGACCCGGTGCCCTACGCGGCCTTCCTGAGGTTCGGGGACCTCGAGGTGGCCTGTTCGTCCCCCGAGCGCTTTCTGCGGATCACCCGGGACGGCATCGCGCAGGCCAGACCCGTCAAGGGCACCGCGCCGCGCGGTGGCAACCCGGCGGAGGACGCGCGGCTGCGGCACTCGCTGGCCGTGGACGACAAGACCCGCGCGGAGAACCTGATGATCGTCGACCTGCTCCGCAACGACCTGGGCCGGGTTTGCGCGACCGGTACGGTACGGGTCGCCCGGCTCATGGCCACGGAGACCTGCGCGGCCGTGCACCAGTTGGTCTCCACCGTCGAGGGCCGCCTGCGCGAGGGCACGGACGCCGTGGACTGCGTACGCGCCTGCTTCCCCGGCGGCTCGGTGACCGGCGCGCCGAAGCTGCGGTCCATGGAGATCGTCGGCGCACTGGAGACCGGGGCCCGGGGTGTCTACTCCGGGGCCCTCGGCTACTTCGGCTGCAGCGGCGCCGCCGACCTCGGCCTCGTCGTCCGTACCGCCGTGCTGTCCGACGGTCTGATGCGGCTGGGCGCCGGCGGTGCGATCGTCCTCGATTCCGATCCGGCCGCGGAGTACGAGGAGATGCTGCTCAAGACCGCCGCCGTGATGCGCGCCCACCGCGAGCACACCACCGCCCCGGCCCCGGAGGAGGAGGCGGCCCGATGACCATGACCACTCCCCGGCCCGCCGTGCCGCCCGCCGAGGCGGGGGCTCCCGGCAATCTCGCGGCCCGGCTCGCCGCACTCGCCGAACGCCGGGGCTGGAGCGGGCGGCCCGCCTTCCACCAGCGCCACCGCTGCTGGACCCGTGGCGAGGTGCACGATCTCGCGTCCCGGGCTGCGGACGCATCCGGCGGTGGGCGAGGTCGCGGTGGTCGCCGTCAGCGACCATGGCGGAGCACACCGGCTGCGCGCCTTCGTCGTGCCCGTCACTCCGGTCCCGGTGGGCCTGGAGGCCGACCTGATCTGTCTGGCCCGGGAGAACGTCGCCGCCATCATGGTCTCCCGGGGCGTCAGTTTCGTGCCGTCGCTGCTCCGTACCGCCGCCGGACGGCTCCGCCGCCATCCGGTCCGGCGGGGAGCATGGTGACCCGGCCCCCGCCAGTCCCTCAGCCGTCGCCCCGGTAGATCTCGTCGGCGTTCGGGCGGGGCGCGGGGCGGTGCTGTGCGGCGGGGCCGAGCGCGAAGGCGTGCAGGAGGTTCTCCGTCGTACGGGTCACGAAGGCGCCGGTGCGGGCGTCCATCCCGTGATCGCGGCCGTCGCCGGGAGTCCCGGCCATCAGGGCTTCCACCCAGCGCATGGTGCCGGTCGCGAAGACGCCGGCGCCGCTCGGGACCGTGTAGTAGGCCGAGTCGCTGTGGCTGCGCCGGCCGCCGCACACGAGCGGCGAGTGCGCCGTGATCTCCAGGGGTTCGGGGACTGGCGCCCCCGGGGTGACCCGGTCGTACTCGACCCCGACCAGGTGGTCGAAGCCATCCCCGGGGCGTACGCCCGTTCCCTCGTACAGCCAGTGGTCGGCCGCCTGGACAACGTACGCCGCGTCCGTCGGATAGCCGTCGTAGAGCACGCCCGTGAGCGACGACTCGGGGTCGGGCGACGGAGCCTGGCGGAAGTCCGTCGTCGCCAGGGCGGGACGGGAGCTGTAGCAGGGGTCGGCGCGGACGTCGGTCTTGTAGCAGACCACCGTGCGTCCGGGCCGTGCCTCACCCTGTTCGAGGCGGACCCGGCGGAAGCAGGTGTTGGCGCCGAGGAAGACGACATTGGTGCCGGCGTCCCGGGCCTCGGTGATGTGCCGGCGCTGCTCGGGGGTCCAGTACTCGTCGTGCCCGAGACTGACGACGGCGGCCGCGCCGCTCAGCACCCCCGGGTCGCGGTGCACGTCCGGGCCCGTGGTGTAGGCGAGGGGGATGCCGAGGCGTTCGGCCAGGACCACCGCCGCGCGCTCGTACACCAGGAACTTCTCTGCGCCGTCGGAGTCGTAGGGCCGGTCGAAGCTGACGGCCAGTGACCGGGTGGCGTACGCGCCGGAGGGTCCCTCGTAGAGACTGTGGCCGCCCCACCGGTTGTACGCCTGCCAGGTGGTGGGGGCGTGCACCAGCACGGTCCGGCCCGCGCCCCCGATGGAGCGCACGATCAGCGGGACATGGCGCTGGTGACCGTTGTCCGCCTCCAGCCGCAGCAGGTACGCGCCCTCCGGCCAGTCCTCGGTGCCGACCGTCAGGGTGCGCTGCCAGTCCGCGCGGACCGTGCGGGTGCCGGACAGCAGACGGGGGCCGGCCTGCACACGCCCCGGTACGCGTTCGGAGGCCCAGACGAGCCGGGCGCCGGCCCCGCCGTACCAGCCGATGCGGAAGGCCGAGACACGGAAGGACGACGCGGTCGTCGACACATACAGACCGCACTCCTCGCCCGGCGTCACACTCACCCGGTCGGCGTAACCGGCGACAGCGGGGGCGGGACCCGCCGAGCGCACACGCCAGTCGGCGGTCCCCGGGCGGTCCCGTTCGGCCTCGGGTCGGTGGGAAGCCGTCCTCTGGGGGCTCCGGTGCGCGGAAGGAGCCGGATCGCGGGCGGCGGCCGAGGCGAGTCCGAGGCCGGCGCACACTCCGAGGAAGTGCCTGCGCCTCAGGCCGCACATGTGTTCGCGTTCCCGGCTTCGGTGCTGGTGCTGGTGCTCTCCCTGTTCCGCCCTGCTCGGCTCGTCGGGGCCCACATCGCCTCCCGTGGTGTCGGCCGATGCCCCTCGCCTCCTCCCGGCCAGCGTGGCACAGCACGGTGGTGGCCGCCCCCGCGCAGGGGCTCCCGGGCGCTACGAGGGTGCGGGCCGCAGCGCCTTGAGCACCGCCCAGACGACGGAGATGAACGGGACGGCGACGACGGCCCCGATGACGCCCGCGACGATGCTGCCCCCGATGACGGACACGGCGACGACGAGCGGATGCAGACGGACGGCCCAGCTCATCACGAGGGGGTGCAGCACATGTCCCTCGATCTGGCCGATGACGACGATCAGCAGCAGCACGGCCGCGGCCGTGAGCGGGCCGCGGCCCGCCAGGGCGACCACCGTGGCCACGGCGAGCGCGACCGGCGAGCCGACCAGCGGCACGAAGGTGGCGAAGAACTCCAGCAGGGTGAGCGGAAGCGCCAGCGGCACCCGCAGCAGGAACAGGGCGACGCCGACGAGCGCGGCGTTGGTGGCGGCGACGATGATGATGCCCCGGGTGTACCCGGCGAACGTGTGCCAGGCCGCGTGCCCCGCCCGGTCCCACGCCCCTCGCGCCGTCCGGGGCACCAACTGCTCACGCGTCCAGCGCCACAGCCGCTCGCCGGAGTGGAGGAAGAAAACCGAGGAGAAGAGCGCGAGCGCGCCTCCGGTGACCAGTTCCACGATCCTGCCGAGGCCGCTGACGGCGTTGTTCAGCAGCATGGCCCGGTGGGAGGACAGATAGGAGACGATCTGCTGCTGGAGATCGGAGAGCTTGCGGGGGCTGAGCCGGAACGGCGGCCGTTCCAGAAAGCGTTCGATCTGCCGGATGCCGCCGCGGAACTCGTCGGCCAGCTTCGCCGACTCGCCCGCCACCGCGTCGCCCACCAGGGCGAGAACGGAGAAGAGGACGAGGATGCTGCCGACGAGGCAGACGGCGACGGTCAGGGAACGCGGGAGCCAACGGCTCAGCAGGTCGGTGAGAGGCCGCAGCACCGAGGTGATGACGAGTGCCAGGAACAGAGCCACGGCGATGAGCTGGAAGCGTCCCAGGATGGTGAAGACGCCGTAGACGACGATCCCGACGAGGATCAGACGCCAGGCGTAGGCGGCGGTGACGCGCAGCCAGGGGACCGTGCGCTCGGCCGCCGTGACGGATGCGGCCGGGGTGCGCCGCACGCGTACGGACTGCGACGGCCGGCTGCCCAGCACGACGGCACCCGTCCTGCGCCCTCGCCCCGGCCTGTTCGCCGGACCGCCCGTATGCGCCACCGCGTCTCCCGTGTCCCGGCCGTGGTGATCTCCACAGCCCATGTGGTCATCTCACTAGCACATTAAGGTGCATAACGGGCGGTGATCGGGTGCAACGCGCCCGCCCGGCGGCGACGGTTCCCTGGGTGAAGGTGCCTGGCCAAGGTGTCACTTTGCGTCAGTGGCGCTGCTCGGTCAGGCCCTCAGCCAGTATCGTGAGGGCCTAAGGGGGCGCTGGCGGTCCGCACCTTTTCTGCGTGACGCGCGGTCGGAGGCAATGATGAGCGGCGAAGGGCCGAGGCGGTCGGATCAGCACCTGCCCAAACTGCGGCTGGACGAGCTGCTGGACGAGCTCCAGGCCCGCATCGACGCGGCGCGTGGCGCCCAGGACCGGGTGCACCGCCTCCTGGAGGCCGTCCTCTCCGTCGGACGGGAACTGGACCTGCCCCAGGTGCTGCGGAGCATCGTCGAGGCGGCCGTGGTCCTCGTGGACGCCGAGTACGGCGCGCTGGGCGTGATCGGTGACGACCGCATGCTCTCGGAGTTCCACACCGTCGGCGTCAGCGAGGAGCAGCGGGCGGAGATCGGAGCGCTGCCCAGCGGGCACGGCATCCTCGGAGAGCTGATCCGGCATCCCGAGCCGCTGCGCCTCGCCGAGATCTCGGAGCACCCGGCCTCCTACGGCTTCCCGCCCCACCATCCCCCGATGCACTCCTTCCTCGGTGCGCCCATCCGGGTGCGCGACCGGGTCTTCGGGAACCTCTATCTGACCGAGAAGCGCGGCGCCGCGGAGTTCGACGCCGAGGACGAGGCGGTGCTGTCCACGCTGGCGGTGGCCGCCGGTGTCGCCGTCGACAACGCCCGGTTGTACGAGCAGACGCGGCTGCGCGAACGCTGGCTCAGGGCGAGCGCCCAGGTCACCAGTGCCCTGCTGTCCGGTGCCCCGGGCCCGGAGGTCCTGGAGATGATCGTCGAGCAGGCGCTGGGGATCGTCTCCGCCGACGTGGGCATGATCGCCGAGCGGGTCTCCGGGGAGACCGTGCTGCGGCCGCTGCTCGCGGTCGGTTCGCAGGCGGAGCGCCGCCGGGGCCTCGTGGTGTCCGGGCAGGACGGGTTCGTGGAGGCCGCGTTGAGCACGGCGGAGCCGGTCGTCAGCGCCGACATCCAGAAGGACGTCCGGATCAGCCGGGACTCGGACCTGTGGACCGGACTCGGGCCCGTGCTCGGCGTGCCCCTGGTGGCCAGCGGCAAGTCTCTAGGGGTGCTGATGCTCGGACGCATGGCAGGCCGTACCCCGTTCACGGACACCGACGCCGGTCCCCTGCTCGGGTTCGCGGGGCAGGCCGCGCTCGCGCTGGAGCTGGCCGAGCGCCGCCGGGACGCCGAGCAGATCGCGCTGCTCCAGGACCGCGACCGTATCGCCCGCGACCTGCACGACCTGGCCATCCAGCGGCTGTTCGCGGCCGGGATGACACTGCAGAGCACCCAGCGCTTCGTCGACCACCCCGAGGCCGCCGAACGGCTGTCCCGGACCGTCGACGACCTGGACGAGACCATCAAGATCATCCGGTCGACCATCTTCGGGCTGCGCACCCATGGCGGCCAGGCCAAGGAGCAGACCGGTCTGCGCGCCCGGGTATCGACGACGGTGACGGCGTCGGCCGCCCCCCTCGGCTTCACCCCCGCGCTGCGGATCGAGGGCCTCGTGGACACCGACGTCCCCGACGACACGGCCGACCATGTGATCGCCGTCCTCGGCGAGGCCCTGAGCAACGCGGCCCGGCACTCCGGGGCGGGCGCCGTGGATGTGCACCTGCGGCTCACGGCGGGCGAGTTGACGCTCACGGTGACCGACGACGGCTGCGGGGTCCCGCGGGACGCTCGCCGCAGCGGGTTGCGGAACCTGGAGGAACGGGCCGTCGCCCTGGGCGGCACGCTCACGGTCGGCGAACGCCACGAGGGCGGCGGGACACGGCTGGTGTGGACCGTCCCGGCACGGCCACCGCGGGACTGACGGCCCGGCGGGCCCGGCGGTCACCTCACCGGGCGGTGCCGGGGCCTCCGGCTCACCGGGCGGGGCCGTTCCCGGACTCCGGCGGCGTGAGATGGGAGGCGAGCACCGCGGCCTGGACCCGGCGCTGCACTCCCAGCTTGGCGAGCAGCCGGGAGATGTGGTTCTTGACCGTCTTCTCCGACAGATAGAGCTTCTTGCCGATCTCCCTGTTGGTGAGCCCGTCACCGATCAGCGCGAGGATGTCCAGCTCACGCGGCGACAGGCTCGCCAGTTCGGAGGCTACGGGCGGCTGCTCGGCGGGGTCGGCGCGCAGCGAGCGCATCAGCCGTGCCGTGGTCGCGGGATCGAGCATCGACTGCCCGGAGGCGACGGTGCGCACCGCCGAGACCAGGTCGGATCCCTTGATCTGCTTGAGCACATACCCCGAGGCCCCGGCCATGATCGCGTCGAGCAGCGCGTCCTCGTCGTCGAAGGAGGTCAGCATCAGACAGGCCAGCTCCGGCATCCGGCTGCGCAACTCGCGGCAGACGCCGATGCCGTCGCCGTCCGGCAGACGCACATCGAGGACGGCGACATGCGGCCGTAGCGCCGGGGCGCGGGAGAGCGCGTGCTCGACCGTGTCGGCGTCCCCGACCACCGAGATGTCGGGTTCGGCATCCAGCAGGTCGGCCAGGCCGCGTCGGACGACCTCGTGGTCGTCCAGCAGAAAGACCCGGATGGGGTGCTCCTCGGTGAAGGTGCGTGCCTCGGCCATCGGGACCTCTCGTTCTCCGTGCCAGGGACGGGCTGCGGACGCCCGCGACCACGATCTTCGCCCACGGGGGCCGGAAGCACTAGGGCCGACCGGCCCACTGCTCCCGGACCCCGGTGACGGCCTCGTGGGCGGTCCGCCGCGGTTTCTCCCGGTGGTCGGCGGGCAGCGCGCGGAGCATGCTGGTCGTCGGGCGAGCAGCGTGAGTCCGTGTCCCCGCCCCGGTCCCGGGACCGCCCGGCCCGCGGGCAGGTCCGAGCGGCCTCTGCGCACGCCACCCGCACCCGGGCGAGGCTCGACCCGGAGGGCACCACGGCCCGCACGCCGGAGGCGCTGGAGGTGCGCACCATGGCTCAGCATGTCACCGCGGGAGTCGACGAATCGGCCGAGAGCCTCGCCGCCGCCCACTGGGCCGCCCGGGAGGCGCTGCGCCGCGGCGCCGGGCTCCGCCTGGTGCACGCCTGGCACGGACAGCCGGGGCCGGGGTCCTCCGTCCCCGTCGACACCGGCCGGCTCCGCGCCGCCGAGCGTGCCCTGCGGCGGTCGGTCGCCAGCGTGCGGGCCGCACACCCCGGCCTGCGCGTGGAGGACGTACTGCTGCCCGACTCCCCGGTGACCGTCCTGCTCGCGGCCGCCGAGGAGTCGGAGGTAGTGGTGCTCGGATCCCGTGGCCTCGGCCGGATCGCGGGCTTCGTGCTCGGTTCGGTGTCCCAGCATGTCGTCGCCCGGTCGCCACGGCCCGTGGTGCTCGTCCGCGCCGGTGAGGCCTCCGCCCATGAGCACCTGCCAGCCCTGGACGGCGTCTCGCCCGACGAGATACCGGAGACCCCCTACCGCGATGTCGTCCTCGGACTGGACACCGAGCACCCCGGCGACGAGCTGATCGGGTTCGCCTTCGAGTCCGCCCGCCGCCGTGGCGCCGGGCTGCGCGTGATCCACGCCCTAGGCGCCGTGTCGGCCTACGGCGCCTACGGGCGGTCGGACACGGCACGCGCCGGGGAACCCGTCGCCGAGCGGGAACACCTCGTGGTGGCGGCCCTCCGCCCCTGGTGCGAGAAGTTTCCCCGGGTCCGGGTCACCGAGACCGTCACCGAGGGGCGGCCCGCCGCCGAACTCGTACATGCCTCGGCGTGCGCCTCCCTCCTCGTCGTGGGGCGCCGGACGCGGGACACCCGCCGTCTCGGTCCGCTCATCGGCGCCGTCACCCATGCGGTGCTCCACCACGCCGACTGTCCCGTCGCGGTCGTCCCGCACACCTGAACGGGCTCGCGGGCGGGTCGCCGGACGGCCGGCGACCGGTTCGGAAGCGGGTGCCTGGGGTACTCGGCCAAGTTCGCCGACCGGCCCCCCAGGGGCCGGTCGGCCCCTGCCGGGGACTTGCGGCCCCTGCACCGCACGGCCTCCGCGGCACGACGCTGGCAGCGGAGCCGGAAAGCCCCCGGATCCACGATTCAGGAGGTGGAGATCATGCCCCGCCCCGTCATCGTCGGCCTCGACGGCTCGTCCGAGAGCCGGGCCGCCGCCGAGTGGGCCGCCCGCGAGGCGAAGCTGCGCGGACTGCCGCTCTCACTGGTCCACGTCCGGGAGCCGGCCCCCGATCCTCTGATGGAGGCCCCGCTGCTCGGCGCCGAGACACAGCAGCACTGGACCGGGACGATCCCCCGCGAGGCCGCCGACGGGCTGCGCCTGCGGCACCCCGGCGTCGCGGTGACCGCCGAACACCACGTCGGACGGCCCACCGAGGTGTTGCTGCGGGCGGCCGAGGACGCCGAGCTGCTCGTCCTGGGCTCGCGCGCACTGGGCGGCGTCGGCGGATTCCTGGTCGGCTCGGTGTCGCTCGCCGTCGTGGCCCACGCCGTACGGCCGGTGGTCCTGGTCCGGGCCGGGGAGCAGTCGGCCGACGAACACGAGATGGATCCCGTGGGGATCCCGTCCGCGGCCGCCCCGTTCCGCCCCGTGGTCCTCGGTCTCGACGTCCGCGGCCCGGACGCGTCGCTGATCGGGTTCGCCTTCGAGGAGGCAGCGCATCGCGCCGCCGCACTGCACGTCGTGCACGGCTGGGACATGCCGTTCACCTCCGTCGACGCCATGGCCGCCGGGGTCGACCCGTACGACGAGTACGCGAGGGACCGGGCCGTCGCCCTGAGCGAGGCGCTGGGTGCCTGGCGGCAGAAGTATCCGGCGGTCGAGGTGGTCGAGCGGTCCCGGATGGGTACCGCCGCCGGTCTGCTGTCCGATGCCTCTCGGGAGGCGTCGCTCGTGGTGGTGGGCCGGCGGATCCGCCGAAGGCCGCTCGGCACCCATATCGGCTCCGTCACCCACGCCGTCCTGCACCACGCCACCGCCCCCGTCGCCGTCGTCCCCCACGACTGACCACCTCCGGGCGCATCGGCGACCACGCCGCTCCGTCCGCTCGCCGAGCACCCCCCTGACGACTTGTGGAGTCACCGATGCCCCAGGCCGACCAGCAGACCGGCACCACGCTGACCGACGAGGAACTGCGCACCCTGGACGCCCACTGGCGAGCCGCCAACTACCTTGCCGCGGGCCAGATCTACCTGATGTCCAACCCGCTGCTGACCGAGCCCCTGCGCCCCGCGCACATCAAGCCACGGCTCCTCGGCCACTGGGGCACCTCGCCCGGGCTCAACCTCGTGTACACCCACCTCAACCGGGTCATCTCGGCGCGCGGCCTCGACGCCCTGTGCATCTGGGGGCCCGGGCACGGCGGTCCGTCCGTGCTCGCCAACTCCTGGCTGGAGGGCAGCTACAGCGAGACCTACCCGGATGTGACCCGGGACGCGCAGGGGATGGCGAAGCTGTTCCGCCAGTTCTCGTTCCCCGGTGGCGTGCCGAGCCATGTCGCGCCGGAGGTGCCGGGCTCGATCCATGAGGGCGGCGAACTGGGCTACTCTCTCGCCCACGCCTACGGAGCCGCGTTCGACCACCCGGATCTGCTGGTGGCCTGTGTGATCGGCGACGGCGAGGCGGAGACCGGACCGCTGGCGGCCTCCTGGCACTCCAACAAGTTCCTCGACCCGGTGCACGACGGCGCGGTGCTGCCGATCCTGCACCTCAACGGATACAAGATCGCCAACCCGACCGTGCTGTCCCGGCTCCCGGAGCCCGAACTCGACGCGCTGCTGCGGGGATACGGCCACGAGCCGATCCACGTCGCCGGCGACGACCCCCGCCAGGTCCACCGCACCCTCGCCGCGGCCTTCGACGAGGCCCTGGACCGCATCGCCCTGCTCCAGCGCACCGCCCGCGAGGAGGGAGTGCCCGAGCGCCCGCACTGGCCGATGGTCGTGCTGCGCACCCCCAAGGGCTGGACCGGACCGGCGGAGGTGGACGGCGTGCCGGTCGAGGGCACCTGGAGGGCCCACCAGGTGCCGCTCGCCGGTGTCCGGGAGAACCCCGAGCACCTCCGGCAACTGGAGGCGTGGCTGAAGTCGTACCGGCCCGAGGAGCTGTTCGACGCCGACGGCCGCCCCAGCGCCGACGTCCTGGCCTGTGTGCCCTCGGGCGACCGCCGGCTGGGCGCCACCCCGTACGCCAACGGCGGGCTGCTCGTCCGCGAGCTGCCCATCCCCGGTCTGGACGGCTTCGCGGTGCCCGTGGACAAGCCGGGCATGAGCCTGCACGAGCCCACCCGGGTCCTCGGCGGACTGCTCGAACGGATCATGAAGGACACCACCGCCCGGCGGGACTTCCGCCTGGTCGGCCCCGACGAGACCGCCTCCAACCGGCTGGAGGCCGTGTTCGGTGCCAGCGGCAAGGCCTGGCAGGCCCGGATACTCCCGGTGGACGAACACCTGGACCGGCACGGCCGGGTGATGGAGATCCTCTCCGAACACCTCTGCCAGGGCTGGCTGGAGGGCTACCTCCTCACCGGCCGGCACGGGCTGTTCTCCTGTTACGAGGCCTTCGTGCACATCGTCGACTCCATGGTCAACCAGCACATCAAGTGGCTGAGGACATCGAGGCGGCTGACCTGGCGCGCCCCCGTCGCCTCCCTCAACTACCTGCTCACCTCCCATGTGTGGCGCCAGGACCACAACGGCTTCTCCCACCAGGACCCCGGCTTCGTCGACCACGTCCTCAACAAGAGCCCCGAGGTCGTCCGCGTCTATCTGCCCCCGGACGCCAACACCCTGCTGTCGGTCGCGGACCACGCCCTGCGCAGCCGCGACTACGTCAATGTCATCGTGGCGGGCAAGCAGCCCTGCTTCGACTGGCTCTCCATGGACCAGGCCCGCGTCCACTGCGCCCGCGGCGCCGGCATCTGGGAGTGGGCGGGCACCGAGAACGGCGGCGAGCCGGACGTGGTCCTCGCCTGCGCGGGCGACGTGCCCACCCAAGAGGTGCTGGCCGCCGCCCAGTTGCTGCGCCGCCATCTGCCCCAGCTCGCGGTCCGAGTGGTCAATGTGGTCGACATGACCCGGCTGCTGCCGCACGAGGAACACCCTCACGGGATGACGGACTTCGAGTACGACGGCCTCTTCACCGCCGACAAGCCGGTCATCTTCGCGTACCACGGCTACCCGTGGCTGATCCACCGCCTAGCCTACCGCCGCAACGGCCACCGCCATCTGCATGTGCGCGGCTACAAGGAGGCCGGCACCACGACCACCCCGTTCGACATGGTGGTCCGCAACGACCTCGACCGCTACCGGCTGGTCATGGACGTCATCGACCGCGTCCCCGGGCTCGCGGTCCGCGCCGCCGCCGTACGCCAGCAGATGGCCGACGTCCGCACCCGCCACGACGCCTGGATCCGCGAGCACGGCACCGATCTGCCCGAGGTCGCCGACTGGACGTGGGCGTCCTGACGACCCAGAGGGGAAGACGGCCGGCGGCATGGCGCCGGGCTCCACGGGGCCGGCGTCACACCGTGAGGCTGAACCGCCGTCGGCGTCACACCGTGAGACCGAACCAGGTCGTCTTCCCCTCGCCCGTGGGCGGACGCCCCAGCCGTCGGCGAGGCCGCGTCCGGGCTCCTCGTCCTCGGCCGCCGCACGCGGCTGCGGCAGATGGCGGCTGCGGCCGCTGATCCCGAAGGCGAGGCCGGTGTCCGTCCTTGCGCGGTCCGTGCCGGCCGAGTCCGGCGCCCACGGGGCGGACCTGCCGGTTGTGAGCGTAGGCGTTGCGGTGTTCGGTGGGGTGGGGCGCGGAAGCGGCCGGGGCGAGGAGTTCTACGGGGCAGCCGAGGAGTTCTTCGCCGCGGGTGGCCGAGGAGGCTTCGGTCTGGAGGACCGCGCACCCGGGATCAGCCCGCCGCGGCGGCGCTGTCCGGGCCGGAGGCGGGGAAGACGTCCTCCGGGACGCCGGGGTGTATGTCGAAGGCGCCGGCCAGCCGGGCGTGGCGCAGCACCCGCAGCACCCGGGTGCCGTCGACGACGAGCCGCAGCCGGCCGCCCCGCGCGAGGACGCGGTTGCGCACCCGGCACAGCAGGCCCAGCCCGGAACAGTCGAGGAAGGAGACCGGGCGCAGATCGAGTACGAGATCGGGCCGCGGCCCGGAGGTCAGCGCGTCCAACCGGGGGCCGAGGGCCTGCACCGCGAGGAGGTCGATCTCGCCGTGCAGCCGCACGACGGCCGTTTTGCCGCCCGTGTGTCCGGGGTCCTCCGAGGACGACCCGGACTGCACTTCGTACATGCCACGAGCCAAGCGGAAGGAGCCGGCCCCCGATAGGGCCGTTCGGTCCCGATCGACCGGGGCCGAAAGGGAAGGACGCGGTGTCACCGGGGGGAGACGCACCGAGATCCCCGCGATCGGGGCCGTCCGGCCCGAGCGAATCGCGGGAGGATAGGACAAGCTGTAGAGAAGGGCAATGTCCGCATCCTGCCGGATGTCCGGCCCCACGTCTTCCGAGAGTCCCCGGACCGAGGCCGGCCCGGGGAACAGGAAGGGAGGATCGCCATGAAGGGCTTCGTCTTCCACGGCACCGGACAGGCCGCCTGGGAGGAGGTCCCGGATCCCGACATCAAGGACCCCACCGACGCGATCGTGCGCGTCGACACCGTCACCATCTGCGGGACGGACCTGCACATCCTCAAGGGCGACGTGCCCGAGACGCGCCCCGGTACCGTGCTGGGCCACGAGGCGGTCGGCGAGGTCGTCGAGACCGCCAACGATGTGCACACCGTGGGGCCCGGCGACCGCGTCCTGGTCTCCTGCATCACCGCCTGCGGGAGGTGCGGCTACTGCTGGGAGAGGACGTACGGCCAGTGCCGCGGCGGCGGGGGCTGGATCCTCGGCCACCTGATCGACGGCACCCAGGCCGAATACGTCCGGGTCCCCTACGCGGACCTGTCCCTCCACGCGCTGCCCGGCACCGTGGACAGCAAGGACGCGGTGCTCCTCGCGGACATCTTCCCCACCGCCTACGAGGTGGGGGTGCTCAACGGGCGTGTACGCCCCGGGGACACCGTCGCCGTCGTCGGAGCCGGGCCCATCGGGCTCGCGGCGATCGCCACGGCCCGACTGTTCGCCCCCGAGCGCATCGTCGCCGTGGACGTGGCCGCGACTCGGCTGGACGCCGCGAAGCAGCTCGGCGCCGACGCCCTGGCCGACGCCGGCCAAGCCCCCGAGCAGCTGATCGCGGACCTCACCGACGGGCTCGGCGCCGACGTGGTCATCGAGGCGGTCGGCGCGCCGGAAAGCTTCGAGCTGTGCACACGCATGGTGCGCCCCGGCGGACACGTGGCCAACATCGGCGTCCACGGCAGGCCCGTGACCCTGCACCTCGAGGAACTCTGGAGCAAGGACATCACCCTCACCACCGGTCTGGTCGATACCTACTCCACGCCCACGCTGCTGCGGATGGCGGCCGCCGGCCGGCTGCCCACCTCCTCCCTGATCACCCACACCTTCCCGCTGGACCACATGGAGGAGGCCTACGACGTCTTCGGCCGGGGCGCCGACACCGGCGCACTCAAGGTGGTACTCGGCGGGCAGCAGCACGAAGTCGTCGCCGTACGAGCGGCGTGAGGAGAAGGAGTGACGGGCCATGGCCGTACAGGGATCGTTGAACACAACGGAAGGCCATCCCGCGGGCGCTCTAGGGCGCAGGCTCGCGCTGCGGCGAGAGGAACTCGGTCTGTCCCGGTGCGAAGCGGCCGCCCGGGCGGGCATGGCCCCCAGCTATCTGCAGTACCTGGAGGAGCAGCCCACCGCCGCACCGGGCGTGAGCACGCTGCTCAGGCTGGCCGGAGCGCTCGAGACCACGGTGCTCGAGCTGACCGGCGGCGACGTCGAGCTGCCACCCGGCCTGGGACAGGCCACGGGGCACCCGAAGTTCGCCGAGATGGCCATCCAGGAGTGCCGTGACCTGCTCTCGTCGCACGGTGTGGGACGCCTGGCGGTGCCGACCGTCTCGGGCCCGGAGATCGTCCCCGTGAACTACGGCGTCATCGACGGCGCCGTCGTCTTCAGAACGGCCCCGGGCACCGTGCCGTCCCAGGCGTCCGGCACCCAGGTGGCCTTCGAGGTGGACCGCATCGACGCCGCGTTCAGCCAGGGCTGGAGCGTCCTGGTGCGCGGGCACGCCAGCACGGTGACGGATCCCGACTCCGTACGACGGCTGGAGGAGCAGGCGTCCAGCGAGCCGTGGGCGGGCGGGCAACGGGACCTCTGGATCCGGATCGAGACCCTCAGCATCACCGGGCGGCGCATCACCGTATGACCCGGGTGCGGTGGGTCACCCTGTCCCCGCCTCGACACCACCGGAGGACACCATGCACGGCACCCCGCGCCTCGTGAGCGACGTCATGACCCGCAGGGTCGTCGCGCTGGACCGCGCGGCGACGTTCAAGGACATCGTCAAGGCCATGCGCCGGTGGAACGTCAGCGCCCTGCCCGTGGTGGAGGAGGAGAACAGGGTCGTCGGCGTCGTCTCCGAGGCGGACCTGCTGCGCAAGGAGGAGTACCGCGACAGCGACCATGACCGGCAGTCCCGTCTGGAGCGGCTGTCCGACCTGGTCAAGGCCGGTGCGGTGACCGCCCAGGAGCTGATGACCGCCCCGCCCGTCACCGTCGCCGCCACCGCGACACTCGGCCAGGCAGCCCGGACGATGGCCCGGTCCGGGGTCAAACGGCTCCCCGTCGTCAGCGAGGATGGCGCGCTGCTCGGCATCGTCAGCCGCTCCGACCTGCTCAAGGTGTTCCTGCGGGAGGACGCCGACATCGCCGAGGAGGTCCGCGACGAGATCGTCGCCCACCTGTTCCCTGCCCCGCCCGAGCCGGTCCGTGTGGAGGTGTGCAACGGGGTCGTGAGGCTCACCGGGCGCATCCCGGACACCTCGCTCGTGCCCGTGGTGTCGCGCCTGGTGCGGGGCGTCGAGGGCGTGGTGGACGTGGACTGCGCGCTCGCGGGTCCGCCCCGCCGCCCGGATCTCGACCCCGATCTGCCCGGGGACGACGTGATGCACGGGCACGGGGCCCGGGGCGCCGGAAGCATCCCGTGACAACACCGGCCCGTGACGTCCAGGGGCGTCTCATGGTCGCGGCTCACGCGCGAGGCGGTTTCGGGGTACGGAGAAGACGGTTGCGTGGCACGCGGCAAGAAGGTGACGGCCGATGGCAGCGACAGGACGTATCAGGGGGACGTGGGGGACGGGCGCCTGGCTGTGGCGATGGCGGCGCAATCCGCTGCGGCGCCGCAGCGACCGGCTGGAAGCGTGGCTGGTCCTCGCCATCTGGGCGTTCGTGCTCCTGGCCGGCGTGCTCGGGGGCCGGGCGGCGGCGGGAGTCGTGGACCAGGCACTCGCCGCGCATCGCGCCCGTTCCCACGCGGCCCGGGCCGTCCTGACGCAGGACGCGGACCGGACGCCGGGGGCGCTGTCCCGGTACGGCGACGGCGGCATGTGGGCGAAGGCGCGCTGGAGCGCCTCCGGTTCGCCGCACACGGGTCTGGTCAAGGTCGAGCCCGGCACCAGGGCGGGCACCGCGGTCACCGTGTGGACGGACCCGTCGGGCGAGCTGGTCTCCCTGCCCGCGACCGAGGATCAGGCGCGCGTGCAGGCCCGGGTCGTGGGGACGCTGGCCGGGATGAGCGCCGCGGCCGGGGTGCTGGTCTGCGGACGGCTGCTGCGCGGGCGCCTGGACCGCCGGCGCCTGGAGGCATGGGACCGGGAGTGGGAGTGGATCGGCCCGCAGTGGCGCAGGATGACCGGCTGACACGACCGGCCGGCCCGAGCGGACCGCTGAGCGCAGGCGGGCCGCGTCACTCCCGGTCGGTCCCGGACAGATGGCAGTCCACGTCGACCACGCCCTCGACGGCATGGGCCAGGCGCACCGCCACCGGGATCAGGAGGGTGTCCCGGACCGTGCCGGTGAGCGTGACGACGCCCTCGGTCACCATGACGTGGATGGGCTCGACCGGGGCCGGGAACAGGACGTCGACGACGTCGCGCCGCACCTCGTCGGCGATGTCGTCGTCCGGCCGCAGAAACACCTTGAGGAGGTCCGCCCGGCTGACGACGCCTTCGAGCATGCCCTCGTCGTTGACGACGGGAAGCCGCTTGATCCTGCGCTGGGCCATGATCCGGGCGGCCTGGGCGAGACTGCTGTCCGGGTGGACGGTGATCGCAGGCGAGGACATCAGCTCGCCCGCCGACACCGCGTCCGCCTTGGCCGCCTCGGACAGCCGGTGCGCTTGGGCGTACCGGTCCGGGTCGCGCTCCCGCACCGCCTCCTTGGGGAGCAGATCGGCCTCGGAGACGACACCGACCACGCGGCCCTCGCCCTCCAGCACGGGCAGGGCGCTGACGTTCCACCGGTCCATGAGGTCGACGATGTCCTTGAACGGGGCGTCACGGCCGACGGCGACGACGGCGCGGGTCATCACGTCATCGACCCGCTGCGGACTGCCGGTCACGGTGTCCTCCTCAGTGCTCTCCGCTGCCGTACGGGGCGTAGAGGTCCAGCAGCCGGGTGCGGGCCGCGTGCAGCCGGTGGGCGAGCACACGGCCGACCCAGACGGCGATGGCGCGGCCGAACTCGGGGTCCGCGTCGCACATGGACCGCACGGTCACCGCGTCGAACTCGTAGGCCCGCACCGGGGTCATGGCCTCGGCGCCCAGCTGCCACACATGGGGGGTGAAGTGCCAGGACCAGCCGACCAGTTCACCGTGGCCGAGCGACTCGATGACGGGGGCCCGGCGGCCGGGCACATGAAGGTCCAGCGCCACGGTGCCGGTCCGGACGATCCAGAACCGGTCGGCGTGCCGGCCCTCCTCGAACAGACGGGTTCCCTCCGGGAAGGAGACCTGGCGGGCGAGCTGCATCAGGCGTTCGCGGTGCTCGGCCGGGAGGGCCGCGGTCATGGTGGTGGCAGAGGTCATCGCTCCCTGTCCTTTCAATCCGGTCGCCGGGGGCCGGTGCGCGAGTCCTTCGCGGGGCGCGGCGGCCTCCTCCCGCGCCCTGCGGCAGACCGTGGAATTCCTGTCTTCAGCGTGGTCGTGCACCGCGTACCGCGCCACGGGCCGCCCGGTCCCGGCGGGGGGTCGTTCGGCCCCGGCGCGGGGCCGAACGACCCCGAGGACGTCTGCCGCGCGGTCCGGACGGGGGCGTGTGCTCCTCACGGGGCGCGCGTCCGCGCTCGTCGCCCGGCCCGACCCCGGCCGTCCGGGCCGTCCGGCGGCTCCACCGGCACGCCATGACGAGGCGGGAAGGACCCCATCCGCTTCTCGCGGATCCTGATTGCGTGGTGCACGGCCGGGAGCCGCTGCTCCGCGTCTTTTCCGGGCCCTTCCCGTCTCCTTCAGGACACCACGCGAGCGGCGGAACCGCCAGGGCTGGGCGGCAGGGCCCTACGTCCCCGAAGAAGACCGCGTGGGCCCTGATGCCGAACCGGTCCTTGGTGCGATGGTGATAGGAGACGCTCCGTGCTGCGCACCGCCGCAGCCCGGCGGAAGGCGGTGGAAAGGATGGAACTGCCCCTGGTCGTGGGCGTCGACGGATCGGAGCCCAGTCTCACCGCGGTCGACTGGGCCGTGGACGAGGCGGCGCGGCACGGGCTGCCGCTGCGGCTGGTGTACGCCTCCTTGTGGGAACGCTACGAAGGCGGGTCACCGTCGGGCGACTCCGAGCAGCGGTCCGAGGAGGCGAAGGTGGGCGACGTGGTCGAGGCGGCGGCCGACCGTGCCCGGCGGCGCGATCCCGCGGTGAGGGTCTCCACGGACGTCCTGCCCGAGGACGCGGTGTCCGCGCTCCTGCACGAGAGCCACAGCGCGGCGGCCCTGGTCACCGGATCCCGTGGCCGCGGCGGACTGAAGGGGTTGCTCCTCGGCTCGGTCGGCCTGTCCGTGGCCGCGCGGGCTCACTGTCCCGTGATCGTCGTCCGCGGCGACCGGGCCGGGCTGGCCGGTGCGCACGAACGGATCCTGCTCGGGGCCGGGGACCCCGCCTCGACGGCCGAGGCGGTGCGGTTCGCGTTCCGCGAGGCCGAGGCCCGCGACTGCGTCCTCGATGTCGTACGGGCCTGGCGCCGGCCGGCGCACGAGAGCACCGACCATTCCGCGCCCGCCGGGGTACCGCTACGTCTCCACGAGCAGCGGGCGTCCCTGCTGCTCGACGCCCTGCTGCGCGGCCAGGCGGCCGCCCACCCGGTCGTCCGGGTGCGGCCCGCCACGGCCGAGGGGGCGGCCCGCACGGTGCTGCTGAAGCGCTCCGCGGCGGCCGATCTCGTGATCATCGGCGCGCGGCGCAGGAAGGGCCACCTCGGCCTCCAGCTCGGCCGGGTGGGCCATACGCTGCTGCACCACGCGGAGTGCCCGGTCGCGATCGTGCCGCAGCACGAGTGATTCCACGCTCCCCGCGGCCGCGGTGCCGGGCGCGCCTTTCGCCGGCGTCGTCGGCGTGGGCCGCGCACCGGGACCGGCCGCCGGGCGAGACTGGTGCCGCAACGGTGCCCACGCCGTCGTCCCGACGCCGGATGCCCCACCTGGGAGGAACGCCGCAGTGACGGGCTGGACCTGGCAGTACGAGGGCTACGATCCCCAGGACGAGCGGCTGAGGGAGTCCCTGTGCACGCTGGGCAACGGCTACTTCGCCACCCGTGGGGCCTTCCCCGAGTGCTCCGCGGACCGGGTGCACTACCCGGGCACGTATGTGGCGGGCTGCTACAACCGGCTCACCTCGCACCGGGCGGGGCGCCGGGTCGAGAACGAGGACCTGGTCAACCTCCCGAACTGGCTGCCGCTGCGCTTCCGCCTCGCCGGACAGCGGTGGCTCACCCCGGACACGGGTACCGTGCTCGAGCACCGCCAGGTCCTGCGCCTGTCCGACGGACTGCTGGAGCGCCACACCCGATACGCGCTCGACGGCCGACGCACACTGTCGGTGCGCCAGCAGCGCCTGGTGCACATGGCCGACCCCCATCTCGCCGCCCTGCGCAGCGAGTTCACGGCCGAGGGAGGCGCCGTCGCCCTGGAGGTGGAGGCCGCGCTCGACGGCGGTGTCACCAATGCGGGCGTAGCGCGCTACCGCGAACTCGAGGGCCGCCATCTCACCCACATCCACACCGGCACCCACGCCCCGGACACGGTGTGGCTGCGCTGCCGCACCCGTACCTCCGACATCCGGATCGGCCTGGCGTCCCGGCTCACCGCGGGCGCCCCGGCCACCACCCACCACACCTTCCCCCGCGCCGTCCAGCGCCTGCTGCTCGACCTGGCGCCCGGCCGGACCGTGACCGTGGACAAGACCGTGGCCCTGCACACCTCCCGCGACCCCGCGATCAGCGACCCACTGCGCACCGCGATCGACCGGGTGGGCGCGGCACCCGGCTTCGAGGGGCTGCTCGAAGGACACCGCACCGCCTGGAGGCAACTGTGGCGCCGGGCCGCGCTCGAGGTTCCCGGGGAGGCGGGCCACGTCCTGCGGCTGCACCTCTTCCACGTCCTCCAGACGCTCTCCCCGCACACCGCCGACCTCGATGTGGGCGTGCCCGCCCGGGGCCTGCACGGGGAGGCGTACCGCGGGCATGTCTTCTGGGACGAGCTTTTCGTCCTGCCGTATCTCAACCTGCACTTCCCCGAGGTGTCCCGGGCCCTGCTGCACTACCGCCACCGGCGGCTCGACCGCGCCCGCGCCGCGGCACGCGCGAGCGGCCGGCGCGGCGCGATGTATCCGTGGCAGAGCGGCAGCGACGGGCGCGAGGAGACCCAGGAACTGCACCTCAACCCGCTCTCGGGGCGCTGGCTGCCCGACCACTCCCGGCTCCAGCGGCATGTCGGATCGGCGGTCGCGTACAACGTGTGGCAGTACTGCGAGGCGAGCGGCGACGCCGAGTTCCTGCACACCAAGGGCGCCGAGATGCTGCTGGAGATCGCCCGCTTCTGGGCGGACTCGGCCACGCACGACGAGCGCCTCGGGCGGCACCGCATCCGCGGTGTGGTCGGCCCCGACGAGTACCACGACGCCTACCCCGGCGCCCGGGAACCCGGCCTCGACGACAACGCGTACACCAATGTCACCGCCGCCTGGGTGCTGGAACGCGCTCTGGAGGTACTGCGCCTCCTGCCCGAACCCCGGCGGCGCGAACTGGTCGAGCGCACCGGCCTCGACCGCGGCGAACTCGACCGGTGGGAGGACGTCTCGCGCACGCTGCACCTGCCGTTCCACGACGATGTCATCAGCCAGTTCGACGGCTACGCCGACCTCGCCGAACTCGACTGGGACGGCTACCGCGAGCGCTACGGAGACATCCGGCGCCTCGACCGGATCCTGGAGGCCGAGGGCGACACGGTCAACCGCTACCGGGCGTCCAAGCAGGCCGATGTGCTGATGCTGGGATACCTCTTCTCACCGTCCGAACTCCGGCGCATCTTCGGCCGTCTGGGTCATCGGCTGGACGAGGACCTCTGGCGCCGCACGGTCGACTACTACCTCGCGCGGACCAGCCACGGATCGACGCTCAGCGGCCTGGTCCACGGATGGGTGCTGGCCCGGGCCCGGCGTGCCGGGGCGTGGGCCTTCTGCCAGGAGACCCTGCGGGGTGACATCGCCGACCTCCAGGGCGGGACCACGGGCGAGGGCATCCACCTGGGCGCCATGGCGGGCACCCTCGACCTCGTCCAGCGCGGACTGACCGGACTGGAGACCCGCGGCGGCGCGCTCCGGCTGGACCCCGCGCCGCTGCCGGAACTGTCGTCGTACGAGTTCGCCGTGCGCTACCGGGGTCACTGGGGCGTACGGCTGCGGCTGGAGCGGGGGCGACTGGAGATCACCGTGCCCTCGTCCGACCGCGACCCCATCGACGTCCGGCTGCCGCACCGCGGGGTCTGCGTCCAGCCGGGGGAGACCCGCGAACTGCCGCTCCCGGAGTGAACGGACGATCTCCGCCGGCCGGCGGGAGTGTGCGGTCGCGTGCGGCAGACGGGGCGAGGCGCCCGGGTGCCGAGTGCCGGGGCCGCCCGCAGGGACCGCCGCGCGTTCCCACGGCCTGTCCCGGATGTGATGCGCACCATTTTCACCCATTCGCCCGATGGGTAGGGTGACGCGAATGTCAGCCGACCTGTCCCCCGTCATAGCCGCCACCACACAGTGGCTGCTGCGCTCCTACCCGGGCACCGGTGGAGCCCTGGACGCCGCCCTGGCCGAGGCCCAGGCGTCCCAGGCCGTGATGGTCGCCGCCTGGCTGCGCTACCCCACCGTCTCCGACGCCGCCCTCGTCGCCCTCGTCGGGCCGGGCGGCTCCGCCCGCCTGGACTGGCTCACCGGATCCGACGCGGCGGTCGCCGACGAGAGCGACGCGGGCTGGCGGACCTGGGTGGACGAAGTGGTCGCGAGCTGGGCGGCCACCCTGCTGACCGCCCCGTCCCTCGCCCGGGACGCGGTCGCCGCGCTGGACACCAGCGACCACACGGCGGGCCTGGTGTTCGACTTCCGCAGGCTCACCGATCCCGGCGAGCGGGACCGCCGCGCGGCTCCGCTGCTGCGCCACCCGGACCTGCTGGCCGCGCTCGCCGGACTGCACCGGGACTCCCTGGTGCGCCGGCTGCGTGGCGAACCCGCCGACGAGCGAGCCCGGTCGGGGATGCGGTGACCGGCTGATCCCGACGGCCGCCCGTCACTCGAACCGCGAGGTGTCGCCCGCTCCCTTGCGTACGATCTCCGGCTCATCGCCGGAGAAGTCGATGACCGTCGTCGGCTCCGTACCGCAGTCGCCGGAGTCGACCACGGCGTCCACCATGTGGTCGAGCCGCTCCTTGATCTCCCAGCCCTGGGTCATCGGCTCCTCCTCACCCGGCAGCAGCAGGGTGCTGGACAGGATCGGCTCGCCCAGTTCGGCCAGCAGCGCCTGTGCCACCACGTGGTCGGGAATCCGGACGCCGACCGTCTTCTTCTTGGGATGCAGCAGCCTGCGCGGCACCTCGCGGGTCGCGGGCAGGATGAAGGTGTAGCTGCCCGGCGTCGACGCCTTGATCGCGCGGAACACGTCCTTGTCGACGTGCACGAACTGACCCAGTTGCGCGAAGTCCTGGCACACGAGTGTGAAGTGGTGACGGTCGTCGAGATGGCGGATGGCGCGAATGCGGTCGATGCCGTCGCGGCTGCCCAGCCGGCACCCGAGCGCGAAGCAGGAGTCCGTGGGATAGACCACCAGCGCGCCGTCACGGATGCTGTCGGCGACCTGGCCGATCGCGCGCGGCTGGGGGTTGTCTGGATGAACGTCGTAGTACCTGGCCATCCGCCGAGTCTCGATCACCCGGGGCCGTGCTGTCCATGCGGGGACCCTTCGCCCCCCGCACAGGTCATCCGCGCGGCGCAACGCACCCGCGCTCGCCCCTCCGCCATCCCCCCGGCGGTCCGCGATCGGTTCCCGAGCCGTCAGTCCTTGAGCCGGTCGATCTGCCGGATCCTGTTGGTCGCATCGAGCGCGGCGACCTTGTACGACTCCGCGAGCGTCGGATAGTTGAAGACCGCGTTGATCAGGTAGTCGACCGTGCCGCCGCACCCCATGACCGACTGTCCGATATGGATCAGCTCGGTGGCCCCGGTGCCGAAGCAGTGCACCCCGAGCAGGGTGCGGTCCTCGGGGGAGACCAGCAGCTTGAGCATGCCGTGCGAATCGCCGATGATCTGCCCCCGGGCCAGCTCCCGGTAGCGGGAGATGCCGACCTCGAACGGCACGCGGTCCTCGGTGAGCTGATCCTCCGTCCGCCCGATGAAGCTGATCTCCGGGATGGTGTAGATGCCGATCGGCTGGAGAGCGGTCATCTCGTCCACGGGCTCGCCGCAGGCGTGGTACGCCGCCATACGGCCCTGTTCCATCGAGGTCGCGGCGAGTGCCGGGAAGCCGATCACGTCACCGACGGCGTAGATGTGCCCCACCTCGGTGCGGTAGTGCTCGTCGACCCTGATCCGGCCGCGCGCGTCGGCGGTCAGACCCGCCTTGCCGAGGTCGAGTTCATCGGTCATGCCCTGACGCCCGGCCGAGTACATCACGGCGTCGGCGGGGATCTTCTTGCCGCTCTCCAGGACGGTGAGGGTGCCCTTGGGGTGCCGTTCGACCGCCGCCACGGTCTCCCCGAAGCGGAAGGTCACGGCCAGGTCCCGCAGGTGGTACTTCAGCGACTCGATCACCTCGACGTCGCAGAAGTCGAGCATTCCGGGCCGCTTCTCGACCACCGTGATCTTGCTGCCGAGGGCGGCGAACATGGAGGCGTACTCCATGCCGATCACACCCGCTCCCACGATGACCATCGACCGGGGCACCCGCTCCAGGTCCAGGACGTTGTCCGAGTCGATGATCGACCGGCCGTCGAACTCGACGCTCGCGGGCCGGGCGGGCCGCGTACCGGTGGCGATGATGATGTGCTCGGCGCTCAACAGCCGTTCGTTGCCCGACACTTCGCGTACGGCGACGGTGTGGGGGTCCGTGAACCGTCCCGTCCCCGTGAAGAGCAAGACGTGGTTGCGGGAGAGCTGGCTGCGGATGACATCGACCTCGCGGCCGACGACGTGCCGGGTGCGCGCGGTCAGGTCGGCGACGGTGATGTCCTCTTTGAGCCGGTAGCTCTGCCCGTACAGATCCCGCTGGGTGAGGCCGGTGAGATACAGGACGGCCTCGCGCAGGGTCTTGGAGGGGATGGTGCCGGTGTGGATGGAGACCCCGCCGACCATGTCGGGGTGGTCGACGACGGCGACCCGGCGGCCGAGCTTGGCCGCCGCGATGGCGGCCTTCTGGCCACCCGGTCCGGATCCGATGACGAGCATGTCGAAGTCGGGCACGTCCGGAGTCTGACAGCACCGACCCCTTGGCCGAAAGAGCCGAGTTGGCGGGAAGCCGCCATGACGACTCTGGCAAGTGGACTTCCGAGGAGGGCAGTTGCCCCGTGAGCGGGGCGGCGTCTGCGGCGGTGGCCCTCAGCGGCGGCCGTGCGTGCGCCACCCATGGGCTGGGTGCTCGCCGGGCGCACACACGGACCGCCCGCGGGCGCTAGGCGCCCACCAGGGCCGGCTCCGGCTGCTGCCCGCCCGAGGGCTCCTCCTGGTCCCGCCGCGCGGCCACCGCCGGCAGCGGCAGGGCGCGGGGCAGGGGGCGGGTCTCGCGCAGGCTCGGCGCGGGCGCCACCGGGACGAGGGGGGCACGGTCGCCGGACCGGGCTCGCTGCGAGAACCAGACGATCTTGCCGCCGGTGGCGGTGGCGCAGTAGCCCCAGCCGTTGCTCAGCGCCGCGATCTGCGTCAGACAGCCGCTCGGCGCGTAGTGCGGCCGGATGTCCCGTTCGGCGTCCTGGACCGCGGTGATGAGGTGCTGCCCGTTCCACCACATCTCGATCGTGGTGTTCTTGTCCGCCGCGTGCCGGTCGATCGTGCGCAGGAGCACGTCGGTGCACTGGCATACGGGCTCTACGAGTATCTCGAGGTCCCAGTACCGGAGATGGGCGGCCAGAATCCGCCGGACCTGCCCGATGCGCTCCGGGCTGAGTTCCACGTCGAGGTGGTAGTAGCAGGGTGCTGCGGTCTTCATTGTCGTTGGCTCCTCACCCGCGAAGCTCTCGCTCCTCCTCCGGCCCAGGGGGCCGACCCCGATTACGAAGCGTGAGCACTCATCGCTTCTGAGTCAGTCCCAGAGTGAGAGCACTACTCCATTCGTGCAACACGAAGCACACCCGTGACGGTAGTTCAAGTTTGAACAGGACGCTTTGTGGCGCACCGTGCACCATGGGTGAAGGTCTCGATCGCCGTAACGGATCACCCCCGCTCCGTGCACGGCTTTCGCGCACCCTCCGGACGGTGCCCCCGGGAACCCTCCGGAACCGTGCTCAGTGCCGAGAGTGGGAGGTGACCGCGCCATGCTGAAGCCGGCCAGAGCCGAGGTCGCCCGCCATCTCGAGCGGTACCGGGCCTGGGAGCGACTGATGCTGGCCTCTCCCGACAACCGCGCCGTCCGCGGCAACTTCGAGAGCACCGGCTACACACTGTGCGTGCTGATGGGGAAGCGATGCGCACGCGAGGCCGTCGACGCCGCCGAGCTGTATCTGAACCCCCGTCAGCAGCGAGCCCTGGGCGCTCCGCGTGACCCGTACGGCCCGCGCGACCCCCGCGAACGGCACGATCCGCGAGAACCGCGCGACCCTCGTGAGCGGACCGCACCCGGAAGCTGTCCCGCACCGTCAGCGAACGCCTAGCCGACCTGGTGCGAAGTCCGAAGCGAACACCCCAGAGGCGAACACCCGAGAGGCGAACACCCGAGAGGCGAACACCCGAGAGGCGAACACCCCAGAAGCGAACACCACAGCGCCGGCGCTCACCCCGAATCACGAGAACGGCGGAGGAGGCGAAGTCCATGGAACCGCAGTCCACGCAGCGGGACGCGAACAACCCTGTCACCGGCGGCGTGCGGCCCGTGACCGGGCGCATCCCGATCGTGGACGTGCGGCCCGCCGTCGACGGCGGGAGACATCCGGCCAAGGCGGTGGTGGGTGAGACCTTCCAGGTCACCGCCACGGTCTTCGGCGAAGGGCACGGAGCGATCGGCGCCGACGTCGTGCTCAGGGACCCCGAGGGCCATCCCGGTCCCTGGACGCCGATGCGTGAACTCGAACCCGGATCGGACCGGTGGGGCGCCGAGGTGACCCCGACGTCCACCGGCACCTGGACGTACGCCGTGGAGGCGTGGGCCGATCCGGTCACCACCTGGCGGCGGCACGCACAGATCAAAGTCCCCTCCCGCATCGATGTCGCCCTGGTCCTGGAGGAGGGCGCCGATCTGTACGAGCGGGCCGCCGCCGGAGTGCCGGAGGGACCGCGACGGGAGACGGTCCGGGCGGCCGTCCGCGCCCTGCGCGACGAATCCCGGCCGCCGGTCGCCCGGCTCGCCGCCGCCCTGTCTCCTGAGGTGGATGAGGTGTTGGGGCGGTTTCCGTTGCGGGAGTTGGTGACGTCGTCGGATGCGTTGCCGTTGCTGGTGGAGCGGGAGCGGGCGTTGTTCGGGTCGTGGTACGAGTTCTTTCCGCGGTCGGAGGGGACGGTGGAGCGGCCGCATGGG
>NZ_JBIVNO010000018.1:0-164251 GCF_044753645.1 Streptomyces sp. NPDC093261
CAGTGGGCCCGCGCCGTGCGGCCCATGGTCATGGTCTTCACCCTGATCGCCTTCCTCGTCACCTGGATCTTCGACGCCAACGTCGACGCCCAGGGTGGCGCCTACGCCACCGGTGTGCTGGTGCTGATCAGCTCCGCCGCGATCGCCGTGACCATCGCCGCCCGCAAGGCCGGCCAGCGCAACTGGACCATCGCGTTCGCGGTGATATCGGCGGTGTTCCTCTACACCACCGTCGTCAACGTCATCGAGCGGCCCGACGGTGTGAAGATCGGTGCCTGCTTCATCGCCGGGATCATCCTCGTCTCGCTGCTGTCGCGCCTCGCCCGGGCCTTCGAGCTGCGGGTGACCAGCATGACCCTGGACGACCTGGCGGAACGATTCGTCCGGGACATCGCCAGCCGGAAGATCCGGTTCATCGCCAATGAGCCCGACAACCGCGATGCCGCGGAGTACCGCGACAAGATCGAGCAGATGCGCGCCGACAACGACATCACCCCCCAGGACGACTTCGTCTTCGTGGAGGTGACGGTCGGCGATCCTTCGGAGTTCGAGGCCGGCCTGACGGTACGCGGCGAGGTCCTGCACGGCCGCTACCGCGTGCTCACTCTGGAGTCGTCCTCCATCCCCAACGCCCTCGCCGCGCTGATGCTCCACGTCCGCGACACCACCGGCTGCATCCCGCACATCTACTTCGAGTGGACCGAGGGCAATCCGTTCGCCAACTTCCTGCGCTTCTTCCTCTTCGGCCAGGGAGAGGTCGCCCCCGTCACCCGGGAGGTGCTGCGCGAGGCGGAACCCGACCGCAGGCGGCGACCGCGGGTTCACGTCGGCTGAACCGGGCGCGGCGGGGAGGCGGCGTACGTGTCCGGCAGCTGAGGCGGCGAGAGCCGGGAATCACCCGTCTCCCCCGGTGTTGAAGCCCTTGTGAGCCCCGTGATCGCAGAAGCCCGTTTCTCCGTACTCGACCGTTCGCGCACCCGCGAGGGGCACGACGGCACCGAGGCCCTGCGGGACACCGTGCGACTGGCCCAGGAGGTCGAGGGGCTCGGGTACCACCGGTTCTGGGTCTCGGAGCACCATGGTGTGCCCGGCGTCGCCGGATCCGCGCCGACCGTGCTGGCCGCGGCCGTCGCGGCGGCCACCCGGACCATCCGGGTGGGGACGGGCGGCGTGATGCTGCCCAACCACCGGCCGCTGGTCGTGGCCGAGCAGTTCGGCGTGCTGGAGGCCCTCTTCCCCGGCCGGATCGACATGGGTCTCGGCCGTTCCGTCGGCTTCACCGACGGGGTGCGCAGGGCACTGGGTCGCGACAAGGACGACGCCGACGACTTCGCCGGCCAACTCGCCGAACTCCTGGGGTGGTTCCGCGGCACCTCCCCCACCGGCGTCCATGCGCGCCCCTCCCAGGGTCTGACCGTGCCGCCGTTTGTGCTGGCCCTGGGCGAGGGCGCGGCGATCGCCGCACAGGCCGGGCTGCCCATGGTCATCGGGGACCTGCGGAACCGGGAGAAGATGCTCCGGGGAATCGAGCGCTACCGGGAGACGTTCCGGCCCTCCCCCTGGGCAAGCGAGCCGTATGTCGTGGTCTCGGGCACGGTGGCGGTCGCCGCCACACCCGAGGACGCCCGCCGCATCCTGCTCCCGGAGGCGTGGTCGATGGCGTATGCGCGGACCCGCGGCACATTTCCGCCCCTGCCACCCGCGGAGCACGTGGAGTCCCTCACGATGAACGCCAAGGAGCGCGGCTTCTACGAGGCCGGGCTCGCCGGTCACATCGCCGGCACCGAGGAACAGGTCGCCCGGGAGCTGGAGAACCTGATCAAGGAGACCGGGGCGCGGGAGGTGCTCGTCACGACGAGCACCTACGACCGCACGGCGCTCGTGGACTCCTACCGGAGACTGGCCCGAATCGCCGGACTGGGTGCCTAGGCCGTCGCCTCTCCCAACGGCCCCGGGGCGGCGGCAGCCGGCCGTGCGGGCGGTCAGAGTCCCAGGTCGCCGAGGCCCGGGTGGTCGTCGGGCCGGCGTCCGAGCGGCCAGTGGTACAGACGCTCCGACTCCTTGATGGGCAGGTCGTTGATGCAGGCGTAGCGCTTGCGCATCAGGCCGTTGTCGTCGAACTCCCAGTTCTCGTTGCCGTAGGAGCGGAACCAGTTGTCCGAGTCGTCATGGCATTCGTAGGCGAAGCGCACGGCGATGCGGTTGCCGTCGAAGGCCCACAGCTCCTTGATGAGGCGGTACTCCAGTTCCCGCCCCCACTTGCGGGTGAGGAAGGCGATGATCTCGTCGCGGCCGTCGACGAACTCCGCGCGGTTTCGCCAGCGGGAGTCGACCGTGTAGGCGAGGGCGACCTTCTCGGGGTCGCGGGAGTTCCAGCCGTCCTCCGCCTGCCGCACCTTCTCCACGGCGGTCTCCCGTGTGAAGGGCGGGAACGGAGGGCGTGCCGCGTCTGCCATGTCGTCTCCATCGAATGAGGGCGTCCCGGCGACGCCGGCCGGAGAACGCTCGTTCTCCCCTGACATCCACCGTATGAGAACGTCCATTCTCCCGCAAGGGCGGGGGCCGGGCGCGCCCCCGGTCCGAAGCAGCAGTCATGACGCGGTTCACCCGCCGTTCCAAGCTCTACGGCGCCGCCCTGGCCCCCGTCGCCGGTCTGGCCCACGGTGACCCTCGCGGCCACCGCCGGTGCCGCTCCCGCGACCGCCTCGGCCGGCAGCACCGCGCACAGGAGGCCGACCGTGGCGCTCGTCCACGGCGCCTTCGCCGATGCCTCGAGCCGGAACGGCGTCGTCAAGCTCCTGGGGCACGACGGCTGTCCGGTGACCGCTCCCGCCAACCCACCGCGCGGACTGAACAGCGACTCCGCCTGCCTCTTCCCGTCGGCGGGGTGTCACACCAGAGGGATGGTCACCTCGTCCTCGACCGGCGGGTCCAGTTCCTGGCGCAGATTGCCGGTCGCCGCGAAGCAGCGCAGCCGGACCGCCTGGGGGGTGACGTCCAGGCGCAGGAAGTTCTTGAAGAACGGCGGGCTGTAGGTGGCCGAACTCGGGGAGAAGAGCCGGGTGTAGACCTTGCGCACCGGCAGCCGGAACCGTGAGGTGCGATCGGGGCGGCCCCCGGCCCCCAGCAGCGAGGCCACGAGCCGGATGCGCAGGGTGACCCGGACGGGTGTGCCCGGGGTGCGGGTCGGGGCGATGCCGAGGCGCCGGGCCATGACGGCGGTCGCCTCCGCCTCGGTGAGGGTGAAGAAGCGCCGCAGCCGGAGCCTGCGCCCGTAGAGCCGGCTGTAGAAGGCGAGGGAGTCGCCGCGCAGCGGGTAGCAGCGGAACTCCCGCTCGGTGACGTTCGCCACCGACACCCGTGGGATGGTGTGGGTGGCGTGCATGAAGGCGCCGCCGCCGCCGGAGACCACGTACTGGATGGTGCGGCCGTCCACATCCACCGGATAGCGCTGGTAGTTGTGGATGTCACCGCCGATCGCGGCGACATAGTGGTGGTCCGGGTCGCGGACCACGTCGTCGACCGTGCCGCCGCCCTCGATGGGACAGGGATGGTGTTCGCCGTCCACGTACAGCGGGGAGCCGGTGACGAGGATCTTGGGCCGGGGACCGCGCGAGACCTCGCGCAGCCATCCGCCCTGTTCGGCGTCGAGGGTGCCCAGCAGGCCGGTGTCGATGCCGACGATGCGGACGGGACCGGCGTCGATCGCCCAGTACGGCCCGGGCTGGCGGGCCTGCTGAGGGGGAGCCGGACGCAGCGCCCGCGCCTCCGCCAGGCGTTGTTCGTCGGGGGAGCCCGGCCGGTGCCACAGCAGGGAGCGCAACCAGGCCCGGCTCGGCGGGCGGGGCGCGGGCTCCGGGGCGGGCGGCTGCGCGTCGCAGAAGACGCGCATGAACCCGTGCAGGTCCTCGTACCAGTCGTGGTTGCCGGGTATCGCGTAGATCGGCGCCTGGTAGTCCCGGTAGGGACGGAAGAACTTGGTGCCGTAGTCGGCGGTGGCCCCGACCGGATAGATGACATCGCTGGCCACCACGGTGAAGCGGGTTTCCTGACTCATTCTCAGGAAACCGGGCACCACCGCGTACTGTGGGTCGTCGCCCTCGCCGGTGTCTCCGATGACCATGAAGGAGAAGCGGTCCGGATCGTCGCGCCGGATCACCTTGTCGGCGGGCGCGCCCGCCGCCTGCTGCTGCTCGGCCCAGCGAGCGCGGGTGTGTCCCGTGGGGTCGCCGAACCAGGAGGCGAGCACCCCGTTGCGGGCCGCCCAGAGGGTCTTCGGGTCGAGCCAGGAGAGTTTCTCGACCTGACGGGGCATCAATTCGTGGTAGCTGCCGCGTTCCGCGGCTCCCCAGCCGGCACCCTCGGCCGTATCGCGTGAAGATTCGGACACCCCAGCACCGTAGCAATGATCTCCATGGCGGAGAGAGGGGAGGCCCGGGAGGTCACGGGTGGTACCGGAGCGGTCCCGGCGGTCCGGCCGCCGTCGAACGGGACGACGGCCGGACCCGCTGGACTTGGGTGACCGCGTGTCAGCTCCGGGTGGAAGGAGCGGTGTGCCCGTCCCCCGGGAGGTCCAAGGCCCGTTCGGCGTCCAGGGCGAGGGCGCGCCGGTCGGTCCCGGGACCCGGTGCCAGCACCGGCACGACCCGGACCTCCGCGACAAGCCGGCGCGCCGATACCACCCGCCACAGCGACGACAGCAGGGAGTCGCTGCCCACGAACGCCGGCGCGGTGCTCGCCGGACCGCCGTCGTGCCGGTAGTGGAGCCGCACCGGCTGAACGGGGACGCCCGCGTCCAGTGCGGCCTGGAAGGCCGCCCGCCGGAAGTACCCCTGCGATCGGCCGCACCAGGTGCTGCCCTCGGGGAAGACCACGACCGCCGACCCGGCACGCAGGCCGTCCGCGATCCGGGCGACCGTGCCGGGCAGCGCCCGCAGCCGGTCGCGGTCGATGAAGAGCGCGCCGCTGCGCGCGGTCAGCGCACCGGCCACCGGCCACTGCCCGACCTCGACCTTGGCGAGCATCCGGCCGGGGCGGACGGCGGCGAGCAGCGGGATGTCCAGCCAGGAGATGTGGTTGGCGACCATCAGCAGACCGCCGTGGGACGGGGCGGCGCCGGTGATCCGCACCCGGACGCCGGCCGCGCGCACCACCGTCCGGCACCAGGCCCTGATGATCCGCTCACGGCCCTGGACGGGAAGCCGGCACACGAGCGGGGAGAGGACGGTCCCGGCGACCACCAGGGTCAGCAGGGCCGCGAGCCGCAGGACTGCGCGCGGTGCCGCGGCAGCCGACGCCCTGTCGTCCACGCACGAGCGCGGGGTGCAGGGGGCGCTGGGCAGCCACGCGCTCACGGGAGCGGCGGCCGGGGGGTTCGCCTCGGAGTGCCGCGGCCCGGGCACCGCCGTGCGCGCGCCGGGGCTCGCGGGCGCCGGAGTCCCGCGCCGTGGACGCAGACCCGGCCAGGGACGGGAGACGGCCTGCGCACCGGTCCTGGACACGGTCGTCACGCCGGCACAAGGGAGAGGAAGTGCCGCAGATAGCGCGGGTTGACCCGGCGCATCGACAGCAGGACACAGAGGTCGGCAACGCCGAAGTCGGGGTCGTGCGCGGGCTCCCCGCAGACCCAGGCGCCGAGCCGGAGGTAGCCGCGCAGCAGCGGGGGCAGCTCGGCGTGCCCGCCCGGGGCCGGGGTGTCCGGCCGCCAGGGCAGCAGCGGACGTACGCGGTACTCCTCGGGGGCCATGTGCTTGGCCTTGACCCGCTCCCAGGTGCCCGCGGCCAGCGCACCGCCGTCGGCGAGCGGCAGGGAGCAGCAGCCGGCAAGCCACTCGTGACCACCGTCGATCATGTAGCGGGCTATCCCCGCCCAGATCAGTCCGATGACCGTGCCGTCGCGGTGGTCGGGGTGGACGCAGGAGCGGCCGACCTCGACGAGCCCGGAGCGGATCCCGGCCAGCGGGTCGAGGTCGAACTCGCCCTCCGAGTACAGCCGCCCGGCGATCGCGGCCCGCTCGGGCGGCAGCAGCCGGTAGGTGCCGACGGCCTGGCCGGTCACCGTATCCCGGACGATCAGGTGGTCGCAGTAGGCGTCGAAGGCGTCGACGTCGAGGCCGGGCTGCGGGGTGGACAGGAGGGCGCCCATCTCCCCGGCGAAGACGTCGTGGCGCAGCCGCTGGGCGTCCCGGACATCAGCCTCGTCACGGGCGAGGGAGACGGTGTAGCGGGTCGGTGCCACGGGCGGTGGGGGGCTGGCGAGGGCGGTAACGCCGGTCATGGCTCACTCCTGGTCACGGGCCGATTCGGCGGGGCGGCTGCAGACCGGGCTGTGCGGTCTGTGCGCTCCTGTTCTTCCGATGCCGGTTGGCCTGTGCGTGACCGCTGCCAGGAGGGCGGATGTGGGAATGTTGAATGCCAGGGGCGGCCGATGGCGCCGGGCGGCGGACCGGCGGGCTCGGGAAGCGCACCGAGCTGCCGGCGGGACCGGGGTTGAGCACCACGCCCGGTCCCGCCCGTCCGCACCCTGCCGGCGAACGTGATACGGCCGGCGACGCCCGTCCCAAGCGGCGCCGGCCCGTCCTCGTGGCGGCGAGCCGCCGTCGTACCTCGTAGCGGCGAGCCGCCCTCGTAGCGCCGGCCCGTCCCCGTAACGTCGGCCCGTCCCCGTGAGCCGGCCCGTCCTGGCCGCGTCCTAGCGGCGGCCCGCCTTGCGGGTGGCCCGCAGCCACTCCTTGTTCATGCTCGTGATGGAGACCAGCGGAATGCCCTTGGGGCAGGCGGTGGCGCACTCGCCGGTGAGGGTGCAGCCGCCGAAGCCCTCCTCGTCCATCTGCGCCACCATGTCCAGCACCCGGGTCTCGCGCTCTGGCGCGCCCTGCGGCAGCACATTGAGGTGGTTGATCTTCGCCGAGGTGAACAGCATCGCCGCGCCGTTCGGGCAGGCCGCCACGCAGGCCCCGCAGCCGATGCACTCGGCGTGCTCGAACGCGAAGTCGGCGTCCGCCTTGGGGACGGGTGTGGCGTGGGCCTCGGGCGCGGAGCCCGTCGGGGCCGTGATGTAGCCGCCGGCCTGGATGATCCGGTCGAAGGCCGAGCGGTCGACCACCAGGTCCTTGATCACCGGGAAGGCCGAGGCCCGCCACGGCTCGATGTCGATCGTGTCGCCGTCCTTGAAGGACCGCATGTGGAGCTGGCAGGTGGTGGTGCGCTCCGGGCCGTGCGCGTCGCCGTTGATGACGAGCGAGCACGCCCCGCAGATGCCCTCGCGGCAGTCGTGGTCGAAGGCGACCGGGTCCTCGCCCTTGAGGATGAGTTCCTCGTTGAGGGTGTCCAGCATCTCCAGGAAGGACATGTCGGACGAGACGCCGTCCACCTCGTAGGTGGACATGGCTCCTTCTGCGTCGGCGTTCTTCTGCCGCCAGACGCGCAGGGTGAGCTTCATGCGTAGCTCCGCTGGGTGGGATGGACGTACTCGAAGACCAGGTCTTCCTTGTGCAGGGTGGGTGCCGTGCCGGTGCCGGTGAACTCCCAGGCGGCCGCGTAGGCGAACTCCTCGTCCTTGCGTGCCGCCTCGCCGTCCGGGGTCTGGGACTCCTCGCGGAAGTGCCCGCCGCAGGACTCGGCGCGGTGCAGCGCGTCGAGGCACATCAGCTCGGCGAGCTCCAGGTAGTCGACGATGCGGTTGGCCTTCTCCAGCGACTGGTTGAACTCCTCACCGGTGCCCGGGACCTTGAGGCGCCGCCAGAACTCCTCCCGGATCTGAGGGATGCGCTCCAGGGCCTTGCGCAGGCCCGCGTCCGTACGCGCCATGCCGCAGAACTCCCACATCAGTTCGCCGAGTTCGCGGTGGAAGGAGTCCGGGGTGCGGTCGCCGTCGACGGACAGCAGCAGGTTCAGCCGGTCCCCGGTCTCGGCCAGCACCTCCTGGACCGCGGGGTGGTCGGGCGTGACCTCGTCGTGGTGCGGATTGCGAGCGAGGTAGTCGTTGATCGTGGACGGCAGGACGAAATAGCCGTCCGCGAGGCCCTGCATCAGCGCGGACGCGCCGAGACGGTTCGCGCCGTGGTCGGAGAAGTTCGCCTCGCCGACCGCGAACAGGCCCGGGATCGTCGTCTGCAGGTCGTAGTCGACCCACAGGCCGCCCATCGTGTAGTGCACGGCGGGATAGATCCGCATCGGCACCTCGTACGGGTTCTCCGCGGTGATCCGCTCGTACATGTCGAAGAGGTTGCCGTACTTCTCCTCGACCTTCCGGCGGCCCATGCGCTTGATCGCGTCCGCGAAGTCGAGGTACACGCCCTGGCCGCCGGGGCCGACCCCGCGGCCCTCGTCGCAGACGTTCTTGGCGGCGCGGGAGGCGATGTCGCGGGGGACCAGATTGCCGAAGGAGGGGTAGATGCGCTCCAGGTAGTAGTCGCGCTCACCCTCGGGGATCTCGTTCGGCGGCCGATTGTCGCCCTTGGCCTTCGGCACCCAGATCCGCCCGTCGTTGCGCAGTGACTCGCTCATCAGGGTGAGCTTGGACTGGTGGTCGCCGGTGCGCGGGATGCAGGTCGGGTGGATCTGTGTGAAGCAGGGGTTGGCGAAGTAGGCGCCGCGCCGGTGCGCCCGCCAGATGGCGGTCGCGTTGGAGTTCATGGCGTTGGTCGACAGATAGAAGACGTTGCCGTAGCCACCGGAGGCGAGGACGACGGCGTCCGCGAAGTATGTGTCGATCTTGCCGGTGACCAGGTCCCGGGCGACGATGCCGCGTGCCCGCCCGTCGACGACGATCAGGTCGAGCATCTCGGTACGCGGATGCAGCTCCACATTGCCGGCGGCGATCTGCCGGGAGAGCGCCTGGTAGGCGCCGAGGAGAAGCTGCTGGCCCGTCTGGCCACGGGCGTAGAAGGTGCGGGAGACCTGGACGCCGCCGAAGGAGCGGGTGTCGAGCAGGCCGCCGTACTCGCGGGCGAACGGCACGCCCTGCGCCACGCACTGGTCGATGATCTCGACGGAGATCTGGGCGAGGCGGTGGACGTTGGACTCACGGGCCCGGAAGTCGCCGCCCTTGACGGTGTCGTAGAAGAGGCGGTGGATCGAGTCGCCGTCGTTGCGGTAGTTCTTCGCGGCGTTGATGCCGCCCTGCGCGGCGATGGAGTGGGCGCGGCGCGGGGAGTCCTGGTAGCAGAACTGGACGACGTGGTAGCCCTGTTCGGCGAGGGTGGCGCCCGCGGAGCCACCTGCGAGGCCGGTGCCGACGACGATGATCGTGTGCTTGCGCCGGTTGGCCGGGTTGACCAGCTTGGCCTCGAAACGGCGGGTGTCCCAGCGCTCGTTGATCGGGCCCTTCGGCGCCTTGGTGTCGGTGACCGGTTCGCCGGTCGCGTAGTCGGTGTATTCGGCGGAAGCAGTCATGTCAGCTCACCACTCCGGTCATGACGCCCACGGGTACGGCGATGAAACCCGCCGTGAGCAGCAGCGCAAGGACATTGGCGATGGTCTTCAGGGCACGGTCGCGGGTGCGGCTGCCGATGCCGAGGGTCTGGGCGGCGCTCCAGAAGCCGTGCCGGATGTGCAGGCCGAGAGCGAGCATCGCGACGATGTAGATGATGTCGCCGTACCAGGTGGAGAAGGTGTCCACGACGTTCTGGTACGGGTGGCCCTCCTGGAAGCCGCCGGAGTGCACGGTGCCGGTCGTCAGGTCGAGCAGGTGCCAGACGAGGAACAGACCGAGGATGATGCCGCCCCAGCGCATGGTGCGGGTGGCATAGCCGGCCCGCGGCCTGCGGTGCACGTACTTGCTCGGGCGCGCCCTGATGTCCCGGCGGCTGAGCTGGTAGGCGGAGACGGCGTGGGCGACGACGGCGATGATCAGCACGACGCGGATCAGCCAGAGCGTCCACTCGTAGTGCATGAAGGGTTCGCCGACGGTACGCAGCCAGTGGGCGTAGTGGTCGAACTCGCCCGCCCCGAAGAAGATCTTCAGGTTCCCGATCACGTGGGCGATCAGGTACAGCAGCATGATCAGGCCGCTGACCGCCATGACTGTCTTCTTGCCGACGGTCGAGTCCCACACGGTGCGGGCCATGGACGGCCGTCGGTCCGTCCGCGTTGCCAGAGCCATGGCAAGAACGCTAGGGCCGAAGATACCCATCGGTCCAAGAGATGGTCCGGCTTGTTTCGATAGGCTAGGCCTATCCTTGCCGCATGCAGTTCCAGCAACTCCAGTACTTCGTGGCGGTCGCCGAGACCCGGCACTTCACCCGGGCCGCCGATCTGGTCCATGTCGCCCAGCCGTCGCTGTCGCAGCAGATCAAGGCGCTGGAACGGGAGCTGGGGGCGGATCTGTTCCTGCGGGCACGGGGCAACATCACGCTCACGGACGCGGGCGAGGCGCTGCTGCCGCTGGCCCGCCGGATCCTCGCCGACGCGGACACGGCCCGGCATGAGGTGCAGGAGCTGGCGCAGCTGCGCCGGGGCCGGGTACGCCTCGGCGCGACGCCGAGTCTGTGCACGGGCCTGCTGCCGGATGTGCTGCGCGCCTTCCACGACCGCTATCCCGGCATCCGGCTGCTGATCGAGGAGGGCGGCTCGCACGATCTCGTACGGGAACTGGCGCGCGGCGCCCTCGACCTGGCTCTGGTCGTGCTCCCGCTGCCCTCCACGGGGCCCGCGCTGACCACGGTGGAGCTGCTGCGCGAGGACCTGGTGGTGGTGTCCTCGCCGGACGCCCCGAGGCCCGGCGGCGGCCGCCGCACGGTCCGCGTCCCGGACCTGGAGGGCGAGCGCCTGGTCATGTTCCGCCACGGCTACGACCTGCGGGAGCTGACCGTGGCCGCCTGCCGCGCCGCGGGCTTCGAGCCGGACTTCGCGGTGGAGGGCGGCGAGATGGACGCGGTGCTCGGCTTCGTACGGGCCGGGCTCGGGGTGGCGGTCGTACCGCGCATGGTCGCCACGCGCTCCGGGCGCGGCCTGCGGGTCACCCCGCTGGCCCGCCCGGGGCTCCACCGTACGATCGCGCTGGCCCACCGCAGCGATGTGGCGCCGCCGCGGGCGGCGAGGGAGCTTCAGCGGATGCTGCTGGAGCGGTGAGGAAGCCGCCCGCCGGCCGTGCGCTCGGGCCACGACCCCGGCCATGCGCTCGGGCCAGGGACCGCCGGCCTGAGCACGTCCTCGCACCACTGCCGGAAGCCGGTGGGCGCGGTCCGCGAGCCGTTCGACCGCACCGGCCTCGACAGCCAGACGCCGGCCGTCGAGCCGCGCGTCGCCGTGCTCGCCGCCGGCCACCCGCCGGCCGCCCGGGAGCGCGTCCTGCTCGCCGACCTCGGCCTGGGCGCCGGCGACGTGCACCGGTTCCTCGACGAGATCGCGAGCGTGGTCCGCGACCTCGCCCAGAGATGCTCACCCTTGTGGCGCTGGGCGACCTGGTCAGCCTGCTGCCCGCCTCGGTCGCCGCCCGTTACCTGCGCCCGGGTGTCGTCGACCGCCCCGTCCCGGACGCACCCCCCGCGGTGCTGGTGATCGCCTGGCCGCGGCAGTCCCGTTCGACGGCCATGGCGGCGCTCGTCCGTACGGCCGCCCACGTGGCCGAGGTCGTACGCGAACGGACCGAGCCCGAGTCGTGCGCACCGCCCGCGCAGTCCCTGCGACCGTGGGGGGTCAGCCCCTCGCGTCCACCAGGGCCAGTTCGTGCAGCCGCTCCGGCGGGCCCGGGCGGGCGTAGTACCAGCCCTGGGCCGTGTCGCAGCCCAGGATGCGCAACTGCTCGGCCTGGGCCCCGGTTTCCACGCCCTCGACCGTGACCGCGAGGTCCAGGCTGTGGGCGAGGGAGACGATCCCCTCGACGATCTTCAGATCGACGGGGTCCGCCGGGCACTGCTGCATGCTCTGGGTGAAGGAACGGTCCAGTTTCAGGATCCGCACCGGAAGCCGGCGCAGATTGGCGAGGTTGGAGTACCCCGTGCCGAAGTCGTCGAGGGCGATGTCCACCCCCATCTCGGCCAGGCACCGCAGGGGTTTGAGCAGGTCGTCGTCCGCACCGATGAGTGCCGACTCCGTGACCTCCAGGCAGAGCGCGTCGGGTTCCAGACCCGCCTGCTGCAGGATGTCCACCGTGTCGGAGACCAGCCCGGGATGGGTGAGCTGGCACGGCGACAGATTGACGTTGATCCGCAGCGGGCCCTTCTGGTCGTGCTTCTTCTGCCACGCCCGGGCCTGCCGCACCGCCTCCTGAAGGACCCACCGGCCCAGGGGCACGATCAGCCCGGTCCGCTCGGCGAGCGGGATGAACCGGTCGGGGCCGAGCACGCCGTGCTGCGGATGCAGCCAGCGCACCAGGGCCTCGGCGCCGTGCACGGTGCCGTCGCCGAGATGGACCAGCGGCTGGTACTCGATGAAGAACTCGCCCCGGTCCAGCGCGGTGGGCAGCGCCGTGGTCAGCCCGTGCCGGGTGATGGCGCGGGCGTCGGCCTCGGGGTCGGCGAGCTCGAAGCGGTTGCCGCCCGCCGACTTGGCCCGGTACATGGTGATGTCCGCGCTGCGCAGCACCTCCGCGGGGCCACGCTCCTCCACGGGTCCCTCGACGATGCCGATGCTGCCGCGCACGGTCAGCTCCCGCCCGTCGATGCTGATCGGAGTGACCAGCGCGTTCATGATCCGCCCGACGAGTTCATCGACCCCGCGTTCGGTGTCCGGTCCGGTGGTGAGCGCCACGAACTCGTCGCCGCCGAGCCGCGCCACCATCTCACCGGGCGCGGTGGCGCACGCCTGGAGCCGGTCGGCGACCTCGACGAGCAGCCGGTCGCCGGCCGCGTGCCCGAGGCTGTCGTTGATGGCCTTGAAGCCGTCGAGGTCGAGGTAGCAGAGGCCGAACCGCTGCCCCTCGCCCGCGGCGAGCGCCTTCTCCAGGCGCTCGAAGAACAGGGTGCGGTTGGGCAGGCCGGTGAGCGCGTCGTGGGTGGCCTCGTAGCGCAGCCGCAGGTTCAGCAGGCGCCGCTCGGTGGTGTCCTCCATCAGCGCGAGCTGGTACTGCGGGTTGCCGTCCGCGTCCCGCAGCAGGGACACTGTCAGATTGGTCCACAGAACCGTGCCATCGGGCCGGCAGAAGGCCTTTTCGACGTGGTAGTGGTCGCGCTCGCCCCGGACCAGTTCGTCGTACAGGCGCCAGACCTGCGGCGCGTCGTCCGGGTGGGTCCACTCGGAGACGTTGCGCCCGCGCACCAGGTGCTCGGAGCCGCCGAACATGCGCAGCAGCGCGCCGTTGACCTCCAGGACGTTGCCGTCCAGGTCGGCGATCCCGATGCCTATGGCCGCGCCCTCGAACACCGCGCGGAAGCGGGCCTCACTGGAGTGGAGCGCCTGCGCCACCACGCCCTGGGCGGTGAGCGCGGCCTGCGCGATGACCTCCTGCTCGGCGAGCGTGCGCTCCTTCAGGGCCGCCGCGAAGCCGGCGGCGATCGCGTGCTGCAACCGCGAGGAGCGGGTCCGCAGCGCCTCCTGCACCTCCGGGGAAGCGTCCGGATCGCCGCAGTAGAGCACCAGATAGGCGTCGACGCAGTCGAGCGTGCGGCTGAGGGCCTCCGGGTCCGTGCAGTGCGCCTCCGTGAGCGCCGCACCGATCGCCCTGGCCGTAGGCGCGTCGAACGACCGGGCCCGCAGCGCGTCACGCAGCCGCCGGGCCAGCGGCAGCAGTTGCTCCTCGAACTCCGGCCGGGTCAGCGAGGTCGAGGTCACCGGGAAGACGGCCCGGCTCCAGATCGTCGCGAACCTGCGCAGTCTGTCCTCCGGCCCGCCCGGCTCCCCGCTCACGCGACGCGCCCCACGCCGCCGAATCCGGAGAAGGCGTAAGGATCCTCGTCCTCGGGTGCCGTGTCGGGCCGCCACTTCGGCATCGGCACCAGTCCGGGTTCCACCATGTCGTACCCCTCGAAGAACCGCGCGATCTCCTCGCGCGAGCGCATGATCAGCGGATTGCGGATGTTCTTGTACACATCGACCGCGCCCTCGGCGCGTTCCTGCGGCAGCGGGATCCCCTCGTACGAGGCATGCGTGAGGATGAGCAGGCTGCCCGGCGCGAGGGCGTCGCGCAGCTCGGCCACCGCACTGTACGGGTCGTCCGTGTCCTCCACGAAGTGCAGTATGGCAACGAGAAGCAGGGCGACCGGCCGGTTCCGGTCGATCAGTCGCTCCGTTTGAGGGTTCGACAGGATCTCCCGGGGCTTTCGGAGATCGGCCGCTACGACGTCCGCGTCGTCGTTCCCCTCGAGTACCGCCTGGCTGTGCGCCACGGCGACCGGGTCGTGGTCGACGTACACCACACGCGCGCCCGGGTGTGCCGCCTGGGCCACTTCGTGGACGCTGCCGAAGGTCGGGATGCCGGAACCGATGTCGAGGAACTGGGTGATGCCCTCGTCGACGGCGAACCGCACCGCGCGGCGCATGAATGCCCGGTTGGCCTGCATGATCTTGGGCAGTCCCGGCATGAACTCCAGCGCCCTGCGCGCCGCCTCGCGGTCGACCTCGAAGTTGTGCGACCCGCCCAGGTAGAAGTCGTACATGCGGGACACACTCGGCACGGAGATGTCGATGCTCCGTGGCGCCCAGGCAGGACGCTCCATGTGGTTCTCCAAGGCGTAGGCGACGGCGGAGGCGATCCGGTGTTCGAGCAGAGGCTACTGATCGTCTGCCAACGGAGCGAGCGGAAACGGAAATTGACCATCCGTTCCCGGTCACTGCCGGTGGCACGTGCCGTCGATGCCGAACGATGCCGTCGCGGGCGGAGGGTTCGTCCGCCACGAGACGCGCCCACGCCGAGGGACCCACACATAGGCACCCAGGCAAGGGGACCCATACAAAAGCGCCCGCACAAACGCGGCCCCGAAAAGAGGCCGTACAAAGGGATCCGCCCCCTCCGTGCGGTGGAGAGGGGGCGGATCCGGTCGCGCGCGTCTGTGTCCCGTTCGTCCGGCTTCTGTGTCTCACTCCCTTCCGCGATCTGGCTGACTGGGGCGAGGCGATCGATCGACCCTGGGGAGGTGATCTCTACTTGGACGCGCCGACCGGCTTTCCGTCGGGCGAGACGGCGTACCACGTGCCGCCCACGCCCTGACCGTTGGTCTCTCCGGGCGCCTTGTCACCGGAGAAGGTGTAGATCGGCCAGCAGTTGATGGTCATCTGCTTGGCGCCGTCGGGGCGGGTGAAGCCCATGAGGCCCTTCTTCTTGACGCCCTTGGTGTCCTCCGCCGAGACCGGCGCGACGACGGGCCACTTCTCCAGGCAGGCGCCCGTGCAGTTGGACACCGGCTCGGGCCAGGCCTTGTCCTTCAGGAAGCGGTAGACCGTCATGCCGTTCTTGTCGACGACGATCGGGCCGAGCTTGGCGTCGTTGCGGACCGACAGGCCGGGCAGGTCGGAGACGGCGGCCTTCTTGCCGGTGGGCGCGGTCGCGAACCAGGCGCCCTTCACGCCCTCGCCGTTGACGTCACCGGCCTTGGTGTCCTTGGCGAAGCGGTACATCGGCCAGCCGGCGATCGTCAGCTGCTTGGTGCCGTCGGACCGGGTGACCTCGCCGAGCAGGGACTTGTCGATGCCGGAGGCGACCGAGGCGCCCTCGGCGGGAACCGGCGGCCACGTCTTCGCGCAGTCGCCGTCACAGGAGGACTTCGGCGGTTCGGCCGTGTCCTGGTCGAAGCGGTAGAGGGTGAAGCCCGCGCTGTCGGTGACGATCTTGCCGAGCTTCGCGTTCTCGGCGACGGCCAGCGCACCTGCGGACTGGCCGTTCGCGGAGGCGCTCGGGGCGGTCGTGGAGTCGGCGCCGTAGCCGTTCCCGGGGGTGGTCGCGACGGAACCGAACGCGCCCGGGGCGGCGGTGGATCCGACATTCTGGCTGCCCGCCGACTGGGCGCCGTTTTCCTGACCGCACGCCGTCGTGAGCGCCAGCACGGCCGTAGCTGTCGCCACGAGGGAGGCGCTCCGCCAGGATGTCTTCATTTCCAACTCCCGCTGTCCGCTTGGGTGTTGCAGCGCTCTCTGAGCGCCGCGTATGGCCCTAGGTACGGATGGCGGCGTCCGGTGCGTTCAAGCGGGCCGCAAAATTCTTTCCGGAGGCTGTGACGCTTCTCGGCCACTCGCCGGCAGGCGCGGTACACCCTCGTACAAAGGTGCTGAACTCCCGCCGGACCCGGCACTGTTGACGAAACCGCCCGAAGCCGGATCTCCCCCCTTCGAGCCAATTCGCCCTCGCTGGGGCGTGTGCGGGGGCGGACCGGCCCATGATCTCCGTCGTGCATCGACCCGAACGGACCCGGTCCGCCCTCGTCAGGGGGGCATTGGCCGTGGTGACGGTGGCGTGGGCCCTGGTGGGCACGTCTGTCCATACGGCCTCGGCCGACGCGTGCGCGTACGCCTCGACGGGCCCGGACGGCACGGAAGCGGTGGCGGTCGCGGGCGGCGGCCACCGGCCCTTCCCCTCGCTCTTCGCGCAGGGGACGCTCCCACCGCTGCCGTGCCTGCCCCCGAGTCCGAGCCCCACGCCCACGCCCACTCCTACGCCCACGCCCGAGCCCCCACCGCCTCCCGAACCGCCGCCCCCGCCGCCACCCAAGCCCACCCCGCCTCCACGGCCGCGCCCCGTGCCGCCGTCCCCGCCACCGCACACGGTGGCGCCGCGCCCCCGTCCGGCACCGGTCCTCGCTCCCCCACCCCTGCCCAAGCCGGCCCCGCCCCCGCACCGGCCGACCCCGCGCCCCTCGGCGCCGCCGGTGCGCTACCCGGCGTACCACGCGGTGTCCCACCCGCGACCGCCGCACGACGGACCGTCGCCGCTCGTGTTCACCCTGCTCATCGCCGCGCCCGCGGTGTTCGCCATCGCCGCGCTGCGTCCGCGCTGACCCCCTGGAGGGACCCCTTGTCGGAATGGCTTGTTCTCACCCTCGCGATGGCGGCCGCCTGTGCCGTCGTGATCGTGGTGACCCTGGTACGGCAGCGCACGGCCGCCGCGGACGAGGATCCGTCCGAGACGCCCGATGTGATCGAGTACATGACGATGTGGATCGGCGTGGTGTACGCCATCGTGCTGGGTCTGGCCATCGCCGGCGTCTGGGAGGCCCGCAGTGCCGCCCAGGACCATGTCCAGGCCGAGGCCCAGGCACTGCACGAGATCTCGGAGCGGGTCCGCGTCTATCCGCCCGATGTCCGCGACCGCATCCGCGCGGACGTCAACGCCTATGTCGGCCAGGTCGTCGGCCCCGAGTGGAAGGCCATGACCGACCACGCCAAGCTGACGGCGCACGGCGGGGAACTGATCCAGCGGATCCGCCAGGACGTCACCGACTACAAGCCGGGGTCGGACTTCGAGGCGCAGGCCTACCAGCCGCTCCTCGACCAGGTGACCGCGGCCGACACGGCACGGACCGCCCGTGCCGACTCCACCGGCTCCACCATGCCGCCGGTGGTGTGGTTCGGGCTGATCTCCGGCGCGGTGATCACGATCGGAATGGTGTTCGCGCTGCAGATCCGGCGCACGCCCCGGGAACTGGTCCTCGCCGGGCTCTTCTCCGCGCTGATCGCCTTTCTGCTCTTCCTGATCTGGGACTTCGACGCGCCCTACAGCCGGGGCATCACGGCCTCCCCGGAACCGTTCCTGGCCCTGTTCCCTCATCTGCACGGGTGACGTGATCGCATCGGCACCGGCCGGGGTGGCGGGGACGGAATCACGCGCGTCCGTTCCGCCGCCCCGGCCGCGGTCGTCCGGTGTGCGAGGCCGTCACCCGGCCTACGGGTGTGCCCCATTCGCACGACTCCAATCGCGCCCCGACCTCATCTTTCCTAGCGTTTCGATCACCGGGGTGCATTTCTGGCGCAAGCGGAAAAGGTCCGCAGCACGGCTCCTCGGGGACCTGGAGGCTCACCATGCGCGCGATACGCGTCGCTTCGGTCGCACTGCTCGGCGTCACCGCCCTGGCCTGCACCGCACCGGGGTCGGCCATCGGAGGGGGTGGCAACGTCTCGTCGTTCGGCTACGACCTGCAGCCGACGAGAATCGGCCCCGGCGAGCGGGTCAATCTGCCCATACGGGGCTGTGAGGACAACGCCACCGTGTTCTCCGACGCCTTCGACACCGTCACCATTCCCAAGGGCCGGTCCAATGCCACGGCCACGGTCAACAGAAACGCCCGGCCCGGTGCCGACTACGACGTCACCTTCCAGTGCGGCCGCCGGTCCGGGCACAAGCGGCTCGCCATCGCGGCCGGAAGCAAGAACGCCGGTGGAGGCGGAGGGGGCGGAGGCGGCAACTCGTACGGCGGGGGCGGAGGCGGGGGCGGCAACTCTTACGGCGGGGGCGGGGGCGGGGGCGGCGGGGGCGGGGGCGGGGGCGGCGACTACGGGGGTGGCAGAGGCGGCGGTGGGGGCGAGGGCGGCGGGGGCTCCTACGGCCAGCACGGGGTGCGCGCCGGGGTCGGGGGCAGTATCGGCGGCTTCGACCTGAAGGAGATCGGGCTCGGCGCGGCGCTCATCACCGGGTCGCTCGGCACCGCCTGGCATCTGTCCCGTCGTCGTACCGCCCATGACCAGTAAGGCGCGGTGACGGCCGCGTCGAGAGGTGAGGGAGCATGTCCGGGTCCGAGCAGGCCCAGGAGGGGCGGCGCACCAAGCGCGCCCCCTGGGGAGTGATCGCGCTCGCCCTCGTGACGGGCCTCGCCTTCGTCCGGCACGGTTCGGGAGAGTTCGCCGTGGGCCCGCCCCAGCCCGCTTCGGCGGTGGCCCCCGACTCCTCCGGCGGTGCGAGCCCCGACTACACCGGTCCCGACGCCCTGCCCTACTCCGCGGCGGTCCGCATCGGCATCCCGGCGCTGCATGTCGACGCCCCCGTCATCCCGGTCGCCCTGGACGCCACCGGCTGGGTGGACGCGCCGCCGCCCGACGACCCGAACCTCGCGGGCTGGTTCACCGGCGCGCCCACGCCCGGCGAGAAGGGCACCGCCGTGGTCGTGGGCCATGTCGACAACGACCAGGGGCCGGCCGTCTTCTACGGACTGGGCACGCTGAAGAAGGGCGACCGCGTCGAGGTCCGGCGCGAGGACGGCAGGACCGCCGTGTTCGAGGTCTACGGCGTCGAGGTCTTCAGCAAGGCGAACTTCCCCGGGGACCGGGTCTACGGCAGCAAGGGTGTCCCGGAGTTGCGCGTCATCACCTGCGGAGGGGCCTTCTCCGAGGGGAACGGGTACGCGGGCAACGTGGTGGTCTTCGCCCGGCTGGCCGCGGTGCGCTGACCGCCGCGCCGCGGGCGGGCGCTCAGGTGGACGGCCGTCGGGGCACCGTGAGGTGGTAGCCGGAGTCCAGCAGGTGCGGCAGATACTCCCGCAGCGCGGCCACGCTCTGCGAGCGGTCGCCGCCCGCGTCGTGGGAGAGCACGATGACCCCCGGGGCGGCGGCGGCCTCCACCCGCCGGACGATGGTGGGGGTGCCCGGGGTCGTCCAGTCCAGCGAGTCCACCGTCCAGGCGAACGGCTCCATGCCCAGCTCGGCGCCGAGCTGGAAGGCGGCCCCGTTCCAGGCCCCGTACGGCGCGCGGAACCACAGCGGCGCCTCGCCGTACGCGTCCGCGATGACCTCACAGGTGCGTTCCATCTCGGAGCGGATCTCCGGCCGGGACAGCCGGGTGAGCAGGGGGTGCGTCCAGGTGTGGTTGCCGACGACATGGCCGTCGTCGGCCATCTCGCGCAGCAGGTCCTTGTGGTCGGCTGCCGTCTGCCCGCAGACGAAGAACACCGCGCGCACGTCGTACGCCCGCAGTGTCCGCAGGATGTGGGGGGTGTAGCGGGGGTCGGGGCCGTCGTCGAAGGTCAGCACCATCCGGGTGCCGCGTCCCCGCATCCGCAGGATCGGCTCGCGGCGGACGGGGGTCCGCGCCGGCCGGCCGCGCGGCGGTCCGTAGCCGGTCATGGGCCGCGCGCGGAGGGCGGAGGGCTTCAGGGGGGTGCGCGCCTGTGGGCTCCCGGCCGCGGGGGCGGTCCGGACCGGGTGCGCCGGGTCGTCCTCGGTGAGCCACCGGGCCGTACCGGCCGCCCCCGCCGCGCCCAGGAGGGCGGCGCCGGTGAGCAACGCCCGGCGCCGGGTGAGCAGCTGATCCTTTTTCATGGCTTATCAGTCGCGCGAAGGGGGCCGGGGGGCGGCGGCGCAACACCGGCACGGACAGGGAAAGCACTCGATGGGATCAGCCTATTTACCGACCTTCGGTCTTCCGGCCGTCCCGCGCCCCCGGCCGGTTTACGCCGACGTACATTCGTCCGATGGCCGGGCGGTTCCGGACCAGCGGATTCCGATAGCCTCGCCGTGTGACGGAACAGCACTCGCACCAGTTCGAGCGGGGCACGGACGGGCCCAAGGTCATCCTCGTCGGGGTGGACGGCTCCGACTCCTCGCTCCGGGCGGCGGCGTACGCCGGAGGTCTGGCGCGGCGGCAGCACGCGCTGCTCGCGGTCGTGTACGTGCAGCCCGTGATGGCGGCGGGCGCGGCGCTCGGAGTGCCGGTGGCCGAGACCACGGACGAGATCGCGGAAGACCTCGTCACCTACATCCGTGAGGCCACCGACCGCCTCAAGGGCATATTCGAGGTGCGCTGGGAGTTCCACACCTTCCGCGGCGACCCCTACAACGGCCTGGTGAAGGCGGCCGACGAACTCAAGGCGGACGCGGTCGTGGTCGGCGCGTCCGAGCAGGCCGGCCACCGGATCATCGGCTCGGTGGCGATCCGGCTGGTGAAGGCGGGGCGCTGGCCGGTCACCGTCGTACCGTAGGGGAACCGTTCCCGCCCGCCGCACGGGCCGCCGCCCCGGGTGGGCGTGCGGCAAGGGAGCGCGGGTCACCGCGACGCCGTGCGCGTGGTCTTCCCTCCCCGTCGGCCCTGCGCCATCATGATCCGCGGTCAGCCGATTGCCGCCCGCGAAGAGGTGAGGCCCATGGCCAGGCTCCGTATGGGCGAGGGGATTCTCCGCCGCAAACCCATCGAACACATCGAGGAGACGGAGACCGGCGCGGGCACCGGGCTGGAGCGCTCGCTCGGCCTGGGGCAGCTCACCGCGATCGGCGTCGGCGGAATCATCGGCGCCGGCATCTTCACCCTCGCCGGGACCGTCGCGAACGGCACGGCCGGGCCCGCGGTCCTCATGTCCTTCCTGATCGCGGGCGTGGCGAGCGCGGCCGCCGCGCTGTCATACGCCGAGTTCGCGGGGCTCATCCCGAAGGCGGGCTCGGCGTACACCTACGGCTACGCCGTGCTCGGCGAGTACGCCGGCTGGTTCATCGGCTGGGACCTGCTGCTGGAGTACACGGCGATCGTGGCCGTGGTCGCCATCGGCATCTCCGGCTACTTCGGCTTTCTGGTCGGCGAGACGGGAGCCCATCTGCCGGCGTGGATGCTGGGCGCGCCCGGCACGGGGGCCGGCCACCGCGTCGACCTGTTCGCCGTCGTGCTGTGTCTGCTGATCGCGTATCTGCTGAACCTCGGCATCCGCAACGCGGCCCGCTTCGAGACGTTCGTGGTGGCCCTGAAGGTCCTCGTCGTCCTGCTGGTGATCGGCGTCGGCGTGTTCCACATCGACAGCGCCCACTACAGCCCGTTCTTCCCGTACGGCGTCGGCGGCGCCTTCACCGGTGCCGCCACCGTCTTCTTCGCGGTGTTCGGCTACGACGCCATGTCGACCGCGGCCGAGGAGTCCAAGGACGCGCAGCGCCATATGCCGAGGGCGATCATCTACTCGCTGGCGATCTCCATGGTCCTGTACGTCGCGGCCTGCCTGGTCCTCACGGGCATGCAGAGCTACCGGGACATCGACAAGGAGAGCGGCTTCGCCACCGCGTTCAAGGCGGTCGGCCTGAGCGGTCTCGCCGATGTGATCGCGGTCGGCGCGATCATCGGCATCCTCACCGTGATGTTCACGTTCATGCTCGGGGTCACCCGGGTGTGGTTCTCGATGTCCCGGGACGGACTGCTGCCGCGGTGGTTCGCGAAGACGCATCCGACCCGCCATGTCCCGACCCGCGTGACCTGGATCGTCGGGGCCGCGTCGGCCGCCATCGCCGGATTCCTGCCGATCGGCGAGGCGGCCGAACTCACCAACATCGGGATCCTGTTGGCGTTCGTGGTCGTGTGCACGGCGGTGATCGTGCTGCGCTACCGGCGACCGGATCTGCCGCGCACCTTCCGCACCCCGTGGATGCCGTTCGTGCCGGCCCTCGGGGTGGTCTTCTCCGTCTGGCTGATCACGTTCCTGCAATGGCAGACCTGGGTGCGGTTCGCAGTGTGGTTCGCGGTCGGCCAGGCCGTCTACTTCGGGTACGCGTACAAACGCTCGGCGCTGGCCGGGCCGCGCAACACCTCCTGACCGCTCGCCGCACCGTTCAGCTCGCGGTGCGGGAGGCTGTGAAGACACTCACTCCCGAGCACAGGGATGTCCTGGTGCAGGTGTACTTCCGCGGGGCGAGTGTGGCGGAGGCCGCCCGGGCCCTGGGGATTGCGCCCGGTACGGTGAAGTCCCGCGCATACTACGCGCCACGCGCTCTGCGCCGAGTTCTTCCGGGATACGCGACCGACCTGCGGTGAAACCGGGGGCCGGGTCAAACCTCCGTAAAGCGCCTTGCTGCGGACCATGGTTGAGCAATCAGCTTGCCTCATCCGTGTTCCGGACCGGGGCCCGGGATCGGGCGACGCGCACGTACCGGAGGAAGGCAGGAAGGGATGCTGCACAGAGGCCAAGAGAGCACGGACGGCACCGGCGGCGGTGACCTGGCCGTCCCCATGGCGTGGCTGTACGCCGAGTACATCGCGGACGAGCTGCTGCGGACCGGCGACCTCATGCCGCCCACGTCCTTCGAGTTCCGCGCCGGGCGCGACGCCCTGGCACTGACCATCTTCCTGTCCGACACGGGCGGCGAGCTGCCCGGCATCCGGGTCGTCTCCCAGCTGGAGACCTGGCTTTCGCTGACGGCGTACGACCAGCCGTGGGAGGACTGGGTGCGCGAGCGGATGGCGCAGCTGGCCGCCGAGGCCGCCCGGTCGCGGGGCCCGGCACCGGACCTGGACCTCGCCTCGGCGGCCTGGCGCTGGCTGGAGGAGACCGAGCTGCTGGCCCCTGACCTGGACGCGGTGCCCGGCGCCATGGCGACCGGTGAGGACGACGGCCCCCAGGTCTGGACGCCCGCCTGGCAGCTCGGACTCCCCCTGGGACATCTGGCCATCCATCTTTTTTGAGGAAGGGACCAATCCGCGCGGCCGATGGCTCCGAATGTCCTGGCCGCGATTCGGTAACGGCCTTGAGTGATTCGGGCGCCTGGTCCGTACCGGTGGGCAACAGCAGCAACACTCCCCGCACCGCTCACCGGCATGAGGATTTGGTATGAGGTCCCTGGAAAGCCATCGCGACGTCGGCGCCTACGCGCTCGGCGTGCTGGACGAGGCGGAAGCCTTCCGCTTCGAGGACCACCTCATGGAATGCCCGAGTTGTACGGCGCATGTGACCGAGTTCCGTCCCGCCGCACGGCAGTTGATGCTGTACCGACGGGCGACCCCGCGGTCGGTGCACCCTTCGGCGGCCCCCGGGCCGCGGCTGCTCGAGCGGCTGCTGGAGGAGGTGACGACCAAGCACCGCAGCCGGCGCAGGCGGTGGCTGTACGCGCTCGCGGCGTCCGTGGTGTTCGCGGTCGGCGGGTCCTCCGTGGGGATGGTCGCCGGCCGGCACAACGCGCCCACGGCCGCCACGGCCATGACCGCGACCGATCCGAGCACGGGGGTATGGGCGCAGCTCGACGCGCAGGACCGGGTCTGGGGCAGCCAGATCGCGGTGACGGTCAAGGACAAGTCCGGGCCGCACCCCTGCCGGCTCGTCGCGGTGGCCAAGGACGGCTCGGAGCAGACGGTGACGAGCTGGATGGTGCCCTCGGGCGACGGCGCGGCGACTCAGGTGGAGGGGGGCGCGGCCCTCACCTCGGGGCAGATCGACCACTACGAGGTGCGGACCAGGGACGGGCAGCACCTGGTCACGCTGAAGGCCCGCTGACGCGCCGGTCCGCCCGCGCCTACTGCCGGTCCGCCCGTGCCTACTTCAGCAGCCGTGACATCCTGCGGTCCGCGAGCGGCTTTCCGCCGGTCTGGCACGTCGGGCAGTACTGGAGCGAGGAGTCGCTGAAGGACACCTCGCGGATGGTGTCGCCGCACACCGGGCAGGGCTCTCCCACGCGGCCGTGAACCCTGAGCCCGCTCTTCTTCTCCGCCTTCAGACGCCCGGCGGCCAGACCGCGTGAGCGCTCGACCGCCTCCGTGAGCGTGGTGCGCAGGGCCTCGTACAGGCGTCGGGTCTCCTCGGGCGACAGCGACGACGCCAGCTTGAACGGGGACATCCGGGCCGCGTGCAGGATCTCGTCGCTGTAGGCGTTTCCGACGCCCGCGATCAGGCTCTGGTCGCGCAGCGCGCCCTTGATCTGCCGGCGCTCGCCCTGGAGGAGCCCCGCGAGGCGCTGCTCGTCGAAGTCGTCGGCCAGCGGATCCGGTCCCAGGCGAGCCACCCCGGGGACCTCCTGAGGATCCCGGACCACGTACACCGCGAGCCGCTTCTGGGTGCCGGCCTCCGTCAGGTCGAAGCCCGCGCCCGTCTCCAGCGCGACCCGCAGGGCGAGCGGGCCCTTGCCGGGGCGGGGCGGGCCGTCGGGCAGGCGGTCCCGCCACTGGAGCCAGCCCGCGCGGGCCAGATGGGTGACGAAGTGCAGGCCGTCGGCCTGAAGGTCCAGGAACTTGCCGTACCGGCGCACGGACGTGATCTCGTGGCCCTCGACGGCGGTGACCGGCGGGTCGTAGGTCTTGAGGACACTGATCGCGACGGGCAGCACCCGGACGACCGCGTGGCCGACGACATGGTCGGTCAGGAAGTCCTTGAGGGCCTCGACCTCGGGCAGTTCCGGCATGTGTCCAGGGTGCCACCTGGCGCCCGCAACACCCCTCGCCCGGGTCAGCGGCGCGGCGCGACCCTGAACTCGGCCCAGACCACCTTGCCGCCGCCGCGCGACTCCACACCCCACCCGTCCGTGAGCCGGTCGACGAGCAGCAGGCCCCGGCCGGAGGTGTCCAAGGGGCCGGAGTCGCGGCGGCGGGGCAGGGCGCTGGAGGGGTCCTCGACCTCCACCCGGAGCCTGCGGTCGTGGCCGGTGATGATCCGCAGGGTGACGATCGCCGAGCCGTCGGTGTGGATGAGGACGTTGGTGATCAGTTCGTCGGCGACGAGTTCGATCTCGTCGGACCGCTCACCGGCGCCCCAGGACCGGACGGTGGCGCGGATCATGCGGCGGGCCCCGGCGAGGGCCTCCGGGTCGCCCGGCGCGACATGCTGCCGGCGCCGGCCCCCGGAGCGCTGGGTGAGGCCCCCGCGCCGCAGCAGCAACAGGGCCATGTCGTCCTCTCCGTTGCGTTCCGCGGCCGCGTCGATGAGCAGGTCGGCGAGGTCCTGCACGTCGTCCGGCCCGGCGCAGACCAGGTTTTGCAGGGTCTGTACGCCCTCGGAGAGGTCGGTGCCCGGTTTTTCGACCAGACCGTCGGTGCACAGCAACAGGGTCTCGCCCGGTTCCAGCTCGATGGTGGTGACGGGGTAGGCGAGCCGGCCGAACTCCGCGGAGAGCCCGAGGGGCAGCCCGCCCTCGACGGGCAGCGGCCGGCAGGATCCCCGGGCCGCTCGCAGCATCGGGTCGATATGGCCGGCGCGGACCAGCTGCACCACCCCGGTGGACAGATCGGCCTCGGCATAGAGGCAGGTCGCGAAGCGGTGGGTGTCGAGTTCCTCGAGGAAGACCGAGGCGCGCGCCATCACGGTGGCCGGGGTGTGGCCCTCGGCGGCGTAGGCGCGCAGCACGATCCGCAGCTGGCCCATGACGGCGGCCGCGTGTGTGTCATGGCCCTGGACGTCGCCGATGACGGCGCCGACCCGGCCGCCCGGCAACCCGATCAGGTCGTACCAGTCACCGCCGATGTCCCGGCCGAGCGAGGCCGAACGGTAGCGGACGGCCACGTCGGCGCCGGGCACGCTGGGGATGGAGCGCGGCAGCATCGCCTGCTGGAGGCCCTGCGCGAGGTCCTTCTCCTGCTCGTAGAACATGGCGCGCTGGAGGCTCTGCGCGATGCTGCTGCCGAGCGCGAGGAGGATGTTGCGCTCCTCCGGGGTGAAGCCGCGCCGGTCGTCGTAGAGCAGTCCCATGGCGCCGATGGGGCGGGCATGCACGATCAGCGGCAGATAGGCGGCCGAGGTGATGCGCAGGCCCGTGAGGTGCGGCCACAGGATCGGGTAGTGCTCGGCGAACTCCTGCGGTGACTCGATGAACCGGGGGCTGAGGGTGCGGACCACCTCGCTCATCGGGTACGGCTCGTCGATGCGGGTGACCCCGGTGCCCGGTACGGAGGCGCTCACGGGGCCCTCGGCGACCAGCCGGATGCGGCCGGCCTCCACGAGGCCCACGACCAGACTGGTGGCGCCCAGGTGAAGGAGTCCGTGGCAGTCCTTGAGGATGTCGATGACGTCCTGGACGGTGCGGGCGTGGGCGAGCGCCGCGGTGGTGGTCTGGACGACGTTCGTCTGCTGGCGCAGGGCCTCGTCCTGCAGGGCCTGGTCGGCGCGCGCCCGGCCGTCGCGCAGCTCCTGGGTGGCGTCGCGGACGATGCCGACGATACGGCGCGGCCGTCCCGTCCCGTCCCGCCGTATGTACCCCTGGGTGTGGGTCCAGCGCAGGGTGCCGTCGCGGCGGCGGAGGCGGAAGTAGGCGCCGTAGTTCGCGCTGCCGTCCTTGATGGCCTGGGCGATCAGGGCGTCGAGGCGCCGGCTCTCATGGCGCGGGACCCGTTGCGTCAGGGTGGTGACACGGCCGTCGAACTCCTCCGGGCGCGTCTCGAAGATCTCGTGGGCCTGGGCGTCCATGTGGATGAGTCCGGCGTCGAGGTCCCAGTCGAAGCTGCCCATGCGATTGAGCGCCAGGATCGGGTCCGGGTGGACCGGCCAGTTCTCCGGGAGTGCCAGGGCGCTCGCTCCCCGCTCAGCCATGGGGCCACCATGCCAGGCTTTGCCCGATTCTTCGAGTTCTGTCCGGTTCCGTAGGCGGGTCGGGCGAGGGATGCGCCGGGGCCGCCCGCGCGCCGTGCGGGTCCCACCGGCCCGGGCGGGGTACCGGGGTCACACTGGAGAGAGAGGACGGTCGCCGTGGACTGGTTCGTCGCACCGGAGTACTGGCTGAGCCGGCTGGTCTTCCAGCGGGCTCTGGCGGTCGTGTACCTGACGGCGTTCCTGACCGCGGCCCTCCAGTTCCGTGCGCTGATCGGGGAGCGCGGGATGCTGCCGGTGCCGCGTTTTCTCGCCCGGGTCTCCTTCCGGCAGGCGCCCAGCGTCTTCCACTTCCACTACTCGGACCGCTTCTTCGCCGCGTGGTCGTGGGCGGGGTGCGCGGTGTCGGCGGCGCTGGTCGCCGGGCTGGACTCCCTGGTGCCGCTCTGGGCCGCGATGGTGCTGTGGCTGATCCCCTGGGCGCTGTATCTGTCGATCGTCAACGTCGGCCAGACGTGGTACTCGTTCGGCTGGGAGTCACTGCTGCTGGAGGTGGGCTTCCTGGCGGTCTTCCTGGGCAACGACAAGATCGCCCCGCCGGTCGTCGTGCTGTTCCTGCTGCGCTGGATCCTGTTCAGGGTGGAGTTCGGCGCCGGGCTCATCAAGATCCGTGGAGACGCCTGCTGGCGGCGGCTGACCTGCCTGGACTATCACCACGAGACCCAGCCCATGCCGGGCCCGCTGAGCTGGTTCTTCCACCATCTGCCGAAGCCGCTGCACCGGGCGGAGGTGGCGGCCAACCATGTCACCCAGCTGATCGTCCCGGTGCTGCTGTTCACCCCGCAGCCGATCGCGACGGCCGCCGCGTCCCTGATGATCGTGACCCAGCTGTGGCTGGTGCTGTCCGGCAACTTCGCCTGGCTGAACTGGATCACGATCGTGCTGGCCCTGTCGGCGGTCCGGTACCCCGGCAGCGCCCCGGCGGTGTCCGGGCCGCCACTGTGGTACGCGGTCCTGGTGCTGGTGGTGGCCGCGGGCCTGGTCTGCCTCAGCTACCACCCCGTACGCAACATGATCTCCCGCGCCCAGATCATGAACCGCTCCTTCGACCCGCTGCACCTCGTCAACACCTACGGAGCGTTCGGCAGCGTGAGCCGGACACGCTACGAGGTGGTGGTCGAGGGCACGGCGGACGATGTGCCGCGCGAGGACTCCGACTGGCGGGAGTACGAGTTCAAGGGCAAGCCGGGCGATCCGCGTCGCTGGCCGCGCCAGTACGCCCCCTACCATCTGCGGCTCGACTGGCTGATGTGGTTCGCCGCGCTCTCCCCCGCGTACGCGGGGTCCTGGTTCGGCGGCCTGGTCGAACGTCTCCTGGAGAACGACCGGGACACACTGCGACTGCTGCGCCGCTCTCCGTTCCCCCCGGACGCGCCGCCGCGCTATGTACGGGCGAGTCTGTACCGCTACCGGTACACCACCTGGCGCGAACTGCGCGAGACGGGGGCGTGCTGGCACCGGACGTACGTGCGTGAGTATCTGCCGCCGACACGGCTGGCCGCCCCGGTGGCTCAGAGGCGGTAGACGCGCCGGGCGGTGCTCTCGAAGACCTGGGTGCGCCGGCGCCCAGGTCCGAGGTGAGGCGCTCGGCGGTGCGGAGCACCTCCTCGTGGGAGGCGGCCAGGGTGCACACCGGCCAGTCGGAGCCGAACATGATCCGTTCAGGGCCGAAGGCGTCCAGCACGGTGCCGGCGTAGGGCCACAGGTCGGCCGGTGTCCATGTGCTCCAGCCGGCCTCCGTGACCATCCCGGAGAGCTTGCACACCATGTTGGGCAGGGCGGCGAGGGCCCGCACCCGCGACGCCCAGGGTTCGAGGGCCCCGGAGGCGATCGGCGGCCTGCCCAGATGATCGAGGACGAAGGTCAGCCCGGGATGGGCGGCGGCCGCCCGGGCGCAGGCCGGCAACTGATGGGGCAGGACCACCAGGTCGTAGACCAGTCCCGCGTCGGCGACGGCGGCCAGGCCCCGTCGTACGTCGGCGCGCAGCAGCCACTCGGGGTCCGGCTCCCCCTGGACCTGATGGCGGATCCCGCGCAGATACGCGCCGCCCGGCAGTTCGCGCAGCCGGGCCAGCGTCTCGGCCACCCCGGGCTCCGTCAGGTCCGTCCAGCCGACGACCCCGGCGACGAGTGCCGACGGCGACGGCCCTCGCGGCCGCCCGGATCACGGACGACCGACTCGCCGAGGTGGAGAGGCACCTGACGGCGATGAACGCGACGGACGACCCGGAGGAGATCCTCGCCCACGACCTCGCCTTCCACCGGGAGATCGCGGCCGCCGCGGGCAACGAGACGATGGCGGCCATGCTGGAGGGCCTGTCCTCCCGAACCTTCCGCGCCCGCGTCTGGCGCGGCTACCAGGAGGAGGGGGCCTTCGCCCGCACCCGCCGCGAGCACGCGGCGATCCACCGCGCCCTGGTCGCCCACGACCCGGAGGCGGCCCGGGCGGCGGCGGCCGCGCACGTGGGCGAGGTGGAGGAGTGGCTGCGGAGCCGGCTGCGCGCCTAGCCGGGGAGCCGGCAGAGGGTCCGAGGTCAGATCCGGACCCAAGGCACGGAGCCGTCCATGCCGGGGAGGATCCTTCTGCGCCGGCACCACCTCTGTCCCGCCGGCAGCCGTGACGCCCGCGCAGCTCCGGACCCCGCCGGCCGGCCGGGCGTTCTCGGCCGGGGGCTCCACGGGCTGAGCCCCTGGCGCCCCCGCGCGCGATCAGGCCCGCTTCAGCCGCAGGGTCACCAGCTCGAACGGGCGCAGCCGCAGCATGACCCGGTTCCCCTCACGGTCCGGTGCGGGCGCCCCGGCCAGCGGGCGTTCCAGCAGGTCCGTCGCGGTCACCGCCGCCATGTCGAAGTCCGCCGTGAGCGTGGCGCGCGTACGTCCGCCGCGGGATTCGTGGAAGCGTACGACGATGTCACCGCTGCCGTCATCGGCCAGCTTGACCGCCGTCAGCACCACCGCGTCCTCCGCCACACGCACCAGCGGCGCCACCGCGCGCCCACCGCTCAGCCGCCGTTCCGGCAGATTGATCCGCCAGCCCTCGCGGACCGCGTCACCGATCGTCGCGCCCGGTACCAGGGCGTGCCGGAAGCGGTGGACGCCCTGGTCGGTCTCCGGATCCGGGAAGCGCGGCGCGCGCAGCAGGGACACCCGGACGGTGGTGGTCGTGCCGGAATCCGTCTCCCGCACCGTGCGCGTCACATCGTGGCCGTAGGTCGAGTCGTTCACCACGGCCACCCCCCAGCCGGGCTCCTCCAGATGGACGAAGCGGTGGTTGCACGCCTCGAACTTCGCCGCCTCCCACGAGGTGTTGGTGTGCGTCGGCCGGAAGAAGTGCCCGAACTGGGTCTCGGACGCATACCGTTCGGCGTGCACGTCCAGCGGGAACGCCAGCTTCAGGAACTTCTCCGTCTCGTGCCAGTCCACCTCCGTGTCGATCTCCAGCCGCCGCTCCCCCGGCGCCAGCGACAGCACCTGGGTGACACGCGACGCGCCGAAGGACCGTGCGATCCGGACCGACCGTCCGTCCTCGCCGGGCCCGACCTCCTCGGCGTCCAGCAGGTCGGTGACCGTGTTCCGGTAGAACGCGTCCACGTCCCAGGCGTCCCACATGGTGGGGAAGTCGGGGTGGAGCTGGAGGAGATTCGCGGCGCTCCCCGGCGCGACGCTCTCGCGGCCGGTTTCGATGTCGTACGCGGACACCACCAGCCCCCGGCCGTCGATCTCCACCCGCAGCAGCCCGTTGTCGAGGACGAAGCCACCGCCCGGCCGCGGCTCGGACAACACCTCGCCCGCGTCGGTGGCGGTGTCCGCGCCGCCCGCGGGGATCCCGGAACGGACGTGCGGCGCCGCGTTGAAGGTGAGCGGCACGGTCCCCTCACCCGCCAGCGCCCGCTGCGCCTCCTCGATGATCCCGGTCAGCTCCACGGCGATCCGCTCGTACGTCGCCCGTGCCTCCCGGTGCACCCAGGCGATCGACGAGCCCGGCAGGATGTCGTGGAACTGGTGGAGCAGGACCGTCTTCCAGACGCGGTCCAGTTCCTCGTACGGGTAGGGGAACCCGGTGCGCACGGCGGCCGTGGCGGCCCACAGCTCGGCCTCCCGCAGCAGATGCTCGCTGCGCCTGTTGCCCTGCTTGGTCTTGGCCTGGCTGGTCAGCGTGGCACGGTGCAGCTCCAGGTACAGCTCGCCCACCCAGACCGGCGGGTGGGGATACTCCGCCTCGGCCTTGGTGAAGAACTGCTCCGGCGTCTCCCACACCACCCTTGCGGAGCCCTCCAGATCGCGCAGCCGGGCCGCCTTCGCCACCATCTCCCGTGTGGTGCCGCCGCCCCCGTCGCCCCAGCCGGTCGGCGCGAGCGAGTGCCGGGCCACCCCCTTGTCCTTGAAGTTCCGTGCCGCGTGGGCCAGTTCGCTGCCCTTCATGGAGCAGTTGTAGGTGTCGACGGGCGGGAAGTGGGTGAAGATCCGTGTGCCGTCGATGCCCTCCCAGAGGAAGGTGTGATGCGGGAACCTGTTCGTCCGGCTCCAGGAGATCTTCTGCGTCAGCAACCACTTGGAGCCCGCCGCCTTGATGATCTGCGGCAGCCCGGCCGCGAAGCCGAAGGTGTCGGGCAGCCAGGCCTCGTCGTTCTCGATCCCGAACTCGTCGAGGAAGAACCGCTTGCCGTGCACGAACTGACGGGCCATCGCCTCCGAGCCCGGCATATTGGTGTCCGACTCCACCCACATACCGCCCGCCGGTACGAACCGGCCCTCCGCCACCGCCTTCTTCACCCGCGCCCACACCTCGGGCCGGTGCTCCTTCACCCACGCCCACTGCTGCGCCTGCGACATGGCGAAGACGAACTCCGGCTCGTCCTCGATGAGCGCCGTCATGTTGGACGTCGTACGGGCCACCTTGCGCACCGTCTCACGCAGCGGCCACAGCCACGCCGAGTCGATGTGCGCGTGGCCGACGGCGCTGATGCGGTGGGCGGAAGGGGCGGCGGGCGCGGCGAGCACGCCGGCCAGGTGCGCCCGGGCCGCTCCCGCCGAACCGCTCACGTCCTGGAGGTCGATCGCGTCCAGCGCCCGCTCGACCGCGCGCAGGATCTCCCACCGCCGATCCGAGTCCACCGGCAGCTCCGCCATCAGCTCGCCGAGCACCTCCAGGTCGAGGACGAGCTGCCACACGGTCTCGTCGAAGACCGCGAGGTCCATGCGCTCGAGCCGGTACTGGGGATCGCTGCCCGCGGTCTCCTTGTCGCCGAGCCGTGTGGGCAGGAACGGGTGGTAGCCCAGGACGACCGGATTGGACGCCGCCTCGATCCGCAGGTCGACCTGCTCGCCGCCCTCGACGGGGGAGCCGATGCGTACCCACTGGTTGCGCGGGTTGAGGCCCTTCACCGGGGCGCCGTCGGGCCGGTAGACCAGGCCCTCGCACTGGAATCCGGGCATGTTCTCGTCGAAGCCGAGGTCCAGCAGCGCTTCGACGGTCTTCCCGGCCCAGGCCTCGGGGACGGTCCCGGTCACCCGGAACCAGCTGGTGCCCCACGGGGCACCCCAACGCGCGCCCACCGCGATCGGCTCGGCCGGGGCGGCCAGGCCCTCGGCGACCGGAACGGGCTCGCCGGGCGCGTGCCACACGGCCACCTGAAGCGGTATGGACTCGGGGTATACGGCGGGGCGGACGCGCTCGTCGAGGACGCGCCTCAGACGGGCTTCGACCAGGGTGCGGTCGTCATGCATGGGGTGCTCCGTGGGGTGAGGGTGCGGGGTGCCGGTGTCACCGGCGGAGGGGTGGTCGTGCTACCGGCGCGGTGGGTGGTCGTGGTGGGCGTCCAGACGTTGTAGAGCTCCCCGACCGCGCGCAGTTCGAACCGCGCGACGCTCTCGTCCCGCTCCGGGGCGAGTCCGCCGGCGTAGCAGGCGCGCCGGCAGGTGCCGCCGAGGAAGCGAAGCGTGCCGTCAGCCGGGACGCGGTGCAGCTCGTAGTGGCGGGGCGGAGGCGGCCGCCCGGTGCGCCGCGCCGGGTGCGGGCCGCCGGGCGAAGCGCGGGTCGCCGCCGTCGGCGTCGGTGTTGCGCGGGTCGACGGGGGTGGCCGGGGTGGTCGCCGCATCCCGGACCGCGAGTCCCCCGAGCCGCCGGCGCACCTGGCTGCCGCCGCCGGTGAGCCGTACGGCCAGCGTACTCAGGGTGCCGGACAGGCCGGTCAGCGGCACGGTCGTGGGCTGCCAGCCGTCACCGCCCGCGACCGGGAAGCAGGCCCCCTCCGGCATGAACGGGTCGGTGACGATGTCGCGCCGGTGCCAGGTCTGTGCCCAGGCGGGCAGGAAGTCGAAGCTCGGCAGATGCCCTTGCGGACCGTCCGATGCCCCTGGTCGGCACGGACGGGCGTCGTCGGCGCCGATGCCCGTGGCGGGCGTGACCTCAGTGACGCCGGTGACGTGGTGCCGTCAGGCCCTCGACGCCGGGCCGCGGACCGTGCACAGTGCTCCTCGTACTCGTCAGTACGTCCCCGTCTCCACCCCGCCGAGCACCGACAGGAGCGCCCGTGAGCAGCTGGGCCGGCCGGACCGCCGCCGAGATCGCCGCCGCCGTACACGAGAGGAGGGCCACCCCGCACGAGGTCGTCGCGGAGCACCTCGCCCGGATCACACGGCTGGACGGCCGTGTCGGCGCCTTCCGCCGGATACGGGCGCAGGCCGCGCTCACCGAGGCCGAGGCGCTCGCGGACCGTCCCGATCTGGCCGAACTCCCCCTGGCCGGCGTGCCGGTGGCGGTCAAGGACAATCTGGCCGTGCGTGGCGAGTCCACCCGCAACGGGTCGGCGGCGACCCCGGACACCCCCGCCGAGCACGACCATGTCACCGTGTCCCGGCTCCGCGCGGCGGGAGCGGTCGTCGTGGGCCTCACGAACGTGCCGGAACTGTGCGTGTTCGGCACCACGGAGGGGGTGCACGGGACGGCCCGCAACCCGTGGGACACCACCCGCACGGCGGGCGGCTCCTCGGGCGGCAGCGCGGCGGCGGTGGCCGCGGGCATGGTGCCGATCGCGCTCGGCAACGACGGGATGGGCTCGTTGCGCATCCCGGCGGCCAACTGCGGGCTCGTCACCCTCAAGCCGGGCCATGGCACGGTCCCGGCGGGCATCGGCAACGGCGACTGGTTCGGCATGTCCGAGAACGGCCCGCTCGCGACGACGGTGGAGGACACCCGGCTGATGTTCGACGTCCTCGCGGACCGGCACGCGAAGTCCGGGACGCCCGAGCCGCGGTCGGCCGCGCGGACCGTCGCCCTTTCCCTGCGCAGTCCGCTGCCCGGGGTGACCGTGAGCCGGCCCTACGCGGAGGCGGCCCGCGCGGCGGCCGCCCTGCTCGCGCGGGCGGGCCACGATGTGCGTCCGGCCGAACCGCCCTATCCCTGGTGGCTGGGCACGACATCGCTCGCCCACTGGACGGCGGGTACGGCGGTCGACGCCGAGGGCCTCGACCCACGACGGCTCGCCCGGCGCACCCGGCTCCATGCGGCGGTGGGCCGCCGTTTTGTACGCGGCGTGCGCACGGGCGACCAGCGCGAGCGGTTGCGGCGGCGCCTGGAGCCGTTCTTCGCCGAACACGACATCCTGCTCACTCCCGCGCTGGCGCGCCGCGGCCCGGCCGCCGCTCCCTGGCACGAACGCGGCTGGCTGCGCAACCTCCTGGCCAACACCAACTACTCCCCTATGACCCCGCCCTGGAACCTCACCGGATGGCCGGCCATGTCGGTCCCCTTCGGGACGCTCGCGAGCGGCGCGCCCTGCGCGGTCCAGCTGGTCGGCCGGCCGGGTTCGGAGACGGCACTGCTGGAGATGGCGGGGCAGCTCGAGGCCCTGCGGCCGTGGCAGCGTACGGCGCCTCTGGACTGAGGGGGGCCGGGGAAGCCGGGGCTCAGGGCGGCCGCCTCCGCGGGCGGTCGCGGCGGGCGGTGGTGCGTCGCGGACGGGCGGCCACCGGCCCGGTGGCCGCCCGTCGGGGACCTTCGCCCGTGATCGGCGCGCCTAGGCGTTCGGGCTGGCGGCGCTGATGTCGCCGAGCGCCGACTCCGGGTCGCGTTCGATGGCCAGGTCGCCCAGGGAGACGATCCCCACCGGGTGTCCGCCTTCGACGACCGGGATACGGCGGATGTGGTAGTCGCGCATCAGCTGCACCGCCTGGTGCAGGTCCTCGTCGGGGGTAATGGTGACGAGGTCCTCGCTGCATGCGCGGGCCACCGTGGTCTCCCCCGGATCCGCGCCTTCCGCGAGCGTGCGCACCACGAGGTCGCGGTCGCTGACCAGGCCGCGCAGTTCGTCGCCCTCCGTCACGAGGACGGCCCCGATGTTCTGGTCGCGCATCATCCGAGCCACCCTGCTGACCGGGGTCTGCGGTTCCACCGTCACGGGTTCCGCGGTCATGATGTCGCGTACGTGCCGGGCCATCACGGGTCCCTTCTCCCGGGCGGCGGTGCCGTTCACCGCCGCTTCAGCCGCCGGGTACCCGACCAACCGGATGCTGCACGCGTTCCAACGTCTGTCCGACCGCTCCCGCCCCGCCGGACCGCGTGCCCCGGACCGCCGGGTGTCGAACCCGGGCCTCAGGGGACTCGGAGGGCCCTGGGCCGAACCGTGAGACCGGAGGAACGTTCATGCGAGCACTGACCTGGCAGGGTCGACGGGACGTCCGCGTGGAGACCGTCCCCGACCCGCGGATCGAGAAACACGATGACGTCATCGTGCGCATCACGTCCACCGGGATCTGCGGTTCCGATCTCCATCTGTACGAAATCCTCGGCCCCTACCTCGAAGCGGGCGACATCCTCGGTCACGAGCCCATGGGCGTCGTCGAGGAGGTGGGACCCGAGGTGCGTACGCTCAAGCCGGGCGACCGTGTGGTCATTCCGTTCAACGTCTGCTGCCGTGACTGTTTCATGTGCGACCAGGGCCTGCACTCCCAGTGCGAGACGACCCAGGGCAGGGAGCGGGGCACGGGCGCCGCGCTGTTCGGCTACACCAAGCTCTACGGCCAGGTGCCGGGCGGTCAGGCCGAGTTCATGCGGGTGCCGTTCGGCGACAGGCTGCCCATCAAGGTGCCCGACGGCCCGCCGGACGACCGTTACGTCTACCTCTCCGACGTCTTGCCCACCGCATGGCAGGCGGTGGAGTACGCCGCGATACCCGACGGCGGCAGCGTGACCGTCCTGGGCCTCGGACCCATCGGCGACATGGCGGCCAGGATCGCCCGGCACCGCGGCGCCGGCCTGGTGATCGGCGTGGACCTGGTGGACGAGCGGCTGGAGCGCGCCACGGCCCGCGGGGTCACCTGCCTCGACCTCCGCCGCCACGGCAGGGATCTGACCGAGGCCGTACGCGAACTCACCGACGGGCGCGGCACGGACGCCGTGATCGACGCCGTCGGCATGGAGGCGCACGGCGCACCGTTCGCCAAGGCGGCGCAGTGGGTCACCGGGCCGCTGCCGGACGCCGTCGCCCAGCCCTTGATGGAACACGCCGGGGTGGACCGGCTCAGCGCTCTCCACGCGGCCGTGGACCTGGTGCGCCGGGGCGGCACCGTCTCTGTGTCCGGGGTGTACGGCGGGGCCACGAGTCCGATGCCGTTGCTGACGATGTTCGACAAGCAGATCCAGGTGCGCATGGGACAGGCGAACGTATGGAACTGGGTGGAGAGGATTCTCCCGCTGCTGACGGACGAGGATCCGCTCGGCGTGGACGGCTTCAAGACCCACGCCATGCCGCTCGAGGACGCCCCCAAGGCGTACGCGATGTTCCAGGCCAAGGAGGACGGGATGGTCAAGGCCCTTCTCAAGCCCTGAGCGCGCCCTTGTCCCGATGGACCCGACGGAGGTGGAGGCCCCATGCCCACGAAGTTGTCGCCCGACGATCTGCGGGAGATCACCGTCCGGCTCACCGAGGAGGCGGAGGCACTGCGCGGGGAGCTGTCGGCCGCCGAATCGAGGATGCCCGTCCTCTTCGCCGACTGCGATCTCGACGCGGCCGACGCAGGCGCCAAGGTGATCGCGCTGGAGGCCCTGCGCGCGGACGCGGAGCGGGCCCGGACCCTGCTGGACCGGGTCCTGGCCACCCTTCCGAAGGTGGGGACCCCCGGGTATGGGCGGTGCGGGGTGTGCGGGGACGTCATCGGCCGGGACCGCCTGCTCGCGGTCCCGCACACGGAGGTGTGCATCGACTGCGCCCGGGCGGGTGCCGGGGCCTGAGACGGGACGCCGGGGACCGCCGCCCGGGCCCCCGGTGGTTCCCGGGCGTGCCTTACACGTCGCGCCTCTCCAGCGGCCGGGTGGCCGGGCCCTGGAGGACCCTTCCGTCGAGACCGAAGCGTGAGCCGTGGCAGGGGCATTCCCAGGCCTGCTCGGCGCGGTTGAAGGCGACCAGGCAGCCCAGGTGGGTGCAGCGGGCCGACAGGGCCCGCAACTGTCCCTCCTCGTCACGGGCCACGGCACACACATGAGTGCCGACGCGGAGCACCGCGCCCTCGCCGGGAGCGATGTCGTCGACCGACCCCCCGGCCAGCGGCGCCAGCCGGTCTCCCACGAAGTGCCGGGCTACCTGGGCCTGGTGCTTGACGAAGGCGGGTGCCTCCCGTACGACGGAGGCCAGACGGCGCGGGTCGTACAGGCCGGCCCACGGGGGCTTCCGCCCGTCGATCAGCGCGGAGAGCAGGAGCCCGGCCATGATGCCCCCGCTGAGGCCCCATCCGCCGAAGCCGGACGCGACATAGCTGTGGCGGCTCGCCGGGTGCAGGGGCCCGACGAGCGGCACCGTGTCGGTGGAGTCGTTGTCCTGGGTGGCCCAGCGGTAGGTGAAGTCGAGGGGCCCGAAGTGCCCGGTGGCCCAGTCGGCCAGGCGGGTGAAGCGTTCCTCGACGTCCGCCGTGCCCGGGGTGAAGTGCTCTCCGGTGACGATCAGCAGCCGGGTGCCGTCCCCCAGGGGGGCGGTTCGCAGCGAACGGGTGTTCTCTTCCGGTGTGATGTACATGCCCCGGGGCGCGCGGCTCGCGTCGATCGGAGCCGCGAGGACGAGTTCGCGCCGCGGGGAGAGCCGGGCGAAGAGCATCGCGCGGTCGAAGATCGGGTAGTGGGTGGCCACCACCACGTCCCGCGCCGTCACCGTGTGCCCCGTCTCGGTGCGCAGGCGGCAGGGGTCCGACTCGTCCAGCCCGACGACGCGGGTGTGCTCGTGGATCCGGCCGCCCCGCCGCTCGAGCGCGTCGGCCAGCGCGAGGAGGTACTTGCGCGGATGGAACTGCACCTGGTCGGCGACCCTGACCGCCCCCGCCACGGGGTAGGGCAGCTCCGTGTCGGTGACGAACTCGGCGGGCAGCCCCGCCTCCCGGGCGGCCTCCGCCTCGGCACGCACCTCGGGAACCCGGTCGCGGTCCGTCGCGTACGTGAACGCCGGGGCGGCCTCCCAGTCGCAGTCGATGCCGAGCTGCTCGACCAGCTCGGCCGCCCTGCGCAGGGCCTCGGTCTGCGAACGGGCGTAGAGCCTCGCGCCCTCGGCGCCGCGGGTGCGGCGCAGGCGCTGATAGACGAGCGTGTGGAGCGCGGTGAGTTTGGCTGTCGTGTGCCCGGTGACGGCGCCGGCCAGACGGCCGGCCTCCAGCACGGCGACGCTGCGGCCGCTCTGCGCCACCTCCCAGGCGGTGCTGAGCCCAGCCATTCCGGCCCCGACCACGGCCACGTCGACCGTGAGGTCCTCGGTGAGGGCCGGGCGGGGAAGCCCTGGCGCCGTCTCGATCCAGTACGACGTCTGCGCGCCGGTGTGCTCGGTCATGCGGCCCGGGTTCCCCGAACCGGATCTTCCAAGCGCGTCCCGGAGCGGGCGGCGGACCGCCGGCGCGGGACGGCACCCGGCGCCGTACCGGTCAGGGCAGCGGCGTACCACCCGTGGCGTTGACGATCTCGGCGGTGATGTAACTGGCCCGCTGCGAGGCCAGGAACACATACGCGGGGGCCATCTCGGCCGGCTGGGCGGGCCTGCCCAGCGGAGTCTGCTTGCCGAACTCGGTGGTGTCCGGCAGCGTCGCGGGGATGAGCGGCGTCCAGACCGGACCGGGAGCCACCGCGTTGACCCGGATACCGTCGGGGGCGACCATCTGCGCCAGGCCCTGGGTGAACGTCACGATGGCGCCCTTGCTCGTCGCGTAGTCGAGCAGATGCGGGCTGGGCTTGTACGCCTGCACGGAGGCGCTGTTGATGATCGACCCGCCGGGGGGCATATGGGGCAGCGCCTTCTTGCAGAGCCAGAACATCCCGTAGAGGTTGGTGCGCATCACCCGGTCGAACTGCTCGGTGGTGATGGCCTGGATGCCGTCCGGCTGGGACATCTGGTACGCGGCGTTGTTGACCAGGATGTCGATGCGCCCGAACTCGGCGAGCGCCCGTTCGACGAGCCTGCCGCACTGCTCCTCCTCGCGGATGTCGCAGGCCACGGGCACGGCCTTGCGGCCCGCCTCCTCGACGAGGCGCGCCGTCTCGCGCGCCTCGTCGCCCTCCTCGGGCAGGTGGGTGAACAGCACGTCCGCCCCCTCCCGGGCGAAGGCCAGCGACACCGCCCGGCCGATCCCGGAGTCACCCCCGGTCACGACGGTCTTGCGGTCGGTGAGAAGTCCGCTTCCCTGGTAGGAATCCTCGCCGTGGTCGGGCGGCGGGTCCATCGGGCCGGTCCAGCCGGGGTGCGGCTGGTCCTGCCGGGGGAAGTCCGGCCGCGGGTGCTGCTCTCCGGGGTGCTGCGGTCCGCTGTCCTTCACGTTCGCGTCCTCCTGCCTTCCTGCCGGTGCGGCGGTCCTGCGGAGCGGCTCGCCCCGGGCCCCGCCGCGAGGAAGGGCGGTGAGCGTCCGGGATCCGCGCCCGCGCCCCGTCGGGTCCCCCTTCGCGCGTGATCGACACGTGCGTCTTCGCGCAGGTCACGAGCAGGGGCTCTCAGAGGGCCCGGTACATGACATGGAGCCCGACCATGCCGTGGCGGGGGTGCTCGAAGGCGCCCGGAACGGTGCCCAGGATGGTGAAGCCGAGCGACAGCCACAGCGTCACCGCGGGATTGGTCTCGACCACCGCGTTGAAGACCATGCCGCGGTAGCCCTGGGCCCGCGCCTCGGCCAGGATGTGGTCGGCGAGCGCCCGGCCGACACCCCGTCCCGCGCGGTCCGGATCGACCAATGACATGGAGCCCGACCATGCCGTGGCGGGGGTGCTCGAAGGCGCCCGGAACGGTGCCCAGGATGGTGAAGCCGAGCGACAGCCACAGCGTCACCGCGGGATTGGTCTCGACCACCGCGTTGAAGACCATGCCGCGGTAGCCCTGGGCCCGCGCCTCGGCCAGGATGTGGTCGGCGAGCGCCCGGCCGACACCCCGTCCCGCGCGGTCCGGATCGACCATGAAGGCCGCGTTCGCGATGTGCGCCGCGGGGCCGCCGTAGTTCGGGGTGACATAGGCCGAGCCGACGACGGCACCGGTCTCGTCCTCGGCGACGTACACGCGCTTGCCCGGCGCCATCCACAGGGCGCGGGCCGCGTCCTCGGAGGTGTCCGGATCCCAGGTGTAGGTCTCGGCGGCGGCGACGATCCGGTGCCAGAAGGGCCAGATGCGCGGCCAGTCGTCGGCCGCGGCTTGTCTGATCAGCATGGGCGCGACTCCGGCACGCCCATGCCGTCAGCGATCATGACGATGCCGTGAGGTCAGTCGACGCTGGGCAGGATGTGGGGCTCGGCGAGGTCGTCCTCGTAGCCCGCCAGCCGGATGGGGGCGGACCTGGCCCACACGTCGAGACTGCCGAGCTTCTGCTCCGTCCGGCGGCCCCCACGCTCCGCACGTTCCTTGGGGCGCTGATCGCTGTTCGTCTTCTCCGGTGTCACCGCGCACTCCTTATGTGTCGGGTAACCCTCGGGACGTTCCGGTCCAGTCTGCCGCTGTACCCTCGACGTCCGCTCGGGTCTGAGTCGAAAACAGGTCGGACGCGGTGGCGCCGGCAACTCGTACGAGAGCAGGCCGTGGTGACCGGCTTGTCCCGGGACGGACCGTGGGTTGGGTGGACCCAAAGGCTGTCCGTACAGTCCAGGTTAACCAAATGAGCGGGCCCCCGCTCGATGGGGCTGAAACAACCAGGTAACCGTCTTGAGTCGTTCGACACTCATCCGGTCAGATTATTAACCCTATTGACATGAAACACCCGTTTTGCCGTCACCCGCTCGACCCAGTCCTCGAACTGCTCACCGGCACCGCCGGTGGCCGGCCCGGCGCGTACGGTGCTCAGTTCAGGTCCTGTTGGCTGAGTCGCAAGCTCGCCATGATCTGCTGACCGTCGGCAACGGCTTTTCTCGCGGGAGGACTGACGCATGGAGCTGCGCAGCGTCGAGGAGCTGATGGATCTGCTGCACGCCTGCCGGGGCGCGCGGCGCACCCCGGACCGTGACGGCGACCCGGTCGACGTGCACGAACACGCCCTGCAGACCGCCGCTCTGCTGCGCCGAAGTCACCCCGCGGACAAGGAACTTCAGGTGGCCGGCCTGGTCCACGACATCGGGTTGCTGCTGCCGCCGGACGACGACACCGGACCCGCGGACCGGGCGGCCGACGCGGTACGGCCGCTGCTCGGCGAACGGGTCTCCCGTCTCGTACGCCTGCACGCCGTCGCGGAGCGCTATCTGACCGCGGTCTCCCGGGCCCACGGTCCGTCCGCGTGGAGCGCGTCCGCCCCGGCCCGGCGGGGCGGGCCGATGACGCCCCAGGAGGCGGCCGCGTTCGCCGGCGATCCGCTGGCCGACGACGCCCTCACCCTGCGTCAGGCGGACGAGGCGGCGAAGGTGCGGGGCCTGGACGCCGGAGTGCTGGAGGACTGGCGGACGGTGCTCGAACTGGTGGCGGCCGGCCATGCCCGGCTGGGGGCCGTGGACTGAGCCCCGGGGTCCGCTGCCACGCGGGCGCACGGCGTGCGCGAGGGCGAGCCCGCGACAGGCGACGTGCTGCCGGTCGGAGCAATGACCTGGCCGGCCGTCCGGCCGTGCCACACTCAGCGGGATGCGCCCCCGCCACGCAACCGCTCCGGGCCGGGGCCGGGTCGTCGGCTCATGGATGACCCGGCATGCCGGGTGGTGTCTGGCCGCCTCCCTGGCTCTTCATCTGCTGGCCGCCGTCGTCTCCCCTCCCACCCCCCTGGATCTGCGCGTCTACCGCGAGGCGTCCCCGCTGGTCCTCACCGGTGGCCTCTACGACTACCAACTGCACACCGCTCCGCCGATCCCCGTGCTGCCGTTCACCTATCCGCCGTTCGCTGCCCTGGTGTTCCTGCCGCTCGCGCGGCTGCCCTGGCCGGCCGTGATCGTCCTGTGGCAGGCGGTCTCCGTGGCGGCCCTCGCGGTGATCGCCTGCTGCGCGGCCCGGCTGCTGTGCGCCGCCCGCGACCGGCCCGCACGGTCCCGTGTCCGGCTCTGGACGGCCGCCGGTCTGTGGCTGGAACCGGTGCGCCACACCCTGGACCAGGGGCAGGTCAACCTGCTGCTGTGCGCCCTGGCCCTGGCGGCGCTCGCGGTGCCGCTCACGCCGGTGGCCCGGGGAGCGGCCCTCGGTCTGGCGGCCGCGGTCAAACTGACCCCGGCCTTCGGGGGGCCCTATCTGCTGGCGACCCGGCAGTGGCGGGCCGCGGCATGGGCCCTCGCCGCCGGTGTCGGGGCCACGGCCCTGGCCTGGCTGATCGCCCCGAGGGAGTCGGCGCGTTACTGGTTCTCCCTGGTGACGGACACTCAGCGGATCGGCCCCGCCTGGTCGGTGCGCAACCAGTCCCTGCGCGGAGCGCTCGACCGGCTCCTCGGCCCGGACGCCCTCGCCTCCGTGGCCTGGTGGACGGGCCTGGTCCTGGTCACGGGGCTGGCGGCCGGCGCCCTGTGGAGCGCGGTGCGGCGCCACGACCTGCTCGGCGTCCTCGTGACCGCCGAGCTGTACGGACTGCTGGTCTGTCCCATCTCATGGAGCCATCACTGGGTCTGGTGCCTGCCGACGATGATGTGGCTGGCGCACGGACCGGGCCGGCGGCGGATGCTCCACCGGGTCGCGCTGGCCGCCTGGGCCCTCGCCACGGTCGGCCGCCTGATCCCGCTGCTCATCCGCGCGGAGGACCGGCTGCCGCGTCCGAGCCCGTACCCGGCGCTGCTGGCCTGGCCCGGCACGGCCTACGCCGTCTGCGCCGTCCTGACCCTTCTCGCGATCGCCGCGACCCGGGTCCGGGCACCCGGCCGGATGCCCGCGAACCTCTCCCCCGCCCGGCTGTAGGGCGCGGTCAGCGCCGTTGGCCGGGAACGCCCGTGGAAGGGCCCGCGGGGACCGTGGCCCCGGTTGCGTAGAAGTGGGCGCGGACGCGGCGCAGCCATGCCTCGGCCGGTGCCTCGTCCGGCCGTTCCGGCAGCACACCGGGCGTCTCGTCGAAGGCGCTCTCGTAGAACCGGAGCAGAGGCAGCGCGACCGACGGGTCCGCTGCCACCCGCTCGCCGAAGTCGTGGTACTCCTCCGGGCTCTCCACGCGGATCGTCAACCGCCCGGTCGTATACAGCTCCAGGCCCTGGTGGCACAGGCGCTTGAGGTGGCGGGCGTGTTTGGCGACGCGTGCGTGGAGGTCCGCCGGGAGAGGGCCCCCGCCGCGGGCGTCGAGCCGCCTGAACTGCTGGGTCGCGTACCCGAGATAGGCGTCGCGGACGCGCTTCGCGCACAGGAACGAGCCGCGGATGCCGATCAGCTCCTCCCCCAGTGGCGTGCGCACCTCGTACAGCTCGGCGGGCAGCCAGACGAGCTCCATGGCGGTGGGATTGCCGCCGAGGGCGAGGCGGCACCACTTGGCCGCCTCGTGCAGGGTGCGGTCCGGGGCCGTGGTGACATGGGATTCCTTCGGCAGGTGCAGCCCGTGCAACCGCTCGGTGGGCGCCGCGAACACACCGAGCCGGTCCACGTCGGAGCCCTCGCGGGCGAGCCCGTAGGCGGTCGAGCCGACGATGCCGGAGAGAAGGACATGGCGCACGGTCATGGCCGGTCGCCCTTGCCTGCCGGGGTGGTGCCGGGGGACGCGGAGTCCGCCGTGCCGGCGTCGTCGAACAGGGCGTGGTGGGAGGACTTGTGTTCCGCCGTCCCCCGCTCATGACGCGGCAGGTCCTCCCGGTCCTGCTCGTGTGTCATGGCGGTCGGCGGCGGGCCCCATGCCTCGCCGTAAAGCGACCGCAGCCGCTCCCGTGAGCCCATGACGGCCGAACAGTCGAGGCCGCTGTCGGCGGGCGTGATCGGGCGCAGACGGTATTCGCCCGGGAGGGTCACTCGGGCGGGGTGGACGAAGTCAGCGGAGAGCCGGGGCATGCCGGGGACGCTAACCGGCGACGCGTGCTCCCGACCAACGGTTTTTCCTGCGCGAGGGCTCAGGGCCGCGTACGCCCCGGAGTCCTCCGCCTCCGGGGCGTACGCCGTTCACGCGTGGAACGGCGGCCTTCGATCGCTCACGGGAACAACGCGATCCCGGCGGCGATCACCAGGATGATGCAGGCGATCAGCGCGACCGTGCCCCACGTTCCACGGTGCTTCAAGGGGGCCGGCGGCCGGCCGCCGCGTGGCCGGTCCTCCGGCAGGACGGAGTCCGCCGCGCGGTCGGAGCGGTAGAACTGTTCGTCGCTCACGTATCGGTTGCGGGGATCGCTGACGGCACGCGGGTCGATCTCGTGTGGTTGGGCCATGAGAACTCCTAGCGGTCTCACCAGGGCGAGTTCCCGTCCGCCGCCGGCCTACGCACCCGAGGCGGATCATCACCGCCTGCCGGATCGCGACCGGTTCACCACTTGCCGGGCGCGTAGTCCTTCAGAAAGACGCCGTACAGGTCCTCACCCTGCTCGCCGCGCACAATCGGATCGTATACCCGGGCAGCGCCGTCCACGAGATCAAGCGGGGCGTGGAAGCCGGCGTCCGCCAGACGCACCTTGTCCGGGTGCGGGCGCTCGTCGGTGATCCAGCCGGTGTCGACCGCGGTCATCAGGATGCGGTCCTTTTCGAACATCTCCTCGGCACTGGTGCGGGTGAGCATGTTGAGGGCGGCCTTGGCCATGTTGGTGTGCGGGTGCCCCGCGCCCTTGTACCCGCGGCTGAAGACGCCCTCCATCGCCGAGACGTTCACGATGTACGTGCGCCGGGCCGACGCGGCCGCCATCGCCGGGCGCAGGCGGCTGATCAGGATGAAGGGGGCCGTGGAGTTGCAGAGCTGGACCTCCAGCAGCTCGATCGGCGTGACCTCCTCGACGGTCTGCACCCAGCTGTTGGTCTCGTGGAGATCGGGTACGAGTCCGCCCGCGTCGATCGCCGTGCCGGCCGCGATCCGCTCCAGCGAGGCCGAGCCGGAGACCAGTGCCAGGTCGGTGACGTCCTGCGCGCGCAGGGCGCCGCCGCCGGCCACGGGCAGCGCGGCCACGGCGCCGGAGCCGAAGGTGCCGATGACCACGGCGGACGGCAGCTCGCCCGCGGGCAGCGGTGCGGACTCGGCGGCGACCAGCTCGCTGTAGGCCTGCGGGGAACGGCGCACCGTCTGGGCGGCGTTGTTGATCAGGATGTCGAGGGGGCCCTCGGCGGCCACCGAGTCGGCGAGCGCCACCACCTGGGCCGGGTCGCGCAGGTCGATACCGACGATCTTCAGCCGGTGGATCCAGTCGTCGCTGTCGGGCTGGGCCTTGAAGCGGCGGATCGCGTCGTTGGGGAAGCGGGTGGTGATGGTGGTGTGGGCGCCGTCCCGCAGCAGCCGCAGCGCGATGTACATGCCGATCTTGGCGCGGCCGCCGGTGAGCAGGGCCCGCTTGCCCGTGAGGTCGGTGCGGGCGTCGCGCCGGGCCCGGTTCTCGGCGGCGCAGGCCGGGCAGAGCTGGTGGTAGAAGTAGTCGACCTCGACATAGCGGCTCTTGCAGACGTAGCAGGAGCGGGGGCGCTGGAGTATCCCCGCGACCTGGCCGGCCTCGGTGACGGAGGAGGGCAGGATGCCCTCGGTCTCATCGTCGATGCGCTGTGCGGAGCCGGTCGCCGTCGCCTCGGTGACCGCCTTGTCGTGGGCGGTCTTGGCGGCCCGGCGCTCCTGGCGGCGGCGCTGCTTGACCATGCGGTAGATGTGCGCGGTGGCCCGGCGCACCTTGACCGCGTCAGGGTGGTCGACCCCGAGGCCGTCGAGCTCCTCCAGGACGCTGAGGCAGACGGCCAGGCGCTCCGGATCGATGCCGGGCCCGTACGGCACCTCGTCAGCCACCGCCGAGCCGCCGCCCACCAGGACGTCCTCTGTCACCGTCATCGCGCTGCCGTTCCTCACTCACCCGCGCAGCGCTCCGACCGCGCTCGCCTTCGAACGCGGAATTTTACGGAGCGCCCGGCCGGGTCACCAAACCCGCGCTGATCACGACGACGGCAGGTGACCGGCCGGCAGCACACGGCACAGGGGCGGCCGCGCGCCGGAGGGGTCCCTAGTTGCCGCAGGCGTCCAGCAGCGTCTCCACCTCCTCCGTCACCGCGCGGGCCAGCAGCTCCAGGTCCGGGACCGCCCGGCCGTCGGCGACGAGCCCGTAGTGGACCCGTCCCCGGTAGGTCGAGACCGCCACCGCCAGGGACTGACCGCTGGCCAGCGGGGCGAGCGGGTAGATCTCGGTGAGCGGGTTGCCGCCGAGCTTCAGACCGAGACTGGGCAGCGGCACGCTGGTGACCAGGATGTCGAACCAGAGCCGTGCGGCCTGGCTGACCAGCGGTCCGCCCAGCCGGTGGCCCAGCGCCGGCACATGGTCGGCGAGCAGCGCGACGGCTCCCGCGCCGCGGTTGGGTCCGGCGTCCTTGTTGCGGTCCATGGCGGTCCGCACCGTCCGCAGCCGTTCCAGTGGGTCCGGGTCGGCGACCGGAAGCCGTATCAGGTAGCCGGAGAGCCGGTTGCCCTGTGGGTGGGAGGTGCGGGGGCGGCGGTTGGAGACGGGGATCAGGGCGCGGGGCTCGACGCCCTCACTGCCGTCGCCGCGTTCGTCGAGCCAGCGGCGCAGGGCGCCCGCCACGACCGCGATGAGCACGTCGTTGACCGTGCCGCCCGCCGACTTGCGCACCCGGTGCACATCGTCGAGGTCGAGGACGACCCCGGCGGTTCGGCGAGTGCCGCTGGGCTCGGAGACCAGCGCGGAGGAGGTCCGCATGCCGAGGGCGGAGAGGGCGACTGAGGCCCCGATGTCGAGGGCGCGGCCCACGTCGGAGAGCGTGCCGCGCAGCAGACCGGGGAGTTTGCGCACGTCGGGCAGGAGGCCACGGGCGGGCTCCGGGGGACGCGGGCGGGGCTCGGGGAGGTCCATCGGGTCCATGACGGCCGCCGCGAGCGTCAGGGCGCGCAGTCCGTCGGCGAGCGCGTGGTGGAACTTGAAGAGGATGGCGAAGGTGGTGCCGGACTCCCCCGGCAGCACATGCGCCTCCCACGGCGGCCGGCCCCGCTCCAGCGGGCGCTCCATGAGCCGGCCCGCGGCGGCGTGGAAGTCGGTGGTGGGCGCGTGCAGCCGCACATGGTCGAGCGGGTCGAAGTCGGGGGCGGGTTCGCGGGCCGCGCCGCCGAGCGCGAGCGGGAGGCGCACGTCGGCGAGGTGGCGCGGCAGACGCACGTCCGGCAGCCAGACGTCGCGGATCCTCATGCGCAGCCCCGGCACCGCGGCGGCGCGCGCCGCGAGGAGATCGGCGGCGTGGGCGCCCGCGGTCGGCGAATGGCAGGAGAAGACGCCGAGGGCCCCGAGATGCATCGGGTGCCGGGCGGACTCGATGTTCCAGAACGCCAGGTCGAGTGGTGCGAGCAGGTCGGAAGTCAATGGCTTGCCTCGCGTCGACGGTGGATGAAGCAAGAAGTCAACCCCTGAAGGATGATTACGGTCAAGTACGATCGTGCTACGTACAGTTAATGTCACGTGAAGTCCCGCCCCGCCGGTGACCGGCGGGCTCAGCGGGATTCATGGGACGCACGAGGTGACGTACAAGGTGTCCGAGGTCACTTCAGCGGCGGCGGCGCGGCGGCCGGTGCCGTGCCCCACCCGGATGGGCGCGCGCCGACCGTGTACTCCAGTGTGCCCAGACGGCGCAGCGTGTCGGTCGTCACGTAGGTCCGGTCGTAGTCCGCCCCGTCGATGCCGACGCTCTGCACATACCGGTCCCGGTCCGAGGTGCCCGGCGCGGTGATGGTCAGCCCTCCGCGCGGGTAGTACGCCGGGTCCAGGACCAGGTCGACCCGGTCGAAGACGGGCGTGCTCAGGCCCCAGGTGCCGTAGCCGGGCTGCACCGGGAAGAGGCCGATCGACGAGAACACGTTCCAGGCGGACATCGTGCCGAGGTCGTCGTTGCCGGTCATGCCCGTCGGCCCGTCCGTGAAGAGGGTCAGCGCCGCGTGCACCACGTCCGTCGTCTTCCACGGCTGGCCGGTCGAGAGATACGTGTACGGGGCGATGAGGTCGGGCTCGTTCTGCGGGTTGTACTTGTCCGCGTTGTAGTACGCGTACGGGCCGTTCACCCAGACCCTGCGCGCGGTCCCGGCCGGGTCCTTCAGCAGCCGGTCGTAGGCGAAGAAGGCGTCGAGGCGGTCGTTGGCGGCCTTCTCGCCGCCGAGGAGGCCGATCAGGCCGCGCAGGTCCTGCGGCACGAGCCACTGGTACTGCCAGGCGGTGCCCTCGTGGAAACCCTCGCTCCGGGCCGGGTCGGCCTGCCCGGTGAAGGCCCCGGAGGCGTCCCGGGCGCGGAAGAAGCCGGTCGAGGCGTCGAAGATGTTGCGGTAGTTACGGGACCGGGCCGCATAGCGCGCCGCGTCCGCATGGTGGCCGAGGTCGCGCGCCATCTGGGCGAGCATCGCGTCGGACAGCGCGTACTCCAGCGTCACGGAGGCGCCGTGGTGGTAGTCGGAGTCGCCCGGCTTGGCATACGGGCGGCCCTTGATGTATGGCGCGAAGCCGTGCGCGATGTACTCATGGTTCGCCTCCCGGCCCACATACATGGTGTCGGCGGGCGGTACGCCGTCGGCGTTCTTCCTGAGCGCGCGGTAGGCCCGCTCCTCGTAGCCCTTGAGCAGCCCCTGCTGATGGGCGTTGGTGAGGTACGGGGTCACCGGGTCACCGCTCATGATGTTCGTCTCGACCGTGCCGTAGCCCCACTTGGGCAGCCAGCCGCCCTCCTCGTCGATCCTGAGCACGGAGATCGCCATGTCGCGCGCCTCGCGCGGTGCGAGCAGGCCGAGGAGCTGGCACTGGGTGCGGTAGGTGTCCCACAGCGACCAGTTCTGGTAGTACGTGAACCCCCTCGCCCGGTGGATCCGCTGGTCCCAGCCGGTATACCGGCCGTCGGCGTCGCTGCCGATGTTCGGCGCGAGGAAGGACCGGTACAGGGACGAGTAGAACGTGGTGCGCAGGGTGTCGCCGCCGCCCTGCACCCGGACGCCGTCCAGGCGGTCCTCCCAGGCCCGGCGGGCGTCCTCCCGCAGTCCGTCGAACGAACGCCCTTGCGTGGTAGCGAGGTTGACGTCGGCGCCGTGCGCGTCGACGTACGACAGCGCGGTGGTGGCCTCGACGGTGCGGTCCCCGGTCGTGTCGAACGTGACGTACGCGCCGTTGCGCCCCGGGCCCGACGACTTCGTCGCGCCCGGGGTGATCGAGTCCTGGTACCAGGTTCCGTGCCTGGTGAAGGGCCGGTTGAAGCGGGTGACCGTGTAGAGGGTGTACGGGCGGGTGGAACGGCAGAAGCCGCTGCCCGTGATCTGGGTGCGCACCGTGCGGTCGTCGAGGATCTCGACGCTGGACGAAACGTTCTTGTGCAGCGCCTGACCCGCGTTGAGCAACACGTTCGCCGTGTGGGTGGCCGGGAACGTGTACCGCTGCACCCCGGTGCGCGCGGTCGCGGTCAGCTCGGCCTCGACACCGCTGTCCAGCCGGACCCGGTAGTAGCCGGGGCTCGCCTGCTCGTCGGCGTGGCGGAACGTCGCCGCGTACTTGGCGTAGTCCGTCTCGGTCACGTCCCCCGTCGTCGGCAGCACGGGCAGGTCCCCCCCGATGGCGCAGCCGACACCGGAGAGGTGGACCAGGGAGAAGCCGCGGATCCGGTGCTGGGTGTAGTCGTAGCCGGTGCTGTGTCCCGTGTCCGGCGAGAGCTGCACCATGCCGAACGGAACGGCGGCGCCCGGGAAGGTGTTGCCCTCGTTCTGTGTGCCGATGAAGGGGTTGACCAGGTCCGTGAGCCTGCCGCCGTTCGACTCGGCGGCATCGCCGGCCGACGGCGAGAACAGCGCCGAGACCGCCACCGCTCCCACGGCGCACACCCGCAGGCACCGGGTCCATCTCATCTGGGAAGACCTCCGGAGGATCGACATCGTTGGTGCACATGGTGGTGGCGCGATGTCGGATTCCAGGGCAATGAGTGGATTTGACCTGCGGCGCGTCGCGGCTCGGTGCCTGCTCGCGCGCCCCCGGCGGTGCCGGGGGCGGCGCCCGTTCACAGCACGCGTTGGCCCTTGCCCAGGGCGATCACACCGCCCTTCGAGACCGTGTACAGCTCCGAGTCCCGGTCCGGGTTGACGCCGATCGTCGCGCCCGGCGGGACCTCGACGTTCTTGTCCAGGACGGCTCCGCGCACGATCGCGCCCCGCCCGACGTGCACATTGTCGTGGAGGACCGACCCCTGGACGACGGCACCGGGGTCCACCACCACTCCCGGCGAGAGCACCGAGCGGGTCACCTGCCCCCGGACCAGGCAGCCGGCGCTGATGATCGACTCGCTGGCGATGCCACCCGCGTTGAAGCGGGCCGGGGACAGCTGGCCGGAGTGGGTGTAGATGGGCCAGCTACGGTTGTAGAGGTTGAAGGCGGGACGCTCGGCGATCAGATCCATGTGCGCCTCGTAGTAGGCGTCCAGGGTGCCGACGTCCCGCCAGTATCCCTGGTCTCGGCTGGTCTCGCCGGGCACGTGATTGGCGCTGAAGTCGTACAGCCCGGCCTCGCCCCGGTCGGTGAGCGCGGGCAGGATCGAACCGCCCATGTCGTGCACGGAGTCGGGGTCCTCGGCGTCGCGCTGGAGCGCCTCGATCAGCACCTTGGTGGTGAAGATGTAGTTGCCCATCGAGGCGAACACGCACTCGGGGTCGTCCGGCAGGCCCGGAGGATCGGAGGGCTTCTCCAGGAAACGCCTCACGGTCTGGCCGTCGGTGCCGGGAGTGATCACCCCGAAGGAGGACGACTCGGCGCGCGGGACGCGTATCCCCGCGACGGTCACCCCCGCGCCGCTGTCGATGTGCTGGGCCAGCATCTGCCGCGGGTCCATGCGGTAGACGTGGTCCGCCCCGAACACCGCCACATACTCGGGCCGTTCGTCGTAGATCAGATTCAGCGACTGCAGGATCGCGTCCGCGCTGCCCAGGTACCAGCGCGGCCCGAGCCGCTGCTGGGCCGGCACGGGTGTGACGTAGTTGCCGAGCAGGCTGGACATCCGCCAGGTGGTGGTGATGTGCCGGTCCAGCGAGTGCGACTTGTACTGCGTGAGCACGCAGATCCGCAGGATGTCGGCGTTGACGAGATTGGACAGGACGAAGTCGACGAGGCGGTAGGTTCCGCCGAAGGTCACGGCCGGTTTCGCTCGGTCCGCGGTCAGCGGCATCAACCGCTTCCCCTCGCCACCGGCCAATACGATTCCCAGCACCGAAGGTCCACCGCGCATGCCGCCGCCCCTCTACGCCCGGTTGTGCCGCTCTCCGCTCAATGACTACCCCTGTGCGAGGACTTTCTCGTACAGGTGGACCGTGCGGCGGGCCACCGTGGCCCAGCCGAACTCCCGCACCGCGCGCTGCCGTCCCGCCTCACCCATGCGCCCCGCGGCGACCGGGTCGGCGAGAACGGAGTCGAGGGCGCGTGCGAGGTGCTCCTCGAAGTCGTCGTCCACATCCACCAGAAGGCCGGTGCGGCCGTCCTCCACGACCTCCGGGATGCCGCCCGTGCGCGAGGCCACCACGGCCGTGCCGCACGCCATGGCCTCCAGGTTGACGATGCCGAGCGGCTCGTACACCGACGGGCAGACGAACACGGCGGCGTGCGTGAGGAGCTGGATCACCTCCGGACGCGGCAGCATTCTCGGGATCCAGTGGAGGCCCTGGCGGCTCCGGCTCAACTCCTTGTACAGATCGCGGAACTCGCGGTCTATCCGGGGTGTGTCGGGGGCGCCCGCGCACAGCACGACCTGCGCCTCGGGGTCGATGTGCCGCACGGCGCGCAGCAGATGCGGCACGCCCTTCTGACGGGTGATGCGGCCGACGAACAGGACATAGGGGCGGCTCGGATCGAGGCCGAGGCGGGTGAGCACCTCGGTGCCGTGGTCCGGCCGGTAGAGCGAGGTGTCGATGCCGTTGTGCACGACATGGACCCGCGCCGGGTCGAGGGCCGGGTAGCAGAGCAGGATGTCCTCACGCATGGCGCCGGAGACGGCGATCACCGCGTCCGCCGCCTCGACCGCGGTGCGCTCCGCCCAGCCGGACAGGGCGTAACCGCCGCCCAGTTGCTCGGCCTTCCATGGGCGCAGCGGCTCCAGCGAGTGGGCGGTCACCACATGCGGGATGCCGTACAGCAGCTTGCCGAGGTGGCCGGCGAGATTGGCGTACCAGGTGTGCGAGTGGACCAGTTCACGGTCCTGGAGGGCGGCGGCGATGGACAGGTCCACGGAGAAGGTGCGCAGGGCGTCGTTGGCGGTGTCGAGGGCGGACCACGGCCGGTGGCGTACGACGCCGGCCGCGCCGCCCTCCCCCCAGCAGTGCACGTCCAGGTCCGTCAGCGAGCGCAACTCCCGGGCGAGGAACTCGACATGGACGCCCGCACCGCCGTACACATCCGGCGGGTACTCCCGGGTCAGCAGTCCCACACGCACCCGGAACCCCCTGTCTCAGCGGCTGGTTCCCACATGGTCACCCAGATACGGCCGTTGCGGAAGACCACGTGTGGTCACCGGCGGCCCGGCGGGCGGTCGAAGCAGCAGTCGCCGCACAGGCCACCGCCGGGCAGCCGGTAGTACAGACAGCAGGTGCGGCGCCGGCCGGTGGCCGGCTCGACGGTGCGGACCAGGTCGGGATGCGCGAACAGCCCGGCGGCCAGGGTGCGGGCCCGCTCCGCCACGTCCGTGCGACCGGCCGTACGCGCCCAGCGGTCGATCATGCGGACGCTGCTCGCGAGCGCGGCGCCCGCGTTGCCCCACAGCAGTCGAGCGGAGACCCCGTGGCGGCCGCTCAGTGCCGTCGCGAGCGGGACGAGGTGCCCCTCGCGCACGACCGCGTCGAGCGAGTCGCCCGGCAGCGCCCGGACCTCGCCGAGCCACAGGTCGTCCGGCGCGCTGCCGTCCGGGTCCCAGCGCAGCAGCCGCGGGTCGAGGTCCGGCACCCGCCCGTACAGGGCGGCCGCGCCGAGGGCGACGGACCACAGCCGGGCCGCGAGCCCTTGGTGGGCGAGGGAGGCGGCGATCCGGTCCTCCGGCGCGCCCAGCGCACGGACGACCTTGCGGAGGCGGAAGGCCAGCGGATCCGCGGACGCGTCCAAAGGGGCGGGGCGCACCGGCGGTACGTACGCCCGTTCGAGAGTCGGCAGCCCGGCCCGGGGCGGCACTCCGGTGCGCAGGACGAAGAAGCCGCCGAGGGGGCGCAGCGCGGCGAGTTCGGGGTCGAGGTCCACGAACCCCAGTAGTACCAAGGACCCGTCGAGGCTCCCACCTGGGGGACGCGTGCGCCGCCGCCCCTTGAGGGGAGGAGGGGACCGCGGCCGTACTCCGTCGGCAGTATGACCCAATGCGTGCTTGGGGACGACGACAGGAACAGTCCCGGGCGGCATCGTGTTGACCATGCAAGCCGACCGTTCGCCGCACCGGGCCCCCCGTCCCGGTCCCGCGCGAAGGAGCCGCCCATGAGCGCCCTCGCGCTGTCCGTCCTCCTGTCGCTCGTCTCCGCCGTCGCCTACGCGGGTGGGGCGATCGTGCAGGAGCAGGTCGCCGTGTCCACGCCCGGCCGGTCGTACGCGCCCCTTCGCCGGCCGGTCTGGTGGGCCGCCGTCGTGCTGAACGGCCTCGGCGGGCTGCTGCATGTGATGGCCCTCGCCGACGGTCCCCTCAGCCTGGTCCAGCCGCTGGGCGCGCTGACCATCGTGTTCGCCCTGCCGATGGCCGCGCTGCTCGTGAGCCGGAGGGCAGGGGCGGCCGCCTGGCGGGGCGCCGCCATGTCGACGGTCGGCCTCGCGGGCCTGCTGACCCTGATCGGCGCCTCCGACGCGCGGTCGCTGAGCGGTCCCCAGCGGGTGACGGTCGCGGTCGTGACCGCCGGCGCGATCGTGGCGCTGATGGTCGCGGCCCGCGCGACACACCGGCATCCGGTTGTCCGCAGTGTGCTGCTGGCGGTGGCGTCCGGGGTCGCGTTCGGCATGTCCTCCGTGTTCACGAAGACCGTCGCGGTGGACTGGACGAGCGGCATCGCGCTCACGGACCTGCCGAGCCTCGCGGTGATAGGCGTCCTCGCCACCGCCGGCATGCTGTTGTCACAGGCCTCCTACCGGGGCGGCGGCCTCGCGGCACCGCTGTCCGCGTTGACGGTGGTGAACCCGGTGGTGGCGGCCGTGGCGGGCATCACCCTGTTCGGAGAGACCTTCCGTCACGGCACGGCGGGCGCCGCGGGGGCGCTCGGCTGCGCGGCCGTCGCCGCGGGCGGCCTGGTCCTGCTGACCTCGGAGCGGATCAGCGCGGAGGAGGGGGCCCGGGTGCCGGCGCCGCTTGGGCCGGGTCCGTCCGGGGACCGGGAGCCGGCGGCCCGGGTCGAGCCGTCGGGGCCGCACGGCCCCGTCCACGGCGGACAGCTCGTTTCCGTACCCGGCCCTGCCCGGCCCCAGGGCCGCGCAGAGGTCAGATCCTGAGCCCGCCCGCGCGCAGATAGGCGACCGGGTCGATGTCACTGCCGAACTCGGGCCCCGTCCGCACCTCGAAGTGCAGATGCGGGCCCGTGCTGTTCCCGGTGGACCCGGAGCGGCCGATCCGCTGGCCGGCCGCCACACCCTGCCCGTCCCTCACGGAGATCGCGGACAGGTGGGCGTACTGCGTGTAGTGGCCGTCGGCGTGCCGGATGACGACCTGGTAGCCGAAGGAGCCGCCCCAGCCCGCGCTGACCACATGCCCCGCCGCCACCGCCTTCACGGAGGTTCCGGTGGGCACGGGGAAGTCGACGCCCGTGTGGTAGCCCTTCGACCAGGTGGAACCCGCGGCATGGTAGGGCGTGCCGGTCGCGGCGTTCACCGGGGCGATCAGCGTGGGGGTGACGGTGGCCGCCCGGCCGGAAGTGGCCTTTCCCGTGGACGACTTATGGGAGGGGTGACCGGACCGCTGGTGGGGCTGCTGGTGAGACGGCTCGTGGGGCGGCTTGTGGGACTGCTGGTGAGACGGCTTGTGGGTGCGGGCGGAGGGCGATTCCGGGGGCGCTGGGGCCTTGGCCCGCAGACTCAGCCGCTGACCGGGCAGGATGAGGTCCGGGTCCGCGCCGACGGTCGCGCGGTTGGCCTGGTACAGACGCTGCCAACCGCCTTGGACGCGGTGGGAGTCGGCGATACCGGAGAGGGTGTCACCGTGCACCACCGTGTACATCTCGGCGGTGCCCGCCTGCGACTGCGGCGTGGTCTGCGGCTTCACATCGCGCACGGAGCGCTTGGCGGTCCGCGTGCTCGCACGCGAGGTGTCGTGGTCGGCACCGCCGGAGGTCATCCCGCTCGCGGGATGCGAGGAGTGGGAGGCGGTGAGTCCGGCGCGCAGGGAGCAGACCGGCCAGGCGCCGGGGCCCTGACCGGCCAGGACCTTCTCGGCCACGGCGATCTGCTGGTCCTCGGTGGCGAGATCCGCCCGCCGGGCATAGGCCGTGCCCCCGTACGCCTCCCAGGTGGACTGGGTGAACTGAAGCCCGCCGTAGTAGCCGTTGCCGGTGTTGATGCTCCAGTTGCCGCTCGACTCACAGGCGGCCACCTTGGTCCAGGTGTCCACGTCGGCCGCGTGCGCCGCTCCGGCCCCGATGAGCGGGATCGCCATGCCGGCGCCACCGGCCGTGACGGTGAGCGACGCGCGGTTGATCCTTGTCGGCTGATACCGGCGGTGCCGACCGCGTACGGCCATGGTGAGCCCCCTCGGCATGCGTCAGGAGGGCCAAAAGTATGTGCCCCGAACAGGCCATGGCAAGACGGCAATCAGCCGCTCGCAGAGGCCAACTGACCGGTAAACGTCCCTGGTTGAGGGAATCGGCCGGAAACGCTGGGGCAGAAGGGAGCGGTGGGGAGGGTGCGGCGTCCGCCCGGCACGTCCGGATGTGCGGGGGCCGTACCGGCACGTCAGGATGGTCACCGGGGCAATACTGACGTGCACGACCGGCAGCACCCATCGAGGACGACTTCAGGACCGAACCGGCACCGACGATTCCAGTACCTCTAGGAGCCAACCGTCATGAACGCTTCCGCCCAGATCGGCGTCACGGGTCTCGCGGTCATGGGCCGCAACCTCGCCCGCAACTTCGCCCGCAACGGCTATACGGTCGCCCTGCACAACCGGACCGCCTCGCGCACCCATGATCTTGTGAAGGAATTCGGACACGAGGGCGACTTCGCACCGACCGAGACCCCGGAGGACTTCGTCGCGGCGCTGGAGCGTCCGCGGCGCCTGATGATCATGGTGAAGGCGGGTGCGCCGACCGACGCGGTGATCGAGGAGTTCGCCCCGCTCCTGGAGCCGGGGGACATGATCATCGACGGCGGCAACGCACACTTCGCGGACACCCGCCGCCGGGAGAAGGAGCTGCGCGAGCGGGGCATCCACTTCGTCGGCACCGGTATCTCCGGCGGCGAGGAGGGCGCGCTGCACGGACCGAGCATCATGCCGGGCGGCTCGACCGAGTCGTATGCCTCCCTCGGCCCGATGCTGGAGAAGATCGCCGCGAAGGCGAAGGACGGCACACCGTGTGTGGCCCATATCGGTCCGGACGGCGCCGGGCACTTCGTGAAGATGGTCCACAACGGCATCGAGTACGCCGACATGCAGCTCATCGGTGAGGCGTACCAGCTGCTCCGCGACGTGGCGGGCTACTCCCCCGCCGAGATCGCGGAGATCTTCCGCACCTGGAACACCGGCCGCCTGGACTCCTACCTGATCGAGATCACGGCCGAGGTGCTCTCCCACGTGGACGCGGCGACGGGCAAGCCGTTCGTGGACGTGGTCCAGGACCAGGCGGAGCAGAAGGGCACCGGACGCTGGACGGTCCAGATCGCGCTGGACCTCGGCGTGCCGGTCTCGGGCATCGCGGAGGCGGTGTTCGCCCGCTCGCTGTCCGGCCACTCCGCCCTGCGGGAGGCGTCGCGCCATCTGGCCGGCCCCAAGGCCGCACCGCTGAGCAAGGCGGAGGCCGGGGCCTTCGCGGACCGCGTGGAGCAGGCGCTGTACGCCTCGAAGATCGTGTCGTACACGCAGGGCTTCCACGAGATCGCGACGGGCAGCGAGGAGTACGGCTGGGACATCGACCTCGGCAAGGTGGCCTCCATCTGGCGCGCGGGCTGCATCATCCGCGCGGCCTTCCTCGACCGCATCCGGGCCGCCTACGACGCCCGTCCCGACCTGCCCAGTCTGCTGTCCGACGACACCTTCGCCCAGGAGATCGCCGCGGCGCAGGACGACTGGCGCGAGGTCCTGGTCGCGGCGACCCGCCAGGGCGTCCCGGCACCCGGCTTCTCGGCCGCCCTCGCCTACTACGACGCCCTGCGCGCCGAACGGCTGCCTGCCGCCCTCACCCAGGGGCAGCGGGACTTCTTCGGGGCGCACACCTACCGCAGGACGGACCGCCCTGGCTCGTTCCACACGCTGTGGGGCGGGGACCGCTCGGAGGTCGAGGCGTAGGCCCCCCTGCTCCGGCCGCGGTTCGGGAGGGGTTCCTGTCGCTTGAGGGGCGGGGCGCTCGCAGGCCTGTCACCTCAAGCGCGGGGGCGCTCGCAGGCCTGTCACCTGCGGGGCGGGGCGCTCGCAGGTCGAGGCGTAATCCTCCCGCGCTCGGGCCGCCGTTCCGGAGGGGTCCCTGTTACTTGAGGGGCGGCCCCGGTTCGGGCCGGGGAACGGGGTCCGGACCCGGCGGTTCGGGGATCGGGGAAGGCGGCGGCTCCGGGGTGGGCCGGGGCTCCGGTCCGGGCACGGGCTCGGGTCCGGGCTGCGGACGGTCGGGGCCGGGCCCGGGGGGCGTAGGCCCGGGACCCGGGGGCGTCGGACCGGGCGCCGGCGGTGTGGGTGACGGCGGCGTGGGTGACGGCGGCGTGGGTGCCGGGGGCGTGGGGGACGGTCCCGGTGGCACGGGCTCGGGACCCGGACCCGGTTCGGGGGTCGGCTCGGGTCCCGGGGTCGGTCCCGGTCCGGGGGGCGGTCCCGGCTGTGCGGGATCGGGGAGCGGATGCGTCATCGTGTCCTCCAGCCAGGTGATACGTCGGCCCTGACTTGCCCTTCGGGTACCCGGGCGCCTCGCGCGCACTCACGTCGTAGGCCGGTGCGGTGCCTGCCGCCTCGCGCACCCTCCCCCTCGGTCCGCGTTGCCGGCCGGGCCGCGCGGCTCAGCGTGTCACTGCCGCGGCCGCCGCCGCGAGGCCCGGGCCCGGGCTCGCGAGGACGGGCACGACGGTCCTCGCGAGCCGCCGCGCGGGAGCCATCGACGCCTGGGCCAGAACGATGGCGTCGGCATCCGTGACCGTGTCGGCGGCGAGCGCGACCGCGCGGACGTAGCCGCTCGCATCCCCCGCCTCGAAGAGGTCCCAGGCGCCCTCGACGACCATGGTGCGCGCCCGCACGGGCCGGCCTCCGGCCTCGTCGCGGATCAGGGCGACCGTCGGCCCCAGGGTGCTCGCCAGCGCGGCGAGCACCACGATGCGGGGCCCCGCCGCCACCGCGGCGGCCGCCATCGGCCGGTCCACGCGCAGCACCGGCACGCCGACGCCCGCGCGCTCGGCGACCCCGCCGATGGTCGAGCAGGTGCAGAGCACGGCGCAGGCGCCCGCCGCGACGGCCCGGCCGAGGAGTTCCCGGACGTCACCGGCCACCGCCTGCGGCCCGTCCGCGCGGGCACGGTCCAGCAGCTCCCCGGCCACGAGATGCGTCAACTCCAGGCCCGGGTGGGACGCGTTCCGCAGGGCCTCGAAGACGGGGATGTGGACCGGCGAGGTGTGCAGCAGGGCGAGCGGGCCGGCGTACGGGGACATCGGAGCCGGATCCGGGGTCAGGCCGTGACGACGGCCTGCGGGCTGCGCTCCTGGTCCGAACCCGGCACCGGCGCGGACGGGTCGGCGCCCAGCTCCACGATCCGGTTGTCGCCGTCCACATGCACGACCCGCGGCCGCAGGGCCCGCGCCTCGGCGTCGGTGACCTGGGCGTAGCTGATGATGATCACCAGGTCGCCGGGGTGCACCAGATGGGCCGCGGCCCCGTTGATCCCGATGACACCGGAGCCACGCTCGCCCTCGATGACGTACGTCTCCAGGCGGGCACCGTTGGTGATGTCGACGATGTGGACCAGTTCACCCGGCAGCAGGTCGGCGGCGTCCAGCAGGTCGGCGTCGATGGTCACGGATCCGACGTAGTGCAGGTCGGCCTGGGTGACCGTGGCACGGTGGATCTTGGACTTGAATACTGTACGAAACACGAAGAAACTCCCGATTCGCCTGCTCCCTGCCTGCTTTTGCAGGTCAAGGGCTGTTTCCACAGGCTACAGCCAGTCGCATGTCCGGGCAGCATTCCCCAGGTTCCGCAGGACTCGTGCTGACCGAATGCCGACTTTCCTGACGGCGCGTCTGACGCCATCGGCACCGGCGGCCGGCCCGCCCTGATGTTCCCGGAGCACGCCCTGATGTTCCCGGAGGCCGCTCTGATGTTCCCGGAGCACGCCCTGCGGCGGCGAGTGCGGGGATGCGGTCCGCGGTGTGCACGGCCGAGGCCGCCCGGGCTGTGGTTGCCTGGGCGGCCTCGTGTGGGCGAGAGAGGCTCAGCCGTCGGCCCCGGCAGGGGTCGTGGTGGTGGTGAGGCCCTCCTTCTTGTTGGCGTTGATGGCGAACTCGTTGGTGAAGGTCTTGCTGAGGTCCACCGTCGAGGTCACGGTCCCGACCATCTTCTCGGTGGCCAGGCTGGTCTTCGGGCCGCCGGCCGGCATGATTCCGTCGGGCAGGAACTGGCCCTTGTCCTCGTTCAGGGCCGTGATGTAGTCGGCCTTGGTGACCAGCTGGTTCTGCACGAATGACGCCGGCATCTTGTTCGCGATGTCGGCGGCGCTGTGGTCGTGGATCCAGTGCATGGTGGCCACGAGCGCGTCGACGACCTTCTGCACCGCGTCCTTGTGCGAGTTCACCCAGTCGGTGCGGGCGAGGACGCTCGCGGCCGGGAACGCACCACCCAGCGCCGCCTTGGCGCCGTCGGTGGTGGCCAGATCGATCGCGGAGGTGCCGACGCCCTTCTTCTGGATGGCGGCGACCGTCGGTTGGGTCGTCATGACGCAGTCGGCCTTGCCGTTCTGCAGCGCGGCGACGGCGGTGGAGCCGGCACCGACCGCGAGCCGGTGGAACTGGTTGATCTTGACGCCCTTCTTCGCCGCCATGAACTGGGTGAGAGTGTCGGTGCCCGAGCCCAGGTCGGTCACCCCGAGGGTCTTGCCCTTGAAGTCCGCGGCCGACTTCACGCCGCTCTGCTTGGTGCACATCTCCCGCTCGCCCGGCGCGCCGGACAGCTGGACGACGTCCTCGACCGCCTTGCCCTTGGCCTGGAATTCGATCGTGTGGTTGTACCAGGCGCCGGCCATGTCGACCTGTCCCGATGCCATGGCCTCCTCGGCGCCGACACCGCCGTTCTGCTCGGTGCTCAGCTCGACCTTGACGCCGTACTTCTTGTAGAAGCCGAGGTCCTGGGCGAGCTGATAGGGCAGATAGATCTGCTTGTCGATGCCGCCGACCATGAGGCGGACGGTCGGGGTGCCGCCGGAGCCGGACGATCCGGAGCTGCCGGAGTTGCTGGAACACGCGGTGGCAGCGCCGAGGGCGAGGACCATGACGATGGACGCGGTGAGAGTTCTCTTGAGCATGGCGAGGCATACACCTTTCGGGACTGCGGGATCCGCTGTACGGGGGTGCGGGGGAAGGAGAGACGGGGATACGGGCCGGAGGGACGGCGGCGTCAGAGGACGTTCGCCTCGGAGGGGGACGGCGGGCGCCAGGCGAGCAGCCGGCGTTCGAGCTTGCCGATCAGCCACTCCGCGCCGAGCACGATCACCGCGATGACCAGCATCGTGGCGAACACGCCGTTGGGGTCGAAGTTGTTCTGCGCGGTCTTGATGACCAGGCCCAGGCCGCTCTGGGCGCCGAGCACCTCGCCGACGAGCGCGCCGACGATGGCGAAGCCGAAGGCACTGTGCAGGCTGGCGATGATCCAGGTCAGCGCGGAGGGCACGATGACGTGCCGGGTGATCTGCGTCCGGGATGCGCCCAGCACCCTGACGTTGGCGAGGACGTTGCGGTCGACCTCACGCACGCCCTGGAAGGCGTTGAAGAAGACGATGAAGAACACCAGCACCGCCGCGAGCAGGATCTTCGGGGTCACGCCGATGCCGAAGGCGACGATGAAGATCGAGCCGAGGACGATGCGCGGGATGGCGTTGACCATCTTGATGTAGGGGCCGAGCACGTCGGACAGGTAGCGGCTCTGCCCGAGCACGACGCCGAAGACGACCCCGGTGAGGGAGCCCGCGGCGAAGCCGACGAGCGCTTCCTCGATGGTGGTCCAGATGTTCTGGTAGAAGGAGCCGAACTGGGTGCCGTGTTGGAAGAGGTCGATCAGCCGCTTCCAGATGCCCGACGGTTGTCCGAAGAAGAACGGGTCGACGATGCCCCAGGTGGTGAACGCTTCCCAACCGCCGATCACAAGGACCGCAAGTCCGATACGGCCGGCCCACACCAGGGCCCCACGCCGCCGGGCGGCACGCTGGGCGATGGTCGCGGCCGGGCCTTTCCCGCCGTCGGTGACAGAGGCGGCAGTTACGGTGGACGTCGTACTCATTGCTTGCCTCCGGCGGTGAGTGCGTAGGCGCGCTCCACCTCTTCGCGCAGCGTGTCCCAGATCTGGTGCTGGAGTTCTATGAAGCGGGGCTGGAAGCGGATCTCCTGGACGGAGCCGCGCGGGCGGGGCAGGTCGATGTCGAAGACCGCCTTGACCGAGCCGGGGCTGGAGGTCATCACGACGACCCTGTCGGCGAGTGCGACGGCCTCGTCCAGGTCGTGGGTGATGAAGATGACGGACGGCCGGATCTGCTCCCACAGGCTCAGCAACTCGGTCGACATGATCGCCTTGGTCTGCACGTCCAGGGCACCGAACGGCTCGTCCATGATCAGGATCTTTGGCTCGTTGATCAGCGCCGCGGCCATCGCCACGCGCTTGCGCATACCGCCGGACAGCTGGTGGGGGTAGCGGTCCTCGAACCCGGCGAGGCCGACCCGGCGCAGCCAGTCGCGTGCCGAAGCCTGCGCCTGCTGCTTGGGCACCCCGCGGAAGACGGGGCCCATCAGCACGTTGCCGAGGACGGTCTTCCAGGGCAGCAGCGCGTCGGTCTGGAACATGAAGCTGACGCCGTCGGTGATGCCGTCCACCTCGCGTCCGCCCACCCTGACCGAGCCCTCGCTGGGCCGGTCGAGACCGGACACCATGCTGAGTGTCGTGGACTTGCCGCAGCCGGTCGGACCCACCACGGCGCAGAACTGGCCCGGCTCCACGGTGAACGAAACGCCTTGCAGCGCCGTGAACACCTCACCGGCAGGGGTCAGGAATCGCTTGGTGAGCCCGGATATCTCGATGCGTGCGTTCGCATGGTCCGCCGCATCGGTGCCTGGGCTCGTCGCGACATCGTTTCGCGAAGCCATGTGGGGGCCGCTTCCTTCCTTCGTTCGGAGTTCCTCGGGGGTTCCCTGGGGGTTCCCTGGAGAGACTCATCGAGGTCCCTCGCAGGCCGAGGAAGGCAGACGCTAGAGGCCGCCGCGTATGACGTCGCTGTTTCCGAGCTATCTCGCGATAGTTGCGTAAACCGGGCTTCTGCTCGTTCTGCTCATCGGACGAGGGGTGGGCAGCACCCTGGCCATCAGGCACAATCGCGCCACCCGGGCACGTGAATCGGCCGGCCCGGGACGACGCACGACAGGAACGAAGAGGCACCCGTGATACCCATCCGTATCCGAACAGGCCGCGGCGGGAAGCGGAGACTGTCCACGCGGATCCTCGCCAACCAGCTCGTCATCCTCGGGCTGACCGGCGTGATCGGGTTCGTCCTGTTCGCCTTCGCGCAACGGGCCGAACTCGACCGCTCCTACGAGAAGCGGGCCCTGGCGATCGCACAGACCACGGCTGCGGACCCTCAGATCCGGCAGGCCATGGAACGCGGGGGCGGCGGCGACGTGGTACAGACGGTCGCCGAACGGATCCGCCGGGCCTCCGGGGCGTCGTACGTCGTCGTGATCGACCTGCACGGCATACGGCACTCGCACCCCATCCCCGTTCTGATCGGCGAGCCGGTGGACGAGCCGATCGTGGTACGGGACGGCCGCCCACACGTCGGCGCCGACCAGGGTGCGACCGGGCGGTCCGCCAACGGCAAGGCGCCACTGCACGGGCCCTCCGGCGCACTGGTCGGTGAGGTGTCGGTGGGCATACCGGAACACGACGTGCTCGGCGAGCTGTGGCGCGAGCTGCCGACCTTCGGGCTGTACGCCGCGATCGCCACCGCGATCGGCGCGGCCGCGGCCTATCTGCTGGCCCGGCGTCTGAAGCGCACCACGTTCGGTCTGGAGTTGGAGGAGATCGCCGGTCTGCTGCAGGACCGCGAGGCGATGCTCCACGGCATTCGGGAGGGCGTGGTCGCCTTCGACCCCGACGGGAGGATCACCGTCGTGAACGACGAGGCCCGGCGGCTGCTCGGCCTCGGCACCGCGCTCGGCAGCCGCCTGGAGGAGGTGCTGCCCGACGGCCGGCTGCGCCGCGTGCTGGATGGCACGCTGCACGGCACCGACGTCAGCGTCCTGACCGACGACCACTGTCTCGCCGTCAACCGCATGCCGGTCACCCTGCACGGCCACGAACTGGGGGCCGTCGTCACCGTGCGCGACCGCACAGAGCTGGTCGGCCTGCTGCGCGAACTGGACTCCGTGCGCGGGCTGACCGACGCCCTGCGGGCCCAGCAGCACGAGTTCACCAACCGGATGCACACACTGGCCGGGCTGCTGGACATCGGCGAACAACAATCCGCGTACGAGTACGCCATCGAGACGGCTCGCTCCGGGCAGGCACTGACCGAGGCCGTGCGCCGGCACATCGGCAACCCGCTGATGGTCGGGCTCATCGTGGCGAAGACAACGGTGGCCGCCGAACGCGGGGTGCGGATCGTCCTGACCGACGACTCCGCACTCGGAGCGGATCCGCCACACCTGCGGCGTCTGCTGACCATCGTCGGCAACCTGCTCGACAACGCCATCGACGCGACGGCCGACGCACCACCCGCCGACGGCGGACGCCGCATCGGGCTGACGCTGGCCGAGGGCGACGAGCTGATCGTCGTACGTGTGGCGGACAACGGTCCGGGCATCGCCGCGGAGACCTCCCAGACGATCTTCGAGGACGGCTGGTCCACCCGCCCTGAGCGAGGCACTGCGCGCCGCGGCCTGGGGCTTGCCCTGGTGCACCGGCTGGTGCAGCGACACGGCGGCACCATCACGGTCAGCGAGGGCCCGGGCGCCGTTTTCACGGTCGAACTGCCGCTGCCGGACACGGCACCGGTGCCGCAGGGGGCCCTCTTCACGACGGCGCTCCCGATGGGAGGTGAGGGCTGGTGATCCGGATCCTGGTGGTGGACGACGACTTCCGGGTCGGCCAGATCCACAGCGAGTACGTGCACCGGGTCGAGGGCTTCCAGGTGGTCGGGGAGGCGGCGACCGTAGCCGAGGCACTGGCGGCGGTCCGCTCCCTGCAGCCGGACCTGATGCTGCTCGACGTCTTCCTGCCCGACGGCAGCGGACTCGACATCCTGCGGCAGCTCAGCCAGGACCAGGGCGACGCCCGCCCCGACGCCCTCATGATCACCGCGGACCACGACATTACGTCCGTCCGTGCCGCGATGAAACTCGGTGCCATCGGCTATCTGGTGAAGCCGTTCGGCTCAGCCGACCTCGCCGAACGGCTCATCGCCTACCGCCAGCTCCGCGACCGCGTGGCCGCGTTCAGCCGGACGACCACCGCCGATCAGGCAGACGTGGACGCCCTGTTCAGTGCCGCCCGCCCACCCGCCGTCCCCCGGGTCCCGGCCAAGGGCCACTCCGCGCCCACGCTCACCGCCATCCACCAGGCCCTGCGCGCCGCCCGCACCGCCCTGTCGGCCGCCGAGGCCGCCGAGGCGACCGGCGTCTCCCGAGCCACGGCCCAGAGGTATCTGTCCTACCTCGTCAAGGAGGGCACGGTCCGCCTGGAACTCCGCTACGGCACCAACGGCCGCCCCGAGCACCGGTACCGCATCGCGCGCTGAACCACTGCGGAGCACTCCACGGCGATCCTGCCCGCGGCCGGTCTTCCCCGGTCCGTCCATTCGGCTGCCGCGGTCATTCGCCGGGCTGCCGACGGTGTGGGCGACGCTCTCGCCCCCGAGCCGCGGTACGCCCAGTTGCCGTGACTCCTGGTGCTACGCGCTGGCCGTACCGCCTCGGTTATGCCCGTCGGCGCCGGCAACAAGGCCAAAGGACGCGAGCGGGTCGGCTCCATGGGTCCCTTTGATCTCTCCTGCTGCGTCCAGATGACGTTCCGGCACTTGATGCCGCATCACCTGCGTTACACATACCGCGAGATCCACGCGAACCGGAACCGGTTGCCGAACATCGGTCCTCGGGGCGGGACGCGCGGGTGATCGACGCCGCACCCGCCGGCGGCCCACCGTGGCCGACCACTCGAAGCCGGAGGGGGCGCACCACGGGCCGCCGCTCCAGGCCGGCGAGGCAACTGGTGTCCGCTCCGGCCGCCCCCTTCCCAGCCGATCGGCGAGATGAAGCTCAGGGTCCGTCCGCCCCCAGGAAGAGGTCGAAAGATCGAGAGCTAAGGTTGACATCGTGGAGATGTTGCACTTGCGCTATTTCGTTGCAGTTGCCGAGGAATTGAACTTCTCGGCGGCGGCCCGACGCCTGCATATGGCCACCTCGCCACTGAGCCAGCGGATCAAAGACCTCGAGCGGGAGCTCGACCAACGACTCTTCGAGCGGGACACGCACCATGTCGCGCTCACCCCGGCCGGCGAGGCACTGCTGCCGATCGCGCAGGACGTGCTCGAGCAGGTCAGTTCCATCCCCTGGCGCGTGCGGGAAGCAACGCGACCCGGGCGCAGCACCGTGTTCTTGGGTATGCCCACGGGAGTGCATCCCAGGCTACGGGCGAAGATCAACACGCTTGCCGGGCGCGTCAACGCGAGGTTCGAACTGCAGCGCTGGCCCTGCCACGCCCAGGCCGTAGTCGCTGATGTGCGGGGGGGCAAGCTCGCCCTTGGGCTTGCCCGGCTGCCGGTCGGCGATCCGGCACTCGACCAGCAACTTGTCATGTCCGAGAAGTTGGGCGCGATGGTGCCGTCCGATCGGTTCGCCGGATGGGACTCCATCTCACTGGCCGATTTGAGCGAGCTTTCCTATGTCGTCACACCTCGCGAGTTCAGGCCTCCGTACTTCGACCAGATCGACAGCGACCTAGCGGCGAACGGGATCAAGAAACGCATCAATCTGACCGACGCCGGATACAGCGGAGTCGCCGAAATGATATCCACGGGAATCGCCTTCTATTTCGCCATGATCGACCCCGACAGCCCCGTGCATGGTTACGCAGTGGAGAACGTGACAGTGCTGCCGGTCACAGATTTTTCTCCACACCTGGAAACCGCTCTGATCTGGCGTAGGGACCGCGCGTCCAGAAGCGACCTCGGCGAACTCGTCGAATCCGCTCGTGAGGTGTTCTCCGAGCCGCTCAGAACCTGACGAATCAAGCGGAGGGCATGTCTGGCGGAGAACCGGGATCGCGAAGGGCCTCCCCGGAGCCCTGCGCCGCGCGCCGCTGTGGCCCCGCTGGTGACCACGGGGCAGAAGGCCCCGGCACTGCCGGTTCGGGCCGATCTCGCCCGCCCGGCAGAGGGGAAGGGCCCGGAGGGCCCGGCGATCCGGGATGCGCCACGCCCACGTGTGCCGGGGGACGGATCTGCGTACCGACGCGACAAAAAGACACCGTCATGGTGCATCGGACGGCATTTCCCTGAAGCCGTCACCCTGGCACACCTTGAATTTTAGGCCAGCAGGGGGCGTGTGGAAATTGGAATTCACCACCGCAAGGCGATACGCACCTCATTCTTCGGTGTGCCTTTGTCCCGTCGCATCAGAAATCGGTGTGACCGCTCCGGTCACACCGATGTTAGCAATACGATAATTCCCTTGGCGGTGATTCGCCAATAGCGTCCTCAGAGTCAGCACGCACCGCTCGAAAGGACACAGCCATGGCGCACACCGACACCTCCGGCCCCCTGGCCGGGCTACGAGTGATCGACCTCTCGACGGTGGTGATGGGTCCGTACGCGGCCCAGCTCCTCGGCGACCTGGGCGCCGACGTCATCAAGATCGAGTCCCCTGGTGACACGGTGCGGCTGGGCGAGTACCGCACCACCCCGGGTATGACGCCCCTCCACCTCAACGTCAATCGCAACAAGCGCAGCGTGGCCCTCAACCTGAAGGACGACGCCGAGCGGGCCAAGGCTCTGGAACTGATCGACACCGCCGATGTGCTGATCACCAACATGCGTCCCGGTGCTCTCGGCCGACTGGGCCTCGACTACGAGGACGTCGCAGAACGCAATCCAGGCCTCATCTACGCGCACGCCGCCGGCTTCCGCGGCGACTCCGACCGGGCCGGCATGGCCGCCTACGACGAGAGCGTGCAGGCCGCATCCGGCCTCGTCGACATCGCCAACCGTGCCCTGGGCGCGCCGGTGTACCTGCCGACGATCATCGGTGACAAGGTCTGCGCGCTGACCATCGCCTACAGCGTGCTCGCGGCCCTGGTGCACCGGGACCGGACCGGGCAGGGGCAGCGGATCGAGATCCCGATGACCGACACCATGATCGCGTTCAACATGGTCGAGCATCTGGCCGGGCACGCCTTCGAGCCGTCCACGGGCCCCACCGGGTTCGTCCTGTCCATGTCGCACGGCCACAAGGCTCGTCGCACCAAGGACGGCTTCGCCGCCGTACTGCCGTACAGCGCCCGGAACTACCGCGATTTCTTCGCCGCCGCCGGGCGTCCCGACCTGGCCGAGGACCCGCGTGTCAGCGGCCCTGTCCTCAACCCCGATGATGTCGGCCCCCTCTCCGACCTGGTCGACGAATGCGCCCCGGAGCTGACGACCGCTCAGTGGGCGGAGGTCTGCGCCAAGCACAGCATCCCGATGGGACCGGTGCTGGAGCTCGACCACGCCCATGAGGACCCCTACGTCCGCGACGGCCACCTGCTCGACACGGTCGAGCACCCGACCGAGGGCCCTGTCCGCACGGTCGGGATCCCCGTGAAGTTCTCGGCCACTCCGGGCTCGATCAGGCGCCTGGCTCCGGTCCCCGGCCAGGACACCGCCGAGGTGCTCGCCGAACTGGCCCGTCGCTGAACCGCACAACCCGTACAACCGCTGAACCGCCGAAAGCAGACAGTCATGAGGACGACCGACGTACGCACCCAACGGGTCGGCTCCAGTCTGTTGATCACGATCGACCGCCCGAAGGCGCGCAGACAGACATGTCCGCGGAGGCGTCCACTAGGCCGTGGGGCTGCCGAATCCGGCCCCATCACCAGCCATTTCATGCGGGAGAGGCACGGCAACGACGCACCACCGTGCTGAAACCAGGCCCTCTCCCTGGAGGTCACGATGCGCAAGCAGGACGTCGCCCGGCTCTTCACCACTCCGCTGGACTCCCCGGCCTACGCGCCCACCCGGTACCGCTTCGACAATCGCGAGTACCTCAACATCTACTACCGCACCGATCCCGAAGCGCTGCGCCGCATCGTCCCCGAGCCGCTGACGACCACCGACCCGGTGGTCCGCTTCGAACTCATGCGGATGCCCGACACCACCGGGCTGGGTGACTACACCGAAGCCGGCCAGCTTATCGCTGTGGAACACGAGGGCGGGAAGGGCGAGTTCAACCTCGCGATGTACGTGGACAGTGTCCCGGCCATCTCCAGCGGCCGCGAATACAGCGCGTACCCGAAGAAGGCCGGTTCTCCCGCCCTCTACGTGGACTCCGACACTCTTGTCGGCACGCTCGACTACGGCACGTTGCGCGTGGCCACCGCGACCATGGGCTACAAGCACCACCCCATGGACCTGGACGAAGCTCGCGCGGAGGTCTGCTCCCCCACCTTCATGGTCAAGACCGTCCCGAACTACGACGGCACCCCCCGCATCTGTGAGCTGGTTCGCACGCGGATCACCGACGTCACCGTCAAGAGCGCCTACACCGCCCCGGCCCGCCTGCAGTTGTTCGCCCATGTGATGGCACCGCTTGCAGACCTGCCGGTCCTGGAGGTTCTGGGCGCCAGCCACATCGTCACCGACCTGAGCCTCGACCCGGTCGAGCCGGTCTACGACTACCTCGCCGTCTGAGTCGGCGAAGCACCTCGGGCCTTCCCCACTCGCCCCGGTGGAAGGCACCTGCGCACCCTCACCGAGAAGGATCCACAATCATGACTCCCCTTTCCGAGCCTGTGTCAGCTCGGTACAAGCGTGCCGCGATCATCGGCGGCGGCGTCATCGGCGTCTCCTGGGCCGGTCTCTTCCTCGCCCGCGGCATCGATGTCGTCATCAACGACCCGCGCGACGACATCGAGGACCTCGTCCGGGCGGGTCTAAAGGAGATCACCCCGACCCTGGCCGAACTCGGGCTGGACACCGAGGACCTCGCCGCCGGGCTCTCCTTCGAGGCCGACCTGGCCACCGCCGTCGGGCGCGTGGACGTCGTGCAGGAGAACGGCCCCGAGCGCCTGGATCTCAAGCAGCGGATCTGGCAGACCGTCGAGCAGAACGCGCCCGCCCACGCGCTGCTGGCCACCTCGACCTCCGGCATCCCCGCGACCGCCATCGCGCAGGCGATGCGGCAGCCCGAGCGTCTCATCGTGGGCCACCCGTTCAACCCCCCGCACCTGGTACCGCTGGTGGAGATCGTGCCCGGCGAGAAGACCTCCGAGGAGACGGTCCGCCAGGCCAAGGCGTTCTACACCGCGCTCGGCAAGAAGCCGCAGGTCCTGCGCAAGGAGGTGCCCGGCTTCGTCGCCAACCGTCTGCAGTCCGCGATCTTCCGCGAGTGCGTGTACCTGGTGGCCCAGGGCGTGGTGGCCGAGCAGGAGCTCGACGACATCGTCACTGCCTCCATCGGTATGCGCTGGGCGGTCGGCGGCCCGTTCCGCACCTTCCACCTCGGCGGCGGCCCGGGCGGGCTGCCGCACTTCATCGAGCACCTCGGCCGCGCCATGGAGGCCACCATGTGGCCGGCCCTGGGCAACCCCACCTTCGACGAGGCCACCGTGGCCACGCTCATCGAGCAGGCCAACGAAGCCTTCGGGGGCACCACCGTCGAGGAACTGGCCGCCGAGCGCGACCGCGCGCAGATCGCCCTCATGCGCGCTCTGGGCCAGACCCCGGACGCCGGCACCGCCGACCGCGCCTGACCGCCCTCCCCCGCCACCACCGAGACCAGCGTGAGAAACAAAGCAATCATGTCCCTGCCTGACAAGTCCTTCACCGAAAAGATCAACAAGGCGATCGCCGACCCGGCCACCGACGACACGTTCGACATCCACGCCGAGACCGACGAGGTCCTCGCGGGCATCGGCCTGACGCCGGGCGGCACCGGCGGCCACATCACCTACGAGGGCGCCGACCCGGTCGTCCCGAGCGCCCTGCGCCTCGGCGCGGCCTCCGGTGTCTCCCTGGTCGCCAAGTCCGCCGCCATCGCCGCCCTGTGGAAGGACCGCACCGTGTGAAGTTCACAATCACGAGTGCTGCGCCGTCGCCGCAGGCTCAGCGCCGCAGGAGCCTCCCGGGGGCGAAGCCGGCCTTTCCGTGGCGTCCGTAGAGGTGGTTCAGCGCCCGGGCCGCGGCATTGGCACCGCACATGCCGTGTGCGCCGGGGCCCGGCGGAGTTGCCGCCGAGCAGATGAAGTGGCCGGGTAGGCCGGTGTCGTAGGGGCCGAGCGTGGAGCGAGGGCCGAGCAGCAGCTGCCGGACGTCCTTGGCGCCGGTGAGGATGTTGCCGCCCACGAAGTTGGGATTACCCGCGGCGAAGGCGGAGGGCGGCTCGGTCGCGGTGCCGACGACCCGCTCCCGGAACCCGGGGGCGAACCGTTCGATCTGGGCGACGACGGATTCTGTGATGTCGCCGTCGTAGCCGTGGGGTACGTGGGCGTAGGTCCAGAGGGGGTGGACGTTGCCGACCGACCGTGTGGGGTCCGCCAGATACTGTTGGCCCACCAGGACGAACGGCCGCTGCGGCAGGCGTCCGACGTGTACCGCGCGTTCGGCGGCGGCCACCTCGGCGGGCGATCCGCCGAGGTGCACCGTGCCGGCCCTGCGTGCGGCCTCGGCCAGCCAGGGCACGCCGCCCTCGACCGCGAAGTCGACCTTGTGGGCTGCGGGGCCGTAGCGGAAACGGCGGTAGGCGCGCAGAACGCGCGGCGGCAGTCGATCGCCCAGGATGCCTGCCAGTACGGTCGGGGCGACGTCCCACAGGACCACGTCCGACGGCGGCACCTGCGACGCCGACCGCACCCAGACCCCGGTTTCGATCTTGCCTCCGAGATCACGGATCAGCGCCGCCATCGCACCGGTGATCGCCTGCGACCCCCCCTCGGCCACCGCCCATCCATGCCGGTGGCCGGCGGTGAGGATGCCGAGGCCGATCGCCGAGGACAGCGGCAGGTCGAGGGGGCGGAAGGCGTGCGCCGCGACTCCCAGCCACAGGGCACGGGCCTGCCGGGTACGGAACATCCGGGCCACGGCGAGCGCGGGCAGCAAGGTCGGAGCGCCGAAGCGGGCGAGCCTGAGCGGATGACGGGGCAGCCGCAGCAGGGGACCGAGAATGTCCTCACTGAGAGCCTCGTAGCGTTCCGCCGGCGCCTCGAACAGGGCACGCCAACGCCACCCGTCGGGGCCGAGGTGGGCAGCTGTCTCGGCGGCTGAGCGGTACAGGACGCCTGCCGTGCCGTCGTCGAGGGGGTGGACGCAGTCGATCTCCGGCAGGCGCCAGCGCAGCCCGTACCGGTCGAGCCGGAGGTCCCGCAGGAGGGGCGAGCCCACGGCCATGGGATGGACCGCCGAACAGTGGTCGTGCAGGAGGCCCGGCAGGATCGCCTCGACGGTGCGGGTGCCGCCTCCGATCTCACTGGCGCCTTCCAGCACCGTGACGTCGACGCCCGCGCGGGCGAGCACGGCGGCGGCGGCCAGTCCGTTGGGACCGCTGCCGACGACGGTCGCGGTGCTCATGACCTCTCCCCTCTGCCGAGGCAGCCGCTCACGCCGGAGCCCCCAAGGCCGCGCCGTCGTGACCGTCGTGGCCCGCGACGGGGCTCGGCTCCTGCTGTCCCCGTCGGAAGGTGACGGTCAGCGGGATCGGCCCGTTCGGCAGCCACGGCTGCTCGTTCACCGCGTCGGCCACCTTCCAGTGGCCCCGTTCGATGACACCGAGCGCGGCATCGATGACCTTGTAGTGCTGCACCTTGGAGTGGATGGCCTGGGACTCGACCCACACGATGATCCACTCACCCGGCGCGAAGCCCACGCGCCTTTGCACGGCTCGGATCAGGTCCTCGTCGTGCAGGTGACCGTCTCCGAAGTTGAACCCGATCAGCGAGTTGCATCCGAACTCGGCCTCGCGGACGGTACGGGAGTCCAGGTCGGGGAGGTTCTTGGCCAGCACGCTGAACAGGCCGCGGCCCTGGCTGTGCATCGACCGCCACGCGAGCGTCTGCTGCATGGTGATCTCGGCGACCTCCGGCTCGTATCCCAACATCAGCAGCTGGTCGATCTGGTTCGTGGTGGGCCGGGGCGCCAGGGTGTTGAGTTTGGCCTCCGCGCCGGGGGCGAAGGTCCACAGCGCCGAGGCCCAGTTGCCGGCGTACTGCCGCATGGACGGCAGGAAGGAGACAAGGTCCGGCCGCAGGTTGCCCAGGACGGGGAAGGTCAGCAGCGCGCCGGTGATCGGGAGCGCGAGCCAGGCCGGGGACATGTCGGTGACACCGTAGCCGCCCTCGTTCGGGAAGCCGAGGAACAGGAACACCGAGAGGTAGCCGAACAGGATGTTCCACTCCAGCGGCACCGCCAGCGGGAACGTGGAGGTGATGAACAGGTGGAATGCCACCATCAGCAGCACGGCGGCGAGGGTGAGCCAGTGGTTGGTGGAGAACAGCAGGACCAGCGGGGTGATGATCTCCACGGTGGTGCCACCGACGTGTGCCATGAACGTCGCGAACCTCGACGGGCGCAGGTCGCGGGGGAAGTCGCGGTAGTGCGCCCGCCTGATCCACTTGCCCGGGACACAGGGGCTGTTGGAGACCATGGGCGGGACGACGTTGGTGAAGTGCCTGCCGAGCTTCGACACCCCGGCACCGACCCAGACGCACACGATGAGCAGCTTCGCCGCGACGATCATGTCCACGAACGGCAAGGAGGCGAAGAAGACCAGCGCGGGCAGGTACTGCTCCCCCCGGGCCGCGAGGAAGAACGTCTTGTCCCGCAGGCCGCCCAGCACATACAGGACGATCGGTGCGTACAGCAGCACGGGATCGACCAGACCGGAGGTGTTGCCCGGCAGTGCTGCCGACAGTGCGTCACTGTGCACGCCCGGCAGCACGATGGCCACCGACAGGGTCGCCAGGAAAGCGAGATAGAGCGTCACGTCGACGACGGTGCGGGTGTCGCCATCGGTGAACGGCACTCGCTTCCACGGGCGCAGCCGGATCGTTCCGGGTCGCGCCCAGAACTGGATCCCGCCGGTCATCGGCTTGAACTTGCCCGCGATCGGCCCCCAGGAGCCGGCCAGACCGATGGCCTCCAGCAAGACGGTCCACAATACGAGTTTCTGGTAGACGACCGGTTCGTTCCACCAGGCGGCGACATCCCAGAAGGGGCCGGTCCCGGACGTCGCGGTGGCCAGTGCCGTCCCGCCGACGACGTACAGGACCAGCAGCTTGACCACGTACACGGTGTGGATCATCTTGGGGCTGCCGAAGCCGTACTGCACCCAGTGCAGTGCGAGCGCCCTGATCCGTTCGAACAGCGGCTGGTCGAGGAAGGTCTCGGGATCGACCGGGGGAAAGTCCCCTGTTTTGAAGCCCACGATGGCTGTCCCTTCGGGTGTGTTTTTGGGGCAGGGGGGAGCCTCACGCGGCGGTGTCGCCCGCGGCGCGGGAGGTGTGCCGGGTGCGTCCGGCTGGGAGAACGTCAGCCGATGGGCGTCAGTGAGCGTCGCAGTTCCGGCTTGTCGATCTTTCCGACCGGGTTCTTGGGCAGGGCGTCGCCCATGGTGATCCGGACGGGGATCTTGATCTTCGCGAGCCGTTCACGGCAGTGGGCGAGCAGTTCTTCGACGGTGGCGTGCGCGCCGGGGTACAGGGCGACGAAGGCGACCGGTACCTCACCGAGGACCGCGTCGGGCGCGCCCACGACGGCCGCTTCTAGAACTGCCGGGTGGGCGTGCAGCACGTTCTCGATCTCCTTCGGGTAGAGGTTCTCCCCACCCCGGATGATCATGTCCTTGATGCGGTCGACGAGGACCAGGTAGCCGTCTTCGTCGAACCGGCCCACGTCACCGGTGTGCAGCCAACCGTCGACGATCGTCGCTGCCGTCTCCTCCGGCCGGTTGAGGTAGCCGCGCATCACGTTGGGGCCCTGGACGACGACCTCGCCGGGGCCGGCGGTGAGGACGCGCCCCTGCGGATCCATGAGCGCCACGCGCTGGCCGGGCAGCGGAAGCCCGACCGTGCCGGGCTTGCGCCGGTCGGCGACCGGGTTGATCGTCGTCGCACACGTGCCTTCCGACAGACCGTAGCCTTCTACTACGGGCACCCCGTAGCGCTCCTCGAACCGCGCGATGAGCTGTGCGGGCATCGGCGCCGCCCCGCACACGGCGAGACGCAACGACGACACGTCCGGTCGTACTTCCGCCGGGAGTCCGGCAAGCATCGCGTAGATGGCGGGGACCGCAGAGAAGTAGGTGGGGCGCACCCGCTCCACCGTCCCGAAGAAGCTGTTCGCCCGGAACCGGCCCCCGATGCTCACCCGTCCACCCGCGCGCAACGCGGACAGGACACTCACGACGATCCCGTTCACATGGAACAGGGGCAGGACCAGCAGGCTGTGGTCACGGGGGCCGAGGTCGAGACCGGCGACGACCATCTCCGTCATCGCCCGGACATTGGCGTGGTCGAGCATCACGCCCTTGGGACGGCCGGTGGTGCCGCTGGTGTAGACGAGCAGGGCGAGCGCCGTGTCGTCCACGGCCACGGCGGGCGCGTCCCCCGGTTCGTCGGCGAGGCCTGTGACAGCGAGTGTGACCAGGGGCGCTCCGGCCTCGCCGACGACCACGTCGGCTCCGGCGTCCTCGATCTGGTAGCGGGCCTCGTTCTCGGTCAGGGCGGGATTGACGGGAGTGACGGCCGCGCCGAGTCGCCAGGCCGCGAAGAGCGTGACGACGAGTTCGGCGCGGTTGGGCAGCACGACCGCGACGACGTCGCCGGGCGATACGCCATGGGCGCGCAGGACGGCCGCCGCGGCGCGCACCCGTGCGGCGAACGCGAGGTTGTCCAGTGCAGCCGTCTCGTCGGCCAGGCAAGGCCCGTGCGGATCATGGCAGGCCCGTTCCTCGGGGAGGAGAGCGAGGGTCATGGGCATCGTCCTTTCGTGTTCGGCGGGGCCCGCGACACCGCCGTGAGAAAGGACCGTAGGAAGCGACTGTGACCTGGGCCATAGGACACGGAACCCAAGCTTCGTGCAGTCATTGTGCTGGCGTCACAAAGGCGTTACGGACAGGTGACCTCCTGCCCCTGACCAGGCCGGGCCCCGCCTTGCTACGGTGCCCGCCATGCTCCCTGCCGTCGATGCCGTCGTAGCCGAGGTGGCGCGTGCCATCGACGCGGATCTGCCCGCCCTCACCGACGAGATGACCACGTGGTTCGCCGAGGTGATCCCCGAGTTCCGGCACGACGAGGCAGTCCGCAGGCTCATGGTGGCGAGCACGTCGTCCAACCTCGTCGCCCTCGTCGGCGTGCTCATGCACTCCATCCCGGTCGAGCGGATCTCGGTGCCGACGGCCGCCGCGGAGTACGCCCGCCGGTTCGCGCAGCACTCCCTGTCCCTGGAGGCCCTGCTGCGGGCGTACCGGCTCGGGGAGCACCGGTTCATGCAGTGGGCCCTCGCTCGGATGGACAAGATCGGCGGGATGCCGACGCACGTGGCGCTCGCCGCCGTCGCGGAGCTGTCCCTGCGCACCAGCCGCTATATCGACCAGGTCATCGAGGGCCTGGTCGACATCTACGAAACGGAACGGCGGCTCTGGAACAGTCGCATCGGAGCCGCCCGTGCCGCGCAGATCCGGCTCGTGCTGGAGTCGGACAACCTGTGCGAGGAGGAGGCCCGCCATCTGCTCGGCATGCCGGTGACCGGCTGGCACACGGCCGCCGTGGCCTGGCTGCCCGCCGAGGGCCCGAGTGCGCCCGGCGCCCTGGACGCCACGGCCAGGCTGCTCCAGGAGGTCGCCGGCCCCGGAACCCCGCTGACCCTGCTCGCGGACGAGCGCACTATGTGGATCTGGGTGCAGCATCCGTGCCCGCACCGCCTCGATCTCGGGCGGCTGCGCGAGGGCATCACCTCGGGCGTCCGACTCGCGCTGGGCGCACAGGCGCCGGGTCTCGACGGGTTCCGCGGCTCACTGCGCGAGGCGATCCGGGCCCGGGCGGTCGTCGAGACCGCCCGTGACCGCAGCGTGCGGGTCCTGGCCTTCGACGATGTCGCCGTCGCCGCGCTCCTCACCGCGGAGAGCGAGGACCTCGAACGCTGGATCGCACGCGTCCTCGGCGACCTCGCCGCCGACGACTCGGGCACCGGCCAACTGCGCGACACCGTACGTGTGTTCCTGGAGACGAACGGCAGCTACACGCAGACGGCGGCCCGCCTGCACCTGCACAAGAACACGGTCCACTACCGGATCCGCAAGGTCGAGGAAGTCCGTGGCCGCCCCCTGGCCGAGGACCGGCTCGACGTGGAGGTGGCGCTGCTGGCCATGGCACTGCTATGGCGGCGACTGCCCAAGTCCGCGACCACGCCGACCGCCCCGTCCGGTTAGCTTCGGGCTGCCGCATCGGTACCAAGTCGATGCGCCGTCAGGTGCCGGGAGTCGTGACCTCGGGTGCGGCGGCGGTCCGGACGAGCACCGGGTCCGCCGCCGCAAACCTGGTTTTTTTGGCGCTGCTTCGAGGCCACGGAGAGCTCGCGATCACCGCCCGGCCATCTTCCGCGCGCGCCGGCTGTGTGCTGTGGGCCCGGACGGCAGTGAGTCGGGCGGCGCGGTCCAGGTGCCGTCGATGGGCGGCCCGCCGCCGATCGCGAACCGGATCGGCCGGCACCAACGGCACGATCCGGTTCACAAGGACACGCGCTAGAACGGCGTCAGGGTCAGCCGGATCCCGGTAGGTGCGGTGTCCTGGATGTAGGAGGCGAAGTCGGCGACGTCGTCGAAGGCGAAGCCGTAGGCCTTGCCGTCCTGGGTGGCCGCGTGTACGGCCTTCGCGTAGTGGTTGGTGGGGTCGGTCCGGTAGAAGGCCGATGCGTCGGTGACCGGCTGGGCGGAGTTGCCGAGCAGCGTGGAGCGGTTGAAGCCGGCGCCCAGGACGGCGGCGACGGGACCGGTGGTGCCGTCGTTCGGAGCGGCGAGGTTGCCGTCGCAGAAGAGGACGTCGCGGGTCGACGGCTTGCTGAAGGCGACCGGGGCCGGACCGTCGAACGTGAACTTGTCGGCGCGCACCCGGCCGGTGAAGGTGCCCGCGTTGGTGGTGACCGTGAGGTCCTTGCCGGTGTAGGTGCTCCACACCTGGTCGATGTACGGGGCGAAGTAGTCATGGGCGAACAGGCCCGCGTCCAGGCCGTGTCCGGGAGCGATGACGCGGAGGTCGTCGACGACCAGGGGGGCGAACTCGGCGACCTGCTTGACCGCGCTGAACACCGCGGCCCTGCCGCCGTCGCGCAGGGTGCCCGTGGTCTGGTCCTTGGCTCCGGTCAGCCGGATGCTCATCGGCACACTGAACATGTCGACCATGGTCGTGTTGCAGAACATGCCCGAGGCGTTGTGGGTGAACTCGGCGCAGTCGTGCAGCACTCGGTAGTTGGGGTCGGAGGTCACCCAGCCGGCGGGGTACTGGAGCGCCGCGTTGCCGTTTCCGTCCGCGACGGCCTTGAACTTCAGCTTCTCGCCGAGCGACACGTAGATGCGGCCCGACATGTAGGGCAGCGTGAGGGTGGCCTGCCCGCTCGCGGGCAGGGACAGGGCGTAGTCGGTGAAGCCGTCCGCGCCGTTGTCGGACAGGGCTATCGGGGCCAGGGTGCCGTCAGGGGCGACCCGGACCTGCTTCCCGTCCTGGTTTCCGACGATGTAGACGTGCACCGAGGCGTTGTCGAACGAGCCGCTGTTGTTGACGATCGTCAGCGGGAGCGCTCCCGCCGTGGCGGCCTTCGTGCCGTTGTTCGTCGTACCGGCGAGGGCGTAGGGGCCCAGGGCCGCGACGGCGGGGGCGGCCACGGCCGCTCCGCCCAGGGCGACGAACAGTTTGCGGCGGGTGAGACTGCGCTGGTGACGAGGTGCCATGTGGGGGTGCCTTTCCTTGGTACGTGTGCCTCGCGGACGCGAGTGGGGGTGGGGCGTCATGGGCCGCTCCGCCGTGCGGGGTCAGCCCACGGCTGTCCACTTCTGGTTGGCGGTGCCGACGCAGGCCGAGATCTGCAGCCGAGTGCCGTCGGCTGCCGAACCGCCCTTGGCTTCGAGGCACTTGTCCGCCCCGGTGTTGGTCAGGTCGTGGGCGGAGGTGTAGGTCCACTGCTGGGCTTTGCTGCCGTTGCAGCCGTAGAGCTGAACGGGGGTGCCGTCCTCAACCGAACCGCCGCGTACGTCCAGGCACTTGCCCAGCGCGCGAACGGTGCCGTCACTGCCCAGCGTCCACTTCTGGGCGTCGACGCCGGTGCAGTCGTGCAGTTGGACCGGCGTGCCGTCCGCGGCGGAAGCGCCGGCGACGTCGACACACATCCCGCCGATGCCCTTGATGGCACCGCTCTTGCCGGCCAAACCGGTGGAGCCGGTCGAGCCGCCCGTGTCGGAGGTCGAGACGTGGACGTAGTCGACGATCATCGTCTGCGGGAAGGAGGTCGTCGAGTCGGGGCTGCCGGGCCAGTCGCCGCCGACGGCGAGGTTCAGGATGAGGAAGAACGGGTGGTCGTAGACCCACTTCTTGCCGCCGAGGTCGGCCGGCGTGCGGGTCTCGTAGGCGTGCCCGTCCACCGACCAGGTGATCGCCGTCGGGCTCCAGTCGACGGCGAAGACGTGGAAGTCGTCGGCGAAGGCCTTGCCGTCGGGCAGGGTGTAGGCGGCGCCGATGCCACCGGAGCCGGAATAGCCGGGGCCGTGGATGGTGCCGTGGACCACGCCGGGCTCGTGACCGACGTTCTCCATGATGTCGATCTCCCCGCTGTTGGGCCAGCCCGCGCTTCCGAGGTCGTTGCCGAGCATCCAGAAGGCCGGCCAGATCCCCTGGCCGCGCGGGATCTTGATGCGGGCCTCGAAGTGGCCGTACGCCTGGCTGAAGCTGCGGGACGTGTTGAGCCGGGCTGACGTGTACTGGCACGTCCCGTTCCAGCACCGCAACCCGGAGTCGGTGTTCTTGCGCGCCGTGATCACCAGGTGACCGTTGCCGTCGAGGGCGGCGTTCTGGTTGCCCGGCGTGTAGTACTGCAGTTCATGGTTGCCGTTGCCCGAGCCACCGGTCTCGAGCGTCCACTTGCCGGGGTCGGGTGCGCTTCCGGCGCTGCCGTCGAAGTCGTCGGACCAGGTCACCGGGGCGGTTCCGGCGCTGGCCAGGTTCGCCCAGGAATCGGTCGTGGTGATGAGGACGGCGGTGACGAGTGCGGCGGCGACCAGTGAGACCAGTCCGCCGAGCGTCCAACGCCGAGCGCGATGAGCTGCCATGGCTGGGATGACACCTTGTCTGTGGGGGATGCGGGTGGTCCTACCCGTACGGCTGACCGCACACGAGGAGGCAGAGCGTTCCGTTTGAGAGCGCTCTCTCGACTGCGGTGAACCCCGGGTGGACCCCGATCGTACGCACGGCCGTTACCTCGGCCAACTTGTCCGTGACGCCCTCAACACCGCCTGGGCTGCGGTTACTTGGAAAGCAAGCTGAGACTCAAGGTCGCTTAATGAGCGTTTAAGTCTCACTTAAGCGAGGCGGCTCCGCGGGCGGGCGCCCACCGGAATGTTCAATTCCGTTGATGTGCCGCATTCGAGCACAAGGGCCGCACCTGGCCCGCGCAAGACATCGATATCCGAATTCGGACAGAGGATCCTCCGCTCCGCGCGCGGACGCGACCGGATCGATCGGCTCCGCGCGGACGCGAACGCATCGGTCCGCCCACGGGCCGGCACGCGTGAGCAGGCCCGCTGACCCTTCCCAGGCCCTGACTCAATGCCCGGCAACGGGTCAGGGCCGGAGTCGGTGGCACCCAGGGGCTTGCCACGCACCGGACGCGCACTTCGGCCGAGCGCCACGGAGAACTCATGACCCAAGATGATCAGTAGTGTCATGAAGGCCCTACTGTCACCAGGATGCTGAACAGACAACTCGGCCGGCGCTCCCGCCGGTGGCGAGATCACTGACTTGGTGATCGAGCGCGCCACCACAACCTGCTGAGCGCGTCTCCCCGGGCCGTCAGGGGGTGGAAGGACGCGCAACGATGACCAAAGTCGACAACCGCCGGCCGCTCAGCAGTAGTTCAGGGCGTTGTTCGATCAAGCGGCCGCAGGGTACGGCCGCCCTCGATGTCCTCCGGTACGACGGTGGGCACCAACTGGCTCATTTCCGACGCGTTCACCGACTCCCAGCAGGTCGTCAACAAACCGCTCGGGCGAAACCCCCGGCTACGCCTGGCCCGCAACGCGCTCAGGGTATGCGCACGTTGCGGGCCACTGCGCGGGGCGCGCGAGCGGGTGGCGCTCAGAGTGCTGGTGAAGCGGCCGGATCCCGGGACTGATCGACTCAGCCGCCGCTCTTGCGCCTGAACGACCGCTGGCTCGCAGCCGGGCCGTGCGCCGCACGCACCTTCGACGCATCCGGGCTGGCGGCGACATCGGCCGCGTCCGCCTGGGCACCGCGCTTGCGCGCGAGGGCTTCACGGAACTTGCGCTTGAGGTCGTAGTTGCCGTCGATGTCCGGCGCCAGAGGGGACGTCTCGGGGGCAGCCGGCTCCGAACCTTCCGTAGCTGCGGGCTCTGCGGTCATGGTGACCTCCTGGGTTCGGGGGTGGGCAAGCACAGCTTGTCATGCCGGGCGGAGTGCGGGGCTACGGCGACATCATCCTGCTCCGTTTCGGCGGGTACCTCTCGCGGGCAAGGGCGTTCGCTTCGTGGGTGAGGCGCACAGGACGGCTTCGGGCCGGACCGAGGGTGTCGATACCGTGGCCAGGACATTCGCTGCCAGGCCAACGGCTCTCAGCCGTTGCGACGCACCAGGGCGGCCTTGCGGGCCTCGGCGAGCTTGCGGGCCTCTGCGGCCTTTCGGGACTTGCCGCCGGCACCGCGGGAGGTGTCCTTGCCGGTGCCGAGGCCGCGGAAGGGAGCGTTGGTGTTCTTGGGCCGCTCGACGGCGGGCCCGCCGTCGAGCGGGGTGCCAGAGGGAGCCTTGGCGCCGGTGATCCGACTCAGTTCCGCCTCGCCCGAGCGCACCTTGGTGACGGTCGGCTCGATGCCGGCCCCGGCCATCATGCGGCTCGTCTCGCGGCGCTGGCCCGACAGGACGAGGGTGACCACGCTGCCGGACTCACCGGCGCGGGCGGTGCGGCCCGCCCGGTGCACATAGTCCTTGGGGTCGGTGGGCGGGTCGACGTTGACCACGAGATCGAGGTCGTCGACGTGCAGGCCACGGGCCGCGACATTGGTCGCCACCAGAACGGTGATCTGGCCGTTCTTGAACTGCGCCAACGTCCGTGTGCGCTGTGGCTGGGACTTGCCGCTGTGCAGGGCCCCGGCGTGCACCCCGCTGGCCCGCAGATGCCGGGTGAGCTGGTCGACGGCGTGCTTGGTGTCGAGGAACAGCAGTACGCGGCCGTCGCGGGCGGCGATCTCCGTGGTGACGGCGTAGCGGTCAGGGCCGTGGACGACCAGAACGTGGTGCTCCATCGTCGAGACCGTGCCCGCGACCGGGTCGACCGAGTGGACGACGGGGTCGTGGAGGTAGCGACGGACCAACTGATCGACGTCGCGATCCAGAGTGGCCGAGAAGAGCATCCGCTGACCGTCGGGGCGCACCTGGTCGAGCACGTCGACAACCTGCGGCAGGAATCCCAAGTCGCACATCTGGTCGGCCTCGTCCAGCACGGTGATCCTCACCCGTGCCAGGCGGCAGGCGTTGCGCTCGATCAGGTCGTGCAGGCGCCCGGGAGTGGCGACGACCACCTCGGCTCCCTGGCGCAGCACGGCGACCTGCCGGCCGATCGACATGCCGCCGACGACCGTGGCCATCCGCAGCCGCAGTGCCTCGGCGTACGGCGCCAGCGCCTGGGTGACCTGTTGGGCCAGCTCCCGGGTGGGCACAAGGATCAGAGCGAGGGGCTGCTTCGGTTCGGCGCGCCGCCCGGCCGTACGTGTCAGCAGCGGCAGGCCGAAGGCGAGCGTCTTGCCCGATCCGGTGCGCCCGCGTCCCAGGACGTCGCGCCCCTCCAGGGCATCGGGCAGTGTGGCGGCCTGGATCGGAAAGGGTTCGCGCACCCCGAGCCCGCTCAGTGTCCGCAGCACCTCCACCGGCAGTTGCAGACCGGCGAAGGAGGCGGCCGGGGGCAACGCCGGGGTCGTGGCCTCGGGCTGGGCGGGACCGCCGTGAGCGATGCCGGAGTCGTCGGGATGTTTCATGAACAGCCTTCCGCAGGGGAACGTACCGAGGAAGGCCCGGCAGGATGGAACAGCCCACACACAAGCGGAACCGAACAGGCAGAATCGCCCACCGCGACGACCACGCAAACGCATGACACTAACACAAGGCACAACATCGCGCCGGGATGCCGCTCGCCCCTCCCGCACCGATGACCCCGGCCCGATGCTGACCTTTCGCCGACCCGGACCCGGCGATCAAGGGAGGCACCCACACAGCTCGACGTCCATGTCGCCTGGATCCGTGTGTCTGCGATCGCCCCGCGATGATTGCTCGCGCCTCCGTGGCAAGCACCGGACCAGCGCCTCGGTTTGCCCGCCCGGCAGCCCGGCGACACGTGGGGCGGCGCCGAGCGCCTTCCTGGGCCACCGCCGGAAGCGCCCTCCTCACTCCTGATCAGCGCTTGACGCCGAGCATGCCCGGCTTCGTCTCATCCGCGTCCATGGCGTCGCTCAGGCCGAGACGCAGATGCTCGATGTGGTAGACGGCCTGGTCGAGGAGTTCGGCGACGTGGTTGTCGTAGAGCGCGTAGATGACCGAGCGGCCCTGGCGCCGGCCGACGACCAGGCCCAGGTTGCGCAGCAGGCGCAGTTGGTGGGAGCAGGCGGACTGTTCCATGCCGACCTCGGCGGCGAGTTCGGTGGCGGCGCAGGGGCCCTCGCGCAGGCGGGAGAGGATCAGGAGCCGGGAGGGGGTGGCCAGGGCCTGGAGGGTGGTGGCCACGCGTGCGGCGCTGTCCGCGTCCAGACGCGTGCGCGGGACGGCGTTCTTCGCGGGAGCTGCTCCATGGCCCATACGTGCCATCATACAAGCGATACTTGAAGACCTCTTCATATGTACCTGTATGGTGGGCGGGTCGGTACGTCCTGCCCTGATGAAGGGTTCTTCGTCATGCCTTCCACCCTGACCGAGCGGTCCGCGCCCCCCGCGGCCGCGGACCCCGAGAAGGCCGCCCCGAGGCGGCGGACGCGGGTCTTCGCGCTGCCCGAGGCTCGCTGGGCCGCGGCCGCCACGGTGCTGTTCCTGCTCGCACTGCCGCTGCAACTGACCGGCGCGCCCGCCTGGACGTGGGCGGCGCCGTACGCGCTCGCCTACGCTGCCGGCGGCTGGGAGCCCGCGCTGGCCGGGCTGCGGGCCCTGCGGGAAAAGACGCTCGACGTCGACCTGCTGATGATCGTGGCGGCACTGGGCGCGGCGGCCGTGGGCCAGGTGATGGACGGCGCCCTGCTGATCGTCATCTTCGCCACCTCCGGCGCCCTGGAGGCGCTGGCCACCGCGCGCACCGCCGACTCGGTGCGCGGCCTGCTCGACCTCGCGCCCGCCACCGCGACCCGGCTGCTCGACGGCGGCGGCGAGGAGACCGTGGCGACCGCCGACCTCGTCGTCGGGGACACGGTCCTGGCGCGGCCGGGCGAGCGCATCGGTGCCGACGGCCGGGTGCTGGACGGCAGGAGCGAGGTGGACCAGGCCACCATTACCGGCGAGCCGCTGCCCGTGGCGAAGGAGCCGGGTGACGAGGTGTTCGCCGGCACCCTCAACGGCACCGGCGCCCTCCGGATCAAGGTGGAGCGCGACGCCTCCGACTCGGTGATCGCCCGCATCGTGCAGATGGTGGAGGAAGCCTCCGAGACCAAGGCGCCCACCCAGTTGTTCATCGAGAAGGTCGAACAGCGCTATTCCGTCGGCATGGTGGCGGCCACCCTCGCGGTGTTCGGGGTACCGCTCGCCTTCGGCGCCGCGCTGACCGGCTCGCTGCTGCGGGCCATGACCTTCATGATCGTCGCCTCGCCGTGCGCGGTCGTCCTGGCGACCATGCCGCCGCTGCTGTCCGCCATCGCCAACGCCGGCCGGCACGGCGTGCTGGTGAAGTCCGCCGTGGTGATGGAACGCCTCGGCCAGGTCGACGCGGTCGCCCTGGACAAGACCGGCACCCTCACCGAGGGCACCCCGCGCGTCACCGACATCCGGCCGCTGCCCGGCTCCGGCGTCACCGAGGAGGAGCTGCTGGCCCTCGCCGCGGCGGCCGAACACCCCAGCGAGCACCCGCTGGCCCGCGCCGTCGTCGACGCCGCCCGGGCCCGCGGCCTCGCCCTGCCGGTCGCGGGGGGCTTCGCCTCCACCCCTGGCGTCGGGGTGAGGGCCACCGTGGACGGCCGTGCGATCGCGGTGGGCGCCCCCGCCCGGCTGGTGTCCGGTACCGAGGGCGCGCACACCGCCGTCGCCGCCGAACTGGAGGACGGCGGGCGCACCGCGGTCCTGGTGGTGGCCGACGACACGCCGGCCGGAGTCCTGGGCATCGCCGACCGCCTGCGCCCGGACGCGGCCGCCACCGTCACCTCGCTGACCGCGCTCACCGGAACCAGGCCGACACTGCTCACCGGCGACAATCACCGCGCCGCCGCCCGCCTGGCCGCCGAGATCGGCATCGACGACGTACGCGCCGGACTCCTGCCCCAGGACAAGGTCGCCGCGGTACGGGAACAGGAGCAGGCCGGCCGCAGGGTGCTGCTCGTCGGCGACGGCGTCAACGACGCGCCCGCGCTCGCCGCCTCCCACACCGGCGTGGCCATGGGGCGGGCCGGCTCCGACCTGGCACTGGAGACCGCCGACGCGGTGATCGTCCGCGACGAACTGGCCACCGTACCCACCGTGGTGTCGCTCTCCCGCCGCGCCCGCCGCCTGGTCGTGCAGAACCTCGCCATCGCCGCCCTGTTCATCTCCGGCCTGGTCGTCTGGGACCTCGCCGCCACCCTCCCCCTGCCGCTCGGCGTCCTCGGCCACGAAGGCTCGACCGTCATCGTCGGCCTCAACGGCCTGCGACTGCTGCGCGAGGCGGCCTGGACGCGGGCCCGCGCGGAGGGCCACCGGTAACCCGTCACTCACGCCAACGGTCCGCAGCGCCTGCTCCTGCGCTGCGGACCGTCGCACGTTCTCCCCCTCGGCGGGCGCGCCGTTGCGGCAAGCGAATACATGACCCACGGTTCATATGGACATGGATTTCATTTTCATCTACGGTGGAGTCGTACCCCGGTCGTTCGTCCTTCCCGGAGGTGCACTCCAGGTCGCGCTCTCCCCTGATGCCGGCCACTTGGTGGCGACCGGGCCCACGGGATACGCGCTGTGGCGCCGTTCCGACGGCCGTACGACGGTGCGGGAGTCCGGTGCCTGGTCGGCCGCCGCTGCCTGGGCGGACGGCATGGGGGTCCCGGCCGGGCGAGGCCGGGGCAGGGTGGCCGTCGCCTCCGGTCGTCGCGCGCTCGTACTCGACACGGAGGGCAGCGAGTTGTGGCGCACGGAGCCCGCCGCGTCCACCGTCACCGACCTCGCGTGGATGCGGCAGGGGCGGCGCCTGGCTGTGGCCGCGTACGGGGCGGTGCGCTGTCACGAACGGCACACCGAGAAGCCCGTGGTGACGTACCCGTACGTCGGCTCGCACCTCGCGCTCGCCGTCGCACCCACCGGGAGGTGGATCTGCAGCGGCAACCAGGACGCCTCCATCCACATCTGGCGTGCCCGCGACGGCGGTGAACTCACGATGTCCGGCTACCCGGAGAAGGTCTCCCGCCTCGCCTTCGACGACACCGGCTTCTGGCTGGCCGCCGACGGCGCACCCGACGTCACGGTGTGGGACTTCTCCGGCAAGGGACCCGAAGGCACCGCGCCGCGCTCGCTGCGCTGCCACGAGACGGTCACGGCGCTCGCCTGGCGGCCGGGCGCCGCCGGGCACCTCGCCAGCGGCGGCGCGGATGGAACCGTAGCCCTGTGGCACGCCACGGCCGGACGGCCGCAGACGCGCCTGCGGCCGGTGCGCGAACTGGACGGCACCGGTGCCGCGGTCGCGGCGCTGGCCTGGGCAGGCCCCCACTTGCTTGTCGTCGCGTGGCGGGAGGGCCGGGTCCGGACGTACGGCGTGCCGTCCCGGACCGCGCTGTGAACCGGTCCGTGATCCGGGCGGCCGCGCCCCGGCCCTGCACTCTGGTCGTGTGCCGGGGCTGTTGCTGCGGCAACCCGCGCAAGCACCCCGGCACCGACCATGCCCGGCAGCTCGACCGGTTGCGCGCCGGCGCGGCGGAAGGAGGCTTCCAGGTCCGTACGACCGACTGCCTCGGCCCCTGCGACCAGGCCAACGTCATCGTCGTCCAGCCTTCCACCGCCGGCCGCCGGGCCGGAGCCCGCGCCGTCTGGGTCGGCTTCGCCATGGACGACGACTGCACCGATGATCTGCTGCGCTGGGCGCAGGCGGGCGGACCCGGCATCGCCGAACCGCCCGCCGCCCTGGCGCTCCAGCTCATCCGCCCACCGCGCGAAGCGCGCACCCTTGCGCGCCGATGACATCGACGCAGGCGGCGGCGTCCTCGCGGCCGCCTGCCTCGACGAGGCCACCGCCGCCTCCGTCGCCACCACCCTCCAGGCCCTCGCCACACCGTCCCGTCTGCTGATCCTCACCACTTTGCGGCAGCGCCCGTACCCGGTCGGCGAACTCGCCGCCGCCATCGGCATGGAACAGTCCGCGGTCTCCCACCAACTGCGCCTGCTGCGGGCGCTCGGCCTGGTCACCGGCCGCCGCGACGGCCGCCGCATCGTCTACAGCCTCTACGACGACCACGTCGCCCGACTCCTCGACCAAGCCGTCCACCACCTCGAGCACCTGCGCCTCGGCGTGCGCGACCTCGGCTGACTTGTGTCAACCGCACCACACCCGCTTCACCTCCCCGCGCGCGCAGATCCTCAACCAGTCGCCGGAGCTCCGCGACTGCTGAACCACGGCCGGATCCGGCGCTCAGCCGGCAGGCCGGTCACTTCGCACCCTCGGCGGCCGTCGCCCACCGGGACACCCGGTCCTCGTGAGCGACGGCCGCCGATGCTTGTCCCGGCGCCGTCCGCCCGGACCCCGCGCAGCCCCGAGCAGTCGTACGCCCGGGTCAAGGGATGGCAACGGTTTTCATTTGACATTGATCTGAAAATCATTCTCATCTAGCGTCGGAGGTGTCACCACATGGTCGGCGCGTGTCCGCTCCGCGTCCGGCATCGTCCGAAGGAGATCCTGCATGTCCACCGCCCCCGCCTCCCGTTCCATCCGGCCGTCCGCGAGAATCGCACTGGTCACCGCGACGGCCGCGCTGACGGCCGTGACGGCGACCGCCTGCTCGACCTCCTCCTCGCACACCGGCGACACCGCCGCGACCGGCAGCGGCTCGGGCAAGACGATCCAGGTGGTGGCGGCGGAGAACTTCTGGGGCAGCATCGCCTCCCAGCTCGGCGGCAGCCATGTGAAGGTGACCAGCATCATCACCAATCCGGCCACCGACCCGCACGACTACGAGCCGACCGCCGCCGACGCCCGCACCGTGGCCGGCGCCCGGTACGCGATCGTCAACGGCATCGGCTACGACGCCTGGGCCGACAAGCTGCTCGCCTCCAACCCCGGCAGCGGGCGCAGCGAACTGAAGGTCGGCGACCTGGTCGGGGTCAAGCCGGGCGGCAACCCGCACCGTTGGTACTCCCCCGACGTCCACCAGGTCATCGAGAAGATCACCACCGACTACAAGAAGATCGACCCGGCCGACGCCTCCTACTTCGACCGGCAGAAGACCACCTTCGAGACCAAGACGCTGGCCGGCTACAACAAGCTCATAGCCGACATCAGGGCGAAGTACGCCGGGACCCCGATCGGCGCCTCGGAGTCCATCGTCACTCCGCTCGCCGAGGGCCTGAGGCTGAGGATGCTCACCCCGGAGACGTTCCTGGACGCGATGAGCGAGGGCTCCGACCCCACGGCCAAGGACAAGGCCACCATCGACCAGCAGATCAAGAACAAGCAGATCAAGGTGTACGTCTACAACTCCCAGAACTCCACGCCTGACGTGCAGGCACAGGTCAGGGCGGCCAAGGCGCAGGGCATCCCGGTCGCCACGGTGACCGAGACCCTGACCCCCGCCGGGGCCGGCTTCCAGCAGTGGCAGACCACCGAACTGCACGCCATCGAGCAGGCCTTGGCCAAGGCCACCGGGAAGTGAACTGAGTCATGAACCCGATAGCGAAGGCCCGAGAAGCCGTCACACACAGCGGCCACACCGTCCCCAACCGCCGAGGCGGGGGCCACGACACCGCCGCGGACACCAGGAACGAGGAGGTGGTCGCCCTGCACGGCGCGTCCGTGCGGGTCGGCGGCCGGACGCTGTGGTCGAGGGTGGACCTTCGCATCGGCGCCGGCGAGTTCACCGCCGTGCTCGGCCCCAACGGCGTAGGCAAGTCCACCATGATCAAGGTCCTGCTCGGCGCGCTCCCCGCGGCATCCGGTGAGGTACGGGTGCTCGGGGCCCGCCCCGGGCAGGCCAACGACCGCATCGGCTATCTGCCGCAGCGCCGCAGCTTCGACGCCGACCTGCGGATCCGCGGTGTCGACGTGGTGCGCCTCGGCCTGGACGGAGACCGGTGGGGGGTGCCGCTGCCGTTCCCGAGCGCGCGCCGACGGGCAGCCCGCGCACGCGTGGACGAGGTGATCGAGCTGGTCGGAGCGTCGGCGTACGCGCACCGGCCGATCGGGCAGTGTTCCGGCGGCGAACAGCAGCGACTGCTGATCGCCCAGGCACTGGTCCGCCGCCCCCGACTGCTCCTGCTCGACGAGCCCTTGGACAGCCTCGACCTGCCCAACCAGAGCGCGGTCGCCGCACTGATCGGGCGTATCTGCCACCAGGAGGGCGTCTCGGTGATCATGGTCGCCCACGACGTGAACCCGATACTCCACCACCTGGACCGGGTGGTGTACCTGGCTGAGGGCGGAGCCGCCACCGGCACCCCTGCCGGGGTCATCACCTCAGAGACACTGACCCGGCTCTACGGCACACCGGTCGAGGTCCTGCGGGCCTCGGACGGCCGGCTGGTCGTGGTGGGCCAGCCGGAGGCACCGGCCGTGCACACCGACCGGCACGACACCCCGGGGAGCGGCCATGACGCTCGCTGAGGCAGGGGCAGCGGCCTGGTCGTGGAACCTCCTCGCCGACCTCCAGGAGATGTGGTCGTACCCCTTCATGGTCAACGCCTTCCGCGCGGGCGCGGTCGTGGCCGTGGTCTCCGCACTCGTGGGGTGGTTCGTGGTGCTGCGGCGGCAGACGTTCGCCGCGCACACCGTCTCCGTGGTCGCCTTCCCGGGCGCCGCCGGAGCGGTCCTGCTCGGCGTCAGCGCGGTCTACGGGTACTTCACGCTGTGCGTGGCCGCCGCGCTGGTCATCGCCGCCCTGCGCGGCGGCGGAGACCACCAGGAGTCCGCGCTCACAGGGACGGTGCAGGCGTTCCTGCTGGCTTGCGGCTTTCTGTTCATCGCCCTGTACAAGGGCCTGCTGGAGGGGCCGCAGACCATCCTCTTCGGCACCTTCCTGGGGATCACCTCCTCCCAGGTGACCGTGCTGACGGTGGTCGGCGCGGTGGTGCTCGCGGTGCTGGCGCTGATCGGGCGTCCGTTGCTCTTCGCGTCCGTCGACCCGCAGGTCGCCGGCGGGCGCGGCGTGCCGGTCCGTGGCCTGTCCGTGGTCTTCCTCTTCCTGCTCGGCGCGGCCACCGCCGAGGCGAGCCAGATCACCGGAACCCTCCTGGTCTTCGCCCTCATGGTGATTCCGGCCGCCACCGCACAGACCCTCACCGCCCGCCCGGCCCCGAGCCTGGCCCTGTCGGTCCTCCTGGCCTTCGCCGCCACCTGGCTCGGGCTGACCGCCGCCTACTACTCGCCCTACCCCCTGGGCTTCTTCGTGACGTCCATCGCCTTCGCCGGATACCTCCTCGCCCTGGGCTGGCGCTCGCTGCGCGAGGCGCTCGGCCGGACCCGAGCCGGAACCGCGCCCGCCGCCGGGGAGGTGGCCGTATGACCGTCCTGCCGGCCGCCTCCGCCCTGTCGCAGCCCTTCTTCCAGCACGCCTTCCTCGCCGGAACGGCCATCGCCCTCGCCTCCGGCCTGGTCGGCTACTTCCTCGTCCTGCGGGCCCAGGTCTTCACCGGCGACGCGCTCAGCCACGTCGCCTTCACCGGCGCGATGGCCGCCCTGGTCCTCGGCGCCGACCTTCGCCTCGGGCTGTTCGCCGCGACCATCGCCATGGCGCTGCTCTTCGGCGCCCTCGGCCGCCGGGCACGGCCCGACGACGTGGTCATCGGCAGCGTCTTCTCCTGGATCCTGGGGCTGGGCGCCTTCCTCATCACCCTCTACACGACCTCCCACAGCACCACCAACGGAACCGCCGGTGTCAGCGTGCTGTTCGGCTCCATCTTCGGCATCTCCGCGGGCAGCGCGGTCGTCGCCGCCCTGGCCGCCACCGGGGTCGCCCTGCTGGTGGTCCTCATCGCCCGGCCCCTGCTGTTCGCCACACTCGACGAGGCCGTGGCCGCAGCCCGCGGGGTGCCGGTCCGACTGCTCGGGTACGGCTTCCTCGCCCTTGCCGGCATCAGCGCGGCCGAGGCCACCCAGGCGGTCGGTTCCCTGCTCCTTCTCGGCCTGCTCGCCGCCCCCGCGGGCGCCGCCATCCGTCTCACCGACCGCCCGTACCGGGCACTCGCCCTCTCCGCGGGGCTGGCGGTACTGGAGATATGGGCGGGGTTGTTCGTCGCGTACGCGGTGCCGAAGATGCCACCGAGCTTCGCCATCATGGCCGTAGCCACAGCCGTCTACGCCGCCACGTTCCTGATACGACGGCCCGCCTCCGGTCCTCGTACGGGAACCGCCGTCCCCACCGGCACATGAGCGAAGGGACCCGATGGAACGCAACCGACAGCCGGCCACCACACCCTTGGCCGACGTCACGCTGATCGGCCGGCACACCCAGCAACGCACCACGGTCGTCGAGGCGCTGATCCGGACGGAGGGCTTCGTCGGCGCCCAGGCGCTCCACAACCGGCTCGCCGCGGACGGCTCACCGGTCGGCAAGTCCACGGTCTACCGCACCCTCACCGCCCTGGCCGCCGCCGGCCGAGCCGACATGGTCCGCGACACAGGCGGGGAGCGCCTCTTCCGCTACCGACCCGGCCGCGAGCACCGCCACTACCTCATCTGCACGGAATGCGGCCTCAGTCGTCCCGTCGACTCCGGCCCGGTGGAGGTCTGGGCGGACACGATCGCACGGATGTCCGGGTTCGCGAACGTCCGTCACACGGTGGAGCTTTCCGGAGTGTGCCCGGACTGCGGTCCACCACATGGGGCGACCCGGTGAGGACGAACGCGAGCACCGCCTGACGGGCCGTCGGCATGGCCGCGCTGTTCCAGGCAGTCGACGAAACGGGGGGCTGTGAGCGTGGGCCGCGGGCCGGGTCTCGGTGCGGGCGGATCACGCAGGCCCCCGGGAGCAGACCCTTCCTCGCGTCGACGGGCGGCACACCTCCCATTAGTAATGGGATTCATTTTCATGTAGCTTGGACATCCCATCGATCCAGGAGGACCCCATGGCCGTACCCAAACGGAAGATGTCCCGCAGCAACACCCGCCACCGCCGCGCCCAGTGGAAGGCGACCACGCCCACGCTCGTGCCGATCACTGTCGACGGAGTCTCGTACCCGGTGCCGCAGCGGCTGGTGAAGGCATACGAGCGCGGACTGCTGCGTCCTGGGGACTGATTGTTCATGCCTCACGACCGACTGCCCGTCACCGTCCTGTCCGGATTTCTCGGCGCGGGCAAGACCACGCTCCTCGACCACGTCCTCGGCAACCGCGAGGGACTGCGCGTCGCGGTCATCGTCAACGACATGAGCGAGGTCAACATCGACGCCGCTCTGGTGCGCGGCGGCGAGGCCGCCCTGTCACGCATCGGAGAGCCCCGGCGGTCAGGAACTGGCCTTCATCGGGACTCACCTGCACGCGGACGCCTTGCGAACGGCCCTGACCGACTGCCGTGTGACGGACGGCGAGGGCCGGTTCGCGGCCGACCCGTTCCCCGCCTGGGACACTTACGGCATCGGTGACACCTGCGAACACGAGCAGCCCGCGCTCGTGGCAGGGACCTGAGGACCCCGGGCCGGGCGGTGGTCGCAGCCACGGCACCGCCCGGCCCGGTACGGACCTCGATCCGGGAGGCCGGCATCACCCGGCACGGCGTACACCTGGGCACGGAGGCCCTCACCCGTCCACGATCCCCCAACCGGGACGCGGCTCACCCGTCCGCACCTCGGGGGACAGAACACCCGCCCTGACGGGTGCGGTTCGGCATACCGGTCTCTTCGGCCGTCGGGTGACCGACGAGGCGTTTGGGCCGACGTGGGGGCCGCCCAGGCCGACGGCCCGTACTTCCTCGTCCTCCTGCCCTCACACCCCACGCGAGCCCGGATAGACACCGCGAGGACCATGGAACCTGGAGCAAGCCCCGGCAACTGACCGACCACGGCGCCGCGAACGGCGGGGGTGTTGCCGGTCATCACGCTCAACAGACCCTTACTCGCACCGCTCACCCTCAGTCCAGGCGGGTGTCATGCCGCGAGGCGGGCGCCGACCGCAGCCTGTCGGGCAGTGTGCCGTCGTCCGGCATTCCGGCCCGCAGCCACGCTCCGACCGCCGCGGCGTCGGCCACGGTGACGAGCGGGCCCAGACGCACGGCGGTTCCGGTGGGGCTGCGATCCGCCGTGCACGGCTGTGCGACAGCGTGCAGACCGCGTCGGCCCGCGCAGTCGAGGACCTTCCGCAGGCATCCTGTGGAGATCATGACCCCGTGGGAGCTGTCTCGCACCACCCGGCGCAGCTCATCCGTCACCTGATCGGTGGCGGCCTCACACGAGGCGCAGACGACAAGTGTGAAGGGACGACCCGGACGGTTGCGTGCGGCGTCACTCATGCGTGCACTCCTGCCGGATTTCGCGGTGGACGGCTTCCACTTCGGCCTCATCTCTCGCATACGCACAGACGGCGATGACGAACACGCGGGGCTCTTCGGGCGTGGTCATGCCGCCGTGGGCGGGGGCACGGCTCGAGGTGAGACGTGCCCCCGGCGCCCCTCCGTCAGCGCGGAGGAACCGCCGTCACCAGGACGACTTCGTGACGCCGGGCAGGAAACCCGCGTGCGCCTGCTCCCTGACCCGGACACGGGAGAGTCCGAACGTGCGCAGATGGCCCCGAGGGCGGCCGTCGACGCTGTCACGGTTGCGGACGCGGGTGGCGCTGGCGTCGCGCGGCTGCCGGCGCAGTTCGGCGATCGCGGCACCGCGCTCGGCGTCCGTCGAGGACGGACGCCGGATGATCTCCTTGAGTTCTGCGCGGCGGGCGGCGTACCGCTCGACGACGGCCTTGCGCTTCTCGTTCTTGGCGATCTTGCTCCGCTTGGCCATCAGACCTTCCCTCCCCTGGCGCGGATGCGGGAGACAGCCGCTTCTACGCCGATGGTGTCGACGGTCTTGATTCCGCGGGCGCTCAGCGTCAGCCGGACGTACCGGGACTCGCTGGGCAGCCAGTACCGCTTGTGCTGGATGTTCGGGTTGAAGCGGCGGGAGGTGCGCCGGTGCGAGTGGGAGATGCGGTTGCCGAATCCCGGCTGGGCGCCGGTCAGTTGGCAGTGGGCGGACACAGGATGACCTGCCTCTCACATGGGGAGGGTTATCGGTAATGGAAATCGTTCCCATATAGTAGCGCCTATGGCTCGCAACGAACTCCGCCCGGTCATCAAGCTCCGCTCCACCGCGGGGACCGGCTACACCTACGTGACCCGCAAGAACCGCCGCAACAACCCCGACCGCCTGGTCCTGCGCAAGTACGACCCGCTCGCCGGCCGGCACGTCGACTTCCGCGAAGAACGCTGACCCGACCCCCCCCACCGCTCAAGGGAGCACGCCATGAAGCCCGGCATCCACCCCGCCTACGGTCCCGTCGTCTTCCGCGACAAGGCCGCCGACTTCGCCTTCCTGACCCGTTCGACGCTCACCAGCGACAAGCGCATCGACTGGGAGGACGGCAACACCTATCCCGTCGTGGACGTCGAGATCTCCTCGGCGAGTCACCCCTTCTACACCGGTACCGCCCGTGTCCTCGACACCGCGGGCCGCGTGGAGCGCTTCGAGCGCCGCTACGGTCGATCCGGAGGCCGCTGATGCGTCAGGAAGGCCGACTGCCGGTCGTCATCGTCGGCGGCCTGCACGCGGACGCCCGCACCCGGGTCGTCGACCGACTGCTGAAGGCGGTGCCGGGGAGCATCGCCCTCCACCACGATCTGGCGACCGCGGAGGAGGGAACCGTACGGCGGCTCCTCCGCGACACGTCCGGCGTCCTGGCGTCGGGCGAGGCACCGCAGCACAAGGCGTGGGTACCTTCCCCACTCCGCAGGGAGACGCAGTGGATCCGGCTCTCGGTGCCTTCACCGCGCGCGATCCACGACAGCGGCCTGAGGACCCCTATGAGAAACGCCGAATCTGGAGGCTCGACGTCGTCATGACAGCGCAGGAGGCGGCAACAGCACCGAGGCTCACCCGGATCACCCGTCCCGGCGAGGTCAGTTCCGGCCTCAGGCGGGACCTGGTCGACTGCTGGGTGGCGGTGAGCAACGCCGGCGGGGCGGTGATCCCGTACGGATTTCCGCTGCCGCCGGTGACCGCGCGGCAGGTCGGGCCCGTGCTGGACCAGATCGTCGACGGACTCGACCCGCAGCGATGCAGGATGCTCGTGGCCACCGTCGAAGGTGAACTGGCCGGCTGGCTGATCCTTCGCCGGGATCCGCACCCGCTCGTCGCGCACTGCGGCGTGGTGAACCACGTCCAGACACACCCCCGGTTCCGCGGGCGGGGCATCGGCGCCGCGCTCATGCACCGCGTCCGCGACGTCGCCCGCGACGAGATGGGCCTGGAACGGCTGGGGCTCGGCGTCAGGGCCGGCCTGGGGCTGGAGGAGTTCTACCGCAAGCTGGGCTGGGTCGAGGTCGGCCGTTGGCCGGGAGCGCTCCGGGTGGCCCCCGGCGACGACCGGGACGAGATCCTGATGAGCCTCGCCCTCTGAACAGTCGCCCGGCTGGGCCGGGCGGACCGTCCCGGCCGACGGGCCGGACCGTCCATCGCGACAGCGGGCTGAGACACGCAGGTGATTCAGCCCTTGACCGCCACGAGGACCTGGCTGTCGCCGAACTGCCAGACCGAGGTGACATGGTGAAAGCCCGCCCGACGCAGCAGTTCAGCGTGGCGGGCCGCGGTCAGGTGCTCGCCCGCGCTTCCACCCCGCACGGTCAGGCGCTGCTCGCGCCGGCTGAACAGGTCGACGAGCTCGGGGTCCTGCGCCGCCCTGCTCCACCAGGACTGCCAGTCCTCATGGACGTGGCTCCCGGCTCGCTCGGCCCGGCGGCGGCCCACGTGGACGGTGAGTTCCGAACACCGTGGGGCGCTCTGGGGGAAGTGGTCCCCGTTGACCAGGGCACCGCCCGGTCGGAGAAGTGCCGCCAAGTGCCGGTAGGTGTCCAGGAGCGTCGGCTCCGGGAGGTAGTGGAGGGCCGTTGTGGAGACGGCCGCGTCCAGCGGGCGGTCCAGTCGCAGGGCGTCGATCCAGCCGTCGTCACCGATCACGGCGTCCACGTAGCGGGCGGCGTCCGCGTGGTGGGTGCGGCCCAGTTCCAGGAGGAGAGGGTCCATGTCGACGGCGACGATCTCCGCGTCCGGCAGACGCCCGGCGAGCCTGGCCGCCAGGGAACCGGGCCCGCACCCCAGGTCCAGGAGCAGCGGCCTGGTGCGGCCGGCTGTGACGTGTTCGACCACATCGGCGATCACGGTGAACCGCTCCTCACGGTCGACGGCGTAACGCTGCTGTTGGAGTTCCCAGCGCTCCACCCACTCCTTGGCCGTCTCCATGCTCACGCCCATAGGGTCGCGCCACCTCTTCCATCTGACACCTGTCGCCGACACTGCCGAATGTACAGGCGCTGGAAACGGTTTTCATCGCGGATTCACCCGAGCGAGGTGAGTGCGGCCAGCAGGCGGTCGATTTCGTCGACGGTGTTGTACACGTGCAGGCTGACCCGTACGGAACCGTCCTTCTTCTCGTCCGCCCCGGCCTGGCAGAGGCTGTCCGCCCGGACCATGAAACCGTGGCTGAACAGGACGAAGCCGAGGTCGTCGGAGGGAATGTCGCCGTGCCGGAAGGTGACGATGCCGTGGCGCCGTTGTGCGGCGGGAACCAAGGAGCCGGCGGCCAGGCTGGATTGGCAGCCCAGGATCTCGTACGAGGTCAGGTGTCGTAGCCCGTCGGTCAGCCGGGAGGTGAGGGCGGCCGTCCAGTGTGCGATCCGGTCCGTGCCGACCGCGTCCAGCCAGTCGAGCGCGGCCTCCAGCGAGGCGATGCCCACGGTGTTGGGGGTGCCCTGCCAGCCACCGGGCCGGAAGGCCGGGCCGCGTGCGTTACGCGCCCAGACCGCCCCGGAGCCTGGCAGCGCCAGGGCCTTGTGCCCGGAGAAGACCACGAAGTCCACGTCGAGCGCGGACTCGTCGACACGGACCGGCAGGTGGCCGATGCTCTGGGCGGCGTCCAGGCAGATCGGCACGTCCGGGCCCACGGCCTCGCGGATGCGGTGCACGTTCATGTCGCCGCCGTACACGTGATGGACGTGCGTGGCAGCGACGAAACGGGTGCGCGGGCCGACGACCCGGTCGAAGGTCCGGTGGTCGTAGTCGCCCGACTCGGCCTGGTACGGCAGTGCCCGCACCTGGACGCGGACTCCCCGGTCGGCCAGCAGCCGCTGGGCCTCCAGCCAGGGATCCAGGTTCGCCCGGTGGTCGGCGAACGGGACGAGGATCTCGTCGCCGTCGGTGAGATGGGTGGTGAGCCAGTCTCGGGCGATGGCACGCAGTCCCTCGGTGGTGCCGCCGGTGAAGTGGACGTCCGATCGCCGGGGATCGGGGTCGCCCAGGAACTCCTTGACCCGCCGTCGGGTCCGTTCCACCAGCTCCGTCGTCCGGTTGGCCCACGGGTAAGTACCCCGTCCCGCATTGGCGTTGGCCGTCGTGAGATAGGCGTGTACGGCGTCCAGCACGGCCCGGGGCTTCTGGGAGGTGGCCGCGCTGTCGAGGTAGGCCAGCTCGGGGTGGGCGGTGATGATGGGGAACTCCTCCCGCATCTCCCGCTGCCAGGCGGCCGCCTCGGTCCAGTCCTCCCCGTGGACGGGGTGCACCACGCTCACTCCCGGACCAGCGGCGCGCCCGCGTCCCGCCAGGCGACGATGCCGCCGGCCAGACTGCGCACGTCGGGGTGACCCATGCGGGTCAGCAGCGCCGCGTACCGGGCGGACTTCTCACCGACCGGGCAGGCGAGCAGCACCGGCTGCCGCTTGCTGAAGGGCAGTCCGGTGCGGACGAGTTCGTCGAAGAGCTCGTCGACGATGTTGACCGATCCCTCGATGTGCAGCGCGGCGTAGGCGTGCGGGCCCCGCAGGTCCACGACGAGCGGGCGCGGCTCACCGTCCGCGATCCACCGCCGGGCGTCGTCGGTGCCGACGGTCTTGGCCTCGGCTTGTATCTCGGCTTCGGTGAGAGTCGCGGCGAAGCGCCCGCGGCGCGGACCGCCCAGGAGTTCGGGCCGACGCTGCCGTACGTAGCTGAGATAGCTCTCGGCACGGTCACAGACGATGAAGACCGCCGTCCGGCGCTGGTCCGACTCGGACAACTCCGCGTCGACGGCGCGCAGATGACGCACCGCGCCCTCGTACGCGGCGCCTCCGGTCGGTCCCGACAGCAGACCGCACCGGCGGATGAGGGTCAGCATGCCGTCGATGGCCTCCTCGGAGGTCACCGACTCGATCGTGTCGTACGTCGCCGGGTCGAACAGTCCGACCTGACGCACCTCGTCGATGGTGCGGATGCCGGGTATGAAGTCCGACTTGTGGGCGACCAGGCCGAGGACGCGCACCTCGGGGTCGTGCTCGCGCAGCACCCTGGCCACACCGGTCGACGAACCGGCCGTACCCACGCAGGCGATGAACCAGTCCGGCGCCCGCCCGTCGAGGTCCTTGACGATCTCCGGCCCGGTTCCCGCCGCGTGCGCCTCGGTGTTGCGCGGGTTGAAATACTGGTCGGTGTGCACGTACGCACTGCCCGGTTCCGAGAGCGCCTGGTGGAAACGGGTCAGTGGATCGTCCGTGTCGGTGGGGTCGAGACACTCGCTCTGCCCGGGCAGTTCCTCGATCTCGGCGCCGAGCAGCAGAAGCAGTTCCTTGACCTCCGGCACCCGCATGCGGTTGGTGACGCTCTTGAACCGCAGCCCGTGCATACCGGCCAGCAGAGCGAGGGCCTTGGCCGTGTTGCCGCTGGAGAGTTCCACGACCGTCTCACCACCCTCGGACGCGGCCTCGAGCAGCGGGCGCGCCATGTTCCAGGCGGGCCGGTCCTTGACCGAGCCGAAGGGGTTGAGCATCTCCAGCTTCGCGTACAGGTCGATGTGGCGCAGGCCGTGGACGGCCGGATCGATGCGTACCAGCGGCGTGTTGCCGATGGCCTCGGTGATGCTGTCGTACCTCATGCCCCTTGCCCCCCGGGATGTGTGATCGGCCAGTACTCCTCATCCAGGCACCAGCGCCAGGAGCCTCCTTCTCTTACGACGGCCACCGTGCGGGCCACCGGCTGCCGTTGGGCATGGTGGGCGTGGAAGTCCATGGCGTAGCCCGCCGTGTTGGCGAACGCCAGCAGGTCGCCGGCACGGGGCAGGCGGGGCAGGAAGACCGTGCGGCGCGTGATCAGGTCGGCCTCCAGGCAGAGATTGCCGACGAGGTGGACCCCCACCGGCCCCTCCTCGCCCTCCCCTCCCGCTCCGGTACGCGGGAGCAGTACGGGGTCGACGAGTACGCCGTGTTCCTCCAGGCTCACATCCCCGGCGTTCATCCCGAGCCGCACCAGATACTCCCCGGCCCCCTCACCGATGCGCCGTACGTCCAAGACCCGCGCCAGCGAGAGCCCGCACTGGTCGACGAGGGCCCGGCCCGGTTCGACGTACAGGTCGTAGAGGTGCTCCAGGAGCAGAGTGGCGGGCGGTCGGCCCAGGATGGGCGTGGGCAGCGAGAGCAACTCGTCGAGGTAGCCGGGCCCGGCGGTGGGGCGGTACGCCGGGTAGAGGGCGGCGGCCCCCCGCACCGTACCGCCCTCGTTGCGCAGCCCGTAGCCGTGCCCGCGCCAGGTCAGGGGCGGGCGGGTGCCGAGCACCGCCTCGGTCAGTGCGGTGGTGTACCGCTCCCACTGACCGGCGTCGTCGACGTAGCCGACACCGAAGCCCCCGCCGATGTCGATGACGCGCGGTGCCAGGCCCCGGGCGCGGCACTCGTCCATGACCGTCACACAGCGTTCCAGGGCAGGGACCTTCTCCGCCAAGGCGGTCGTGTCCAGGTGGTAGGCGACACCGGTCAGCTCGACGGCGTCACGGTGCCGTTCGACTGCCGACAGCAGCTCGTCGAGCTCTCCCACCGGGGAACCGAAGCGGCTGCGCCGCGACAGCATCCGCACACCCGCGGGTTGCGAGTCATCGACCGAATCGAACGCCGAGAGCCGCAGCAGAACGTCGACGCGGGGGAGGTCGTGCTTCCGCACCACGTCGGCCAGTTGGTCCAGCTCGCCGCGCGAGTCGAGGTTCACCGTCGCCCCGACGCGGGCGGCCAGCCACAGGAACTCCGGGTCCTTCGGCCCGGTGGCCATGATGCGGTCGGGTGTGACGCCGGACCCCAGAACATGCCGCAGCTCCCCCAGCGAGGCGACATCGACGCCCACTCCGGCCGGGTCCGCGGCGGCCAGCCGCCGTACGAGGGCGCTGGACCGGTTCGCCTTGTGGGCGTAGTACACCCGGCCGGCCAGGTGGTGGTCGCGGTAGACGGCACGGAAGCGGCCGGCGTTCTCGGCGATCCGCTCCGGCAGCAGCACATTGAGCGGAGAGCCGAGTGCGTCGACGAGGGAGTGCAGGAACGGTGCGTCGGCCAGCAGTGAACTGAGCGGTGGCTCCAGTCGTGGTCGCAGATACAAGGGCACACCCACGGCAGGCACCTTCCCTTCCCCCTCCGCACCGGCCGACCGGGCCCCGTCAGCCGTCCGGACGTATTCATTTCCACCTACAACGGCCATTAAGCCCCGAACGGCCGCGCAGCCGAGGCCGTTGAGTGTGCGCCTCCTGCGGTCCAGCGCGGCTCGATCGTGCGGGTCGGGCGCGAGCGGCGCATGGAGAACGTCGGCTTGAGCGGCGCGCATGCCCCGTGCGTCCTGGAAGCCGGTGCCCAGCGTTCGGCGGGCTCTCCGACTTCCCGCCGAAGACCTATGAGGGGGTAAAGAATCCCTTCGCACACTGTCGGCCGCAATGAGGCGGAGTTACCTTCCTCTCACGTTCTGTCATGCACATTCACGCAATCAGCATGTCATGTCCATGACTGCACGACGCCGCTGTGCACGTCACGGGCCTGCCCACCCAGAGCGAGAAACCCCACTTCCCGATGGAGGCAGCACCCCATGCGTGAGTCACGCCCGAGCAACCAAAGACGCAGTCTGCGAAGACTCGTCGCCGTCGCCTTCCCGGCCCTCTCCCTCGCCGTCGCCGGGTTCTACGCGGCACCTTCGGCCGGGGCCCAGCCCGCCACAGCGCAGCCGCACCTCTCCAAGACCACCCAGAACGCCAAGGCGCTGACCGACCCGAGCCGGCAGACCTACCACTCCACCGGCAGGGCGGGACAGAAGGTGCCCACCCAGCACCTGTGCGCCACCGCCCAGCCGGGCCACGCGTCCTGCTTCGCCCAGCGCCGCACCGACATCAAGCAGCGCCTGGCCTCGGCGGTCGCCGCCGCCGCGCCCTCCGGCCTCTCCCCGGCCAACCTGCACAGCGCCTACAACCTGCCCACCACGGCCGGTTCGGGCATGACGGTCGGCATCGTGGACGCCTACAACGACCCCAACGCCGAGTCGGACCTGGCCACCTACCGGTCGCAGTTCGGCCTGTCCGCCTGCACCAAGGCCAACGGCTGCTTCAAGCAGGTCAGCCAGACCGGCTCCACCACCCAGCTGCCGACCAACGACAGCGGCTGGGCCGGCGAAGAGATGCTCGACATCGACATGGTCAGCGCGGTCTGCCCCAACTGCAACATCATCCTGGTCGAGGCCAACTCCGCGACCGACTCCGACCTCGGCACCGCCGAGAACGAGGCCGTCACACTCGGCGCCAAGTTCGTCTCCAACAGCTGGGGCGGCTCCGAGTCCTCCTCCCAGACCAGCGAGGACACCTCGTACTTCAAGCACCCGGGCGTCGCGATCACCGTCTCCTCGGGCGACTCCGCCTACGGCGCCGAGTACCCGGCGACCTCCCAGTACGTGACCGCCGTCGGCGGCACCGCGCTCACCACCGCCTCCAACTCCCGCGGCTGGAGCGAGTCCGTCTGGCACACCAACTCCACCGAGGGCACCGGCTCCGGCTGCTCCGCCTACGACCCGAAGCCGAGCTGGCAGACCGACACCGGCTGCTCCAAGCGCATGGAGGCCGACGTCTCCGCCGTCGCAGACCCCGCCACCGGCGTGGCGGTCTACGACACCTACGGGGGCTCCGGCTGGGCGGTCTACGGCGGCACCAGCGCCTCCTCGCCGATCATCGCCTCGGTCTACGCCCTCGCGGGCACCCCGGGCGCGAGCGACTACCCGGCGAAGTACCCGTACTCCCACACCGGCAACCTGTACGACGTGACCAGCGGCAACAACGGCTCCTGCTCCCCGTCGTACTTCTGCACCGCCGGCACCGGCTACGACGGCCCGACCGGCTGGGGCACCCCCAACGGCACCGCCGCCTTCACCTCCGGCGGCGGCGGTGGCGGCAACACGGTGACCGTCACCAGCCCCGGCAGCCAGTCCACCACCACCGGGAGCTCGGTCAGCCTGCAGATCCACGCCACCGACAGCGCCGGCGCGGCCCTCACCTACAGCGCGAGCGGCCTGCCCACCGGCCTGTCCATCAACAGCTCCACCGGCCTGATCTCCGGCACGGCCTCCACCGCGGGCACCTACCAGGTCACGGTCACCGCGACCGACTCCACCGGCGCCTCCGGCTCGACCTCCTTCACCTGGACCGTCGGCTCCGGCGGTGGCGGCGGCTGCACCTCCTCCCAGCTGCTGGCCAACCCGGGCTTCGAGTCCGGCAGCACCGGCTGGAGCGCGACCAGCGGCGTCATCACCAACGACTCCGGTGAGGCGGCCCACAGCGGCTCCTACAAGGCATGGCTCGACGGCTACGGCTCCTCGCACACCGACACCCTGTCCCAGTCGGTGACGATCCCGGCCGGCTGCAAGGCCACGCTCACCTTCTACCTGCACATCGACACCGCCGAGACCACCACCAGCACCGCGTACGACAAGCTGACGGTGACCGCCGGTTCGACCACCCTGGCGACCTACTCGAACCTCAACAAGGCCTCCGGGTACGCGCAGAAGACCTTCGACCTGTCCTCGTTCGCGGGCTCGACGGTCACCCTGAAGTTCAACGGCGTGGAGGACTCCTCGCTGCAGACCAGCTTCGTCGTGGACGACACCGCCCTGACGACCAGCTGATCCTCACGATCCGAGCACCCGGTCCCGCACGCGGAAGCCGTCCGCGTGCGGGACACACCCGTTGGGGGCGCATCCGCGTGACCAGCGGCGCAACCGGTCGTAGTCGCAGCCCTTGTCGCCCGCAGCGGTGCGGGCCGTCGCCGACGAGTCCGCGGCAGCCGTTCCCACGCCTGCGCCCTAGGGAGTGCAGTGGCGCAGCAGCGCGGAAACCGGACCGTCGACGAGTCGGTAGCGCACGATCCGGCCGTCCTTCTCGCCCTCGACGATGCCGGCGGTCCGCAGCAGACGCAGCGCCTGGGAGACGGCGGTGTCCCGCATCCCGGTGGCCACGGCGAGGTCGGAGACGGCGATGGGGCCCGCCTCGTGGAGGGCGAGCAGCAAGGACAGGCGTCCGGGATCGGAGAGCAAGGAGAAGCGGTCGGCCCAGGCTCGTACGCGTTCGGGCTCACCGACGGCGGCGATGGCGTCGCAGACCCTGTGGCCGTCGATGGTCCGCTGCCCGGCGCGTTCCGCGGGGACGAGATGCATGGACTCATCATCGCAGCCGTCCTCGCCCGCCTCCACACCTGATCAGATATGCAGCCTTGCAGCCATGTCCCACGGCCTCCTAGGGTGGGCGGGCCGTGGTGTTCGGGAAGACCGGTGACAGCCCTCAGGGGCTCAGTCCGGAGCGGCCCTCGCCACTGTGATCGGGGAGTTCCCGCCCCATGCGTTGCCACTGGCCTCACGGCCGGGAAGGCAGGGGCGGGCGCGTCGACCCGTCAGCCAGGAGACCGGCCACGGCATCACGAAGCTGATCCACGAGGTGCTGGAGCGTGACCGTATGACCGTGTCCCAAGGCGTGCCCGAAACCACCGCCGCCAAGTCCTTCCGCTGGCGGCGCGAGGACACTCTCCGAACCGCCGGTCTCCTTGCCGTGATCGTCGCCCTGCACGTGCTCGCGTTCGGGATCCTCCTGCTGGTGATTCCGCGTCACTACGAGGTCGGCACCAAGGCGTTCGGCATCGGCCTGGGCATCACCGCCTACACGCTCGGCATGCGGCATGCCTTCGACGCCGACCACATCGCGGCCATCGACAACACCACCCGGAAGCTGATGGCCGACGGCCGGCGGCCGGTGTCGGTGGGCTTCTGGTTCGCGCTCGGGCACTCCAGTGTGGTGGTCGTCATGGCCGCGCTGGTCGCCGGCGGCGCCAAGCTCGCCGGCACGCTGATGAAGGACGACTCCCGGACCCACCAGGTCCTCGGCACGGTGGGCACCACGGTCTCCGGCGGCTTCCTGTACCTCATCGCCGCTCTCAACCTGGTCGCGCTGTTCGGCATCCTGCGGGTGTTCAAGGCCATGCGCGCCGGGCACTACGACGAGGCGGAGCTGGAGGCCCATCTCGACTCGCGCGGCTTCATGAACCGCGTCCTGGGCCGGCTCACCAAGTCCATCCGCCGCCCCGGCCAGATGTTCCCGCTCGGCTTCCTGTTCGGGATCGGCTTCGACACCACGACCGAGGTCCTGCTCCTCGCCCTGGCCGGCAACGGCGCCGCCGCCGGGCTGCCCTGGTACGCGATTCTGTGCCTGCCCCTCCTCTTCGCGGCGGGCATGAGCCTGTTCGACACCCTCGACGGCACCTTCATGAACTTCGCCTACCAGTGGGCGTTCTCGAACCCCGTGCGCAAGGTGTTCTACAACCTCACGATCACCGGCCTGTCCATCGCGGTGGCCTTCTTCGTCGGTACGATCGAGCTGGTCGGCGTGCTGCACGACAGGCTCGGCCTGAGCGATGACGTCACCGGCTGGGTCGCGGGCCTGGACCTGGACAATGTCGGCTACGTCATCGTCGGGCTGTTCGTGGTCGTCTGGGCCGTGGCTCTCCTCTACTGGCGCCTGGCCAAGGTCGAGGAGCGCTGGAGCGCCCGCGCCGCCGACGCCGGCTGACGGCACAGCGGCGACCGCCTCGGCAGGAGGGGCCGGAGGCCGTGCTTCCCGAGATTCCCCGGGTCAGCAGCCCGCCGACCCACCATCGACATACAGGTGCCCTGCCGACGGTCTCCCGCCGGCAGGGCGGCTGCCCTACGCTGCCCCGGCTCCGGTGGAGCGGCCGCGCAGAACGGCGAACACGGCCGCCGCCAGCCCCAGGGCGCCGACGACCAGCCCGGCCACACCGAGGCCACGGGCGGTCGAGTCGCTGCTCGACGCGGTCGGCTTGGCGCTCTCGGAGCTCTTCGAGTTCGCCCCCCACGCGGTCGAGGTACTGCCGTCTTCCGCCGCGCCCTTGGCCGTGAGCTTGAGGACGGGCGCCGGGTTCTCCGGCTCGTCGCCACCCGGCTGCGTCTGCTCGATCCAGCGGACGGTCTTGCCGTCGGAGTAGGTCTGCAACGCCTTGAAGGTCAGCTGGTCGGTGTCGTCGGGCAGCCGGCCGAAGGCGACGTTGAAGTCCTCGTAGTGCCCGGGGCCGATCTTGCCTCCGGTGAAGGTGATCTCCGAGACGGCGTCGGTGATGGTGCCGTCGTCGGTCTTGATGGGCGTCTTGAGCTTGGTGTTGGTGACCTGGGCGGTCCAGCCGTCCTGCGGGGAGACCAGCACGCCGAGGATGGGGTGGTCGGTGGGCAGGAAGACCTGGACCTTGTTGGTGTCGGCGTTGTCCTCCTCGTTGGGGACGCGGAAGGTCAGGACGCCGTCGGTGGCGCCCTTGGCGTAGCTGTCGGGGTGGACGGTGACGTGCGCGGAGGCGACGCCCGCGGCGGCGAGGACACCGGCGGCGGTCAGGGCGGTGACGGCGCCGGCACGGCGCAGGGTGGTGCGAGTCCTGGACATGAGGTAAGGGATCTCCGTACTTGAGGAAAGGGGGTGTCGGGAGTCGGATCGCGTAGTTGCTGTGGCCGGCAGCCCGGATCGCTCGGTGATCCGGGCCACCACCATGCGTTGGCTCACGCCGCCGCGGCCACCAGCGCAGAGTGCTCGGCCTCGTGCAGCCACGCGATCAGGGAAGTACGGGCGCGGGCGACCCGCGAGCGCACGGTGCCGATCGGGCAGTCGCTGACGTGGGCCGCCTCCGCGTAGGGAAGTCCCAGCAACTGGGTGAGGACGAACGCCTCGCGGCGGTCGTCGGGGAGGGTGTCCAGCAGCTCGGAGAGGGCGACGCCGTCGTCGAAGCCGGGCAGGTCGCGCGGCTGGGTGCGTTCTGCTGCCGACTCCCAGTCGTCCGTGTCCGACAGGCGAGGCCGGCACGAGTTGTACCGGATGCTGTCGACCACCGCGCGGTGGGCGATGGACAGCAGCCAGGTGCGGGCCGAGGAGCGGCCTTCGAACCGGTGCAGGCTGCCCAGGGCCCGCAGAAAGGTGTCCTGGGTCAGGTCGTCGGCACTCTGGGGGTCGGCACCGAGATACGTCACATAGTGGCGGACGTCTCGGTGCAGGGCGCGGACGAAGAGGTCGACGGCATCGGGGTCACCGCTGCGGGCAGCGAGCGCCCAGGCCGTGATCGACTCATCCTTCGAGTTGTTTCTCGGTTGTTCGCGCGATGGAGGCAGGGCAGGAGTGATCACCTGGGATCTGTCCTTCTCGGGAATCAGGTATCCGGTGTGCGGCCGGCGCGCGCTTCAGGGCGGCGGGCAGCACGGCAGAACCGGTGAGGGGGTGGAGGGCCGGGCGCGGAAGCGCACGGCCGGTGCCCGAGGCGGGAGACCAACAGCTCGACGGCCTCGGGGAACCGGCTGTCGTCAGGCGACAGCGGTCCCGGCGGGCGGCCCCCGAGAGGTGATCGCGTGCGTGAGGAGGAGGCGGCGCGGTGCCCGGTCCGAGGTCGCTCGGCGGGTTCGGACGCGCGGCCGGTGCGGCGGTGCGGGCAGCCGGAGGAGAAGACTCAGCGGGGTGAAGAGCCAACCGGCCAGGGCCCGCAGGATGCGGAAGGCCGCGCGCTCGCCGTACGCGAGCCACAGGCCGCACAGCACAGCGGCCAGAAGGTGGGCGAGGAGCATGCCGGTTGGGGACATGCCGCCCATGTCATGACCGAGGGATCCGGCGGACCCCATGTGGCCCATCGAGCCCATCGAGCCCATCGAGCCCATCGAGCCCATCGAACTCATCGAGCCCATAGCGGCCATGGAACCCATGGAGTGCATCGCGCCCATCCCGTGGTCCATGGAGTGCATGGACATCGACATGGCGTCGTGCCGCGCGGCCGACGGTCCCGAATGCGGGCCGCACAGGACGTAGGCGAGCCACTGCCAGGCCGGCGATCTCCCGCCGGCCGGTGCCCCTTGTACGACGGCCTGGGCCAGAGAGAACGACGAGTGGAGCAGTGCCTGCGTGGCCACCGCGAGGGAGACGACCACAAGCGGTCCGCGTTCCCGGCCGGCGACCCCCCAGGCCATGCCGCCCGTCGCCACGGTGCCCGCGGCCATGGCCCACCAGGGCACCGCGGTTCCGGACATCAGGATGTGACCCAGGGCAGCGAGCAGCACGGACACGGCAGCGAACATCGCGGCCCGTATCGTGCGAGAACACCACCCAGCAGTCATGGCGACTCATCCTCGCATCCGTGGCTCCATGGTCACCGGGGGGTATACGGAAATCCGCCTGAGACTCCCTCAGCTCCGGGTCGGTGATCCACACCACAGTAGCGGTCCGGAACTCGTCGGAGGTGGAACCCGACCTCTCTCGAACCCCCGGAGAGTTACGGGTTCACGCCGCTCGTCGCCGCTCGGCACCTGGCCGGGCGACCGGGGGCCCCTTGCGGACACCCCATGGCACCACATGGCACCACATGAACCGCTTGGCACCGCCTGGCACCGCCTGGCGTCGCGTGGCGCCATCCGGTGCCACTCGATGCCATGCGATGCCATCCGATGCCCTCAAGAGCGCTTTGGGTACACGTGGTGCCATAGTGACGCGTGTCGACCGCATGCCGTTTCCGCAGTTCAGAGCCACTCCCCCCAGGCCCTTCCCACCCAAGTCGCCCCCAGGCTTGCACATGGCGCCAAAATGGTGCCACCATTGCGCCATGGACCTCACCCCGTATGTCGACACCCTCCGCCGCGAACTCGCGGTGGCCGCCGAAGCCGGCGGGGAGGATGCCCGCGAGCTGGCCGAGCGGCTCACCGCTCCTCTGGAGTCGGCGACCCGTCTGACCCTGCTCAATGTGCTCTCCGCCGCGATGGACGAGATCACCCGCGAACTCGCCCCCGGCTCGGTCGACGTACGGCTGCGCGGGCTCGACCCCGACTTCGTGGTGACGCCCCCGCCCGCCTACGGCCCTGCGGAAGCGGCCACCGCGCCCGTCGCACCGCTCAACGTGCAGGTACCCGCCGAAGGTGACGAGGGCGGCACCGCCCGCGTCAATCTGCGTCTGCCGGCCCACCTCAAGGCGCGCGCCGAGGAGGCAGCGAGCCGCGAGGGCCTGTCGGTCAACGCGTGGCTGGTGCGGGCCGTGTCGGCCGCGGTCGACGGCGGCACGCGGCCGCGTACGACGGAGAAGACCCGCTCCACCGGACAGAACTTCACGGGCTGGGTGCGCTAGCCGCGCCCACCCCGCTCCACGCCCACCCCACTCCACCCACACCACGTCCCACCAGCGGGGACGCCCCAAGGACTCAAGAGGACGGTACAGCCATGCCTTCTTTCGACACCCCCGAACCGATTTCGGTCACCGCCCACGTGGGCGCCGGCTCCATCCGGTTCACCGCGAGCGACCGCTCCGACACGGTCGTCGAGGTTCGGCCCCTCCACCCGAAGAGGGACAAGGACGTCCGGGCCGCCGAGCAGACCGAGGTCGCATACGCGAGCGGCGTCCTGACCGTCAGGACGAAGGAGCGCCGCCTCATCGGGCCCAGCGGCGCCGTCGACGTGACGGTGGACCTGCCCACGGGCTCGCGCGTCGACATGACGGGCTCCTGGACCCAGGTGCTCGGCGACGGCCGGCTCGGCGAGGTCCGGGTGAAGGCCTCGGGCGGTGACGTCCGCCTCGACTCGACCGGGCCGCTCCAACTGACGGTCTCCCACGGCTCGATCACCGTCGACCGGGTCGAGGGCATGGCCGAGGTCGTCACCAGCTTCGGCAGCCTGCGCGTCGGCACCGTCGACGGTCCCGCCGTCCTGAAGAACTCGCACGGCACCACGACCGTCGGGGCCGCCATCGGCGACCTGCGGGTGAGCGGTGCCCACGGCAACATCGACATCACGCGCGCCGAGGGCTCGGTCACCGCCACCACCGCCCACGGCACCCTGCGCGTCGACGAAGTCGCCCGAGGCACCGTCCAGTTGGAGACCTCCTACGGCGCCATCGAGGTCGGCATCCGCGAAGGCACCGCCGCCTGGCTCGACGTCACCTCCGAGCGGGGGCAGGTGCGCAACACGCTCGCCGCCTCCGAGGCCCCGGAGGAGACCGAGGACACCGTCGAGGTCCGCGCCCGGACCCGCTGGGGCAACATCGACGTGCGCCGCGCCCGGGCCTGAGCACCGGCCCCGCGAACTTGCCCACATCCCCCAGTCACTTCCCCCTTCGAACGGGAGGGCTCCATGCCTTCATCTGTCATGCCCACATCCAGGCGGGGCGACGGTCCGCAGTCACCCGCCGCCGTCTCCACCATCGGTCTGCGCAAGTCGTACGGCGACAAGATCGTGCTCGACGGCATCGATCTGCGCATCCCCGCCGGGTCCGTGTTCGCACTGCTCGGGCCGAACGGCGCCGGCAAGACCACCACCGTGCAGATCTTGTCCACGCTCATCGCCGCCGATGGCGGGCAGGCCCAGGTCGCGGGCCACGACGTCGCCACGTCACCGGACGGGGTGCGCGCCGCGATCGGCGTCACCGGGCAGTTCGCCGCGCTCGACGACCTGCTCACCGCCGAGGAGAACCTGCTCCTCATGGCCGATCTGCTGCGCCTCGGCAAGCGTGAAGGACGATCCCGTTGCAGGGAGTTGCTTCAGCGGTTCGACATCGCGGACGTCGCGCACAAGCGGGCCGCGACCTTCTCCGGCGGAATGCGGCGCCGGCTCGACATCGCCATGACGCTGGTCGGCGACCCCCAGGTGATCTTCCTGGACGAGCCGACGACCGGGCTCGACCCGCGCAGCCGACGCACCATGTGGGACACGGTGCGCTCGCTGGTGGCGGGCGGCACCACCGTCTTCCTCACCACCCAGTACCTGGAGGAAGCCGACCATTTGGCCGACCGGATCGCCGTGCTCGACGGGGGCCGGATCGTCGCCGAGGGCACCGCCGACGAGCTCAAGGCGCGGATTCCCGGCAGCCACGTACGGCTGCGGTTCACCGACACCGCTGAGTACGAGCGCGCGGCCGCCGCCTTCCCCGGCGCGGCCCGCGACGACGACAACCTCGCCCTGCGCGTGGCGGGCGACGGCGGCCTCGACGCGCTGCGCTCCCTGCTCGACCGGCTCGACGCCGCCGGCATCCGGGCCGCCGACTTCTCCGTGCACACCCCCGACCTCGACGACGTGTTCCTCGCCCTGACGGGCCACGGCACCACCGATCCCGGCGCCGGCACCCCGCTTCACGTCAAGGAGACCCTTCGATGAGCACCCTCACCTACGCCGTGCACGACTCGATGACGATGCTGCGGCGCAACCTCAAGCACGCGATCCGCTACCCGAGCGTGTCGCTCGGCTCCGCCATGACCCCGATCCTGATGCTGCTGCTGTTCGTGTATGCCTTCGGGGACTCGATCGGCGCCGGAATGGGCGGTGGCCGGGACACCTACCTGGAGTATCTGACGCCCGGCGTCGTCATCATGGGGGTGGCCGCCGGCTCGATGTCGACCTCGATCGCGGTCTGCTCGGACATGACCGAAGGCATCATCAACCGCTTCCGCACCATGAACATCACGCGTTCGTCGTTCATGACGGGGCATGTCATCGGCAGTGTCATCCAGACGATGGTGAGTCTCGTGCTGGTCGTCGCGGTCGCACTCGCCCTCGGTTTCCGGTCGGACGCGAGCCCGCTCGAGTGGCTTGCCGCCGCCGGCCTCCTCGCGGCCATCGCGTTCGCGGTGACCTGGCTGTCGGCGGCGCTCGGCCTGATCTCCAAGACCGTCGAGTCCGCGAGCAACAAGCCACTGCTGGTCCAGTTCCTGCCGTTCCTCGGCTCCGCGTTCGTGCCGGCCCACTCGATGTCGCCGGGCCTGCGCTGGTTCGCCGAGTACCAGCCGTTCACGCCGATGACCGAGACCCTGCGCGGCCTGCTGTCCGGCTCGGAGATCGGCAACAACGGCTGGATCTCGCTCGCCTGGTGCGCAGGCATCGCCGTGGTCGGCTACGTCTGGTCACGCTCGCTGTTCAACAGCACCACCAAGCGCTGAGAGCCCATCTTCCCACCCCGGTTGAGCTCGTACACGCGGCACGGCGGAGGGTCCGACGCACACAGGGCCCTCCGCTCACCGCCGTCGTCGACCGCCCCGACGAGGACTCCACCGCACACGCAGACGAAGCGCCCCGTCAGCCTGGGTCCAGCGCCTGCTTCAGGTTGTACTCGGCGATGCCCGCCATGACCGCCCGGTGGGGGAAGTCCCCGTCGAGCAGCCGCAGCGGACCCGCCGTCAGCGAGAGTCGCTGCGCAAGCATGTAGAGCGCGAGCCGGTCCCGGTCCAGTCCGTCCGCCTCCAGCGGCCGGTAGGCGTCGTGCAGGCGGATCCGCAGAAACACGTGCTCCCACTCGACGTCGAAGTACATCAAGCCCTCGACGTCGATCATCACGGGGTTCCCGCCCGCGTCCACCCGCACATGGTCCGGCCCCAGTTCGCCGTGCACGACCGCGAACTCCGCGCGTGGCCGCACCGCCGCCGCCAGGCTCAGCAGCCGCTCCTCCAGCCGGTCGCGGGCTCCCGCGATCCGCACATCACGCGCCGCCGCCTCGGCGAGGTCCCGCTGCGCACGGTCCAGGACGACCCCCTCGCACGACGTTCCGCGCGACGTGCCTCCCCCGTCGACCACGGCCACCTTGCCGTAGGCGGGCGCCCGATGACGCCGCATCGCCTCCAGCGCCTCCCGGAGTCGGGCCATGACCGGGGCCGCCGCGCGCGGGTCGCGCGCGAGCAGCTCCTCCAGGTTCTCGCCCGGGACGTCCTCGACGATCGCGAGGCCGGCCGGGCAGTGGGCACCCTCACGGTCGACGAGACGGATCGCCGGGACGCGGACACCCAGCGCGTCCAGCCGCGCGTGCGCGGCCTCGAACAGGTCGAGCCCAAGACCAGGTGAGAACGGGTCGGTGAGGTCGTCGTCACCCTCGGCCGCCGGCCAGTAGTTCTCGGTGTCGTCCCAGACATAGGCGATCGCCGTCGTCGCGTCGTCCATCACCAGGCGGTACACGCCCTTCCTGCTGCCGCCCGCGACGCGCTCCATCGCCTCCAGCCGCCGGCCGCCGCCGAGCGCGGCCCGCACCGCACCCGCCAACCGCTCCCGCGTCACTGCCCTGGGTGCCACGTTCGCAACCGCCTCTCCGTCACGACAACCCGCGCACCCTACGGGAGCACCGGCCGGGAGGCGATGGATTTGTTCCGCATCCGAGGGCACGCCGGCCCGAGTCCGTCACGCGGGTGCCTGGTCCTGTCGCTCCCGGGAACCTCAGGGAACTCCCTGTGCGGCCTCGCCCGGCCGAGGATGGTGAGCGGGCCGGTCCGGCGTGCGGCGCCGGGGCCGGCCGTAGTCAGCACACGAACGCAGAAGAGGTACACCATGGCCACCACCCTTGCCGGCGGCACGCTCACCCCCGCGGAGGGTCTGACCCTCAGCCGCGTGGGCTACGGCGCGATGCAACTGGCGGGTCCGAACGTGTTCGGGCCGCCCCGGAACCGGGAGCAGGCCGTCGCGGTGCTGCGCGCCTCCGTGGACGCGGGGATCACTCATATCGACACCGCCGACTTCTACGGTCCCGCCGTGGTCAACGAGCTGATCCGGGAGGCCCTCGCGCCCTACCCGGAGGACCTGCACATCGTCACCAAGGTGGGCGCGCGGCGTGGTCCGGACGGTAGCTGGGTGCCGTCCCTGGACCCGGCCGACCTCGAGGAGCAGGTGCGGGAGAACCTGACGCATCTGGGGCTGGAGACGCTGGACGTGGTGAATCTGCGGGTCGGCGGGCACGACGCCCCGGACGAGGAACCGCTGTCGGAGCGGTTCGGCGCGCTGGCCGAACTGCAGCGGCAGGGACTGATCCGTCATCTGGGCCTGAGCGGAGTCTCGGCGGCCCAGCTGACGGAGGCGCAGGCCATCGCGCCGGTCGTCACGGTGCAGAACCTCTACAACCTGGCCAACCGGCAGGATGACGCACTGGTGGAGCGGTGCGCGGCGGAGAACATCGCCTTCGCCCCGTTCTTCCCGCTGGGCGGCTTCAGCCCGCTCCGGTCCGACACGCTCAGCAGGGTCGCCGCCCGTCTGGAGGCTTCCCCGCAACAGGTGGCCCTGGCCTGGCTGCTGCAGCGCTCGCCGGGCATCGTGGTGATCCCGGGAACCTCGTCGCCCGCTCATCTGCGGGAGAACATCGCCTCCGCGGAGCGGTGCTGCCCGCCGACGCCGTGGCGGAACTCGACACCATCGGGGAGTAGGGCGGGGGCCGGGGGCCGCCCATGGGTCCCGGCCGCTCTGCGGAATCCGCCCGCGCCTCCCCCTGGCTGCGGCGGGCCCCGTCCGTCACAGCCGGACGATGACCAGCGCTATGTCGTCGCGGGCCCCGCCGGCCACCCCGAGTTCGGCGAGCAGTACATCCGCCAGGCGTTCGGGACTGAGGGTGCTGTAGCGGCGGAGGGCCTCGCACAGCCGGCCCAGGCCTGTCTCGATGTGCTCGCCGCGCCGCTCGATCAGCCCGTCCGTGTAGAGCACGAGAAGGTCCCCGGGTGCGTACGGCTGTCCGGCCTGGGGGCGGGGTACGTGCTGGGGCCGGGCACCCAGCGGCGGGTCGGTCGCCTGGTCGAGAAACTCACAGGCCCCGTCCGGGTGGACCAGCACCGGCGGCGGGTGCCCCGCGTTGCTGTAGATGATCAGGCGGCTGCGGGTGTCGACCATGGCCTTGACGGCCGTGGTGTTCAGGGCGCCCTCGACCGACCGGGCGTACAGGCCCACCACCTCCATGGCCTGGGCCGGCCGCTCCAGCGCACGGATCGCCGCGCCCAGCGCGCTGCGAAGCATTCCCATGACGGCGGCGGCCTCCAGGCCGTGGCCGACGACGTCGCCGACCGCCACCGCGAACCGGCCGTCGGGCAGATCCACGACGTCGTACCAGTCACCGCACACATTGAGCGAACCGGTTGCGGGCAGATAGCGCACGGCCACGTTCTCGTGCCGGGCCAGATCGGGTACCTGAAGCATGGCTTCCTGCAGGGTGACGGCCACCTGGCGCTCACGGTGGTGGGCCTGCCTCAGCTCCTCGTTCAGCACCTGCAACTCTCGTGCCCGCGCGTACAACTCGGCTTCCAGGGCCTCGCGCTCGGTGAGCTGCCTGGACCTGGGGTGGGCGCTCAGCCTGTGGGAGAGGACGTACTCCGTGACGTCCTCCACCCGGTGAATGATCCAGGCCACGCCCCCGTCCGGGCCGGGGATCGGCGTGTTGATGGGGGACCACCAGCGCTCCTCGAACACGCCGGGCCGGCCCGTGATGGGGATGTCGTACTTCTGCAGCGCCATCGTGTCGGGCTCCCGGGACGCCAGGACCCGGTGCAGCGAGGCGTTCAGGTTCCGTACGCCGTCGGCGTCGGGATCGGCGGGGTTGTCGGGGAAGGCCTCGAAGATGTGCTGCCCGATCAGGTCGTCCCGGGTCCTGCGGGTGGCGCTCAGATACGCCTGATTGACCTCCACGATCACCAGGTCGGGGGCCAGCACCAGATAGGGGCTCGGTGTGGCGGCGAACAGTGCCGCGTAGTCCATCTCCGTCCCCGGCATCGTCACCGTCTCCTTCCCGCCCCTCCCGGCCGCCCATCCCTTCACGCTACGGTCCGCGTAGCTCAGCCGCCCACGCGAGCGGGCCCGGCGGCAGGCTCAGAGCAGCCGGCCGGGGCCGTTCACGAGCGTCTCCGGGGCGTGCACCCCGGCGAGGCGGGCGAAGCCCAGCGCGTAGTCGTGCAGGTTGCCCTGGACCGCGACCAGGGCGGCGCGGCAGGCCGCGTTGTCGGGCCAGGAGGCTTCGGGGGCGTCCGGGTGGGCCTGTTCATGGGCGCGCAGACGGGGGTGCCAGGTCGACAGGAAGGGGCGCAGCTCACGGTTGAGCATGGTGATGGCCAGGTATTCGACGGTGTGCCCGCCGACGACGGCCCGGGAGGGGCGGCCGGCCTTGAGGGTCTCGCGGGTCGTGGCGAAGAGCCCGTACAGGGAGCTGAGCGCCTCGCGCAGCAGGCCCTCGTCCTGGCTCAGGGGCTGGGTGGAGACGCGGGTCGAGGTCTCGACGAACAGATGCCAGGCCATCTGCCGGGAGTCGTTGTTCACCACGAAGGTCAGTTCGCTCACCTGTGGCACCCGGACGGTGACCTCGCTCAGGCGCGCGGCACGGCCGTAGACCTGGAGGATCACCACGGCGAGGACGCCGGCCAGGCCGCCGGTGATGACGAACAGGTTGCGGCCGCTGACCCGCGTGACGCTGAAGACGGCCAGTCCGGTGGCGGCGCCGACCACCACGGCGGCGAGCAGCCGCAGGCCGTGCAGGCGCACTGCGTTCCGGAGAGTGGTCCACCATGTCATTCCTTGTCGTCCCCCCTGGTGCCCGGACCGCATCGCGCGTCCCGCACTCGTCCGCCACTCGTTCGATCACCCGGCCCACAGGACATCCTGCCGCGCCGCGCGGCGCCCGCGCCCGGCCTTTCAGCCGGCGTGTGCCGTCGCCACGGCCAGAACCAGGGCGGCGCTGGAGGCGCAGCCGATCCGGCCGTCGCTCGCGGCCCTCACCGCCTCGGCCAGCGGCACATGACGCACCGCGAGGTCCGTCTCCCCGGGCTCCGGGGCGGGCTCGCCCGGCGCCAGACCGTCGGCGCTCCACAGATGGACACGGGCGGGCGTGAGGCCGGGCAGCGGATGCAGGGCGCCCCGCGGTGTCCAGCGGCCGTCGCGGTAGCCGGTCTCCTCGGCGAGTTCGCGACGGGCGGCCGCGTGGCTGTCGCCGTCCTTTGGGTCGACATCGCCGCCCGGCAGCTGCCACATCGTGCCCGTGAGGTAGTGGTGCTGCTCGACGATCAGCAGGCATCCCTCGACCAGCGCCGCGACCCGGACCTGGTCCGGCACCCGCACCCAGTCGTACCGTCCCGCCCGCCCGTCGGGCTGCGTGACCTGGTCCTGGTACGCCACGAGGCGGGCGGTGGTGCACAGGGGCTGCCGGTGGTGCCGCCTCCAGGGTCCTCGGGTCTCCATGCCGGGAGTTCTGCCCAGGGGCCACGACACCATGCGGGTCCCGTGGCCCGGCCCACCGCTCCCTCGCGGCACTGCCCCGGGGAGCGGTTCGGGGTGCCGGAACCGTACGAGGCACGCTGCCGCCGACAGCCGTCACCCGCCCCTAAGCCACGGCGTCCGTCTCCGCCCCTGTCACCGTCGCCGTCCCGGCCCCTGTCTCCGCCCGTCCCTCGGCCTGCTCCCGCTCCCCCGCCCCCTTTCCCCGCTCCGTCTCGTCCGTCCGCGAAGACACCCGCGCCTTCTCGAACTGCGTCCGGTACAGCTCCGCGTACCGTCCGTCCACGGCCAGCAGTTCCTCGTGCGTGCCCCGCTCCACGATCCGGCCGGACTCGACGACCAGGATGGCGTCGGCGGCCCGTACGGTGGACAGCCGGTGGGCGATGACGACGGCGGTACGGTCCTGAAGGGCCTCGGTCAGGGCCTCCTGGACGGCCGCCTCCGAGGTGCTGTCGAGATGGGCGGTGGCCTCGTCGAGGATGACGACGCGCTGCCGGGCCAGCAGCAGGCGCGCGATCGTCATCCGCTGGCGCTCGCCCCCGGACAGGCGGTAGCCGCGCTCGCCGACGACCGTGTCGAGGCCGTCGGGCAGGGACCGTACGAGGTCGTCGAGGCGGGCCCGGCGCAGCACCTCCCACAGCTCGTCCTCGGCCGCGTCCGCCCGGGCCAGCAGCAGATTGGCCCGTACCGTGTCGTGGAACAGATGGCCGTCCTGGGTGACCATGCCGAGCGTCTCGCGCAGGGACGCCGCGCTCAGCTCGCGGACGTCGATCCCGCCGACGCGCACGGCGCCGGCGTCGACGTCGTAGAGCCGTGGGAGCAGAGCGGCGACGGTGGACTTGCCGGCGCCCGAGGAGCCCACGAGAGCGACCGTCCGGCCCGGTTCGGCGCGGAAGGAGATGCCGTGCAGGATCTCGGCCCCGCCGCGTGTGTCGAGGCTCGCCACCTCCTCCAGTGAGGCCAGGGAGACCCGGTCGGCGGCCGGGTAGCCGAAGCGGACGTCGTCGAACTCCACCGACACGGGGCCCTCGGGGACACTGCGCGCCCCCGGCTTCTCCTGGATCAGCGGCTTGAGGTCGAGCACTTCGAAGACGCGCTCGAAGCTCACCAGGGCGCTCATCACCTCCACCCGGGCCCCCGCGAGGGAGGTGAGCGGCGCGTACAGCCGGGTGAGCAGCAGGGCCAGCGAGACCACGGCGCCCGGCTCCAGGGTGCCGCGCAGGGCGAACCAGCCGCCGAGGCCGTAGACCAGGGCGAGCGCCAGGGCGGAGACAAGGGTCAGGGCGGTGAGGAACGCCGACTGGGCCATCGCCGTGCGCACCCCGATGTCCCGCACCCGCCGGGCCCGGGCCGCGAACTCGGCGGCCTCCTCCTCCGGGCGCCCGAAGAGTTTGACGAGGGTGGCGCCCGGCGCGGAGAAGCGCTCGGTCATGCGGGTGCCCATCGCGGCGTTGAGGTCGGCGGCCTCACGTTGCAGCCGTGCCATACGGCTGCCCATCCGGCGCGCCGGCACGACGAAGACCGGCAGCAGGGCCAGCGCGATCAGGGTGATCTGCCAGGACAGGGTGAGCATCACGGCGAGGGTGAGCAGCAGGGTGACGAGGTTGCCGACGACGCCCGAGAGAGTGTTGCTGAAGGCGCGCTGGGCGCCGATGACGTCGTTGTTGAGACGACTGACGAGCGCTCCCGTTCGCGTACGTGTGAAGAACGCGACCGGCATGCGCTGCACATGATCGAACACAGCCGTCCGCAGATCGAGGATGAGCCCCTCACCGAGCGTGGCCGACAATCTGCGGCCGACAAGGCCGAGCGCGGCCTCGGCGAGGGCGATGAGGGCGATCAGCGACGACAGCCCCAGGACCCTGCCCTGGTCCCCGTGCGACACGATCGCGTTGACGACGCGGCCGGCGAGTACGGGAGTCGCGACGGCGAGCAGGGCGGTCACCACGCTGACCACGACGAACAGCGCGATTCGCCGGCGGTGCGGGCGGGCGAAGGCCCCGATGCGGCGCAGCGTCGCGCGGGCGAAGGGCCGGCGCTCCTGCTGCGCGGTCATGACGCTGTGCAACTGGTGCCAGGCGGTGCTCTCCATGCTCATGAAATCGACGGTAGAACCTCAGGCGCCGTCCAGCTCAGCGCACGCGGTAATGGTGACGGCGCCCAGGGCGCTTCCGTGCCTTGCCCCGCGCGTCAGCCTCCGTCTCCGCGCACGCAACCTGGCGTTGGTGCGGCGCGGAAAGCCTCTGCCGATGTGACTGCCGTACGTCTCCCTCACGGACTCCCCAGACGTCTTCCGGTCCGCCAGGTCCTGTGTCTGCTCCCGCTCGTCCTCGTGCTCGTGGTCGCGGCAGAGCACTGGCCCGTGCTCGCGGAGGGCTTCGGCCATCTACGGTCGGCCGAGTGGCCGTGGCTGGTGGCCGCCGCCGGTGCGACCTGTCTGACCTGGGTCGCGGCCGCCGTCACCCGGCAGGGCGCGGTGATGCAGCGGTTGCCCCTGCGGCGGCTGCTGGCCACCCAGTTCGCGGCGGGCGCGGCCAACCATCTGCTGCCCACCGGGCTGGGGGCGAGCGCGGTCAATCTGCGTTTCATGACGGTGTGCGGGGTGCCGCTCGCCCGCTCATCGGCGGCGCTGGCGCTGTACATGCTCGCCGAGGCGATCACCCGGGTCGGTCTGCTGCTGGGCCTGCTGCTCACCTTCCCGGACGCGCTGCACCTCGGCTCCTTCGTCCCCGCGTGGGCGGAGGGTCCGCTGCTGGCCGCGGCGGCCGGGGCGGTGTGCGTGGCGGTGGCGGTCCTGCTGCTGGTGCGGCGGCTGCGCACCGCCGTGTTCTCGTTCGTGCGCACGGCGCTCGGCGAGGCCCGCTCGGTGCACACCCGGCCCGCCCGCGCCCTCGCCCTGTGGGGAGGCTCGCTGGCGTTCCCCGCGTTGCAGGCGGCCGGTCTGGCGGCGGTGGGCCGGGCGCTGTCGCTTCCGGTACCGCCCGTGCACATGGTGGTCGCGTATCTGGCGGCGACCCTCGCGGTGGCCGCGGTGCCCACTCCGGGCGGCATCGGCTCGGTGGAGGCGGCGCTGATCATCGCCCTGGTCGCGGCGGGCGGCCCGGTGGCCGTGGCGACGGCGGTGGTCCTCGCGTACCGGATCATCACGGTGTGGCTGCCCCTGCTGCCCGGTGCGCTGACGCTGGGGGCGCTGGTACGGCTGAAGGTGATCTGACCCGGCGGCGCCCGTCGGTGGTGCGCTGCCGGTCCGCGGCCGGACAGCGGTCGTACCGGAGAGTAACCTCTGCGGGGCCAGCCCTCCCCCGCCCGTGAAAGAGGCAGCCCGATGCCGGTCAGGATCGAACGTCAGGGGTACGTCACCACCGTCGTCCTCTCCCGCCCCGAGGCCCGTAACGCGGTGGACGGGCCGACCGCCGCCGCGCTCGCCGACGCCTTCCGGGCGTTCGAGGAGGACGGGTCGGCGCGGGTGGCGGTGCTGTGGGGCGAGGGCGGGACGTTCTGCGCGGGTGCCGATCTGAAGGCGGTCGGGACCGAGCGCGGCAACCGGGTGGCCGAGGACGGCGACGGCCCGATGGGGCCGACCCGGCTGCGGCTGTCCAAGCCGGTGATCGCGGCGGTCGCCGGGCACGCGGTGGCCGGCGGTCTCGAGCTGGCGCTCTGGTGCGATCTGCGGATCGCCGAGGAGGACGCGGTGTTCGGGGTCTTCTGCCGCCGCTGGGGCGTACCGCTCGTCGACGGCGGCACGGTACGGCTGCCGCGGCTGATCGGCACCAGCCGTGCGCTGGACATGATCCTCACCGGCCGTGCGGTGCCGGCCCGGGAGGCGTACGGGATGGGGCTGGCCAACCGCCTCGTGCCGACCGGCCGCGCCCGCGCCGAGGCGGAGGAACTGGCCGCCGGGATCGCCCGGTTCCCGCAGGCGTGCCTGCGCGGCGACCGCGCCTCGGTCCTCGACCAGGAGGGACTGGACGAGGAGGCGGCGCTGCTGAGCGAACTTCGGTACGGCAGGGCCGTGCTGGCGGAGGGTCTGGAGGGTGCGGCCCGCTTCGCGGCCGGGGCCGGGCGGCACGGGTCGTTCACGGATCTGTGACGGCGGCCGGGCCGACGGCGCGCCGCCGGATCGCCAAGCGCCGGTCGACGTCGGCCCTTTCACGGTCCTGCACCTGCACACGGCAGGTGTCGGCCCTTTCACGGTCCTGCACCTGCGTACGGCAGGATGAATCCTCGCTCCGGGCGGCGACAGTCCGTCGGAGGTGATCGTGCATCCCGTGAAACGAACAGGTGGCAAGGTGACGCGTCCTCAATTCCGGCCCCGGGGCCCTCTCTTCGGCGCGGGAGGTGACCGGTGAACCGCGGGGTCACCCTCGACGACCTGGTCCTCGCCGGAATCGCCCTGGCCGCGGGCCTCTTGGCGGCCTTCCTGCTGCGCATGCTGCTGCGCTGGCTGGGCCGGCACGCGAGCCGCACCAAGTGGAGCGGCGACGACGTCATCGTGGACGCCCTGCGCACGGTGGTGCCCTGGGCGGCCGTCGCGGCCGGCGCGGCCTCGGCGGCGGCGGTGCTGCCGCTCACCCGGACCGTGCAGCACCATGTCAACCAGACCCTGAGCGTGCTGCTCATCTTCGTGGTGACGCTGACGGCCGCACGTGTCATCGCGGGCCTGGTGCGGGCGGTCACCCAGTCCCGGTCCGGGGTGGCCGGATCGGCCACGATCTTCGTCAACATCACCCGGGTCGTGGTGCTGGCCATGGGCTTCCTGGTGATGCTCCAGACGCTGGGCATCTCCATAGCGCCCCTGCTCACCGCCCTGGGTGTGGGCGGACTCGCCGTGGCCCTCGCCCTGCAGGACACCCTCGCGAACCTGTTCGCGGGCATCCACATCCTCGCCTCCAAGACCGTTCAGCCCGGTGACTACATCCGGCTGAGCAGCGGCGAGGAGGGCTATGTCGTCGACATCAACTGGCGGCAGACCACCGTGCGCCAGCTCTCCAACAATCTGGTCGTCATCCCCAACGGGCAGCTCGCCAAGACGAACATGATCAACTACACCCGTCCCGAGCAGCGGTTGACCGTGCTGGTGCAGGTGGGGGTCGGCTACGACAGTGATCTGGAGCATGTCGAGAAGGTCACCGCGGAGGTCGTCGCCGAGGTGATGACGGAGATCACAGGCGCCGTCCCGGACCATGAACCGGCGGTTCGGTTCCACACCTTCGGCGACTCCCGGATCGGCTTCACGGTGATCCTGGGCGTCGGCGAGTTCAGCGACCAGTACCGGATCAAGCACGAGTTCATCAAGCGTCTGCACAAGCGGTACCGGGCCGAGGGCATCCGCATCCCGGCGCCGACGCGGACAGTGGCGCTGCGCCAGGGCTCGGCGGCCATACCGCACCCGCGCAGCGGCACCGGCATGGTGATCGAGCACGGCGGCCCGGACGCCCCCTGAGCCGCACACCGGCGCCGGCCCGGCGACGGACGTCCCGGGCCGGCGTGCCGGGCCGGAGGCAGCCCGGCATATGCTCGGAAGGAGCATGCATCCTTCCTCCGCCGAACCCCCGATGCCCGACCGGACGGCTCATGCGCTCGATGAACGGCTCGACCGGATCGCGCGCCATCCCTTCCGCGCCAGGTTCCACCTGCGCGGGCGCGACCGGGCCACCGCCGAACTGAGCGGCCCCGGCACGATCCGGTGGCACGCCTACGACCTCATCTCCAAGCGGCTGGCACCGGCCGAGCCGTACAAGGACGGCAAGCAGACCCCCTACCGGGGCCACCCGGTGTTCGTCGCCCAGCATGCGACCGCGACCTGCTGCCGTGGCTGCCTGGAACGCTGGCACGGGATCCCGAAGGGGCGGGAGCTGAGCCGTGCCGAGCGCGCCTACGTGGTGGAGGTGATCTGCCGCTGGATCGAGCGGGAGGTGGCGGGGGCGCCGGGGCCCGGGACCGGCGCGCCGGGCGCGGACCGGCCCTGATCCCTCATGGGGCCTCGCGCCGCGCCGGCCCGGGCCGGGCCGCAGGTAGGGGTGGCCGTCCCGGCCGTCCATGGCGCGGGCCACTGTCGAGTGGGGTGCGCACACGAGATATCTTGATGTCGAGCAATGTTGCAGACGTGGAGCGGAGCACCCGGTGACTGACTCGACCATCATTTACACGCACACTGACGAGGCCCCGGCCCTGGCGACGTATTCCTTCCTGCCGGTGGTCCGGGCGTACGCCTCGCAGGCGGGTGTCGCTGTGGAGACGCGTGACATCTCGCTGGCCGGGCGCATCCTCGCGGTCTTCCCCGAGTACCTGAACGAGGACCAGCGGATCAACGACGACCTCGCTGAGCTGGGCGAGCTGGCCAAGACCCCCGCGGCCAACATCATCAAGCTGCCCAACATCTCGGCGTCCGTCCCGCAGTTGAAGGCGGCCGTGGCCGAGCTTCAGGCCAAGGGCTACGCGCTGCCGGACTACCCGGACGAGCCGAAGACCGACGAGGAGCGGGAGATCCGCGCCCGTTACGACAAGATCAAGGGCTCCGCCGTGAATCCGGTGCTGCGCGAGGGCAACTCCGACCGCCGCGCTCCCGCCTCGGTGAAGAACTACGCCAAGACCCACCCGCACCGCATGGGCGCATGGTCCCCCGAGTCCAAGACGAACGTGGCGACCATGGGCGTGGACGACTTCCGCTCCACCGAGAAGTCCGCGGTGATCTCCGAGGCCGGTTCGCTGCGCATCGAGCTGAAGGGCGACGACGGCTCCACCACCGTGCTGCGCGAGTCCGTCCCGGTCCTCGAGGGCGAGGTCGTGGACGCCTCCGTGATGCGTGTCGCCGCGCTGCGCGAGTTCCTGACCGCGCAGGTCGCCCGCGCCAAGGAGGAGGGTGTCCTGTTCTCGGTGCACCTGAAGGCGACGATGATGAAGGTCTCGGACCCGATCGTCTTCGGCCATGTGGTGCGTGCCTTCTTCCCGAAGACGTTCGCGAAGTACGGCGAGACGTTCGCCGCGGCCGGCCTGACCCCGAACGACGGTCTGGGCGGCATCTTCAAGGGCCTCGAGGGCCTGCCGAACGGCGAGGAGATCAAGGCCTCCTTCGACGCCGAGCTGGCCGAGGGCCCGGCGCTCGCGATGGTCGACTCCGACAAGGGCATCACCAACCTGCATGTGCCGTCCGACGTCATCGTGGACGCCTCCATGCCCGCCATGATCCGCACCTCCGGCCACATGTGGGGCCCGGATGGCCAGGAGCACGACACCCTCGCGGTGCTGCCGGACTCCAGCTACTCCGGCGTGTACCAGGCCGTGATCGACGACTGCCGCGCGAACGGCGCCTACGACCCCTCCACCATGGGCTCGGTGCCGAACGTGGGCCTCATGGCGCAGAAGGCCGAGGAGTACGGCAGCCACGACAAGACCTTCGAGATCCCCACCACGGGTACCGTCCGTCTCGTGGACCAGGCCGGCAATGTCGTACTGGAGCAGACCGTCTCCGCCGGTGACATCTTCCGCGCCTGCCAGACCAAGGACGCCCCGATCAAGGACTGGGTGAAGCTCGCCGTCACCCGCGCCCGCGCCACCGGCGACCCGGCCGTGTTCTGGCTGGACGAGACCCGCGCCCACGACGCCAACCTGATCGCCAAGGTCAAGGAGTACCTGCCGGAGCACGACACCGAGGGCCTGGACATCCGCATCCTGGCCCCGGTCGAGGCCACCAAGCTGTCCGTGGAGCGCATCCGCCGCGGCGAGAACACCATCTCCGTCACCGGCAACGTGCTGCGTGACTACCTGACCGACCTGTTCCCGATCCTGGAGCTGGGCACCAGCGCCAAGATGCTGTCGGTCGTCCCGCTGATGGCGGGCGGCGGCCTGTTCGAGACGGGCGCCGGCGGCTCCGCCCCGAAGCACGTCCAGCAGCTCGTCAAGGAGAACTACCTGCGCTGGGACTCGCTCGGCGAGTTCTTCGCGCTCGTGCCGTCCTTCGAGCAGTATGCGAAGGCCACCGGGAACCAGCGCGCCCAGGTCCTCGCCGACACCCTCGACCGCGCCACGGCGACCTTCCTCAACGAGGACAAGTCCCCGACCCGTCGCGTCGGCGGCATCGACAACCGCGGCAGCCACTTCTACCTGTCCCTGTACTGGGCGCAGGAGCTGGCCCGGCAGACCGACGACGCGGAGCTGGCGAAGGCGTTCGCCCCGCTCGCCGAGACCCTCACCGCCAACGAGCAGAAGATCGTCGACGAGCTGATCGCCGTCCAGGGCAAGCCGGCCGACATCGGCGGCTACTACCAGCCCGACCCGGCGAAGGCCTCCGAGGTCATGCGTCCCTCGCAGACCTGGAACCAGCTGCTGACCTCGCTCGCGTAAGCGGGGTCCGCGCGGCACCCGCACCGGTGTGACCACCGCCCCGGCCGGATCGGATCCGGCCGGGGCGGTCGTGTCCTCGGAGCCCGGTCGCGGCCCGCGGGCCGGGACCCGGTTGCGATGCGGGCGCTACGACGCCGCCTGCTCGGCCGGTGCCCCGGCGTCGGGGTGGGCCAGCCCCAGGTGGTCGCGCAGGGTCGTGCCCTCGTACTCCGTGCGGTACACACCGCGCTCCTGAAGCAGCGGGACCACGGTGTCGGCGAAGGCGTCGAGTCCGCCCGGGGTGATGTGCGGGACGAGGATGAAGCCGTCGGACGCGTCGGCCTGGACGAAGGCGTCGATGTCCCGCGCCACGGTGGCCGGGGAGCCCACGAAGGTCTGGCGGTTGCCGGTGTGGATGACCAGGTCCCGGATCGACCAGTGGTGCGCGGCGGCCAGCTCCCGCCACTCCCGCGCGGTGGCCGGCGGATCGCGGTACATCCGCACCTGGGCACGGCCGCGGGCGATGGTGTTCTCGCCGGGCAGGGGGTCGATGTCCGGGAGCGGGCCGTCAGGGTCGTAGGCGGACAGATCGCGGTTCCAGACGAACTCCAGGTGCTTGATCGCGGTGGCCCCGCTGACCTGCGCCCGGCGCACCTCGCGGGCCAGTTCCCCGGCCTCGGCGTCGGTGTCGCCGAGGACGAAGGTCGCGGCGGGCAGGATGAGCAGCTGGTCGGGGCGACGGCCGTACGTGGCCAGGCGGCCCTTGACGTCCGTGTAGAAGGCCTGGCCCGCCTCCAGGGTGGCGTGCCGGCTGAAGATGGCATCGGCGCTCGATGCGGCGAACTCGCGGCCCTCCTCGGAGTCACCCGCCTGGAAGATCACCGGGCGGCCCTGGGGGCTGCGCGGGACGTTGAACCGGCCGTGGATGTCGAAGTGCCGGCCGTGGTGGACGAAGGCTCCGGCCTTCGCGTCACGCAGGAAGACCCCGGTCGCCGGGTCGGCGACGATCTCGCCGCCGTCCCAGGAGTCGAAGAGTTCGTTCGCCGTGGCGAGGAACTCCTTGGCGCGCGAGTAACGCTCCTCCTGCGGCAGAAAGCCGCCGCGGCGGAAGTTCTCCCCGGTGAAGGCGTCCCAGGAGGTGACCACGTTCCAGGCGGCGCGTCCGCCGGAGAGGTGGTCGAGGCTCGCGAACTGGCGGGCGACCTCGTAGGGCTCGTTGAAGGTGGAGTTGATGGTGCCGGTCAGGCCGAGGTGCTCGGTGACCGCGGCCAGTGCGGCGAGCACGGTGAAGGTGTCGGGGCGGCCGACGACGTCCAGGTCGTAGATTTTTCCTTCCTGTTCGCGCAGGCGCAGCCCCTCGGCGAGGAACAGGAAGTCGAACCGGGCCCGCTCGGCGGTCCGCGCGAAGTGCGCGAACGAGCTGAACTCGATATGGCTGCCGGCCTTCGGGTCGCTCCACACGGTGGTGTTGTTGACGCCTGGGAAGTGGGCTGCGAGGTGGATCTGCTTGAGCGGCTTGCTCATGGTGGGTGTCCTTCCGGCTCAGGCGGCGTAGCGGTTGGCGGGGCGGGCGAGCCCCAGCAGCCCGCGCAGGGTGGTGGCGTCGTACGCGGTGCGGAACGCGTCGCGGCGCTGGAGTTCGGGGACGAGACCGCGGGTGATCCGCGGCAGGTCGTGCCCGGCGACGGCGGGACGCAGCCGAAAGCCGGTCAGCCCCGCCGACCGCAACTCCTGGAGGAGGTCGGCGAGTTGGGCGGGTGTGCCGGTGAAGATCCGGGCGTCGCCGGTGTACGGCTCTCCGGCGGCGGCGTCGAGGCGCTCCCGGCGGGCGGCGGCCTCGGCGGGGGTGTCGTCGAGGAAGACGACCAGGTCGCCGAAGAGGTGCAGCGGCGCCTCCGCCCGTCCGGCTGCGGCCTGCTCGGTCCGGACCTCGGCGACGATCGCGCGTGCCTGCGCGGCGTCGTGCGGGGTGACATAGCCGAGGTCGGTGGAGCGGGCGACGAGCCGGAACGGCACGGTCTGGTGGGCGAGCGCGGTCACGAGGGGCTGGCCCTGGGGCGGGCGGGGGGTGATCGAGGGGCCCTTGACGCTGAAGTGGCGGCCCGTGAAGTCGATGTAGTGGAGCTTGTCGCGGTCGATGAACCGGCCGGTGGCCACATCGCGGATCTCCGCGTCGTCCTCCCAGCTGTCCCAGAGCCGGCGCACGACCTCGACATGGTCGGCGGCCTCGTCGAAGAGGTCGGTCACCAGCTCCCGTGCGCCGGGGCTGTCGTAGGCGTCGATACGGGGCAGGGTGCGGCGGCCGAAGTGGGCTGCCTCGTTCGGGCGCGCGCTGATTCGGACCCTCACGCCCGCACGGCCGGTGCTGACGTAGTCGAGGGTGGCGATGGCCTTGGAGATGTGGAACGGCTCCGTGTGGGTGACCACGACGGTCGGCACCAGCCCGATGTGGCGCGTCAGTGGGGCGACACGGGCGGCGATCAGGACGGCGTCGAGGCGCCCGCGGACCTGGTCGGTGCGTTCGTCCGGGTCGAGGAGGTGCGACGACTGGGGGCCGAGCCCGTCCTCGAAGGTCACGAAGTCGAGCAGACCACGCTCGGCCTCGGCGACCAGGCCGGCCCAGTAGCCGGCGGTGAACAGGTCCCGGGGGCGGGCCTCCGGCTCGCGCCAGGAGGCGGGGTGCCAGCCGGTGCCGTCGAGCGCCACGGCGAGGTGCAGGGGCGAAGGAGAGGTTGAGGACACGAGTGGGTGCCTTCCTGGATGTCCGTATCGAGAGCGCCGGCCCCCGCGCGAGCGGGGCACGGCGGGGGCGGGAAGCCGGCTCCAGCGGAGTCGGACGCCCCGGGGCGGCGCGCGCCACCGCACGGCCCGGCGGCAGGGGCCGCCGGGGCTGAGGGGGCGAGGGAGGCGCACGGGACCGGGACGGGAACGTGGGCGCACCGCGGCGATGGTGCGCGTCGGGGAGGGGAAACGCCGTCAGCCGTGACAGCGGGCGGAGCCCGGGGCGGTACAGAGCGCGCTGTTGACGCGCAGAAGATCGACGCAACGGTTCGCGCACAGCAGGACGCAGCCCCGGGGCCGCGAAACGGCTGTCCTCGAAGCTGCGTACATCACTGCCACCGTCACTCTTCCGGCCCGTGGGGCCACGCGCTTACCGAAACGTCATCCGGTCGGGTCGTCACCTGGGGCACCCCACCGCGGAGCGAGGGTTGCCGGTCGGCAAGCCAGGGCTTGTCGCTGACGCTCATGACCTTTCTGACCGTAGGTCAAGACAGGCGCCCGAAGCGCTGTTCACGCACGTCCATCAGGTGATACACGCACGGGAGCGCCGGCCCGCCGGTCAACGGGAGCCCGTCGTCGCGCCGTTGGGGATGTGCGCCGCCCAGTCGAGGATCTGCACGGCCGCGCCCGCGGCCTCCAGTCCGCGGCACTGCGCGTGATGCCGGCGGGCGATCCCGTCGAGGTCGAGGTGCGGACCGAAGGCGGGGTGGGCGGCCAGCCGGCGGGCGTACGCCCACAGGTGCGGATGGCCGGCGACACGCTGCACGGCGGCGGCGTCGAGGTGCCAGCGGTGCACGGTGTCGAGTTGCACCAGTGCGACCCACAACTCCACGTCGGCCACGGTGGGTTGGTCGCCCAGAAGATACTCCTGGCGGGCCAGCCGGCCCTCCGGTGACCTCAGGGCGCACAGCAGTGAGGTGAGCGCGGCGTCCCGGTCCGCGTCATCGGCGTCGGCACGTCCGGCGCGCTGGGCGGCCGCGTCGATGCCCAGCGCACACAGGCGCCGGACCCCCTCGATCTCCGCGTCGGCGCCCTGCGGGTGGAGCACGGGGCGGCCCGCGCCGAAGCGGCGTGCCAGGTCCCGCATGATGTCGGGGGCGTGAGTGCTGACGATCCGGCCCGACCAGTCGTCGCTGAGCACCGGTGCCACGGTTGGTCCGGAGTAGCGATGGGCGCTCGCCTCGTAGAGCGGGCGCAGGGCGGAGTGCTCGCCGCCGGGTCCGTCCGGCACCGCGGGCAGCAGGGTGACGGGGACGATGCCGTCGAGGCCGAGCAGGCTGTGGGTGACGGCGATCCGCAGACAGCGCGGACAGGCCAGGGACAGGTGGAGTCGGTAGCGGCGCGGTACGGCGTAGTGGCCGCTGCGGGCGTCGCGGCCGATCCTGCCCCGGAAGGCGGGGGCGGGATGGGCGGGCGGGAGTGCGGTCAGGGCATGGGCGGACATGTCTCTCCCAGGGGTTCGGTCGCGCGAGGGCGCGGTGGGCGGCGGCCCGGGGCGAGCGGCGCTGCCCGACCAGGGGGCGGGGTGCGGCGCGGGCCCGCCACCGCCGTTTCAGCGCAGGGGGCCGGACGCGCTGCACACACGCAGCAGGTCGATGTGACGGCGGGAGGTCAGAAGGAGGGAACGCCGGCGGGTGCGGTGCACACGGCCGATGACCGGCTCCAGGCGTCCCATGCTTCCCTACCTGTCCACTAGGAAACTCCTACTGGAGTGTCGATCGGGCTCCGGCCCGCGTCAAGAGGGTGGTTCACGGAGTGAGAGCGCCGCCCAGCCGTCCTGGAGATGGTCGGCCACCAGGAAGCGCGACCCACTGCGCGGGCTGCTGCCCCAGACGCCGAAGACCGCCGGGGTGACGGCAGGACCGGTCCGGGAAACCTTGACACCCCCAAAGTGTGACTGATTGAGTACTCACATGCAAAAGGATCGCCCGCGCCAGTTGTCCACCGCCGAGGAACGCCGCGAGACCGTGCTGCGTACCGCGATCGGGGCGTTCGCCGCGCGCGGCTACTTCGGCACCACCACGGCCGAGGTCGCCAAGGCGGCCGGCATCTCCCAGGCGTACGTCTACCGGCTCTTTCCCAACAAGGAGCTGCTGTTCGTCGCCGTGGTCGAGCACTGCTTCGTCCAGGTGCGGGCGAGCCTGGAACAGGCGGCGGCCGAGGCCGGGGGAAGCTCCCCCGAGGTGGTGCTCTCGGCCATGGGGGACTCCTACGCCAAGCTCATCAGCAACAACGACCTCATGCTGATCCAGCTCCACGCACAGGCGGCGGCCGTCTCGGAGCCCGCGGTGCGCGAGGCCGTCCGGCAGGGGTACGCCCGGCTGGTGGAGTACGTCCGCGGCGCGTCCGGCGGCAGCGAACGGCAGATCCAGGACTTCTTCGCCATGGGCATGCTGTGCCACCTGATCGTGTCGATGGGGGCCGACGAGGTGGAGGCTCCCTGGACGCGGACATTGGCGGCGGGGATCACCCACTACTGACGCGGGCCGCGGAGGGGCCGACGGGCGGGGCGCCCCATTCCGTCCGTTCTGCGACACACGAGGAGTGTGTGACTGATCACACGCGAGTCACGACGGTGACGCCTCCCCGGCCCGCCGCCCTGATCGGCCGACGCCCCTCCAGGGCCGGCGTCACCCTGCGGTGAATCCCTCCTTCCTACCCGTCCTCGCACACCGCTGACCAGCCCTTTCCCTCATATGTTCAGGTTGCTTTCAGGCAGGGGCGCCCCTGTGGCAACTCATGCACCAGAAGCCCCAAAACAATGGCAAAGGAGGCTGGGAGAACGGCGCTTGGGCATGTCATGGTGCGAGCCATGACCACAGAGCACGTCCTTGATGACCGGCCGCCCTCCCGCACCGCGCCCCGCCGCATGGCGAACAAGGTGCCGGAGGTGACCGTCTACTTCTGGATCATCAAGGTTCTCACCACAGGCATGGGCGAGACCGCATCCGACTTTCTCGCGCACCTGCTCGGCCCCGTCCCGGCCGTCGGTCTGGGCGGTCTGGCCCTGCTGGTGTCGCTGGCCGCGCAGTTCGCCGTGCGCCGGTATGTGGCCTGGATCTACTGGACCGCGATCGTCATGGTCAGTGTGTTCGGCACGATGGCCGCGGACGTGTTGCACGTGGGCCTCGGCGTCCCCTACACGCTCTCGACGCCTCTCTTCATGGTGGCGCTGGCCGCCGTCTTCGCCCTCTGGTACACGAGCGAGCGGACCCTGTCCATCCACAGCATCGACTCCCGTCGCCGCGAGGCGTTCTACTGGGCGGCGGTCCTGGCCACGTTCGCCCTCGGCACGGCGGCCGGCGACCTGACCGCCACCATCGGCCTCGGCTACCTCGGTTCCGTCGTCCTGTACGCCATCGCGATCTGCGTCCCGGCCGTCGCCCACCGCGGGGGCCTGCTGGGCGCGGTGCCCGCGTTCTGGGCCGCGTATGTCATCACCCGCCCGCTCGGCGCCTCGATCGCCGACTGGATGGCCCTCGGTCACAGCCGTGGCGGTCTGGGCTGGGGCCTGGGCCCGGTCACCCTGTCCTGGACGGCGGCCATCCTCGGTTTCGTGACTTATCTGGCGGTGTCGCGGCGCGACACGGCCGCCGCGTAAGGCGGCACCGCCGGGTCACCGGCAATTCCGGCCCTCGGGGGCTGTCCCGGGTCGTGGTCGCGCGATTCCGGCCCTCGGGGGCTGTCCCGGTCCGTGCTCGCGCGATTCCGGCCCTCGGGGGCTGTTCCCGGCCGCGCCGGGGGCGCGGCGGCGATGCGGGCACCGTGGCGGCCGTGGTACAGCCCGGTGTTCGGTGCCGGGGGCGCCGATCGGCCCGGCCAGCCGGCGCCCCGGGCGCGCGAGGGCCCTGCGGACGGGGGCAGCTCAGGCAGATCCCCCGCGGACCAGGCGCCGACGACTCCGGGGACGGCACGGGCCGCCGTGCAGTCGACCTCGCGCAGCACGCCGTGCGCGACGTCGCTTCTCACAAACGCGGCGTCCAGGCATCCGGGCACTCGGATATCGGCGACGTACCTGCCTTTTCCGGTAAGAAGTCGTTCGTCCTCACGGCTGGTCCATTTCTCCACAGCAACACCTCGATCGTGTCTTTGCGGGAATCGGCGAGCGCGAGTCGAACACACACCGACCGGAGCGTGGAATTCTCACGCATCACTCTTGCCGTTCCCATCACCGTGCGACCGTTTCCCCGGAATGGCGGCTGCGGCGGCTCAGCTGCTTCCACGAAAATCACGGTCGACGCGCGGGACGAGTGGTGAGGGGAGGCTGTGCACTGCGGGCACAAGGGCGTGCGCTGTGTGGACAGGCCGCCCGGCCGGGGCCGGGCGGCGCGGCGGTCAGCCGAGTTCCCGCTCCAGCCAGTCGAGGACCTCGGGCGTCACCGGGTCGGTGATGTCGGAGAACTCCTCGTGCTTCTTCAGGAACTTCGCCACATAGGGGCAGACCGGCACGATGCGCATCCCCAGGGCGCGCACATCGGTGAGCGCCTCCTGGACCAGCCGCCCGGCCAGGCCCTGGCCGGCGAAGGCCTCGTCGACCTCGGTGTGGTAGAAGACGCGCTGCGCGCCCCGATCGCGGTACGCGGTCAGACCGGCGCGCTCGCCGTCGACCAGGATCTCGTAGCGGTTCCTGGCGTCGACCCGCTCGACGAGGGGAGCGGTGGAAGGCTGGCTCATGGGATGCCTTTCGACTGTGTGTCGGTTCGTTCGGCTGTGCGTCAGCGCTTTTGGCTGCGTGTCCGCGCTTTGGTGACCGCGCGTCCGCGCTTTCCACTGCGTGTCCGTGCTTTCGTGACCGCGCGTCCGCGCTTTCGACTGGCGTCAGTCGCGCGGTGGATTCCTGCGCGGCGTAATGATGGCATTCGGGAGGGCAGGTGCGGGAAGCCGGTTGCCCGGATATCCCTCGACGGCGCCGAAGCGGTCGGAGTTGTTCTCCCAGTCCGTGCGCGCCTCGACGATGTCGTCGTGGCCGCGGCCGATGAAATTCCACCACATGACGATCTCCTCCTCGAAGGGAGTTCCGCCGAGCAGCACCGTCCGCGCGGGCTCCGCCGACTCGTTCGTCAGGGTCAGCGCGTCGGTTCCGGGGTGGACGTAGGCCAACTCCGCGGGGCTCAGGCGCATGTCGGCCACCCGGACGTCCCCCTGGTCGACGAGGAGGCCGTGCTCGAAGCCGGAGTCGACGGCGAGCGTGACCGTCGCGTGGGGCTGGAGGACGATCTCGGCGCCGAGCAGCGGGGTGAAGGTTCGCACGGGGGACGACGCTCCGGCCAGGCTGCCGAGGAAGACCCGGATCTCGGCGCCGCCGATCCGCAGGGGCTCGGGCACATAGTGCTGGAAGCCCCGTTCGGTGTCCCGGTGTTCCCCGGGCAGCGCCACCCACAGCTGGACGCCGTGCAGGACCGTGGTGCGCGGGGTGGAGACCTCGGAGTGGCAGATGCCGTGCCCGCCCGTCATGAGGTTGAGCTCGCCGGGCCTGACGAAGGCGTGGCTGCCGAGGCTGTCGCGATGCTCGATCTCCCCGCTGAACAGCCAGCTCACCGTCTGGAGTCCGGTGTGCGGATGAGGGGCGACATCCATGCCGCCGGTCGCGGCGACGTCGTCGGGACCGTAATGATCGGCGAAGCACCAGGCCCCGATCAGAGTGCGGGCGCGCTGGGGCAGTGTGCGCCGCACGGTCATCGCCCGGGGGCCGCCGAGCGGTACGTCGCGCGGGGTGATCACATCGACCCGCGGCCCCTGTGCCGACGGCGCACCGTCCGCCGCCGCCCCGCAGCGGGCCTCGACCGGTTCTGTTTCGACGTTGCTCACCGTGACCGTCTCCCGATCTTCCATAATGGTTTCATATTAAACAACTATCGCCCTGATCATAGGACGATGGTGGTGTCACGTACACGACGGATCGACGGGCCGGAAGCGGCCGCTGAAGGAGTCCCGAGTTGACCAGCCCCTCGACGCACCCCGCCCACCAGCGCATCTTCCTCGACAAGCAGAGCCCTGCGGCCTATCGCGCGCTGGTCGGGACATCGGAGGCGGTGCACACCGTCGCCGCCGAGGCGGGACTCGAACGTACCCTCGTCGAGCTGATCAACCTCCGGGTCTCCCAGATCAACGGCTGTGCGTACTGCCTCAACGTACACACGAGGGCCGCCCTGCGCGCCGGCGATACCCCGCAGCGGCTCGGGGTCCTCGCGGCCTGGCGCGATACCGAGCTGTTCACGCCGGAGGAGCGCGCGGCCCTTGCCCTGGCCGAGGCCACCACCGATCCGAGGGACGCCGCCGCACAGGAAGGCTCGTACGAGGAGGCCCGGCAGGTGCTCACGGACGACCAGATCTCCGCGGTGATCTGGGTGGCGATCACCATCAACGCGTTCAACCGGCTCTCGATCATGAGCAAGCACCCGGTGCGGCGGCTCGACGGGGCCGGCCGCACGATCATCTCCGGACGAGATGACTGACATCCGAACCCATCGCCCGGAATGAGGAAGGAACGGGAGCCGCCGAGCGCTTGGTCCCTGTGAGAGCACCGAGGAAGCTGCTCACCGCAGGACATCGCCCCGAGCCGGCCCCGGCCGGCTCCCGCCCCGAGGAAGGTCCCGTGTCCCAGCCGTCCGCTCTGCGCACGTCCCGTCGCACCGCGGCCGCCGCCCAGGCCGCCCATGGCGTCCCGGTCCTCGCGCTGCTCTACTGGCTCACCGAGCACCGCGCCGCCCGCCGGTGCCAGGGCCGGGAGGCCGCGTAGCGGAGGGCGAACGTACGGGTGCATCCGGGGACCCGGGTGAAGTCGGAAACCCGGGTGAAGCCGGGGACCACCTCCCGCGTCCGCCGGACGGCGTGGAGGAGGTCCCGGCGATGCTCTCGCGGCTGCTGGAGGCCCACGAGGTCCTGGTGGACGCCCATGACGCCGCTGCCCGGACTGCCGAGCTGGGCGACGACGGCAGCAGCGACCCGCTGGTCTCCCAGGTGATCCGCACCGGCGAGCTCCAGGCCTGGTTCCTGGCCGAGCACCTGGTCGACACTCCCCTGGTCCGCGCCTGAGCGGAGCAGGACCCCCACCCGCCGGGACCGTGCGGCCGCCGCCCGTCCGCGTACCATGCGACGAAGATCGTCGCTGGATCGGACGGGCGCTGCGTCACCGGGAGCAATGACGGACCTGCGGCAGATGGAAGTCGTCGTCGCGGACGCGGGCGGGTTCACGGCGGCGGCGAGGCCACTGCACTGGTCCAGTCCGCTGTCTCCGGCACGGTGCGGGCCCTCGAACGCGAGCTGGGCACCCCCTTGTTCACCCGCACCACGCACCGGGTGGCCCTCACCCCCGCCGGGGAGGCCTTCCTGCCCGCCGCCCGGGCGACGCCGCGGGCCGCCGAACTCGCCCGCGAGGCGGTCGACGCGGTCAAGGGAGAGCTGCGCGGACAGGTCACCGTGGGCATCATGCAGGGGGTCTGGGCGGGACTGCACCAGGCTCTGGCCGAACTGCGCGCGGAGCGTCCGGGCGTCGTGCTCCGGCTGCGGCAGGCACCGGTGGCGACATCCGGCAGGCCCTGCGCGACGGCACGGTGGACCTGGCCGTGGTGGCGCTCGACCGCCGGCAGCAGCGGGGGCTGGTGACCCGGCTGCTGTCCCGCGAGGCCATGGTCCTGGTGGCCTCACCCCGGCGGCGGCTGCATGCCGGTGGCGAGGAGGCCACGGTCACCTGGCCGGACGTCGCCCGGCTGCCCCTGGTGGACTTCACCCCCGGCTGGGCCATCCGCTACGCGGTCGACCGGGCCGCGCGCGCAGCCGGCGTGGAGCGCGGTACGACCTTCGAGGTCGATGACATCGTCGCGGCGGCCGAGCTGGTCCGGCATGACCTGGGCGTGTGCATCATGCCCCCGTCCATCGCCTCGCGCTTCCCGGACCTTGACCGTTACCCGTTCGAACGGCACGCGCCGACCTGGCAGGTGATGGTGGTGCGTCCCCCAGGCGAGCCGCCCGCGGCGGTCGCGGCGCTGCTGCGGCACATCACCTGACCGAACCGGTGTCCCGGGCCGCGCCGGTACACGTCCGTGTGACTTGCGTCTGACCTGGAGTGACACGCGCACTCCGCGAGCTGTTGACCGTACGATCAGGCAATGCCTGACACGACCGAAACCACGCCCGGCTGGCTGACTCCCGACGAACTCGAGCTGGCCCGTGCCCGCATGCCGATCCTGTACGTGGAAGCCGTGCCCGTGCGCGTCGATGACAGCGGTGAAGTCACCAGCATCGGACTGCTGTTGCGGATCGGGCCCGACGGGACCGTCAGCCGCACGCTCGTCTCCGGGCGGGTGCTGCACCACGAACGGGTGCGGGACGCGCTCCTGCGCCATCTGGAGAAGGACCTCGGACCCGTGGCGCTCCCCCGCGTCCCGGCCTCCCTTCAGCCCTTCACCGTCGCCGAGTACTTCCCGACCCAGGGGATCACGCCGTTCCACGACCCCCGCCAGCACGCGGTGGCCCTCGCCTACATCGTGCCGGTGGCCGGGGACTGCCGGCCCCGGCAGGACGCGCTCGACCTGGAGTGGTTCAGCCCCCACGAGGCGTCCTCGGCCGTGGTCCAGAACGACATGCCGGGCGGCCAGGGCGTCCTCCTCAAGCAGGCCCTGGCCCATGTCGGCTGCCTGCCCTGAACGACATGCCCGGCGGTTCCGCCTGCCGGGTCCCTCCCGTCCGGGCCCTGGGGCACGGGCCCGGGCGGGAGGGGCGGGCGTGGAACGCGCCCCGGCTCAGGGGCGGCAGTCCAGGCTCGTGAGGTCGACCGCGTCGGCCATCGCCTGCATGCCCTTGTCATCGGGGTGCAGATGGTCGCCGCCGTCGAAGAACGGCAGGATCCGTTCGGGGTCGTAGGGGCTGCGCAGGATCGTGTCGAAGTCGGTGACCGCGTCGAACTCGCCGCTGTCCCTGATGAACGCGTTGACCTCCTGACGTACGGCCTCGGCGGCCGGGTCCCACTCCGACCAGCCCTTGAACGGGGCGACGGTGGCCCCGACCACGCACTTCCCGGCGGCGTGGGCGCGGTTGACGATCTGGCGGTAGCCCGCGACCAGGTCCTGGGCCGTGACGCCGGTGTGGGCCTTGATGTCGTTGACGCCCTCGAACAGGAAGACCGTGCGGACTCCCGGATGGGAGAGGACGTCCCGCTGCAACCGGTTCAGGGCGCTCTGGCCCGCGCCGTCCGAGAGGACCTTGTTCCCGGAGATCCCCTCGTCGGCCACTCCCTGGACCGCAGTGCCGGCCGCCCGCAGCCGGCGGGCCAGATAGTCGGGCCAGCGGCGGTTGGTGTCGGACGTGGACGCCCAGCCGTCGGTGATGGAGTCGCCGAGCGCGCCCACGGCGCCCGTCGAGGCCCCGGTCCGTACGGTGACGGCATCGAGGTAGAACCAGGAACCCGTCGTCTGGGTCCAACCGGCCGCGTTCTCCTCGGCGGTGTGGTCGCCCCCGGCCGTGTACGAGGTCTGCATCGCCATCCCGTGCCCGGTGGCCGGGCCCGCCGCGTCCGCGGAGTGCAGGCTGACGACCAGGTCGGTCGCGGCGGGCAGCCGGCCGGGCAGCGGGTCGCTGTACGCCGTGGCGCCCGCGGGCACGGTGACGGAGCGCGCGCCGCCGAAGGTGAGCCGCCGGTTGCTGCCGGGGACCAGTGCGGCGCCCTGCTGCCGCCGGCCGGCGTGGACGCTGTCGAAGGTCACGGGCCGGTCGCCGAAGGCGTTGGAGAGCCGGATCCGCAGATCGTCCCCGGCCACGCTGGTGTGCACGACCAGCCGGTAGCTGCGGTCGGCGACGGCGCTCCCGACCCGGTCGGCGCTCGCTCCCCAGGTGATCACCTCGTGCCGGCCCCCGCCCGCGCCCGCCGCCGCGGGAACGGCCGACGCGGGCGCGGCCACCGCCGACGCGGGCGTGGCCACCGCCGACGCGGCCAGCAGCAGCACCCCGAGCAGGCGCCGTACCGGTGTGTGACGGGGCCTCATCGGACGAGGTCCTTCAGGGTGACGGACTCGCCCGGCCGCAGCGTGACGGTGCGGGAGGTGCCCGCGTACGCCACCGTCGTGGTCCGGCCGCCGACACTGCGGAGCCGGGCCGTGGTGGGCTTGCCGTCCCGCCAGGCGAGGTCCACGACGAAGCCGCCGCGCGCGCCGGCCCCGGTGATCGAGCCGGACGCGGCCCAGGCGCCGGGGAGCGCGGGGAGCAGCTCCAGGTGGCCCGGGCGCGAGTACAGCAGCATCTCGATCATCGCGGACGGAGTGCCGAAGTTGGCGTCGATCTGGAAGATGCCGCGGCCCTGCTCCACCTCGTAGATGTCGAGGAGGTTGAAGGCCGTGCCGTTGGCCCCGTCGGTGGACGGGCGCAGGTTGGTGAGGACGAGTTGGTACGCCTTCTCGGCGTTCTTCAGACGAGCCCAGCACAGGCCGCGCCAGGCGTTGGCCCAGCCGAAGCTGTTCATGCCGCGGGCGGTGAGCAGCGCGGTGGCGCCGTCGACGATGTCCGCAGGGGTGGAGCCGTCGGGGCGGATCCGGTCCCCCGGGAAAAGCCCGACGAGCGGGGAGAGATGGCGGTGCGTGGTCTCGCCGAGGTTGTCCGGTGACATCCATTCCTCCAGCCGGCCCGTCTTCGGGCTCACTCGGGGAAGGTACAGCCGCTGCTGGAGGCCGGCGACCGTCTCGGCGTACCCGGCGTCCTTGTCCAGGTCGGCCGCCGCGGTACGGTAGTTGGCGAACAGCGCCCACACCAGCTCCTGGGCGTAGGTGATGCCCTTGGCGTCAAGCGGCCCCTGTTCGGGTGACCAGTCGCTGTCGGCGATCAGCACCTCGCGGCCGCTGTCGGGCAGCGTGTACGGGAGCAGTCGTGCCTCCCAGAACGCGCAGGCGCCCTTGAGCAACGGATAGATCCGCTCCAGGTGGGAGCGGGAGCGCGTGTACTCGTAGTGCTCCCACAGGGTGTTGCAGAGCCAGGCGTTGCCCGCCGGATGCCACCACCAGCCCCCACCGCCATGGGGATTGGTCGAGATGGCGACCGTCCAGCCGGCCACCTTGCCGGTGGAGTTGCGGTAGCGATTGCGCGGGTCGTCGAAAAGGGTGCGGGTCAGCTCGGTCCAGGACGGGAGCTGGGCGAGGCAGTAGTCGGTGAGGGCGTCGAAGCACTGGGGCAGTCCGGCCCGGTCGGCCATCCAGTAGTTCATCTGGATGTTGATGTCGGTGTGGTAGTCGCCCATCCAGTCCGGGTCGTTCCCATCCAGCCAGAGACCTTGCAGGCCCATCGGGAGGCTGCCGCGCGATCCGGAGATCATGAGGTAGCGGCCGAACTGGAGGTAGGCGGCTTCGAGTTCGGGGTCCGGTGCGCCGTCCCGGGTGCGTGCCTTGAGCCTTTCCCAGGTGTCCAGGGACCGCTGGGCGGCGGACGACGTGCCGAGCCGGACGTCCAGTTGCCCGAACAGCGCACTGTGGTCGGCGGCATGGGTGCGCAGCAGGGTCTCCGCCGGATGGGCCGCCGCCTCGCGGACCTTGGTGCGGGCCAGGCGCTCGGGGTCGAGGGAGGGGTCACGGTAGTGGGCGGTGACGTCGGGCGCGTAGTTGCTGCCGCCGCTGACCACCACGGTGAGGTCCGCGCAGCCGGAGAACGTGATGCGCTCCCCGTTCACGCTCACCCGGCCGCCGCTGCCGTACGCCGTGACCGCGGCCCCGTAGCGCAGGCCGTTCGGGAAGGCGGCGCCGAACGAGGTCGCGCCGGTGCTCTCGCCGTGGGTTCCCTCCAGGGTGACGGTGCCGGTGTAACGTCCGCCTCCGCGCTGGGTGAAGTGCAGGACGATGACGTCGTCGGGGCGGCTGGCGAAGATTTGCCGCTCGTAGGTCACCCCCGAGCGGACGTACGACGTGGTCACCACGCCCTGCGCGAGGTCGAGGGCACGGCGGTAGCCGGAGACCGTGGACAGGTCGTGGTCGGGGACGTCGACGGTGAGTCGGGCGAGCAGGGTGAGGGAGCCGAAGTGCTCGCGGTCGTAGGGGAACTGGCCGTCGGCGTCGAGGGTGGCGTTGAGGCCGCCCGTCCACAGGGTGGCGTCGGTGATCAGGAGAAGTTCGCGGCCGGGGTCATTGCCGGTCAGGGCGCCGAGCCTGCCGTTGCCGACGGGCAGGCCCTGCTGGATCATCGAGTGGTCGTCGGCGGGGGCCTGCCACCACAGCTCGTGGCGCGGGTCCGCCTTCGTCTCCGGGACGGCGGCGGGTCGTCGAGGTGCCGCGGTGGCGGTGAAAGCGGGCAGGGAGGCGAGCGCCCAGGTCGCGGCGGCGAGGGCGAACAGGCCCCGTCTGGACAGTCGGTCGAACGGATCAGTGGCCATGGCGGGCTCCGTGAGGGGGACGGTCAGAGGGACGTCGGTACGTCGATCCGGTCGATGTCGGGGGCGTAGCCGGAACCGCCGCTGTCGAAGGTGATCGTGTTGGCGCCCGCCTTGAGGGTGATCGGCACGGTGACCGTCTCGACGGTTCCCCAGTCCCCCGTCGAGGGGAACGCATGGGTGGTGGCGCCGTTGCCGTTGGCGGAGACGGCGGCCTTGCGGGCGTCCCCGCTGACGTAGGCGATCCTCACCTGGTAGGTGCCGGCCTTGTCGGCGACGATGTCGTTGAAGCGGAGCGTGCCGCCGAGGTAGAGGTTGCCGACCTTGTGGGCGCCGGAGCAGGCGGAGCAGTCGGCGACGGAGGCGTTGCCGCCGAGGGTGTTCGCCGGGGACTCGGCCTCGTAGGCGGTCGTGGCGAGGGCGCTGCCGTGGGGCGTGACCGTGAACAGCCGGGAGCCGTGGGCGGGGAGGGCCTCGGTCACCTTGTTCTTGTACGTGCCGAGGTTCTCGTGGTTCCACAGGTCCCGGACGGCGGCCTTGCCGGTGAAGCCGAGGGCGGCCCAGTCGGCGGTGACGGCCGCCGGCGCGGCGGCGAGGTTGAACAGCGCCACGGTGTGGCTGCCGTCGGGGTTCCTGCTTGCCCACACCTGCTGGTCGTCGGCGGGGGTGACGGGGCGGGCGGGCGGTGCGGCGCTCTGGTCCACCGCGATGACCTCGCGGTTGGTCAGCAGGGAGAGGCCGTAGGAGTCGAGGCGGGTGAGGTCGTCGCCCGTGTAGAGGGGGGACTTGGCGATCGCCCACAGCGTCGCGTAGGTCTGCCGCTCGGCCTTGGTGAGGCCGTCCATGGCGCCGTTGCCGACATCGAGGGAGTCGAGGTCGTTCCAGCCACCGGGGCCGGCGTGGCGGCTCCAGGCGGGGGTGTCGTCGAAGCGGTCGTCGACCGAGTTCTCCCAGCTGACCAGGGTGTTGCAGTAGCACTCGACGTCGGTGTCGATGCGCCAGCCGTTGGAGTACTTCTTCCAGTCCGCCGCATGGCCCCGGTCCAGGGACCAGGAGATCTCCAGGTGCATCGGGCGTCCGGTGGCGGCGATGGCCTTCTGCCAGGCGGCGACGTCGGCAACGTTGTCGTACTGGTCGCCGCTCTTGCCGGAGCCGGGGCCGACGCCGTCGAGCTTCAGGAAGTCATAGCCCCAGCCGGCGAGCAGCCGGGCCTGCGAGTCGATGTACCGCTGCGCGCAGGGACGGGAGAAGTCGAGCTGGTACGCGCTGTCCCAGCCGTTGGTGGTGCGCAGGTCGGCGTGGACGATGTCGGCGGTGGTGCAGCCGGGGGCGTCGGCGATGGGCGTCTTCCCGTCGCCGTAGGCCTCCTTCTCCAGGCCGACGGGCAGATAGATGCCGGCCTTGAGCCCCTTCGCGTGGATGTGGTCGGCGACCGCCTTCATACCGTGGGGGAAGCGGTCCGGGTCGGCCTGCTGGCGGGCGTACGCGTCGTACTCGGGCTTCCACGCCTTGTCCCGCCACCAGCCGGCGTCGACGTTGACGTAGGAGTAGCCGTACGGCCTGAGCTTGGTGGCGAGGGCATCGGTCTGCTTCAGGACGTTCGCCTCGGTGAGATAGCTGTAGTCGCCGTCCGGGTTGACGCCCGGGTACTTCGAGGACTGCATGCTCCAGCTCGACCAGCCCATGTACGGACTGGCCGCCACGGCCCGTGGGGTCTGGGGGCCCTCGGCGTGGGCGGCGGGGACGGCGTGGGCGGTGCCGGAGCCGGTGTGTGCCGGGCCCGCGTGGGCGGCGGGGACGGCTGTCGCGAGTCCGGCGGCGGTGGCCAGGACGATCGCGGTTCTCAGGATGCGGGCGGGCAGGACGGAGTACGAGGATGACCGCACGGGCCGTACCTCCTGTGGGTTGGGGTGGGGCGGCTCGGTCGTGCCGGCGGTCGCGGGCGTCAGGGGCACCGCACGCGACCGGGGTCTCGGGGTGCCCGTTGCGGGGGGCGCCCGGGGGGGGGATCAGTGGCGTGTTGTCGGCCGGATGAAGGACTGGATGGCGGTGGCCGCGGCTCCGCGCGCCCACTCGTCGAAGGGAAGCGGGTGGGTCCGCAGGTCGCACTGTGCGGCCGTGCCGAACGCGGACGCGGCGAACGTGTCGCGGATCTGCTCGGCGAACAGGTCGTAGGCGGCAAGGCCCTCCCCGGAGATGATCACGCGTTCGGGTCCGAACAGGTTGGCGACGGTTCCGATGGCCCGTCCGATCGCCTCTCCCGCGCGGGTGTAGACGTCGCGGGCGCCCTGGTCGCCCCGGTGGGCCAGGTCAAGGGCCGCGGCGGCGTCGGCGACGGCCACGCCGGTCGCCTCGCGCACCGCGGCGACGATCGCGGAGTCGGCGGCGATGGCCTCGACACAGCCGCGGTTGCCGCAGTGGCAGAGCGGCCCGGCCGGGTCGATGACCACATGCCCGATCTCGCCCGCCACCCCGTGGGCGCCGGAGACGACCTGCCCGTGCACGACGAGACCGCAGCCGATGCCGGCGCCCACCGTCACCAGGGCGAAGTCGGACAGTCCCACGCCCGCGCCGAACCACTGCTCGGCCACGGTCAGCGCGCGGACGTCGTTGTCGACGGTGACCGGCAGTCCGGTGGTCATCCCCATCAGCTCGGCGAGCCGGATGTCGCGCCATTCCAGGAAGGGCGAGTAGCGCACGACGCCGGCCGCGCGGTCCACGTCGCCCGAGACCGCCAGTCCGAGACCCAGCACCGGCACGCCGAACCCGCTGGCCTCCGCGAGCAGTTCGCGCACCAGCTCGGCCGCCGCCGTCAGGACCCGCCGGGGTTCCCGGGCGGTCAGCGGCAGATGCCGGGCGGAGCGGATACGGCAGCACAGATCGGTGAGCACGGCGATGATCTCGTCGCCGGTGATCTTCACGCCGATGAACAGCGCCCGTCCGCCGTCCACCCGCACGGGGTTGGCCGGGCGGCCCAGGGACGGGCGGGCCTCCTGGCCCGGGTCCTCGGCGTTCTCGACCAGATAACCGGCCTCCATGAGGGGCCGGACGGCCTTGGTGACCGCGGCCGCCGACAGCCCCGCCCGCCCGCCGATGTCCGAGCGGGTGAGCGGACCGTGGGAGAGCACGGTGGTGAAGACCTGCGAGGCGGCCGGCGTGTGCGCCGGGAACGCCTCCGTCCGGGGAGTCGGCGGCATGGCCCCGGAACCTAGGACCCTTCTTTTCCGCTGTCAATAAAAGAAGCAAGAACCCTCTGAGGAGGTGCTGTCAGCCGCCCATGGCCCTCTTATGCGGTCCCGTGGGCGAAAGTTGGCGGGCGGCACAGGGACAGGGGTTGCCGGGGGCTTGCGCCGGTCAGGGAGCCATGTGACATAGTACTGACGTGACCGAGCGACTGACCTGCGATGTCGTGGTCGTCGGCGCCGGCATGGTGGGCGCGGCCTGCGCCTGGTATGCCGCCCGTGCCGGGCTCGACGTCGTGCTCGTGGACCGCGGGCCCGTGGCCGGCGGCACCACCGGGGCGGGCGAGGGAAATCTGCTCGTCTCCGACAAGGCACCCGGACCGGAGCTGGAACTCGCCCTGCTCTCACTGAGATTGTGGGCCGACCTCGCCAAGGAGCTGGGACCGGCCGTCGAGTACGAGGCCAAGGGCGGTGTCGTCGTCGCCTCGTCCCCCGAAGCGCTCACCGCCCTCACCGACTTCGCCGCCGGGCAGCGGGCGGCCGGAGTGACCGCGGTGGAGGTCGGCGCCGAGGGGCTCCATGAGCTGGAGCCGCATCTGGCGCCGGGACTCGCGGGCGGTGTGCTCTACCCGCAGGACTGCCAGGTGATGCCGGCCCTCGCCGCCGCCCATCTGCTACGGGCGTCGGGCGCCCGGCTGCTGACCGGCCGGACGGTGACCGAGGTGCCGCGCACACCGAGTGGGGCCGTGCGCGGAGTGCGGACGGACCGGGGGATGATCCTCGCGGGGGCGGTCGTGAACGCCGCGGGGACCTGGGGCGGGGAACTGGCCGCACGGGCGGGTGTGCGCCTGCCGGTGCTGCCCCGCCGCGGATTCGTCCTCGTCACCGAGCCGTTGCCGCGCAGGATCCGGCACAAGGTGTACGCGGCCGACTATGTCGCGGACGTGGCGAGCGACTCCGCGGCCCTCCAGACCTCGCCGGTGGTCGAGGGCACGGCCGCCGGACCCGTCCTGATCGGCGCGAGCCGCGAACGGGTGGGGTTCGACCGGTCGTTCTCGCTGCCGGCGGTGCGGGCGCTGGCGGCGGGCGCGACCCGGCTCTTCCCCTTCCTGGAGCGAGTGCGGGCGATGCGCGCCTACTCGGGCTTCCGGCCGTATCTGCCCGACCATCTGCCCGCGATCGGCCCGGATCCGCGGGTCCCGGGCCTGTTCCACGCCTGCGGCCACGAGGGCGCCGGGATCGGACTGGCCACCGGCACCGGACAGTTGATCGCGCGGCTGCTCGGCGGCGGGGTGCCCGAACTCGACCTCGCGTCCTTGCGTCCGGAGCGTTTCGAACAGGAGGACCGATGAACCCCCTGAGCTCCGCGCGGCCGTGGCCGCACCCCGCCTTCACGGTCACCTTCGACGGCCGCGAGATCCAGGCCCGGCCCGGCTGGACGGTCGCCGCCGCGCTGTGGGCGGCGGGCATCACCTCCTGGCGGACGACCCGGTTCGAGGGCCGGCCGCGCGGGGTCCTCTGCGGGATCGGCGTCTGCTTCGACTGCCTGGTGACCGTCAACGACCGGCCGAACCAGCGAGCTTGCCTTGTGCCGGCGCGCCCCGGCGACGCGATCCGCGCACAGGAGGGGACCGGGTATGCGGACTGACCTCGCGGTGATCGGCGCGGGCCCGGCGGGGCTGGCCGCGTCACTCGCGGCGGCGGCGCGGGGCGTACGCGTCACCCTGGTCGACGCCGCGCCCGAGGCGGGCGGCCAGTACTACCGGCAGCCCGCCGCCTCGCTCGGGGCACGGCACCCGCACCGGCAGGGGCGTGCCTGGAGCCGGCTGCGCGAGGGGCTCGGCCGGCACATCGCCGCCCGGCGCATCGATCATCTCAGGGATCATCATGTGTGGTGCGTGGAAGCGGAGTCCTCGGGCTTCGCCGTGCACGCGCTGCTCGGGCCGGAGCAGGAGGAGCCGGTCGTCGTGCGCGCCGCGGCCGTGCTGCTGGCCACCGGAGGCTATGAGAAGGTGCTGCCCTTCCCCGGCTGGACCCTGCCCGGGGTCGTCACCGCCGGGGGCGCCCAGGCCATGCTCAAGGGCGGACTCGTGGTGCCCGGGCGCCGGGCGGTCGTGGCCGGGACCGGGCCGCTGCTGCTGCCGGTGGCGACCGGGCTCGCGGCGGCGGGGACGACGGTCGCCGCGCTGGTGGAGTCCGCCGACCCCGGACGGTTCGCCCGGCAGGCCCGGGCCCTGGCCGCGGGGCCCGGGAAGGTGGTCGAGGCGGCGGGGTACGGGGCCCGGCTGCTGCGCCACCGGGTACGGGTCCTTGTCCGCCACACCGTGGTCGAGGCCCATGGCACCGGCCGGCTGGCGGCGGTGACGGTGGCCGCGCTCGACGCCGACGGTCGCGTACGGCCCGGCACCGGGCGCCGTATCCCCTGCGACTCCCTCGCCGTCGGGCACGGCCTGCTGCCGCACACCGACCTCGCCGAGACCTTGGGCTGCCGTGTCGACGGCGGCCGCGTGCACGTCGACGACGAGCAGCGCACCGACGTCCCCTGGGTGTGGGCGGCGGGCGAGGCCACCGGTGTCGGCGGCGCGGCGCTCGCGCTCGCCGAGGGGCACCTCGCCGGGCGGTCGATCGCCGCGCGGCTCGCGGGCGCCGCACCCGATCCACGCGGTGGGGAGCGCGCCGCCGGGAGCCGGGCCGCGCTCAGGAGGTTCGCCGCCGCGCTCGACCGTGCCTACGCGCCCCGCGTGGGCTGGGCCGAGCAGGTCACCGACGACACGGTGGTGTGCCGTTGCGAGGAGGTGCGGGCCGGGGCCGTACGGGAGGCCGTCCGTGATCTCGGCGCCGGCGATCTACGGACCGTCAAGCTGCTCACCCGGGCCGGGATGGGCTGGTGCCAGGGCCGGATGTGCGGGCCCGCGGTCGCCGGGGTGGCCGGATGCGCGGAGGCGGTGACGCGCAGACCCTTCGCCCGGCCGGTGCCGTTGGGCGTGCTCGCCCGGGATCCGGAGGAAGGGCAGGGGCGAGAGGAGCGGTCACAGCGGGAGGGAGGGCAGCGACGACAGGAGCGGTCACAGCGGGAGGGAGGGCAGCAGCAAGCGGAAGGGCTCAGTTGAGGTGCAGGGCACCGACACTGAGAGTCGAGGTACCGACCACCGCAAAGCGAGGGGCAGGACCATGGCCACAGGTAATATGTCACACACCATCCAGGGGGATCGCCCATGACCGTCCCGCAGCACCGGCCCTGGCACGGCGTCCTCGTGGCCACCGCGCTGCCGTTCACCGACCGGCTCACCGTCGACCACGGCAGATTCGCCGAGCACTGTGCCTGGCTCGTGGAGCACGGCTGTGACGGCGTCGTGCCGAACGGTTCGCTCGGCGAGTACCAGGTCCTCACCCCCGAGGAGCGCGCCAAGGTCGTGGAGACGGCGGTGTCCGCGGTCGGCGGGGCGCGGGTGATGCCCGGGGTCTCGGCGTACGGATCGGCGGAGGCCCGTCGCTGGGCCGAGCAGGCGCGCGACGCCGGCTGTGCGTCGGTGATGCTGCTGCCGCCGAACTCCTACCGCGCCGACGAGCGGTCCGTGCTCGCCCACTACGCGGAGGTCGCGAGGGCGGGGGTGCCGGTCGTGGCGTACAACAACCCGGTCGACACCAAGGTCGACCTGGTCCCCGAGCTGCTCGCGAAGCTGCACGCCGAGGGGTTCGTCCAGGCGGTCAAGGAGTTCTCGGGTGATCCCCGGCGCGCCTGGCGTCTCGCCGAACTGTCCCCGGGACTCGACCTGTTGATCGGTGCCGACGACGTCCTGCTGGAACTCGCGGTCGCGGGTGCCAAGGGATGGGTGGCCGGCTATCCGAACGCACTGCCCCGGGCGGCGGTGCTGTTGTACCGTGCGGCGGTCGCCGGCGACCTGGACACCGCGCTCCCGCTGTACCGGCAGTTGCACCCGTTGCTGCGCTGGGACTCACGGGTGGAGTTCGTCCAGGCGATCAAACTGTCGATGGACGTCGTCGGTCGGTACGGCGGTCCCGTGCGCCCTCCGCGGGTCCCTCTGCTTCCCGAGCAGGAGAGAGCCGTCCGGGCCGTCACGGAACAGGCCGTGGCCGCGGGACTCGGCTGAACCGGCGCACCGAGCGGAAGGAGACCGGTCATGCGCAGCAAGCTTGTCCTGCACGCCGTCGACTCCCACACCGAGGGGATGCCGACCCGGGTGGTCACCGGGGGCATCGGCACGATTCCCGGCGCCACCATGAACGAACGGCGGCTGTGGTTCCGTGAACACCGCGACGACCTCAAGCGGTTGCTGATGAACGAGCCGCGCGGACACGCGGCGATGAGCGGCGCGATCCTCCAGCCGCCCACGCGCCCCGACTGCGACTGGGGCGTGGTCTACATCGAGGTCTCGGGCTATCTGCCGATGTGCGGACACGGCACGATCGGCGTGGCGACGGTGCTCGTGGAGACCGGGATGGTCGAGGTCATCGAACCGGTGACCACCATCCGCCTGGACACCCCGGCGGGTCCCGTCGTCGCCGAGGTAGCCGTCGAGGGCGGTGCCGCGAGGTCCGTCACCCTCCGGAACGTGCCGTCCTTCTCCGTCGGTCTCGGCCGCAAGGCCACCCTGCCGGACGGGCGGACGGTGACGTACGACCTCGCCTACGGCGGCAACTTCTACGCGGTCCTGCCGCTGGAGGAGTTCGGGCTGCCCTTCGACCGCTCCCACAAGGACGACATCCTCGCGGCGGGGCTGGCGCTCATGGACGCCGTCAACGCGGAGCAGGAGCCCGTCCATCCGGAGGACCCGACGATCCGCGGCTGCCATCACGTCCATCTGTACGCGCCGGGAGCCACCGCGCGGCGGTCCCGGCACGCCATGGTCATCCATCCGGGCTGGTTCGACCGGTCCCCCTGCGGCACGGGCACCAGCGCACGCATGGCCCAGCTGCACGCTCGCGGTGAACTCCCCCTGCACACCGAGTTCGTGAACGAGTCCTTCATCGGGACGCGGTTCACGGGGCGGCTGCTCGGCACGACGGAGGTGGCCGGCCTGCCCGCGGTGCTGCCCAGTTTCACGGGACGGGCGTGGGTGACCGGCACGGCGCAGTACCTCCTGGACCCTCAGGACCCGTTCCCGGCGGGGTTCGTCCTGTAGCCGGACGGGGCCGCACACCGTCGCTCCCCCGCCTGGGATACTCGTGGTGCGTGACATTGCACCATCTGCCGAACCGGCCTGTGCGATGCCCGTTCCCGCACCCCACAGGTGCCCGTACAAGGAGACACCCCATGGCCGCCCCGCGCACTGGTTCGCCGTCCGCCGCTCCCGCCCTGCCCACGCTGGGCGGCAAGAAGAGCAGCTATCGCGAGCGGGTCGCCGACGCCCTGCGCGCCGCTCTCGTCGCGGGAGAGCTGCGCCCCGGCGAGGTCTACTCCGCGCCGACTCTCGCCGCCCGCTTCGGCGTCTCGGCGACCCCGGTGCGCGAGGCCATGCTCGATCTGGTCAAGGAGGGTCTGGTCGACACCGTGCCCAACAAGGGTTTCCGGGTCACCGCCGTCTCCGAGAAGCAGCTCGACGAGTACACCCACATCCGCTCGCTCATCGAGATCCCGACCACGGTCGAACTGGCCGGGAGCGCGGACCGTGTCTCGCTGGAGGCCCTGCGGCCGGCCGCGCGGGAGATCGTCTCCGCCGCGGCCGCCGGGGACCTCATCGCCTATGTCGAGGCCGACACCCGCTTCCACCTCGGTCTGCTCTCGCTCGCCGGCAACGCCCACCTCGTGGAGGTCGTCGGCGATCTGCGCAAGCGGTCCCGCCTCTACGGGCTGACCGCTCTGGTGGAGGCCGGCCGGCTGCTCGCCTCGGCGCAGGAGCACCTCGAACTCCTGGACGCCCTCCTGGACGGGGACGAGGAGGCCGTACGGAAAGTGATGACGCGGCATCTGGGCCATGTGCGGGGCCTGTGGGCGGCCCACGGCGAGGACGCCCGGCACGCGAGCGGGGGGTGAAGCGGACGGGCCGCGGGGCGACCGGCGCCGGCCCGGGTGCGGGAACGGTCACCCGAGTGGCACTGTGGGCCTTGCCCGTGTGATCGGAGGCCGAACACCGTGACCGTCATCGCCTGGATCGTCGAAGGCACCTGGCCCGCCTGTGTGGACGCCGCCAGGGCCCATGCCCCCGAGCACGCCGACATCACGCTGCTGCATGTCGCCGACCCCTGCGCGCCGGGCGCCGCCCACGGCGCCTACGCCGGTCTGCTCGGCCGCGCCCACCCCGCCCGCGACCCCGGGACCGCGTTGGAGCACCTGGCCTCGGCCGCCGGCGAACGGCTCCTGACCGCGGCCGCGGAGCGCCTGGGACGGCCGTGCGCCCGGCAGGAGCGTACCGGCCGCGTCGAACGGGAGGTCGTGGCCGCCGCCGAAGGCGCCGATCTGCTCGTCCTCGCCCGGGACGGCGACCGTTCCCGCCTGGGACCCCACAGCCTCGGCCCCGCGAGCCGCTTCGTCGTCGACCACGCCCCCTGCCCGGTCCTGCTCGTCTGGCCCGAACCGGCCCCCAGCACCGCCACCATCCCCCCGGCCCCGCCTCACCCGCCCCACCACCGATAGATGCACGGCGCGGACTCGAAGGGGACCCGCAGTTACCCGGTCTCCACCCCGGTTCTGCGCCGCGCCTACATCCACCCCGCGTCGTACGACCGGGCTCCGGAGAGTTGCTCCTCGGTGAGGGCCGACGGATCCGGCCTGCTGACCACCGCCCAGTGCTTCCCGACGGGGCAGCGCGCACAGCGCGTGGACGGGGTGAGACGTAGGGACTTGATACCGAAGAACGGTATCCATGTAGCCGTGTAGAGATGTCCCGCCGCGCACCGCACGATCGACTTCCTGACCATGTCTCCCTGCCCTCTTGGCGCCTCAGAGGGACGTGACCTTGAAACTGCTGCCGTTGCGCGGACCGAGTCGGGCCGTCACCCGCGGCCGGCTGCGTGTGTCGTCCCGCACGGTGAACTCCCCGGTTCCCACGCCGAGTCGGGCCGAGCGCCGGCCCTTGTAGCGGAAGAACACGGCGATCTCGTGGTCTCCTGGTTCGACCGGCACCTCCGTCGTCCCCCACCTCGCGGGCCGCTCGACGCCGTCGATCTCCACCACCGGCCTGGTGAAGGCACGGTGGAACGCCAGCGCCACCAGCGACGGACGGATGTCGACGACAACGTTCACCATGACCATCACCATTCCTTGCCTGGTTGCCTGTCTGCTTGATGACGTCGATTTGCCGCCCTGCCCTGACATGGCTCACGCCGACGAGGACAGCACCGACTCCGGTCGGAAACCCCTCGCGATGCCGATCAGGCTGCTCGCCATGATCAGTACGGTCACCCCGCCCGCGTACCACAGCAGCCTTGTCGGCCCCAGGGGGTCCAGGGCGATGGCCATCGCCAGCAGGGCGCCGAAGCCCGGCAGCATCGCGGCCAGGCTGACGAGGCCGCCGCCGTTGCCCGCAAGGGCGCCGGCGCCGGGCTGGGACAGGCGCGGGAACAGCAGGTTGAGCAGCAGGGCGAGGGCCGCGCCCGCCCAGGTGGCCAGAAGTGGGAGCACAAGGGCGAGGGTCAGATAGCCGGCGTCCGGCCTGAGGCTGTCGTGATGCAGGGCGCTGGACAGCGCGAGAGCGAGCGCGCCGAGCGTACTCATCACCGCCCACTGCCCCGTCGTGACGACGAGTGCATAGCCGAGGAGTCCGCCTGCGATGCTCGCCGGGTTGTACGGGGCGCCGAGCATTGCCTCAAGCGCGCCGACACCGGCCTCTGCGCCGACCACGTTGCGCACCGCGAGGCCCGCGCCGACCGTGCCGTGCAGGGCGACGACGCCGGGCATCAGGACGAGTAGCAGCCCGGCCGCGACCGTGTCCCCGTGCGCCCCGTAGTGCAGGCCGAGCCGGGCGCTGCCGGCCGCGCCGTTCATGTCCGAGTCGTCGGACAGAAGGGGCAGGGCCACCACGGAGGCGACGGTCAGCACGAAAGGCAGGAAGACCGTGGCGAAGTTTCGCAGCCGCTCCCGCCTCATCCGCCACAGCAGCGCGGACATCAGGATCCTGGCCTGGATCACGCCCCAGGGCAGGCTACGTCGCGTCACGGGATGCGCCTTCCGTCTGCAGTTGCTCGTACACGTCCTCCAGCGGGTTCCGGGCGGGTACCACTTCCCGCACGCCGATGCCTTCGCTCACCAGGTCGGCGACCAGAGTCTCCGCCGCCCCCTCGTCGGGCACCTCCACGACTACGGCGCCCGGCTGCCGCTCGTAGCGGTGGCCGAGTCGGTCGAGGACCGCCGGGAGGTCGCCGGAGCCCCGGATGCGCAGCCGGTAGGCGCTCCCGAGCAGGGCGCTGCGCAGCGCGGCCGGCTCGCCTCGCCCTGCGACACGTCCGGCCTGCAGCACTGTCACGTCGTCGGCGAAGCGGTAGGCGTCGGCCAGGGCGTGCGTGGAGACGACGATCGTGCGTCCTTGGTCCGCCCACGTCCGCAGCCAGGTGATGAGCCGGTCCGTCGTCGCCGGATCGAGGCCCGACATCGGCTCGTCCAGGAGCAGAATCGGCGGTTGTCCCAGGAGCGCCTTGGCCAGGCCCGCTCGCTGGTTCTGGCCGCGGCTGAGGCTGCCGATGCGGCGGTCCGCGAGCCTGGTGAGGCCGAGCAGGTCCAGGACGTCCGCGATCCGCTCCTCGGAAGGAGCCGGTGGCAGGCCGAGGACGCGTGCCCAGTACCGCAGGTTGTCCACGACACTCAGCCGCGGCGCGAGCGCGGAGCGGTGGGTGGCCAGGGCGATCAGGGACTTGACCTCCGCCCGGGCGTTCGGGTCGGCGCCGTCCACGAGGACGGTTCCCTCGAAGGGGGCGAGAATCCCGGCGAACACACGGAACGCCGTTGTCTTTCCTGCGCCGTTCGGGCCGAGCAGTACGTGAATTCCCGTACCGTATTTCAGGTTGACGTCCCGGAGCACCGGTCGCCCCCGGTAGCCCGCACAGACATTGAGGACTTCCAGCTCGGCCACCGGTTCAACGTAGCACTGCCGAAGAGCGTTCGACTGAGCTGTCATCCGTCCCCTCCTCAGCGAAGAGTTGCTCGCTCTGAGCTCCCTCGCCGGGCGTCGCGGCCCGCGACGTACGCAGCAGCGGCATCGACGCGACGACCGAGCAGCCGATCATCACGAGTGCGAAGCTCCACAGGCCCATCAGCAGGATGATCGAGCCGTGCAGCAGGATGTCGAGCACCAGGCCCACCTCGCGCCGGCGGTCCGAGCCCAGGATGCAGATGGCGATGAGGAGCTCGACGACGAGCGCGCCCCAGGTCATGTCCTCGTAGGGGCCTGCTACCCGGCCGCCCGGGCGCGACTGTCCGTCATGCGTCTACGTCGGCACCGTCGCGGCATGTACCACCGCCTGTATCCACTGTGGAGCCTGCTGCACGAGGCGTACCCCCAGGACGCCCTGCCCCGGAACCGCATCAGTCCGTGGGCTACGCTGCGCCGGTCGCACGGAGTGGACCGCCGCTACTACCGCCGGGCCATCGAGTGCCGCGACGGGTCGGTACGCATCAGTCCTTACCTCAGCCGGCGGACGGAGATGACAGCCACGAACCTCTCCGCGTCATCGGCCGATCTCCTGGCTGACCGATTGTGTGCGGCCCTCGCGGCCCAGGCGGAAGACCGGGAAGCGCCGCACGGCGCAGTCGCCGTGGCAGTACCGCAGGCCAAGGGCCTGGACGCGGACGTACGACAACTCGTCATGCTGTCGGACGCGCTGCGCCGTAGCGCCTCACACCGCACCGAGCGGGAAAAACGAACGGAAGACCAAGGGAGTCGGCGTGGCTGACATTCTGATTACCGCAGGACACATGCTCCTCGGACCCGGTGACGAGCACGTGGAGGACGCCGCGGTCCTCATCGCCGGGAACACCATTGCCGCCGCCGGCCGACGCACCGACGTCCAAGCGCAGGTCGGGCCAGGCCACCGGACGCTGTCCTTCCCGGACGCCACCGTGCTTCCCGGTCTCATCGACTGCCACGTCCACTTGGCCTTCGACGGCAGTTCCGATCCCGTTGGCTCCCTGCGCGAGAGCGACGACGCGGCACTCCTTGGGGACATGGCGACCCGCGCCCGGCAGCTTCTGGACTCCGGCATCACCACCATCCGCGATCTCGGTGACCGCGGCGGCCTCGCCTTCCGCCTCCGGGACGAGACAGCGGCATGCCGACAGGCCGGACCCCGGATCCTCGCGGCCGGCACACCGTTGACCTCGCAACAGGGCCACTGCTGGTTCCTCGGCGGCGAGGTCCAGGGGGCCGGGGAGATCAGGGAAGCCGTACGACGCAACGCACGGCAGGGCTCGGATGTGATCAAAGTAATGGCAACCGGCGGCGGCCTGACCCACGGCGGCCCCGCCATCTGGGAGCCTCAGTTCACGACGGAGGAACTCGCTGCAGCCGTCGAGGAGGCCCGCCGGGCCGGCCTGCCGGTCGCCGCCCACGCGCACGGCACCGAGGGAATCGCCGCGGCCATCACCGCGGGCGTCGACACCATCGAGCACTGCACCTGGGTCACGGAGGGCAGCGGGGTCGATCTGCGCGAGGACCTCGTCGCACAGATCGTCGCCAAGGGCATCCGCGTGTGCCCGGCCGCCCACCCCAACTGGCGGTCCTTCGCCGAGCGGATCGGCCCCGAACGGGCCCGGGAACTCTTCTCTCCCGCACGCCGGATGGCTGAACAGGGCGTACGCCTCATCGCCGGCACCGACGCGGGCGTACCACGCTCCGGCTTCGGCGGCCTCGCCGCCGGCCTGGAGTTCTTCGAGTACATCGGGCTGTCCAGGATGGAGGTCATCGCCTCCGCCACGATCGAGGCGGCGCGCGCCCTTGGCATCGCCCACGACACGGGGCGCCTGTGTCCCGGATACCGGGCCGATCTTGTGGTGGTGGGAGGCAACCCCCTCGATGCCCTCAAGGCCCTTCAAGACATACGGCTCGTCATGGCCGGCGGCCGAGTTCACCTGCCAGAGCAACCCCTCCACGCCGAGATCGGCCTCAGGCCGTGAGCACGACTCTCCACGCGTCAAGCTGGTTTACGAGGGTCTTTCTGTACTCGTAGTGGTTGATGAGAAGCAGGGCGGAGCAGACGACGGAGCAGGCCAGCCCCGCGTACAGCAGGGGCGGGGCCCAGAACCACACCTCTTCGGTGCCGTGGCCGCTGGTCCAGTGGCAGGTGATGGACGGAGGGAAGCGGTCCACGCGCACCGAGGTCAGGGTGTAGTCCCGTCCGGCATCCATGTACACGCCGTCGCCGGTCTTGTCCCCGCATACGTCAAGCGGGTTCGTGAAGGCGAGCCCGTAGAGGGTTCCGGCTCCATAGGCGGCGGTCGCTGCCGCGGTCCCGATCACAGCCCGGCGGGCCGGCTGCGAGGGGTTCCTCCTGGTCACCCAGAACGCGTACGGGAATGCCCCAACGGCGAACAGGAGGAGTGTGATCGCGGGTGGGCCGAAGAAGGTGCACACAGACGCCATGCACCCTGACGTTACTTCGGCCCGTGCTCGGGGGATGAGGGAGCCGTCGGCGTTTTCGAGGAGGTCGGTGCATCCAAATGTGGACGTGATCCGCTGATGGTCCGGCGCGAGGACCGACGCCGCCATCCCCTCGGCCCGCTGAGGCACCGGCGCAACTGCCCGCCGGTCTTGAACCACCAGATCACGCCCTCGAACTGCTGTCGCAGCCGCTCGGGGTACGGCCCGTACTCTCCGATCGGCAGGTATGGCTTGATGAACTCCCCTTCATCGTCAGTCAGTTGGATCAGCCCAGACCACGGTGGGCGGCCCACAACACCCCGGCACGGCTGGCGGCGTCGGAGACCATGGCCGCCAGTTCGGGATCATCGGGGACAGGGAACGAGACGTATGCGCCCCGACCACCACCGACTGGTCTGCCATAGGCCTTCACGGCGAGGTGACCATCCGGGAGCAGTCGGACGTTGAGTGTGGTCAGCGTGAACGCTTCACCGCGTCGAGTGTCCGTCCAGCGGAGCGCCTGCGGGATCGCGACATTGATCGCCAGAGCACTTACTTCCAGATCGCTGCTCATGGACGGATGATCTCACGCGAGTCGCCGCAGCGGACAAAAGTAACTGACCGGATGGCTGTCTTGACCTCCCAGGTCCGTCCCGGTCACGTAATTCGTCCCCTCAGGTCCATCCCATCGAAGAGCGCACCGACCAGGCTGACACTGGATGGAGGTGTCGAGCTTCATCGAGCGTCGGGTTCAGTGGCCGAGGCATCCGCTGCGATGTGGTCGAGGGCCCGGGTGGGCACCGCTCCGATGTGTGCTGCAAGCATTACACGCGGGAGGGATCCGCATTCCGGTCCTGCCCTGAGCCTGGTGCCATGACGCTGACGCCCACCCCTCGGAGGTCTTCACGGAGGGCGCGATGGCTGTCCGGCTGATTCAAGAGAGTCTCCAGGCAGAGGCAGCGTCTCCCTGGCCGTGCTTTCAACGGGCCGCCCGGTCCGCTCCCTTTCCAAGAGGTGATCACTGTGCCAGTCATGGGTGTGACCAAGTTCGAGCGGTTCTTCCGGACAGCGGCCGGGCTGACCGTCGACAAGGACGACCTCAAGCGTTACAGCGACTTCATCGACCAGAAGATCTATGACCTGTTCCTGATCGCCCAGGCGAAGGCGAAGGCCAACGGCCGCGACATCATCGAGCCGCAGGACTTGCCCATCACCAAAGGACTGCAAGAGAGCATCGACCTGTTCGAAGACCTCGACGAAGAGATCGAGCTCACGCCCCTGCTTGAGCAGATGGCCGCTCATCCTGCTCTGGAGACGTCCATCAGCGAGGAGACCAAGGGCAAGCTGCCGGCCGTCGCAGGCGGCCTGAGCGTCGCGATGGCCCGTTCCTTCAGGATCATCGACCCGGAACGCCGGCATCCCCTGACCCCTGATTGGGAGCAGGTCATGAGCCTGTTCGCCCTCTTGCTCTGACCGTGCGGCATCCCGGGACGGCGAGCCATGGTCAGGACACCCGTCGGCATCCCCGTGCTCGAACTAATCAGGAAGCGGCGCGATCCCGCGATCTCCCGGTCGCTGCGTCCCACGGTGGCCGCCGTGCTCGCGTATGTGGCCGCGCTGCATGTCTCGGCCGACCGGCCTCCGCTGCTGGCCCCACTGACCGCGGTACTCGTCGTCCAGGTCTCCCTCTACGCCACCCTGGTCACCGGGATCAAACGCATCGTCATCGTGATCGTCGGGCTGCTGATCGCTGTCTTCTTCACCAACCTTGCCGGCTTGACCTGGTGGAGCCTGGGGGTTTTGGTCTTTGTCTCACTGGCCGTCGGCCACCTCCTTCACCTGGGGTACCTGGTGCCGGAGGTAGCGGTCAGCGCCCTGCTGGTGCTCGGTGTCGTCCACCCGGCCACCAGCGCCCTCAACCACCTGACGGAGGCGCTGATCGGCGCTGGGGCCGGCGTCCTGCTGAACCTGGCGATTCCTCCACCTGCATACGTCCAACCGGCAGGCGAGGCCGTCCAGGATCTGGCCACCAGGATGGCCGGCCTGCTGCGTGAGGTGGCCCGGGAGGTGACCGCCGGGGCCGGCCGGGACCGGACAGAAGCCTGGCTGCGCTCGGCGCACCGTCTCGACCGGGAGATCATCCGGGTGGAGCGGGAGCTCGTGAGAGCGGAGGAGAGCATGCGGTTCAACCCGCGGGCCCGGCCCGTACGCCACGCCGCGCGGGTTCTGCGCAGCGGCCTGGACAGCCTGGAGCGCTGCTCGGTCAGCCTGCGCACCCTGTTGCGCTCGCTCAGCGACCTCGGCCGTGAACGGCAACCGCACGAGCCTCTGTACAGCCCAGATGTGGCAGCACTGCTGTATCGGCTGCTGACCCACCTCGCCGACGCCGTGGAACGCTTCGGTCTGGTCACCGCGGCGGTGGCGGTCGCCGAGGCCGAGCGCGCCGAGGCCGACCTCGTCCAGTCCTTGCTGGAGGCGCGTGAGGCCCGCGAACGCATCTCCGCGCAGCTGCGCACGCAGGACCCCCGCAACTGGGAACTCAACGGCACGGTGCTGGCCAACGCAGCCCACATCATCGAAGAGTTGGACAGCTCGCTTCAGTCGGCGTTGCGTCTGGACGAATTCAGCACCACGACGCGAACCCCGTAGCCACCCCCGACGGCACGGCCCGGGCCTCCGGCGGACGAAGACCTCCCGGCAACCTGGCCTACAACGGGTTCGCCCACGCTCCGGCGTCGGGAATCGCGCGCCCCGAGGGTGAGAAATCTCCGTCCCTTCCTCCGGAATCGCGGCCACGGGCCCCGCCCGGCGACGGCCGCCGCTGTCCCCGGGCCCCGCCCGGCGACGGTCACGGCTGTCCCCGGGCCCCCGCCCGGCGCCTTGGAATCCGTTCCGATGATCCTGTCCCAGCCGCCCGGACACAGAAGCTGAGCAGGACACTGGGATGGAGGGGGCCGGCTACGGCACGCGGCATGAGGAGCGATCATGCAGGACCGTCTGTTCCGCGACTGCAGGGACGCCGGTCGGATCCCTTCCGGGCTCCCTGACCAGCACCGGGGCGCCCCGGGACGCATCGTCCTGGGACTTCCGCACGGCGGAGTGCCGGTGGCCCACGAGGTCGCCATGGGGATCGATGCACCGCTCGGGTCTTCCTCGTCCGCCAGCCGGGAGTGCCCGGTCACGAGGAGATGGCGATGCCTGGCATGGGAAGGGTTCAGCGCCACCTCTCACCGTGAGCACACCCCATTGGATGAGGAGGACACATGTATCCGCTGAACAGCCGACGGCCGGAGCGTGTACCGGCCCACACCAACGAGGACGGCGACGGCGTCGTCGTCGGCGACGGGCCGGTCGCACTCGACGAGTACATCGACTTCCAGTGCCCGTACTGCCGGATGTTCGCCGAGTCGTCCGGGCCGGTGGTGGACCGTCTGGTCGCCGACGGCCGGATCACCGTCACGTACCACCCGGTGGCCATCCTCGACGACATGTCCACCACACGGTACTCCACCCGCGCCGCGGCGGCCTCGGGTTGCGCGGCCGACGAGGGCAGGTTCGTCGCGTACGCATACGCGCTCTTCGCCGGCCAGCCACCCGAGGGCGGCGCGGGGCTGAGCGACGACGAACTGGTCGCCCTCGGCGCGTCGGCCGGGCTGGGCGGTGCGTTCGCGTCCTGTGTGCGCGGCGGCCTCTACCGCGACTGGCCGCCGTACGTGACCGCACGGGCGGTCGAACGCGGCCTGCGGGGCACACCGACGGTACTGGTCGAGGGCACCGCCGTGCCGCCGTACCCCGGACCGGTGGTGACAGCGGTGGAGACCGCACTCCGCCACCCGGTCTGACGAGAGAGGAGACCCCCATGGCGGTGACGCTGAACCAGCGGGGATACGACCACGCGAAGAAGCTGGTGAAGGACGGGCAGGCGGTCCGGGACGACCGGGACGCCTGGAGCGAGCACCGGCCGTCGGCGGCGCAGGAGAACGCCTACATCGAGAAGCACGGGATCGACGGGTACGCCAGGTGGCACCTCGGGGTCGACGACGGGCACGGGGAGGGGACGAAGTCACGTTACAAGTTCCCCTACGGGGACCTGGAGCGGGTGCACCGCTGCGGAGTGCTCTCCGCGGAAGCGCGCGCCGCCCAGAACGACTACGCCGACATCGAGGTGGCCGCCGCTCATCTGCACGGGCTGTTGGACGGCTCAGCGCAGGACTGAGCCCGCTGAGCCCGCCCGTGCAGGGCGGGCGGAGGCACGCCGGGCGGCTGATCTGGTCGGGCCGCTCTGCCGCAGCCGCTCCGGCGTCGTCCGCCGGCCCGCGCCCGCGCTCGCGAACCGGCCTCGCATGTGCCGGCCGCCGTCACCGCCGGTGTGCTCGCAGGGCGACTGAGCTGCCCCCTTCTTGCACCGGCATGGTGAGGCGCAGCCATCCGTGCGCGCGGCGCCTCGGGTGCGGACCGAGTTCGCGAAGCCGCAATGCGTACCAGGTCGGGCTGCCACCCGGCCCGGACCGCACCTTCGGTGGGTACGGTCATCCCTGCCCGCCCAGCATGATCTTCCACACCCGGGTTGCCACCTGGAGGTTGAGCCGAGTGTCCACGTCGGCGAGATCACGGCCACCGATCTCGCGGATGCGCTGGAGCCGGTAGCGCAGGGTGCTGCGGTGGACGGCCAACGCGGCGGCGGTCTCATCGTAGTTACCGCCGCAGTCGAAGTACCGCGCGAGCGTTGCCACCATGTCCGTGCCGTGCCGCGCGTCGTAGTCGATGAGCCGGCCGAGCCACTCCCGCACGAACCCCTCGAGTTCCCGGTAATCGCTGCCGGGCCCCAGGATCCGGTACAGGCCCAGATCGTCGAAGAATGTCGTGCCCTCCCGGTCGCGCGAGTGCTGGCGCACCTCCAGCGCCCGCAGTGCCTCCTGGTAGCGGCGAGGAATGCTGCCCGGGGAGTCGCAGCGCGGACTCACTCCGATCGCCCCACAAGGTGTGCCAAGCTCTCGAGTCAGTGCCGCGTGCAGAGCATCGCCGTTCGGATTGACCTCCGTCAGCAGCACCACCCGGTCGTCACGGCGGGTCACCAGCGGTCGCAGACCCGCCGTGATCGCCGCTCGTTCGACACCCCGCGTGAAGGAGTCGTCGGCGGCCCCGCTTCGCCAGCTCACCACCACGACGTAGTGCGCCCGGTGCAGGTCGTGGCCGACGGCCGCGGACCTGGCGTAGGCGCTCGCCTCATCGGTGCACTCCAGCAGTTCGTCGAGGAGCTGTCCCCGCAGCCGCAGCTCGACCTCGGCCAGGTCGCGCTGATGCGTCAGCTCCGAGGTGAGCGACCGCAGCGCGTGGTCCAGCACGAATTCGGTGCGCTCGTCCGCCGTCTCGTCGGGGTCCACAATGCACAGCACGCCGAGGACCTCCCCCCGCGGCCGAGCCAGGACCACCAGCCGGTCCCCGACCCGGACCGGCCCCGTCCCACGAGCGACCTGCTGCAGCATCTCCTCCCGGCGCTCCGGGGTCGGCCTCGGATAGGGGCAGGGCCGTCCGGGGCCGGTCCAGGACCGCAGGTTCCCGAACCGGTCCTCGACCAGCGCCGGCAGACCGGTGAGCTCGTACAGGGCACGGGTGAGAGCGTCCTCGCCCCCGCCCAGCGCCGCGACATGGGCGAGCGCCTCGTACACGAACCGATGGTGGTGCAGCTCGGATCGCAGGGAACGCACCTCCCGCAGTCCGGCGGCCCGCTCGTCCCGCAGCCGACACAGCTCCCGGGCGTCCTCGGACTGCCGGCGTCGCGCGGCCGCCAGGGACAGGGCCGCCGAGGTGAGCCGTACCAGCGTGGTGATCAACTGGCGGTCCCGCCGGCCGGGCCGCAGCCGGGACGACAGCACCAGATAGCCCAGCAGGCGATCGGCCTCCCGCAGACCGAACGCCCAGCCCCAGCGCCGCTCGGGGAAGGCCACGGGACCGTCGTTCTCGGCCAGCTCACCTACCGCCCGGTCGACTGGCTCGCCGGCCTGCTCCTCGTTCAACGGGACCCGGACGAGTCGGTCGCCGGACATGAGGTAGCCGGCCTCGGCCCGGAACGGGCCGAGGGCACTGACGTGGGCCATGGCCAGCCACAGGATCTGGTTGCCGTTCGTGCTGCCGAACAGCTGGTGGGACAGCGCCAGCAGCCCGTGTGGGTCGAGGTCCCGGGGCAGCCGGTGGCATCCGTTGTGCTCGTCTTCCCGACGGGGAGCGCCGCCGACGGAACGGCTCTCCTCCTGGCTCGAGAGGCGATCGAACAATCCATGCGCGGAACAGTCGGCCATGAGATCACTTCGTTCGCACCGGCGTCGGAGAACCAGCTGGGCCACCTCTTGAGTACCCCGCTGTGTGCAGCCCATCCCGTCGGCTCGCAGCCGCGGCCTCGGCCTCACGTATCGACCGGGCACATCACTTTTCACTCCACCGGGCGCAGGCGCGGCGCCCCGGCCGGTTGCCACTCTGGGTGTGTGGAACCGCTCGGCGGACCGGGACAGGAAGGACTGGGCGATGAACCAGCAGGCCCGCAGGATCATCGTCTCCCACCCGAGCCGTCAGAAAGTCGAATGCGCGGTAGGCCCCCCGTCCGAACAGGGCTTTTCCGTGGACAGGGTGGCCGTCATCGGCCAGGATCTCCGTCCGGTCGAACAAGTGATTGCCCGCAGGGGGTACGGCAGGGCGGCGCAGCACGGCGCGGCCGGCGGTGTACTGCCCGGCGTGCTCATCGGCCGGATCTTCGGATTGCCGGACTGCGTGAACCCGGTGGTCTCGGGCCTGCTCCCCGCCCTGAGCGGTCGTCGGCGCCTGGTTCGGGCTGCTGCCTCATGCAGCGCAGGGGGTCGCCGAAACTCCGCCTCGGTGCGGTCCGAGCGGGCCGGCAGGTATGACGTCGTCGCCGACGAGGAGGCCGCGGACGAGCCGCCCCGGCCGCTCGCCGGACCGCTCGGGAGCGTCGGGGCGCGCACGCAGAGCGGGGCCTGGCGCAGCGGGCGGTCATACAGCGGTCCCGTCCCCATCTGAACGAGCGCGGAACAGCCCTCGGAGGACGAACGGTCACCGACGAACGTCGGCCCGCGCTGTGAAAGGAGTCTCCTCATGGCCAAGGCAGTCGGAATCGACCTGGGCACCACGAACTCGGTGATCGCCGTGTGGGAGGGGGGCGAACCGACCGTCGTGCCGAACAGCGAGGGCAGCCGCACGACACCATCCGTGGTGGCCTTCACCGACACCGGCGAGCGCCTGGTGGGCCAGCTGGCCCGCCGCCAGGCCATCCTCAACCCCAAGGGCACCATCTACTCGGCCAAGCGGTTCATCGGGCGGCGCTACGACGAAATCTCCGAGGAGGCCAAGGCCGTCGCCTACGACGTCGTCGAGGGGGACGGCGGGGCCGCTCGCTTCAAGGTGCGCGACAAGCTCTACTCGCCTGAGGAGATCAGCGCCCTGGTGCTGCGCAAGCTGGCCGACGACGCTTCCAAGCAGCTGGGCGAGCGCGTCACGGAGGCCGTCATCACCGTACCCGCCTACTTCAACGACGCTCAGCGCACCGCGACCCGTGACGCCGGCCGGATCGCCGGCCTGGAGGTGCTGCGGATCATCAACGAGCCGACCGCGGCCGCTCTCGCGTACGGCATGGACAAGAAGAACCACGAGACGGTGCTGGTCTTCGATCTCGGCGGCGGCACCTTCGACGTGAGCATCCTCGACGTCGGCGACGGCGTGGTCGAGGTGCGTTCCACGGCGGGGGACAGCCATCTGGGCGGCGACGACTTCGACCGCCGACTGGTCGACCACCTCGCCGATGGCTTCCAGAAGGAGAACGGCATCGACCTGCGTAAGGACCCGCAGGCGTTGCAGCGCCTGTTCGAGGCGGCGGAGAAGGCGAAGACCGAGCTCAGCTCTGTGACGCAGACGCAGGTGAGCCTGCCGTTCATCACGGCCGATGCCTCCGGGCCCAAGCACCTGACGACGACGGTCATGCGGTCCACCTTCGAGCAGATCACCGGCGACCTGGTGGAGCGGTGCCTCGGCCCGGTCAAGCAGGCCATGGAGGACGCCAAGGTCGGCGAGAGCGACATCGACGAGGTCATCCTCGTCGGCGGCTCCACCCGCATCCCCGCCGTCCAGGCGCTGGTGCGCCGGCTGACCGGCGGCAAGGACCCGAACATGACCGTCAACCCGGACGAGGTCGTGGCGTTGGGCGCCGCGATCCAGGCCGGGGTCCTCAAGGGCGAGGTCAAGGACGTCCTGCTGCTCGACGTCACGCCGCTGTCCCTCGGCGTGGAAACCGCCGGTGGCGTGATGACGAAGATCATCGAGCGGAACACCACCATCCCGGTCCGCCGTACCGAGACCTTCACCACGGCCGCCGACAACCAGCCCGCCGTCGACATCGTCGTCCTCCAGGGCGAGCGTGAGCTCGCGGCCGACAACCGGGTACTCGGCCGGTTCCAGCTCACCGACATCCGCCCGGCGCCCCGCGGCGAGCCTCAGATCGAGGTCACCTTCGACATCGACGCCAACGGCATCCTCCACGTCACCGCACGCGACAAGGACACCGGCAAGGAGCAGGGCATCACCATCAGCGAGAGCTCCAACCTCGATCGCAGCGAGGTCGAGCGCATGGTGCAGGAGGCCGAACGCCACCGGAGCGAGGACCAGTCGCTCCGCGAGGCGATCGATGCGCGCAACGAGTTGGACGCGATTGCCTACCAGGTCGAAAAGCGACTGGGCGAGCTGGGCGATGCCGCGCCCGCGCACGAGAAGGCCCGTGCCGAGATGCTGGTGGCG